>NYSS01000167.1 GCA_002683135.1 Planctomycetota bacterium | reverse complement strand
TAAACTTATATTCTTAATTTTATGTTAATCGAATAAAATTCATTTTAACTTTTCAAGAAACATATTAGATTAGTCGCAAATTATTTAAATGTTTCGTAAATTAAACAGCACAGTTCTCATAGCGGTCTTACTCTTCCTTTTTGGGGCCGGGATTTTTTTCCTTTATATAATTAGTAGGTTATGAATTTTATTCTTCTCTATAATTGGCTTACTTAAACACTAACGTTTTGATTACCAACAACTTCTTATAAAATAGTGATAATTAGTATGACTTTTTAAGCCGCATAAATATTTTAATTGTTCTAAAGAGTATAGTTATATAGTTACTGGAATTTAATAAAATCGAGGCTTTAAAAGAATAATATGTACTACCGGTTCAAATTTCACACATTACAGACATTTACGTAAATTATAATTTAAAGTTCGTAGAACATTTTTTAAAAGGGTGATTTGAATTTACGTCTTAAAGGGAATATTAGGGTTACGATTTAAAATGAAATTTCAGTAGTGTTTGGTACATATAAAAGTTTTTAAACTATAATTTGAAATTACTCAGAACTTATATATCACGTTGAACGCATAATAGTTTTTTCCCAACATATACCAGCAATGAATATTTAATTTAAATATTTTTTAATAAATGTTTATTCATTCCTTTAGAAAACATTATAATATTTAAATATTTCTTTTTTTTAAATCTATTTATTTTTGAAATAACCAAAAATGAAGATGATGATGAAAGCTAACCTAACCCAAGAAAAAAAGAAGTTAAATAAAAATCAGCTGAATTCACGCCAGGCTCTAAAGCGACTTGAGCGTAAATATACTTTTTCCGTTGTTGAAAAGGAAAAACTTCTAAAGATAAGCCATTGTGTAATTACCGGAATTGCCGAGAGTTCAGAAGGAGGTTTTACTGAAGATGGCGAATTCCATTCAGCCCACGACACCGAAGCATTGGGGAGTGTACGCATTTCCTATTATTGTCCGAAGGATCGGAAACAAAAATTTTTAATCTTAAAAAAAGCTAAGAATTTATCTAATTCTAACTCTGATAAGGTAATCAGATGGAGGGCAAAACGCATTTATAGAACTCTTATAGAAACCCACTTGCTCTATCGTAGAATAGCAGAGAACTGTAAAAAAATATATTTTAAGAGTATATTCAGCAAATTTGCTCACATACACTTCCAAACAGCAGAATTACTAAAAAATAATTACGACCTAGAAGAATACCGCCAATTTACTGAAAGTTCTCTACTCGAATTTAAAAAATTTCAACTTTTAGGTAAATCCGATTTTTTAAACCATTGTTTAAACAAAGAGCAAAAAATTTCAGCAAGTATAGAGACGTTAGTATTCCTAAACGTTACACCTAATGAAAAAAAACTTTTTAGAGATCAGATCCGTAATAGAAATGAGTATATGATAGTGACTTTAAAAAAGCTAAAAGAAGATACGTTGATCTGATAATGAAATAATTACAAATTCAATTAAATCTTAATATCATGAAAAACTTAAAAGACCTGTTTGAACATCAACTGAAAGATCTTTATAGCGCAGAAACTCAACTTGTGTCCGCATTACCTAACATGGTCACACACGCCAAGTCAGCAAAACTTAAAAAAGCTTTTGAAGAACATCTAAAAGAAACCCAACATCACCAGGAACGCTTAAAAGATATATGCGAGGATATGGGAATTAAGCCTACCGGAGAAGTTTGTAATGCAATGAAAGGCTTGATTACAGAGGCAGAAAAATTTCTTGAAGAAGAAGTTGAAAATGATTCTGTTCGTGATGCCGGAATAATAGCAGATGCCCAAAGAATTGAGCATTACGAAATTTCGGGCTACGGTACTTTGGTTCGATACGCAAAAGAACTGGGCTATACCAATATTGCTGAAAAATTAGACAAGACCCTTCAGGAAGAATATTCTGCCGATGAGAAATTGAACAGCCTGGCAACCAACCAAATCAACAAAGAAGCGGAGTGACATATAACATAAAACAAAAGGCCATTCAGAAGTGTTTCTGGATGGTTTTTTTAATCATTAAACTATAAAAATGGTAGAAGAAAGCAGTATAGGATTTTGGTTTAAGGGATACGACTATTTTCTGGACCAGTTTAATGCCACTAAAAATAATGTCTTAAAACGCAGACTTTTATTCAAAAAATATTATATCCTGCGTGGGGAAGAAGCAACTGCTTTATTCTATGACCAAGAAAGATTTTCCCGTCACAAGGCCACCCCAAAACGATTTAAAAAAACACTTTTCGGCCTTAATGGTGTGCAGGGATTAGATGGGGAACAGCATAAAGCCCGAAAACAGTTATTTATGCACTGTATGAATGTAGATTCGCTAAATCAGTTAAACACCTATTTTGATGAGGCTTGGTTTGAAGCTGTCGAAGACTGGAAAGCAAAAAATACGATAAACTATTTTGATGAGATGGAGCGCATACTATTCAAATGCGCATGTAAATGGATAGGCCTTCCCTTTACAAAAAAAGATATAGTTAATCAGGTTCCCAGGATTTCCAGAATGATTAGTTCGGCCGGGAAAATAGGCATACAGCACTGGCGAGGAAGGAGCGCTAGAAAAGCAACAGAGAATTGGGTAAAGTCATTGATTAAAAACTATAGAAATAAGAAAAAAAATAGTGACACTATATTCGATCATTTTATTGGTTACAAAAATCCAAAAGGAAAACATTTACCTGATCAAATAGTAGCGGTAGAGATACTAAACCTGTTAAGACCAATAGTAGCCGTTGCCAGATACATGACCTTCAACTTAAAGGCTTTAGAAGATTATCCCTCTTATAAAGAAAAACTTAGAGAGAATTACGAAGAATACGGGGAAAATTTCATTCAGGAAGTTAGGCGTTTCTATCCTTTTTTTCCAGTTATTTCAGGCCGTATCCGTAAAAATTTTGAATTTAAAGGTCATAAATTTACGAAAGGGCAGCGTGTGTTATTGGATCTTTACGCTACCAACCACTACGCAAAATTATGGAAAGCCCCTGAGCGATTTTACCCGGAAAGATTTATGAATGCTCAAATTTCACCATTTAATTTAATCCCTCAAGGAGGAGGGGATCATTACAAAAACCATCGATGCGCCGGTGAATGGATTACTATTAATTTAATGAAGCGCAATCTTTACTTTTTAATTTATGATATTAATTACACGGTGAAAAGTAAAAATTTGAGAATTAAAAAAAATCAGTTTCCCCCATTACCGGCCAATGGGATTAAAATTTCGAAAATAACGAAATTAAGATTGATGGAATAAATTATCTAAAAAAGTGTATTATGATAAAGGAGAAAAATAAGATAATGGATGAAGAACAATATGCCATACTCCGAAAAAATGGAGTAAGTGATAAAGAGGCGTCTGAAATAGCTCAAAACAATGAGCATATCCAAAAAAATAACCTTACCACCTATACCGATGAACAACTTATAGAAGAGGCTAAAAAATCAGGAATACCAGGAACCGATAATATGGATAGAAATGCCCTGATTACTGCATTGTTAAACAAAAAATAATCTAAAAATAGTATAAATGAAATTGTTAACTGTAATTTTAAACGTTTTGTTACCTCCCCTTTCAGTATATTTAAAATATGGAGCGAATAAAAAGTTCCTAATAAATCTAATACTAACACTAATTGGTTGGGTACCAGGAATGATTCATGCTTTTATAATCACAGATAGGTATGTAAAAGAAATTAGGGACAGTGAAAACAATGTAAAGTAAAATTAAGCTTAATCTTTTCGGCTTTATAATGCATTTTCTTTTTAATTTTCAGTAAACTTTCGCTCTAATTGATTTTTTATCTACTCAGGAATATTCTATTAGGAGTTGAACTTTTGATTAGACATTAAAAGCTAATAACTAAATATTGAATAGACGTTCCCCTAAACTTCTATAGGCCTAGTAATTACTTTATAACCTACATCGCTTTAAAAACTGGGAGATAAAACCCCTAAATGTCTGCGACCATTTTGCTCTTGAACGGATACATTCAACACCCACTTTTCAGGAATTGTAAATTTTGAAAGCATGAGCACAAATCTTTTGGTTTCCCCTGGTCTTAAAATATCCGGTATATTCATTTGACGAACAAGGTTTAAATTCTGACGTTGCATGGAGTGCCGCTTTCCTTGCTTTTTCGTCTGCAAGGACGCATGTAAGTTTCCCGGTATAAAGCTCACTTTCGAATAATTGGAAAGTTCCATTAACAGATAGGCCTGTTCTTTATAAAACTGCACTCGAATAAGGTTGGTTTAATTTTTTGTTCTCTTTTTTTTTGATCACCGGGAAATTTCTTTTTAAAAGATAGTTGGCAAAAGCTTCAGCCTAGGATGACCTATCTAACTCTTGGCGGTACCTTCTACATTCATCCAAGTATTTTCTTCGTCTTTGAGATTAAAAAACGCTACCTGCTTTATAAATGAGTAATGGAGGGCGGGGAGTTCTTTTTAGCACAAAAGTGTATACCTGATCATGAATTTCTCGAAATGTCCGACTATATTGATAAGGGTTATAACAAAAAATCAACTTGTTTCTGACCTTTGCCAAATCAATGATCTCTTTTGCTATTTTGTGGTCTCTTAAAACAGGACTAAACTGAAAAATAGGTAAGTTGAGTTTCAAAGTTTTTTTAGTATACGCAACTAGTTCGACTTCTGTAGGAAAATAGCCGGTAATTATACCGTCTAAATCTTCCTTCCATAGTTTTTTATTCGTTGGCAACGACTTGGTAAAACTGAAGTATTTCGATAATTCAGCATTCTAGTAGTTTTTTTATATGAACAAAAATAGCACTGATAGATTTTTCTATTGCCGTTTCAAGTCCAAAAAAAAGATTAACATTGATGGTATTGTAGGGATCTATAATACCTAGGCATAATTCAGTACGTTTTTGATTCAAAATACCTTAAAATTTAGAAATATTATTTTTTAAAGGTAAAGGCTTAAATTATGTACAGTGCTCCCCCTCAACTATATGTCGATTTTATCAGAATAATAATCGATTTTATTAATTTACAACTTTAAAAAAACAAAAATTCAAAACATACAGCAATACTCAGCCCATAAACCAAATGCGCTAGTATTAAGTGAAAGAAAAAGCCTTTAAAATAAATATCGGGAATAGGAAAATTTTTGAATAGTAAACATGCCCAACCGGAAATACCTAATACTGATAAAATTATGCCATAAAGCACTCCATTAGGCAATGTGCTATCGAAATCATAGATATCAATTCCTTTATAGTATAAGTAAGCAAAAGCTATGCCTATTAGATAATGAAAAATCCAGCCGATTATTTGTTGTTCGCCCAATCTTCTTAAAAATAAAAATTCGGAAGTAACCAACACATAGTTAAGAAGATTCGGTTCATTAAAACTATAATTTGTGATATAGGAATATATAAAACTGAAAATGGTCATCATGGTTGTTCCTATGATGCCAAATATTACTAAACATATTGTAATGATCATATGAACTTATTTTTTTCAGTATATACTTTCCAGATACTTTTTCAAACAAAAAACCACCTCCCATATTATATATTATGAACTCAAAATAATTAGGAGGTGATTACCATTCCGATATCGAATAACGGAATCCCAACATAAAAGACCGATGTAGATAGACATCTTAACGCTTAAGCTTATTCCCCACAGTTAATTTACAGAGCGCTAAAAATCCGAGAGTACAGATTTCAACTCGAACTGATGTCTAAGAAGTATATTTCTAAAAGAAAGTTCTGAAACTTTACGTAACATATTTTTAATGAAACTGAGATTTAAATTTTCTAATTCTATGACATTAATTTCTAAATTATATTCCATTCTTCTTATACCGGTTAAATTTTGCATAATTTCCTTTTTAAGTCTGATGAAATACTGTTCAATGTTCCACAAATGAATTAAACTGTAATATTCCTGAAACATTTCGAAAATCAGTAATATAAATTTACTTTTAGACTCGAGAAGTCGAAATAAAAGCTGTCTATTATTAGGCTTTATACTCTTTCTATAGAGAAATAAGTAGGTATTATATTGAATAGACATTTTTTTTATACCCTTTAATAAAAGAAGAAAAATATTCTTTTTAATGGTCGAATTTTGATACATACTTTTTGATAATAGATTATATGAACAAATACAAATTTAAATGGAGTAAACGACTATATTTCAGCTGAAACCACTTTTAGCCTACAATTAACAATTCTTAATTTTTATTAACGGTTCTGAAATTGTTCGGATAAAAGGCGATTTTCATCGGTGAGTTTGTTAAGAGTAATAGAAACCCAGTCTTACATAAAAAACAAAAAATTGAGCTCTCCGATTCTCAAATTTATCATCTAAACATTGGACTAATTAATTTTAACATTTAATTAAGACCCGTGGAACACACAGAATAAACTTATAGCCATTTCACTAAGGTTTACGATTGATCTTACGAAATTTTATCGGAGACATTTCGTATTTTTCTTTAAAAATTCTGGAAAAAAAATAACTAGAAATTTCACTGATACTCAAATTGGTATTAAGTAACAGGGTTTTCTTTAACCTTGTTTCCCTTAAATAAGTATGTACACTTGTATGAAATAATAATTGAAAACCATATTGAAGCTTATTCTTATTCAATCCTGCATATCGGCTTAATTCCTCTAAACTCGGGTTCCTCGATATATGATCTTCAATATAATTAGCTGCCTTTTTTATAGCTCTAACTTCATAATGAGTTAATATTCGTTGCTGCTTATCTGTCTTGAGTTCATCTTCATACTTCTCCAACTCATAGGCAAGCATTTTCATTGTCAATGCTTCTAGAAAAATCCTCCGGATAAAATTACTTACTTTAAATTCCTCATTCTCCCGGAATAAATCAGCAATCTTAAGAGAATAAAAGCCTTTATGGTAAAATTCCTTTTTTGCCTTTACATCTAAAAAGGCATCTCTCAATTTAAATTCCACCCCCTTTAGTCACAATCCACCTTATCGAAAATTTTTTCGATCTATTTCTATACTTATCAATGAAAGCTGTTCTGCTTCGGAAAATTGTAATATATGGCCTTTATTTTGCACATTCGTCACGATAGCATGTTGATATTGTTCTATGCTGTGCCCTTCTTCCTCACCTTCAAAACGATTTACCATATTTCCATTCAACATATACAGAAATTTGAGTGGATGTATTTTATCAACAACAAATTGTATTTCTGTAGCCGCATGGAATACACAGTTATAATGAATAAACCCAAATCCATTATTGAAATTAAACCCTGAAAATTGCCTTTCCCCAAATGATTTGGAATATCTAGACAGAATGTTTACAATTTTCCGAAACCGGCTGTGAAAGGGCCTTCCCTATATCTTTTATTACTTCATCTATGGGAATGGAATTAACTTCAATGACATTCATATTGGTGTTGTTTTCCCTTTAATTTCTGGTCTCTTCTTTTTCTATATTCTGATGGTGTTATTTGATAAAACTCTTTAAACAATCTACGAAAATAACTTGGACTTGCAATCCCTATCGCATGTGTAATCTGCGATAAATTCATTATACTTTCTTCAAGCAATTCCTTCGCTTTTTTCATTTTTACAGCTCTTATATACCCATTGACGCTTTGACCATATAATTCTTTAAATTCTAATTGCAACTTATTACAGTTTAAACCCACATGCCTACTTATTCACTCTATTCTGTTCATTTAAGCTATGTACCTATAATCAGTTCAGCAGCTTTTTTAATTTGTTTTACATCGCTTGGATGCGTCAGCTTTAGGTGATTATTACAATCTTTATTGTATTGCCGAAGATGAAGGAAGATTAATTCATGAATATTTATTTCCAATTTTAAATAATCCAAAAAATTAAATACACTTAAATAATTAATTTCCTTAAACACATCAGCTATCCTTAAATTAAAATTTCCAGAATGGAAAACTTGATGCGAAGGATGCTCCTTAAAAAGAAATTTTAAATTATTGTCTAAAGTGTTTGAAGTAGCAATTCTATTTTCTAAAAATTGCCTTTTTGTAATATTGATAATGTATAAATTATAGGGAATACTGCTTTTTAAAGAAATTCTTGAAATTAGACGGGAAGAAGTCAGGGTAACAGCATGTTGAAATCGCTCGAAAATCACCCATTCGGTATCCTTTGAAAATCGATATAGAAACGGATGTCCTAAATTATAAATTAATTGTAAAGAATCTTGTTGTGTAAACTCCAATTCTAAGTTTATGCTACGAGATAATTCACCCCGAAAAAATGCAAAAGAAATATCGCTATCTAATGCTATACCTATAATTTTCCCCTCCCATTTTCTTGAGCGAGATTGGTTTTAAAAAAACGTCCATTTTTTCTTACATTTTTTTATTCCTGAATGAAAACTTTTAAGAATGTGTCTAGTCGGAAATGGTCGAATCCTTATTGCCTTCAAATCATTTTTAAATTTTGAAGACCGAAAATATAGCTTTACTTATCACTGACCTCCTCCCATTAAATCGGACTAATAAAAACTAGAGTATTTCTGGCAAATAAATGTTTAACTTTAAATAAATTATTTGCTTATGAAACGATCAAAATATACCGAGTCGCAGATTGTATTTGCGATAAAACAGGTTGAGACTGGAACACGTCTTTCTGAGGTCTGTCGCAAGATGGGAATCAGCGAGGCTACCTTTTACAATTGGAAGAAAAAATACGGTGGTCTGGGTGTCTCTGAACTGAGAAGGCTCAAAAACTTGGAGGAGGAGAATGCGCAGCTTAAAAAGCTTGTAGCTGATTTAAGTCTTGACAAGCAGATTCTTCAGGACGTACTTAAAAAAAAGTTCTAAGGCCGTCTCGAAAACGGGAGATGGTCAGCAATATCCGTATGGAATATAATATTTCCATCAATCGTTGTGTACGCCTAATATTGCTGCACAAAAGCGTTTTTTATTATACACCCAAAGAACGTGGAGATGAATTGCTGCGTATGAGAATGAAAGAAATAGCAGCAACACGAGTACGCTATGGGTTTTGGAGGATCTATATTTTGCTTCGCCGGGAAGGCTTTATGGATAATCATAAACGCGTTTATAGAGTGTATTGCGAAGAAGGTTTAAACCTCAGATCTAAGAGACCTAAAAGAAGTCGGTGTGCAGCCCATAGACAACCTGTTCTTGGTAATGCCTCTAGTTTACATGAGTGCTGGAGTATGGATTTTGTGACAGATCAACTCTACGATGGAAGCCGTTTCAGAGCCTTAACTGTAGTAGATAATTATAGTCGTAAATGTTTAGCTATATATGCAGGAAAATCCCTTAAAGGAAGTGATGTTGTTGGGGTGTTGGGGTGATGGATAATTTAGTTGCTAGTGCAAGAGTTTATCCTAAACGCATAAAAGTAGATAATGGAAGTGAATTTATCAGTAAAGTATTGGATAAATGGGCTTATGAAAACAATGTTGAATTAGATTTCTCAAGACCCGGAAAACCTACTGATAATCCATTTATAGAAAGCTTCAATGGATCTTTCAGAGATGAATGTTTAAATACAAACTGGTTCTTCTCTTTGGAAGATGCACAAGAAAAGTTCGATATTTGGAGGGAAGACTATAACGGGTTTAGACCACACAGCTCATTGGGTGACATGTCACCCAATGAGTACATTGAAATCAATGAAAATAGCCCAGATTCTCTAGTTATGACCAGTACCTAATTTTGGGAGGAGGTCAACTTAAAAATAGTTGATTTTTAAACTGTATGAAAAACAGGGAAGCCTTCATCACCATTAAATATAAAAAGGCTTAATTATAATCAGTTTTACTATTATGTATGGCTTTTTAATTCTAACATTATCGTGAACGAACATCCCTATGCAGTTTATATTTTGCTACGATAGCATTAGTAATGATAAGAATACTGATAATAACGATTGAAGCTGCTGAAATACCCTCAATACTATCAATCCACACTAAGCACAATAGAAACAGAGCCAGAACTATATCAAAATAAAGATGAGTATAGAAAGTAATGATTTGCCTACCTAGTACTTCATATGCACAAAGGCTATTAAATAATAATAAACCTCCACAGGTCAAAAACCAATATGTCTGCATACTTTCCATACTGAGATAACGATAAACATCCAAACCCATTAAGCTTATCACAAACAAAAAATCATAGACAAAGTGTGCTTTTTTAGAATACATAGTCATCGTATTTTAAAAACATCATAAAGTAAGATATTTCGTTTATTTATATTTTAGCTTTTTCGAAACAGCTTTACATATTCATCATTTATGATAAAAGCATGTATTACTCCGGGTATCCAACCAAGAAAGGTTAATAATAAATTGACTAAAAACTCCTTTTTAGCTCCATACTTAATATAAACGGCTACCGGAGGTAAAATAACGTTTAAAATAACCATTGTCAATTTCATGCCTCATGTTTAATTATTAAGTCAATTAAATCGCCTTTTTTTATTTTGTCTACAACAGAAATTCCTTTTTCACGGCAAATTACAATTAATTCCTTATAGGAATAATTATGATAGGCATTCTGCTGTATTTCTTCTTTATTTCGGGCAATCACACAAGCTTTTTCGTCACTCATACCATTGCTTTTTAAAATGGCATATTGCTCTTCATCCTGTATTTTTTTATTCTTTTTCATGACATGTCTTGATTATGAAAAGACCATTCAGTACCGCAGCCTGAATGGTCCGCCATCCAGTTAAATATGAGTTAGTCAGCCTTCCTATTGATTTGGTTAGTTGCTAGACTGTTCAATTTTTCATCGGCTGCATATTCCTCCTGGAGAGTCTTATTCAGTTTTTCGGCTATAACTGTATACCCTAATTCCTTCGCAAATCTTAGCACAGTGCCATATCCCGCAATCTCATAATGCTCAATGCGCTGTGCATCAGCTATAATTCCTGCATCACGTACAAACTCATTTTCAACATTTTCTTCTAAAAATTCCTTAGCTTCTTTTATTAATCCTTTCATGGCATTACAAACTTCTCCAGTTGGAGATATTCCCAAATCTTCACAAACATCCTTTAAGCGTATTTGATGCTCTTGCGTTTCCTTTAAATGCATTTCAAAAGCTTTTTTCAGATTGGGCGTATTTGCCTGCTTAACCATAGTGGGTAATGCTGAAATTAATTGGCTTTCCGCACTATATAAATCTCTCAACTGATGTTCAAATAAATCTTTTAGATTCTTCATGGCATTACTTTTTTGTTTAGTAGGATTTTAAGGTCGTTCCTCTAACTATATCCTATAATTCAAAGTTAACCATCTCATTACCGGATTAAACAAAGCTAAAGAGAATAACAAAATATTATAAGTTCTTAAGAAAGCTTTTAACTTTAGCCTCACATCCTTCTGCTTTACAGTATGTTTATATACGCTATCTGCCAGAGATAGTTGTAAAAACCTATTGGTAGCTGAAAGAATTAGGTTCATTCTTTACAGATAAATTTCTAACGTTTATTTAAGAAAAGTTCAAGGCAGACCCCTAAACTAAAATTAGAGAAATTTTCTTTTATGGAAAATAATGCTTAAGTTGAGTAATAGTAGAAAAAGGATCTGATCGTCTTAAATAACTTTTTACTCCTCCCTTGAACTTAGGCTTGAATGAATTTAAATAAAGCAATACGAAAAGTAGTCTTTTCTTAGAGTTCCTTGAAAATGTATTATATTTACTTGAAAATTATCAGCTCGATATATTACTACTCATTACGCCTAATAAAATCCAATTTTCGGATGATACTCAGATATATATAAGGAAGTATCAATACGTTCCACTTGACATACCAACAATGAAGCCTCTGTATTATTAATATGAAGCTTTGGATATGATCTATCATAACCTATAAAATTTTTGAGTGGATTTTTTATATCAGAAAACTTATAATATGAACTTTTTGTAAGCCACTAAATAGTTTGAAGAATAATCCCGCGTTCTGCCACCCCGACTTCTTAAAAATCATTTTAAACTTTCCTCACCACCAAATTGCAAAATTCGAACATAGTATACCCCTAATATCTTGACCAAATACTGAAAAAACTCGTACGTTGTACATAACTGAATGCATTTTCAACACTTGCCACCTTCCCAATAGATAGGGCTGGATTTAATTCTTCCGTGGTAACATTACTTACACCTACTTCCATAATTTTTCCCTCTTTTTGCATTTCGAACATAGCCTTCAATGATTCCTCAAAAGGAGTGGTAGTCCGAGGCATTACGCGAAAATGTACTAATTGAATTTGTTCAATTTTTAAGGTCTTTAAATTATTATCGATGCTTGCCCGTAAATTTTCAGGTTTGTCGTAAACGTTCCAACTTTTATCTACCCCTCTGCTTGCTCCAACTTTGGTACAAATAACCAGATCTTTCTTATTAGGATGCAAGGCTTCTGCGATAAGTCGATTGGTTACATCTTTTCCATAATAATCAGCTGTGTCCAGAAAATTAATATCACCTTCAGAAGTTTTGCTTTTAATATCTGCACTGCTTCTTCCCTATTTTCGGGTTCGCCCCAAACTTGTTCCCCCGGAAGACGCATTGTCCCATAACCCAATCGCTTTACTGGTAGAGGATTTGCTGTATTGGCACCAATGGTAATTATTTTTTTAATATTCATTTTCTCTGTTTTAATTATGAAAACAAAGGTGCAGGAACTCTACTAAAAATCTTTTGCCATATAGCAAAAAAGGATTTATACAATATTTTTTCTGATCCTTCTTAAGGAGGATTATGTAATCCCCAGATAAGAAGCTATATAAGAAAGAGGAGTCCGATCAACAAGGTTAGGGAATTTTTCTAAGAATATAAGATAACGTGTGGTGGCATCTTCAGAAACTAAGGAACTTCTTCTGTCCATTTTCTTCATCAGGGCATTATGGAATATCTTATTCATAATTTTATCCCACTCCAAAATTGTATTAGAAAGGTTGTTCCATTGTTGGTTCGAAAATACAATAAATTTACAATCTGTGGCTGCCTGGACATATTCTGAAAAGGGTTCGTCTCTATATGGATTTGCGATGAAGCGGTTTTCTTCTATAAAATATTTCGTGATTTCTTCGCCTTTATTGTTGTAATAACAAATTCGTAAAATACCCTCTAGAACGAAAACTACTTTGTTAAAAGTTTTTCCTACTTCTGCAAAATATGTGTCTTTATAAAGTGTCGTTACAGTAACATTTATCGAGATGAGCTCAATTTGCTGCGGGTTTAAATTGCCAAATTGTAAAATATATTCTATAAGTTTTCCATTTTATAAAGTTAGTAATTATGGCTAGTCATAAATTTGTCATTTGGCAAAATAAGGAATCAGATTAAATATTTGGTGAAATGTTATCGTACTTGAAGGTGCATTCTTTGCTGATTAGTCTAGGTATTATCTGTGAACAATAAGGTTCGAATCTTATCACCTCAACGATTCTAATAGGTTCGAACCGGTTATCAAAAAACAAATTCATTTAAATTTTCCAATGAATTCCGGAAAATATTTAAAAATTTCAAATAAAAAGAGGTAAAAATGTAGAATTAGCTGGACTTGTAATACACAAAAGGGACACTAAAATAGTATCCCTTTTTGTGACCCCTATGGTACAAAACTCGAACCAATTAATAGAGGATTTAAAACTTTTGGCTGATATACTGGCTGCTTAATCTGTAATGAAGTCTTTAAAAGTAACTGATAGTTTATAGGTTATTTATAAAAGGAAAAAGTATGAAAACCTTT
>NYSS01000166.1 GCA_002683135.1 Planctomycetota bacterium | reverse complement strand
TGACGCCATCCAGGCGATGAAGAGGGGCCTGATGGAGGTCGCCGACCTCTGGGTCGTGAACAAGGCCGACGACGCGTCGGCGGAGAAGGTCCGCGGGGACCTGGTCGGATCGCTGTCGTTGCACGACCCGCCGGATGACCTGGAGGAGCGCGTCCTTTTGACCTCGGCGAAGGACGGCACCGGGGTCGATGGTTTGCTCGGAATGCTGTGTGCACGCCGCGCGGCGCTCGAGTCTTCAGGAGCGCGTGAGGACCTGGCCCGTGGCCGAATCCGAAGGCGCCTCGCGGCAGCGGCGTGCGACCTCGTCGCCGAGCGCCTGCTGGGTGCGTCGGCGGATCCGCTGATCGACGCGGTGGTGACCGGCGATCGCTCCGTGCACGACGCGGTGGAGGACATCCTGCGGATGGACGATGGAGACAGAACATGAAGCGACCGATCCGCGTTCTGGTCGCCAAGCCGGGGCTCGACGGGCACGATCGTGGCGCCAAGGTCGTCGCCGCCGCGCTGCGCGACGCGGGCATGGAGGTGATCTACACCGGCCTGCGTCAGACGCCGGAGATGATCGTCGAGGCTGCGTTGCAGGAAGACGTCGACGTGATCGGCCTCTCCGTGCACTCCGGCGCCCACATGCCCCTGTTCCGCCGAGTCCTCGAGCTCGTGAAGGAGAAGGGCTTGCATGAAGTCGTGCTCGTCGGCGGCGGCATCGTCCCGCCAGACGATGTTCGGGCGCTCGAGTCGGAGGGCATCGGGAAGATCTTCGGACCCGGCACCCCGACTCCGGAGCTGGCTGACTGGATTCGCGACGCCGTCGCGAGTCGGAAGGGGGACGGATGATGGAGCCCTCTCCGCTCGACAGCCTGTTGACCGAAGAGCAGTCCATGATCGCGCAGGCGGTGGGTGAGTTCGCGACCGACGTTGTCCTGCCTCGCCACGAGGCGCTCGATCACGCAGGGACCCATCCGGAAGATCTGTGGAATGAGATCGCGGAGCTCGGCTTGTTCGGCGCTTCCGTGCCCGAAGAGCTGGGGGGTGCCGCTGCCGGGTGCGTGGGCCAGGTGATCGTCATCGAGAAGCTCGCGCGCGCGGCCGGCGTCGCGGGTGCGCTGGCGTGCGCGCAGGGGATCGTCACCGACGCGCTCGTGGCCTGTGACGACGAACCGACGCAAGCCCGATGGATCGAGGGGCTCGCCACCGGGGAACTCCTCGGCGCACCGGCGCTCGCCGAAGAGGACTGGGCGGTCGACTGTGCCGCTGACGGTGGCGGCGCCGACGTGACGCTCCGTGGTCAGAAGACCGTCGTGCCGTTCCCCGGACGGGCGAGCTGCTACCTCGTGCGCGCGCGTCGTGACGACGGCGAGGTGCTCGCGGTGGTGGCCGCCGATGCTCCGGGCTTGTCCCACGGGGGGCCCGTGGATGCGATCGGGCTGCAGGGGTTCGAGTGGGGCGCGCTCGCCCTCGACGGCGCGCCCGGGCGGGTCATCGGTGGCGCGGAGCTCGTTGCCCGGGTGCTCGCCGTCTCCCGGGTGGGCGTCAGCGCTTTGCTGGTGGGTACGGCGCGCGGGGCGCTCGATCACGCGGTCCGCTACTCGGACGAGCGCAAGCAGTTCAAGCTTGAGCTCCGCCGCTTCGCAGCGATCCAGGAGAAGCTGGCGACCGGCGACGCGCGGGTCGAGGGAGCCCGCGGCCTGGTTCACGGCGCCGCGCGCATGATGGACGGCGGAGCGCCGTTCGCACACGCAGCGCGGCAGGCTCGTCATCTGGCGGCGCGGGTCGCCAACCAGGTCACGGACGACTGCGTCCAGGTCTACGGTGGCTACGGATTCAGCAGGGAGTATCCGGTCGAGCGCTTCTATCGCGACGCCATGTTCTGCGGTTTTGGTGAGTATCACACGGCGGCCCTGTTCGCCGATTCGGTGGCTGCGCTAGACTGATGAGTGCCATGGCGCGAAGACGATTTCTCATCGGCCTGACGGGCGGCTCGGGCCCGATCATGGGCATCCGCTTGTTGGAGGAGCTGCGGGCTCAAGCCGACATCGAGACACATCTGGTCGCGTCGCCCGCCGCGATCCGCACGCTGGACATCGAGACAGACCGCTCATGGTCCGATGTGCGTGAGCTCGCGGATCGGGTGTGGGACCACAAGGACATCGCCGCCGGCCCCGCGAGCGGTAGCTACCTGCTCGACGCCATGGTGGTCATCCCAGCGAGTATGAATACGGCGTCCGCGATCGCCCGCGGTTTGGCGTCCAACCTCATCGTCCGCGCCGCCGACGTCTGCCTCAAGGAGCGGCGGAACCTCGTCGTTGTTCCGCGAGAGACGCCGCTGCACGAAGGACATCTGGAGACCCTCGCCCGTCTCGCCCGTCTGGGGGCGTGCGTGCTGCCACCGATGGTCGCCTTCTATCATGGGCCCCAATCCGTGGATGACATCGTCGATCACACGGTGGGCAAGGTGCTGGACCAGGTCGGCGTGAAGCATGACCTGTTTCGTCGCTGGCAGGGCACCGGGGAGTGAGCGCGCACCGCGCCTCCCGGCTCCCCAACGCATAGACCCCGCGGTACTCCAGGCCTCTCCTGCCTGGGTGCGAATCGAAGTCAGAACAGCCAGCCGTCGCCGGCGGTCACTCTTCCCGGTCGTAGACCTCGATGCGCATGAGATCGTGAGCCATCTGCAGGTCGGGGAACACCTCGCGGCCCTCCTTCTCCATCGCGCGGAAGAGCTTGGGAAATTCGTAGCGGGTGCTGAAGTGGGTGGCGACGAAGTGGCGGGCGCCCGCCTCCTTCGCGACGGTCGCCGCCTGACGGATGGTGGAGTGCTTTCGGTCCTTCGCCATCTCCTCGAACTCGTCGCCGTACGTGGATTCGTGGAGCAGGAGGTCGGCGTCGCGGGTGAGTCGTATCGCGTTCTCGCAGAAGGCGGTATCCGTGCAATAGGCGATGGCGCGACCTCGACGGGTCGCGCCTACGAGGGCTTCGGGATCGATGACGGCGCCGTCGTCCAGGGTGATGGACTCGCCCCGCAGCAATCGCTTCCGCTCGGGACCGAACGGAACGCCGAGGGCGTCCGCTTTGGCGCCGTCGAACACCCCGGGCAGCTCCTTCTCTTCGAATCGGTAGCCCATGGCGGGGATCGTGTGGTCGAGCGGGAGTGACGTCACCGTCCACTCCGGCGCCTCGCAGATGAGCCCTTCATGGCCAGGGGCGAATTCGTGCACTTCGATGTCGAATCCGATTCGCGTTGGCCGCGGCCAGTTGGTCACGAAGTCGATGTACTTTTTCAGCGGTCGTGGACCCCATAGGTGCAGGGGGTACTCGCGCTGTCCGAGGTTCAGGCTAGAGATCAGACCGGGGAGCCCGAACACGTGATCACCGTGCAGGTGGCTGATGAAGATGTGGTGGAACTTGCGTCGGGGGATCTCCGCTTCGAGCATCCTGAACTGAGTCCCCTCCCCGCAGTCGAACAGGATCGTCTCGCCCTCCCGGATGAGCGTGGTCGCCGACAGCCCGCGGCGCACCGTGGGGGCTGCGCTGCTGGTACCGAGAACGATGACTTCGATTGGGGGGCGGGCCATACTCAGGTCATGTTATGAGCGGAACGGGCGCGGACCAGGGGGATGACTCGAGGTCTTCAGGGCGCCTTCCAGGCCAGGGAATCGCGGCGATGAGGGCGGTGCTGCCCCGACCGGGGGGCAGGCGGCGCTACAGGGTGAGCGTCGCAGCGAGGACCGAGCTGTGGCTCACGTAGCCCGTGACCTGGTGCCAGACGACGCAGACCACGTCGATCATCACCGTCGTGCCCGTCGCCGGGGCGATGACCTGCCAGGAGTAGGTGCCGGCCAGGTCCGGGGTGACGTGAAAGGGTTCGGTCCCGACGGGGGACAGGATCTGGGTCAGCAGGGCCTCGGAGCCGAGGAGCCCGAGGCCGAAGATCGGCCCAGTCCCGTTGTGCTGGGTGAAATTGACGAGGTTGAATAGCTCGAGGCCGGTGCAGGGGGCGCAGGCGTTGAAGACCGCATAGGTGATGGTGCCGCCCGTCTGGTCGATGGTTATGGTCGGCTGAGCGGCGCAGGTGCCAGCCGCGATGAGCAGCACGAAAACAGCGAATATGCGTGTCATGGCAGTCGTCCAGGGACCCTTCAACGCTACCACACGGCTGAGGCCTACAGCGGTGCGACCTTGGAGAGGACCCACGCCTTCGGGACGTTGAGGATCGCGGGAGAGGGCGGATAAAATCGCTGCTGGTCGGCCTTCTGGCCGTTGATCTGGAAGGCGAGTCGTAGGGTCCTGGCGCCGTCTTCCGGGACGATCTTCGAGAGCGGGATGGCGATTTCGGCCGTCCAGCGTGAACGCTCACGGGTCTTGCCGTGGGCTTGAAGGTCCCGTGAAGGGACCTCCTTCCAGGCTCCCTCCTCGGTGCCTTGCCACTGGATGAGCGGTCTGCGTTCGGTATTCACGGGGCTGAATGAGATCTTGAAGGTCCGAGGCGTCGGTGCCGGGGCTTCGTCCGGGGCGCCGTGTACGAAGACAAGGACCTCGTTCCGTCGGAGGTACCGTTCGGGAACGTTGAAGCCGACGACCAGGTGCTTCCGGTTTCGAGAGATCCTGACGGTGGCGTTCTTTCCGGCTGCCAATGGGATGGCGATGCGTGTCGCGCCCACCCCCTCGTCCTCTTCGTAGGCGCCGTCGATGAACAGGTCCTTGGTGACCGGGACCTTCAATTCCAAACTGGTGACGAGCGCGGCTTGGAGCCAATCGATGATGTCGGCCTCCACGGTGGGGACACGGCCGAACATGCGCGTGCCGTGGATGCCGCGTTCCGGGATCAACCGCAATTCGACGTCTTCGCCAGTCATCGCGGCTTTCAGGGGGCGGGCCCCCCGGTCGGCTTCCTCTTCCGAGGAGAGGAGGAGGGCAGGGCGATCGCCCCAGCTCTTCGCGTGCTCGACGGACGGTACGCCGAGGTACGCGGTGCCGGGGGTCATGAGCACCACTGCCGTGACGGCGTCCGGGTGTACGTGCGCGGTGTGCAGGGCGATGGAACAGCCGACGCTCGCGCCGACCACCGCGAGGCGATCCGCCGGCGCTCCGCGCTTTACCAGGAGGTCGATGCCGGCCTTGGCGTCGAGGTGCATCTTCAGGAACGGGTTGGACTTAGGGTCCTCCGTTAGGTCTCGCGAGACGTCGACCGATTGACCTTTGGCGTCCTTGCTGCTCTTGCCGTGTCCACGCAGATCGAGCGCGAGGACGTGAAAGCCGGACGCCGCGAGGCGCCCCTCGATCGGACGCCACGCGGTGCGGTTACTGCGGTACATGTGGAGCAGCAGGACGCCGCCACGGGGCGTGCCTGCAGGCGCCGAGTACAAGCCGGAGAGGGGCTGACCGTCAGAGGCCACGAGCCGGACCTCCTCTTGAGCGGTGAGCGCCGTGATGCAGAGGGTCAATACGATTGCTGCGCGGGGAGCCATCCAGGATCTCCAGGGGGGGAGATGATCGTAGCGTGACCACTTCCGGGCACTCAAGGGAAGACCGTAAGTCCTTGCCTTCAAAGAGATTGAGGGTCTCTCGGGGAGGTTGAGGAACCAGGTGCCGTTGTTATGGTGAAGGCTCGCCCTCAACGCGAGAGAGGCGCTCTCTGATCGACAGGAGTTTGCATGCGACGCGTCGTTCTGACCCACGCCGCCCGTACACCGATCGGCCGGTTTCTGGGGCAATTCAAAGACCTCAGCGCCGTGGATCTGGGTGCGCGTGCCGTGGCCGGTCTGATCGAACGCGCCGGTGTGGACGGGAATGAAGTGGACGAGGTGATCATGGGGTGTGCGCGGCAGGCCGGTCTCGGTCCCAACCCGGGTCGCCAGGTGGCGATCGCGGCGGGCGTTGCCGAGGAGACCCCCGCTTCGACGACCAACATGGCCTGCGGCTCCGGGCTCCTGTCCATCGTCCAGGCGGCCCGCATGGTGGCCGCGGGCGAGGCTGACTGCGTGGTCGCCGGGGGCATGGAGTCGATGACCAAGGTCCCGTTCCTGCTGCCCAAGGCGCGTCTTGGATATCGCATGGGCCACCAGCCCATGGTGGACGCCATGTACCAGGACGGGTTCGTCTGTCCGATAGCGGACCAGGTCATGGGGCAGACGGCGGAGGCGCTGGCGAAGCGCTACGAGATCTCCCGCGATGAACAGGACACGTTCGCGGCCCGTTCCCAAAACCGGGCGGAGGCGAGCATCAAGGACGGCCGGTTCACGGACGAGATCGTGTCCGTGACCGTGACCGACCGGAAGGGCAACGAGGCCGTGTTCGACGCCGACGAGCATCCGCGCGCCGGAGTCACGGCGGCGTCGCTTGGCAAGCTCGCTCCCGTGTTCGACGCCGACGAGGGAACCGTCACCGCGGGTAACTCGTCGGGGATCACCGACGGGGCGGCCGCGGTGCTCGTCATGAGCGAGGAGGCGGCTTCCGCTCGCGGTATTGCGCCGCTCGCCACCATGGACGGGTGGCAGGCATCCGGGGTCGACCCGAAGTTCATGGGCCTCGGCCCGGTGCCGGCGACTCAGAGGTTGCTGGATCGTATGGGGCGCGGTCTGGACGAGTACGCATTGATAGAACTTAACGAGGCCTTCGCCGCTCAGGTCATCTCCTGTGACCGTGAGCTGGGTCTCGATCAGGATCGTCTGAATGTGAATGGGGGCTCCATCGCCCTCGGGCACCCCATCGGAGCGACGGGGTGTCGGATCGTGGTCACGCTTTTACACGAGATGCGGCGCCGGGGCGCCGCACGCGGTTTGGCCACGCTTTGTATCAGTGGCGGGCAGGGGCTCGCGGTTTCGTTCGAGGGAGCGTCGTAGAGATGACTCGTACTGGCTTGTTGTTGCTCTTGGTCGGGATGGCGATCGTCACCGTCCCCGCTGTCGCCCAGGGAGATGCGAAGGAGGGGCCGTACACGGTCACGGTCGCGGCCGCGCGTACCCAGGTCTTCCCGGGACAGGAGATCGAGGTCACCCTCACCCTCGGGAACGAGGGTGCGAAGGGCGGCCCGTCCGTGAGCCGCTCCTCATTATTGGGGAAGCGGGTCTTTGTCTGCGCCGTGCCCCCAGCGGAACCAAAAGGGGACTGGACCGGTGAGTGGGCTGACCTCCTCAGCAAGGTGCCGAGCGGCAGCATCACGTTGCATCCGGGGGAGACGTTCTCAACGACCGTCCGCCTCAAGTTCCCGGAGACGATCGCGCCGGAAGCGCGTGCGATCTACCTGGAGTGGAAGGGACGCAGCGGTCCTCTGAAGGGCGTCCGGAGCAACCAGGTCGTCTTCACCATGCAGGTGGGCACCAACCCTATCGCGACGCTGGAGACCAGCATGGGGCCGATCGTCGTCGAGCTGTGGCCGGACAAGGCCCCGAACCACGTCGCGAACTTCGTCGAGCTCGGCCAGAAGCAGTTCTACGACGACAAGGTGTTTCATCGCATCATCCGCGGCTTCATGGTGCAGACGGGCTGCCCCAAGGGAGACGGGACCGGCGGCCCGGGATATACGATCCCGGACGAATTCAACAACACGCCCTTCAAGAAGGGCGTGCTGGGTATGGCCAAGACCGCCGCGCCTGATAGCGCGGGCTGCCAGTTCTTCGTCTGCGTCAGCGACGCCTTGCATCTCAACGACAAGTACACGGCCTTCGGGCGCGTTCTCGATGGGCAGGACGTCGCCGATCGCATGAGCAACGTCAGCGTCGGCAAGCGGGATGTTCCACTCAAGGAGATCAAGCTGAAGCGTGTCTTGGTGGCGTTGCCTAAGGGCTACGAGAAGCCCGAGGTCAAGAAGAGCGGCAAGTAGGCGATCGCCGGGGCCCGACCCGCTTTTTGCGAACAAGACGACCCGCGGAGCCCTGTTTCCGCTGCTGAGAAGAAGAGGGACCGCAGCGCCCCAGCGCTGCGCTTTGTGAACAAGAGCCCGCGCGGGTACTGGGGAACCGCGCTCTCCGAGACCAAACATGAACCCAACCGCGACCATCGAGACATCTCAAGGCAACATCCAACTCGAACTGTGGCCTGACAAGGCATCCGCTCATGTAGACAACTTCGTGAAGCTCGCAGAGCAGGGCTTCTACGACGGCCTCTTGTTCCACCGGGTCATCCCCGATTTCATGGTGCAGACGGGATGCCCGCAGGGGACGGGTACGGGTGGGCCCGGCTGGCAGGTCGACGCGGAGTTCAACGACGAGCCGTTCGTGAAGGGCGTGCTCGGGATGGCGCGCGCACAGGACCCGAACTCGGCCGGAAGCCAGTTCTTCGTCTGCGTCGCGGATGCGCCATTCCTGACCGGTCAGTACACGGCTTTCGGCAAGGTCACGGAAGGCCAGGACGTGGCCGACGCTCTCTCCGCCGTTGATCGTGACGGTAACGACCGCCCCCTGAAGGAGGTCGTGATGACGAAGGTGTCAATCTCGAAGGGGGAGGAGTGATGGCGGAAGACGCGCAGCCCGAGGCGTCCGATCCGGAGCTGGTCGATGTCGTGGTCGATGGCCCCGTGGGTATCGTCACGATCAACCGTCCAGACAAGCTGAATGCGTTGAACAGTGAGGTCATCGAAGGCCTGCTGGGAGCGATGCTGACCCTGGACGATGACCCGGACGTGGGGTGCGTGATCCTGACCGGATCACCGGAGTCGAAGAAGCCGGCGTTTGCTGCGGGCGCCGACATCCAGGAGATGTCGGAGATGGGCGCGCTGATACTGCGCGCGTATAGCCAGGACGGCCAACAGCTCTGCGGTGTCATTGACGGCATGACGAAGCCGGTCATCGCCGCTGTTAACGGATTCGCGTTCGGAGGCGGGCTCGAGCTCGCGATGGCGTGTCATATCCGCTACGCCGCCGAGAGCGCCCGGGTCGGCCAGCCCGAGATTAACCTGGGGATCATCCCCGGTTTCGGCGGCACCCAGCGATTGCTCCGCCTGGTGGGTCGCGGTCGCGCGTTGGAGATGTTGCTGACCGGAGATCCGATCGATGCCCAGGAGGCGTACCGGGTGGGTCTGGTGAACCAGGTGGTCCCCGATGGAGACCTGATGGAGACGGCGGTGGTCCTGGCGCGGAAGTTGGCGGAGCAGGCTCCCCTCGCGACGCAGCTCATCCTGGACGCGGTCGCGCGCGGTGCCGATCGGGAGGTGGACGCGGCGCTCGCGATCGAGACCGACCTGTTCGGGCTCGTCGGGACGACCGAGGACGTGCGGGAGGGGATGCGGGCATTCCTCGAGAAGCGACCGCCAGAGTGGAAAGGCCGATGAACTCGAAGACGGTCAAGTTGCACGAAGGCAAGCGGGTCCTGTTCCTGACCAAGGACCCTGCGCTTATCCGGAGTCAGCTCGAGGGCGAGCTGGATCTGCGGATGGAGGACCTGGATGTCGCGGATCTGCTAGACGACATCAACACGGACGCCATGACGCCCGCGTGGGCGTGCTTCAACCACCGTCCGGAGGACATCGCGGTCCATGCCTATGCCGGGCTCGTCGTCGATGGTGAGCGTTTGTTCGAGGATCGCGCGCTTCTCGATGGCGGGTTCGAGGTGATCGTCTCGGGGGAGCGGAAGGGCGTCGGATCGTCGCGGGAGACGGCGGTGCAGGCGGAAAAGTGGAGCGGTATCCGGGTCGCCATCGCCGATTCCTTCGCTCCCATCCACGCCCGCAACAACATCAATCAGGGCGTGCTCATGGCTGGGCACGATGTCCTCGTGCGCCTGCAAGCAGGTGAGGAGGTGCCCCTCGACGCATTCCTCGAGGGCTACGACCCGATCACCCGACTGATCGTTGAGCGCGGCGGGCTGTTCCCGTTTTACCGGGCGCTGGAGAAGGGCGAGGTCGCGTTGCCCTCCCTCAAGACGGGCCCCCGGCCGCTGAACATGGCTGAGAAGATGATCGCAAACCACCTGCTGGAGGGGCAGGGGACCGAATATCTGCAGCCGGGGGATGCGGTCCTGGTCAACGTGGATGGCGGCTACTCACACGAGTTCACGACCGCCCAGATCCATCACTTCCTTCAGCAGGAGTGCGGCGAGTCCTACACCGTGAAGGACCCGTCGAAGTTCGCGGTGTTCGAAGACCACCTCATCTACGCCGACGGTGTCGCACGTATGGCGCCGTTCAGCGACAAGATCGAGCGCCTTCGTGATTTGCAGCGCGGGTTCCAGCAACACACCGGGGTGCGCGACTACAGCGCGGTGGACGGGAAGTCCCCCGGCATTTGCCACCAGGTCGCGCGCGAGGAGTTCATCGAGCCGGGCGATTTCATCCAGGCGACGGACAGCCACACGTGCATGGGCGGTGGCAACAACGCGTTCGCGTTCGGGGTCGGGTCCACGGAGTACGCGGCGCTCATCCAGTCAGGGTTTACGTTCATCCGCGTCCCGGAGTCGATTCGATTCGAACTCACAGGCACGTTGCCGGACGATTGTGCTGCGAAGGACATCATGCTGTGGATCCTCTGGCGGTTCGCCCGGGACGGACACACGCTCGACCGCGTGATGGAGTTCGGTGGGGAGGGCTTGCGGTCTCTCGATATGGATGAGCGCGCGACCCTCGCCAACATGGCGACGGAGTGCTCGGCCAAGTCCGGGATCTGCGAGGCCGACGAAGAGACGATTCGCTGGCTGTCGCAGCGGCGGCCAGAGCAGTCGGCGGAGGCTCTTCGGGAGCGCTGCGTCTCTCCGGATCCGGGGGCGACCTATGCCGGAGGTGTCCACGCCATCGACCTCACCGGCCTGAGACCCCTGGTGGCGACCCCCGGTGATCCGGACAAGGGTGTGCCGTCCGATCCGACCAATGGTGCGTTCATTGACGACATCGGAAGCGTGCGTATCGATATCGCTTACGGCGGTTCGTGTACCGCGGGTAAGGAGACCGACATCGATCTGTATGCCCGCGTCCTCAAGGACGCTGTCGATGCGGGACGGAAGGTGGCAGAGCACGTCAGTTTCTTCATTCAGTTCGGGTCCCGCCATGTGGAGGCGTATGCATCCGCCCGTGGCTATCAGTCTCTTTTTGAGACAGCTGGAGTGACGGTTGTGGGACCGGGATGTGGCGCGTGCATTGGCTGCGGTCCCGGCGTGAGTTCAGAACACGGGCAGGTGACGGTTTCCGCTATTAACCGCAATTATCGCGGTCGTAGCGGACCCGGAAGTCTGTACCTCGCGTCGCCACTTACGGTTGCGGCATCGGCCATCGCGGGGCATATCGTGGCCTATCGCCACGGCATGTTCGCGTCCGTGACGGCTTGATGTAACAGAGCGTCGATAAGCGTCCGGAGTCGGCGTTCTTCCTCGCTTTCGAGAGGCCTGCTCGTTAGAGTCTTCCTCGGAGGTTGGTCATCGTCGAGCAGGATGGAAGACGATGCGGCGGTCACTGGAAAGACCGAACCTCGCGCGAAGATTCCAGCCAACAATAAGCCAAAGCGCCGGCGCGGATCTGACCGGGTATACGTAACAGCAGCAAGTGCCCGACAGCGGCCCGCCTACGCTTCACTGAACCTGCCACTGGCAGGCCCACCTTATAGGAGAGGAAGATGGACATCCGCTTCGAGTGCATTTTCGAGGGCAAACACCTCTTCCAGGTCGTCCGTGAAGGCGCGGGAACGCCGCTGTTTACTGGTACGTCGGCACAGTGCAACCGATTTATGGATGTCTACCAGGAGAAGGCGATGAAGGCCCGCTACCGAGATCGGAAGTCGCTGAAGCGGCTGCAGCAGGAGCGAGCCATCGCGCAAGCTGCCCAGGCCGGCCAGTCATCCTGAACGGCTGATAGTCACAGAATTCAGGGGCTGGCGTCTATCGAGGCGCCGGCCCCTCTTGTTTAGACTGGCCCTATGAGCGCCCCCCGTGTCGCACCCAAGCGTGCTCTCGAGATCGACAATGCCATGCGCATTGGCGAGGACATGGCGTCAGGGCGAACGGAGTGGCAGGGCCGCCCGTTTCACGTCGAGATCTCGACCAACAACGCATGCAACCTCTCGTGCGTGATGTGCGAGCGTCCCGACCTCTCCTACATCAGCGGGGAGAAGCTCGACGTAGTGGGAGACGTGGTGTTCCCGAATGCGTCGGTGGTCACACCGTCGGCGACCTCCGAGCCGGCGATGGGCGATTTCGACAAGATCCTCGATCACTGTGAGAAGCACGACCTGAGGCTCAACCTCATCACCAATGGCAATCTCATCACCGATCGCCACATCGACCGGCTGCGGGGCCGCATCTTCAAAGTGGATTTCTCGATCGACTCGCACATCCCGTCGGTGTACGAGCAGATCCGTGTGGGGGGGCGGCACGAACGGATGCTTGCGGGCTTGCGGCGTCTCGTCAAGCTACAGCAGGAGGAGGGCTTCCTGCTCACCCTGATCGTCGTGCTGATGCGACAGAACCTCACGACCCTCGACGGGACGGTCACGTTCGCGCGCGAGGAAGGCATCGATCACGTTCGGATCCAGAAGATGCTGCCGTTTTTCACGGATCCCCATCGCTTCGATGTCCACGATCACTTCACGGCGGGGGAGGTGCGTCAGCACCTGGACCGCGCCCTCGGGGCGGCCAAGCGAGAAAAGGTCCATCTGGAGTTAGCGCTGGATCCCGTCGAGGAGCTGACACACGACGAGACGCCCGAGCCTGACATCACGCCCCCCGTGGTGGTCGACACCATGTATCAGGCGCTGATGGATCGGCACCCTGGGTTCTGCTTCCAGCTGGCCACTTACGTCCGGATCATCCCCAATGGCAACGTCTATCCGTGTTGCCGGGGCTGGGATGAGCACCTCCTGATGGGGAACATCTTCGAGCAGTCGTTCGAGGAAATCTGGAACGGCGCGGCCTATCAGAAGTTGCGGCGGGAGTTCCTGACTGGGGAGCTATCGGAGGGCTGCAAGAACTGCACCCTCTCTGGCCAGGGCACGCTGTAGCCCACCTGAGGCCGCGCTCTACTGCTGGCTGTCTTTCCAGGTCATGGGTGAGTAGGAGACCAGTCTTGAGACGGTTGATCGTCGGTGCGCTGTTGCTCTTGTTACTGACTCGTGCCGGGACCGCGCAGATTGCGGAGACCAGGCGCGACATGGTCTTCCGCAAGATCGATGGGCAGGAGTTGAAGCTCGATCTCTACCTGCCTGAAGGGGAGGGACCCCACCCCATCGCGCTGGTGATCCACGGCGGCGGTTGGTTCCGTGGTAGCCGCCGCAGCATGAACGCCACGTTGCTCGTCAAGCTCCTCGCCCGCGACGGTGTCGCCGGCGCCAGCATCGACTACCGGCTCGCGCCCAAGTCCCCGCACCCGGCGCAGATCGAGGATTGTCGCTACGCGATGCAGTGGCTGCTCGCCAATGCAACCAAGTTCGGGCTCGACAAGAAGAAGGTCATGGCTTGCGGTGCCAGCTCCGGCGGGCACCTGGCGGGGCTGCTCGGAGCCCAGGCCAACTTGGCAGACCCCAACTCAAAGGACCGGATCGCGCGGGAGCGGACGCGTCCCGATTGCGTCCTGTCGTTCTTCGGTCCCATGGACCTCGCGTCTGATGACGAGGAAACGAACGCGGCCGGTGTTCGGCTGGTGAAGCAGTTCCTGGGTGTGAGGGACCGGAGCGAGTCCGCGCTCGCGGCCGCGCGCCTCGCCTCGCCGTTGCACCAGCTCGCTTCTGGTGCTCCACCCTTTCTCTTCATCCACGGCAAGCAGGATCGGCTCGTACCTGTAAAGCAGTCTCATTCGATGGCTCGCGCGCTCAAGAAGAGGGGGGTGCCGAGCAGCGTCCTCGAGGTAAGAGGCGGCCACGGCGACTTCACCCTGCTCCTCGCGGCCAGCCGCCCGGGGGCGGAGCCGAAGTACTGGCAGGAAGCGCGTGCGTTCCTCAAGAGGCACTGGCTGAAGTGAGCTGGGCGCCCCTCCTGGCCCGATTCGTGGGCCCCATTGTGGAAGCAGGGCTGGATGGGCGAGTTTTGGGACCTATGATCCCCCATGCTCAAGGGTAAGACCGGTCTCATCCTAGGTGTCGCGAACAAGCGGAGCATCGCCTGGCATATTGCTCGAGCGGCTGACCGCGAAGGTGCGAGGCTCGTCCTCACGTACCAGAACGAGCGGCTGCTGAAGAGCATCGAGCCGCTCGCGGAGCAGCTCTCGGAGCGCCCCCTGATCCTGCCATGCGACGTGTCGGATGAGGGACAGATGGACGCGGTCTTCGAGTCCATCCGGGACCAGGTGGGACACCTGGACTTTCTCGTCCACGGGCTGGCGTTCTCCAAACGCGAGGAGCTCAACGGGCCGTTCTACGATGCCACCCTCGAGAACTGGCAGATCGCCATGCAGGTGTCGGCGTACAGCTTCCCTGCCTTGGTGCGTCGCGCCCTACCGCTGATGGACGGCCGCTCGGGGAGCTTCCTGACGCTGACCTATCTCGGGGCGGATCGGGTGATCCCGAACTACAACATCATGGGTGTGGCCAAGGCCGCCCTCGAGTCGAGCGTTCGCTACCTCGCAGCTGATGTGGGCCCCCACGGCCATCGCGTCAATGCGATCAGCGCGGGCCCCATCAAGACCCTCGCCGCTTCAGGCGTCAAGGGATTCTCGACCATGCTCGAGGTCGTCGGCGGCCGCTCGGCCATGAAGCGCAATCTCGATGGCTCCGAGCTTGGCGATGCTTCCCTGTTCTTCCTGTCGGAGTTGTCCCGCGCCGTTACCGGCGAGGTGATGTTCGTGGACTGTGGCTACCACGCCATGGGCATGTGACGGGAGCGCCGGCTGAGCAGCTCAGGCCTCTGTGATCATGAGGTCGAGCTTGCGCACATGAGCAGCGTGGCGGTGTTCGAACAGGAACAGCCCTTGCCACGTGCCGCGTACCAGGTCGCCATCCGCAACGATGAAGGTCTCTGACGTGCGCGTGAGGGCCGCCCGGATGTGTGAGGGCATGTCGTCCGGCCCCTCCGCGGTGTGGGTGTGGGACGGATCTCCGTCAGGTGCCGCGCGATCGAACCATGCCTCCAGGTCGCTGGCCGCGGATGGGTCTGCGTTCTCCTGGATGACCAGGGACGCGCTGGTGTGCCGTAGGTAGACGACGCATAGGCCCTCTCGGACACCGGCTCGACGGACCTCTTCCCGCACCACATCCGTCACCTCGTGGAGGCCCCGTCCTTGGGTGTGAACGGTGACCTGGGTGCGCATGCTCAGGTGAGGCTCTTGGGAGGCCAGGTCTGCAATACCCCGTCCTCGCCTTCAGTGCGCGCGATGATCGCGCATCCGCACGAGTCGCTCCAGACGTTCACGGTGGTGCGGCACATGTCCAGGATGCGGTCCACGGCGAGCACGTATCCGACCCCCTCCAGGGGCATGCCGAGCGCGTTGAGGATGATCCCGAGCATGACCATTCCCGCCATGGGAACACCCGCCGCGCCGATCGATGCGGCCAAGGCGGTGAACACGACCAGGACCTGTTGCTGGAATTCGAGGGGCGGCATCTCGCCCTGCGTGATGTAGATCTGGGCGATGAAGATGGCGGCGATGCACTCGTAGAGGGCGGTGCCGTCCATGTTGACCGTGGC
>NYSS01000165.1 GCA_002683135.1 Planctomycetota bacterium | reverse complement strand
GCAGCCTTCGCAGGAGCGGCCTTCGCAGGAGCGGCCTTCGCAGGAGCGGCCTTCGCAGGAGCGGCCTTCGCAGGAGCAGCCTTCGCAGGAGCAGCCTTCGCAGGAGCAGCCTTCGCAGGAGCAGCCTTCGCAGGAGCGGCCTTCGCAGGAGCGGCCTTCTTCGAGGCCTTCTTGCGCGTCCGAGACGGCTTCTTGTCGGCCGCCTCGCTATCAGACGCCGAGGTCGGCTCCGGTGGGTCCTCCTGCGGCGCCTTGCGCTCAGCCCTCTTGCGGGGGGCCGCCCGGCGCTTGTCCTCCGCGTCACCGCCGCGCGCATCGCGCTTCGGAGCATCGCCGCGACGACCCCGACCACGGGGGCGCTCCTCCGGCTCTGCCTCATCCTCGTCCGCCGGTGCGGTCATGGCACCGACAACACCAACGACCGCACCGAGAATCGGTAGATCATCGGGGATGTCAAACGCCTCCCCCAGAGGGGCAAGAGCGACGACAACCATCTCTCCAACCTGGGCGTCGACCGTATCGACCACGACACAGGGGCCTTCGAAATCCACCTCATGGTCGGGCTCGACGAGGAGGAAACGCAAGCCGTCGAACGCGGTATGACCCCGCGACAATTCGAATTCGCAATAAACGGTTCCGACGAACACTGAATCAGTTCCTTCTCAGGGTTTGTTTTCCCGGCCCTCGACAGACTCGAGCGCCGCGATAGCCGCCTGGGCCCCTTCCCGGATGTTCGACTCCGTACCGCCGAGGTACAGACGCCCAAACGCGCCAAACGGCTGCATCTGGATCAGCTTGATGGGAGAGGCCTTCTCCGCTTCGTTCGCTGCGGTGGCAGCATAGGCCGCGGGATGGACCTCCAGTATGTAGAGCGTCTCTCCCCCGAGCAGCATGTCGCCATAACGACTCTTATTGATCAACTGAGCTTGGTCCGGGTCGACATTGGTGATGATCTGAGAGGACTTCACGACAGGGCGCAGTCGGTCCTCCTCGCTCTTCTCCAACGACTCGAGGATGTGATGGCCCGCGGAAAGCACCTCCGACTGGCTGTCGGAGTGGAATTCGAGCAACCCGAACGCACGCTCTACCACCTGGATACCGGGTCGCACGTCAGTGGCCTTGCACGCAATGTCGGTCAGTCTATTGATAGCGATCCCCGGCGCGATCTCGATGAAAAGGGCGGCCTGTCCCTGTACCGGCAAGAAGCCGCGGGCCGTCGTCCCGACGAACGACGCGAACGCCGGCTGCATGCTGTCCAGAAACGTATAGGCCCTCAACTCGATTGATTCGGACATGATGCGCACGGCGGAGCATAGCCCCGCCGCTCAGGGGTGGATCAGGCTCCACCCTCCGGCGGCGCGGGCAGGATCGACTCAACCTGCTCGTTCGGCCGGGGTATGACGTGCACGCTGACCAGTTCACCGACGCGACGGGCGGCCGCAGCACCAGCGTCGGTTGCGGCCTTCACCGCACCGACTTCGCCGCGGACCATCACGGTCACGAAGCCTCCGCCGATCCTCTCTTTCCCGATCAACGTGACCTGCGCTGCCTTGACCATCGCATCTGCGGCCTCGACCGATCCCACGAGTCCGCGAGTCTCGATCATGCCTAAGGCGATCTTGCTCATGTTCTGTTCCTCAGGGCGTTCCTGATGATCCGTTCTATATCCGCTCGGGAGAAGTTCTCACCGGGCAGAGTCCCGTCTGACACCCCGACCGAAGTCGGAGAACCCGCAGGGGGAAGGGCCGCCGGGTTGCGGTCGTCCCCCGTTGCCCGACCGGGGTTAGGCCGATGGGGTGCGTCCCAGGGACTCTGGGCCCCCATCCCCACCGCGTCCGCCCCGATCGGCGGCAGATGATCGTACGTCGTTCCGGCCTTCCCGTCCCGCCACTCCTGGCGAACTCGCGCCAATCGCTTGATGTTGAGGAGGTGCTGGGGCCCGACATTGTCCGAGGTGATATTGCCCCCGAACGAACCGCAGCCAAGCGTTAGGGACGGAAACAGCCTTGTAGTGAAGCCAACGGCCCCGATGGAAGTGGGGCTGTTGACGACCAGCCGATTGACCGGCTTCTCCAGGCCGAACCGGCGAATGACCCCCTCGTCCTCGCAGTGGAGGCCCAACGTGTGCCCTCGCCCCCCCTGATCCAGGACCTGGAGGCACAGGTGGCATCCCGCCTCCCAGCCATCAACGACGTAAAAAGCCAGCAGCGGACAGAGGGTCTCCCGGCTTAGCGGATGGGCCTTCCCGACGCCCTCGTACGGCGCCACGATCACCGGTGTCTCAGGCGGCACCTCGAAACCCGCGAGACGGGCGATGTCCGCCGCATCCATGCCGACGATATCGCTGTTTTTTTTGCCATCCTGGATCACCAGACGCTCAAGCGCGGCGGTCTCCGGGGGCGAACACACATATGCGTCGAGCGCCCGCATTGCATCCAACAAGCCCTCCGCGACCGGCCGATCACACACGATCGCCTGCTCGCTGCTACACAGGGTGCTGTTGTCGAAGCTCTGGCTCTCTACGAGACAGCGCGCGGCCCATTCCACGTCGGCCGATCGATCCACGTATGCGGGCACGTTGCCGGGCCCGACACCAAACGCCGGTTTTCCGGAGGAGTAGGCAGCGCGCACCAAGCTGCTGCCACCCGTCGCGAGGATGAGGTCCACGTTCGGGTCCACCATCAATGCCTGCGTGCCCTCTATGGCCACATCCTCCATACAGAGCAGCAGGTCCTTCGGGGCACCCGCGGACTCAGCAGCGTCCTGACAGACCCGGATCGCCTCTTGGATGCTCCTCGCCGCGCGCGGGTGAGGCGACGCGACCATGGCGTTCCGACTCTTGAGACAGCAGATGGCCTTGAACAACGCCGTTGAAGTCGGATTCGTCGTCGGGATGATCGCGGCGACGACGCCGAACGGATCCGCGATCTCCGTAACGCCCGTCTCCACGTCCTCCCGCACGACGCCACACGTTCGCATGTCACGAATGGCCTCCCACAGCCCGCGCGTCGCGAACCGGTTCTTGACCGTCTTGCTCTCGACCTTGCCCATCCCCGTCTCCTCGACGGCCATGCGCGCGAGGGCCTCAGCCGCCGCATACCCCGCCTCAACGGCGGCATGCGTGATGCGATCCACGTCCACCTGATCCAGAACGCGATAGGCCTCGTATGCCGATCGGGCACGGAGCGCGCGGGTGCGGGCATCGGAAATAGAGCGAAGGTCTTGATCCATGGCGTAAGAACCGGGGAATTCTAATGACGCCCCCCAATCGCGACAACCGCCGCACTGACCGAGTGTTGTGGCCAGCCGAAATAGGGCTCCGCGGGCACCTGGCCGCGGGCCGAGGAGTCACGCCAGTCGGTTACCCAGGGGTCGGTTTTGGTAGATTGTGGATTAGCTCGTGCACCGGGACCACGCCGGACGCGTCTCACCCAGACGCACATGCGGCGGGGTCCAAAACACGAGCTCGCGAGCTGTTGCTTCACGCGACACTGGCCCACCCTGGGCTCTGATCAACTACACCTGCCACACACCTGGAGTTTTCCTCGATGCGCTCTCTTCTCGTTATTGCCGTCGTTGGCTCAGTCCTTGTACCCGGGATGGCCCAGTCGACAGGCGCGCCCGGCGTCAACGATTTCACCATCAATGGAAATGGAACCGGCGGTACCTCCTGTGTCGCGAGCACGCTCAGCGGGACAAACACATTCAGCGTCAGCGGCGTGCCAAACTGCGGTGTCACGTTCGTCTACTCTCCGAACTGCGTCCCTGGGTCCCTGGCTCTCGGCCCTGGCACCGTCGATATCGACCTCAGCAACTTCACCGTTGTCATCGATGGCCCCGGGCTCCTCGAATCCAACGGCCTCTCCGGCCTCGGCTGGGCCGATTCGAATGGGACCTGGACCATGTCGATCAACTCTGGCGCCATCGCCCTGACCCCCGGCGGGTACTTCGGTGCCTTCCAGTGCGCGGTCCTCGACCCGGCAACGGGCGGCATCGTTCCCACCCAAGCACACGCAGCCACTGTCGGTAGTTGCTTCGCCTCAACAGCTTGGGTCGGCGTGCCGGACGACGGTTCTCTCCAGGTCCTCCTTAGCTCTTCCGTCGGTTTTTTCGGCACCAGCTACCTCGACGTTTACGTCAACTCCAACGGCTTCGTCAGCCTCGGCGTGGGTGACGCAGACTTCACCGACACGGAAGCTGAGTGGCTGGCCGGCGCTCCTCGCTTTGGGGTGTGGGAGGACTTCCAGCCGAACGCTCTATCCTCTGGCCCAACGACCTACGGCGAGAACAACGGTGTGTTCACGCTAGCGTTCGACAACTGCGACAACTGGGCCTCCGGCGGGGACACCAACACCTTCTGCATGTCCATCGAACTCGACAACAGCCCGGGACTCCCAGGCACCGTCTCCATCACCATGCTCACCATGCAGTTGGCTGCAGGAAACGACGGCCTCCCCATCGTCGGCATCACGTCTGGCGGCGGTCTCTCTCTGCCCAATAGCATCGACCTGAGCGCGGTAGCCACCACCCCGTTCCTGCCGACGAACGCGAACGATGCGATCTACGAAGACTTCCTCCTCTCGGGTGTATTCGACCTGCAGAGCACCACCGTCACGTTCACCCCCTCCGGTCTGTCCGGCGCTGGGGCAACGACCGGACCCTACATCGCAAACTGAGTCCTTCGGACGCTCCCTGACAGGCCCGGACGCCCACGCGTGCGGGCCTGTTCTCGTCCCAACCGCTAACATCCCCCCCCATGGGCAACGGCTCTCTCCACTGCGAGCGATTCCGACTCACCAACGGCCTGGAGGTCGTACTCCACGAGGATCGGCGACTGCCCCTCGTCGCGGTTGATCTGTGGTACAGCGTCGGGTCCCGGGACGATCCGCCAGGCCGCACGGGATTCGCGCATCTGTTCGAACACCTGATGTTCATGGGGACCCCCCGGGTCCCGGGGGACGGATTCGACCGCTTGCTCGAGCGTCACGGCGGCGCGAACAATGCATCGACCTCACAGGATCGGACGGCCTACACCTCGTGGGGACCGAGAGAACTCCTCGGCGTCCTCTTGTGGCTCGAGGCCGATCGGATGCGCGATCTCGGACGCTCCCTCACCCAAGAGGGGCTCGACTTGCAACGAGCGGTCGTGCGCAACGAACGTCGCCAGAGCTACGAGATGCGCCCCTACGGCCAGACGTGGCTCGTCCTCGGGTCCATGATCTATCCGGAGCGGCATCCCTACAGACACCCCGTAATCGGAAGCCACGCCGACCTCGAGGCCGCCAGCCTCGACGACGTGCGCACGTTCTGCGACAACTGGTACGTCCCGGGCAACGCGACCCTGTGCGTCGCAGGCGATTTCAACTCGGCGGAGGTACGCGACCTGGTCGAAGGCCTGTTCTCCGACATCCCCAACCGACCAGCCCCCCAACGATCGCCGCTCCACACACCGTCCATGTTCGGCCGCGTCGAACGCACGATTGAAGACGATGTCCCGGCACCGGGCGTGGTGCTCGCCTGGCCTTCGCCCCCTCGGTTCTCCCCCGGTGACGCAGAGATGGACCTGCTCGGAGATCTCCTCGCTGAGGGCGCCGCGTCACGTCTCGAGCAGGCCCTGGTCCATCGGCAAACCGTCGCCCAGGACGTCGAAGCGTCCCAGGTCCACGGAGACCTCGCCTCCGAATTCGTCGTCGAGGTCACGGCTCTCCCCGGCGTCGAGCCCGGGCTTATAGAGGACGCGGTGCGCGAACAGATCGCCATCCTCGCGAAGGACGGCCCGACACCTGCCGAACTGGAGCGCCTCATCACCCTGACGGAAGCTGACTTCATCCGCTCCAAACAAGAGCTCTTAGAACGCACCGACGACATCAACCTCTACCTGTCCGCCCTGGGCGACCCGGATCGGATGGAGTGGGATCTGGATCGCTACAAGGCGGTGTCAGTGGATTCCATGCGCGAGGCGATCGGGACGGTCCTCGACCCAGACCGTTACGCTTCACTTCGGATCGTCCCCGGCGAAAAATCTGAGGCCGAGGACGGCCCCGTCGGTCGCAACGAGCCAGACGAAAAGAGAGGTGACGAGGCCGTCCTCGTGGTGCCGAACCACGTGGTTCCCAGCCATCCCGGGCGGTGGGCTCCCCCGGTCCCGGCAGTCCACACCCGCGCCGCACGGCACGAAGGCTGGCACATCCGATCCGATCGTGTCGCCCTCGCCGTCGTGTCCGTGATCGTGCCGATGGGGGCCGAGCGTGACCCGGTGGATCAAGAGGGTCGCTGCGCTCTCCTCGCCGAGTTCATGACAGAGGCTGCGGGCGGGCGCGACGCAGAGGAGCTGGACGCCGCCCTGGATAGCATCGGAACCGAACTCTCGGTCATGCCACACCGCGGGGCCGTCAGCATCAGCGTCAGCACCTTGACCCGGCACCTCGACGCGTCGTTCGACATCCTCGCCGATGTGTTGCTCCGCCCGGAATTCGAAGCCGATGACCTCGAGCGCGTTCGCGAGATCACGCTCGCCGAGATCGCCCAACGCGCGGGACGTCCGGAGCAAGTCGCGACGCTGGCCGGGATCGCCCATCTCCTCGGACACATCCCCGGGCAGGGCCATCCCGTGCTCGGCGAGGCGGCCGCGGTGGAGTCCATGACTCGGGATACGCTGGTGAAGACCCATGGCGAGTTGATCGCGGCGACGGGGGCGGCACGATGGGTCTCTGCCGGGGCGGTAGACGGAGAGCGGATCGCCGACGCCCTCGCGGCCCGTTTCCCCATCGCGGACCCCGTGGCCGCACCCGACCCGATCTACCTCCCCCCCCCCAACGGCGAGGGGCCACTGCAGGTCCTCGTCGTGGATCGCCCCGGTTCACCCCAGACCTCCGTCCGTATGCTCCGGCGCTGCCCGTGCCTCGGCGACGACGAGTTACCTGCCCTCGATCTCGCGAACGCAGTCGTCGGCGGGACCTTTCTCAGCCGGCTGAACAACACCCTGCGCGAACGCCACGGCTTCACCTACGGCGCGGGATCAACGGTATGGGCGGGCGCCCGCAGTGGGCTCTGGACCGCCGCTTCCAATGTCGACGTAGACGTCACCGCACCCGCAGTCGAGCACTTCCTGCGCGTATTGAGCGGCCTCTCCGGCATGCCCCCCACAAATGAGGAGCGGGACCGCGTCCTCGCCACTGAACGTGCTTCCAGGATCCGCGCGATGGAGAACCTCACCGACGTCGTCGCCACCCTGGCCCCCTGGGCGGAGGCTGGACAATCCCCAGAAGCATCGAGTTGCTACCTGGCGGCGCTCGGGTCCGTCACGCTTGACGACATGGCGATGGCGACGCGCTGGATGACCCCGACCGACGGGGTGCTCGTACTGGTGGGTGACGCCGACAAGATCGTCCCCGACCTACGGCTCGTGGTTCCGACCCCGCCCACGGTCATCTGAAAGCCGGCCGTTAGCGCATCGAGACAATCGGGGTACGGGGCCGGTTGATGGCCACGTTCTGGACCAACGCGAGTCCCGCCAGCGTCACGAGCAGGGACGAGCCGCCGTACGAGACGAGCGGAAGGGTCATGCCGGTCGTGGGGGCGAGCCCGAGGGTCACCGCCATGTGGACGAGCGCCTGAGCGCCAATCAGAGTGCCGATACCCACACAGATCAACCGGCCCGCGGGGTCCCGCGTCTGCCACGCGACACGGAAGATCGCCAGGATCAAGACGGAGAACAGCAGGAGGACCACGCAACAACCGACAAAACCGTGCTCCTCAGCGAGCACAGCAAAGACGAAGTCGTTGTAGTCAAGCGGAAGCATGCCCGACTGGGTGAGCGCACCCTCTCCGTGCCCCTGACCGCTTAAACCGCCACCCGAGATGGCCGTCAGGGATTGGTTGAGTTGATACGCCGGGCCCGCTCGCTGGGAAGCCGTCAGGCGATCGTAGTTGTACGCGGTCCAGATGCGCTCCTTCTGGTAATCCCGCAACACGAACTCGTACCCACCACCGACGAGGATCGCCCCTATCAAGGCGAGAAGCCCGAGGCTCCGTAGAGGAATCCCTGAGACCAACACAACGGAGAACGCGAGCGGAGCAAACAACAGCGCCGTCCCGAGATCAGGTTGGACGAGGATGAGAGCGGCGGGGACAACCCCGACCGACAACGGGACGATCCACTTCCGCGTTCGATCGAGTACCCGCCCGAACCGCAGCGTCCGCGCGAGGAGTAGCACCGTCACGAGCTTCATCAACTCTGAGGGCTGCACCTGTTGCCCCCCGATGATGATCCAGCGCTTGGCGTGGTTGATCGTCGGCCCAAAGAAATAGAGACCGATGAGCGCCACGATTCCAGCCAAGTAGAACATCGGGGCGAACCGCAGCATCCGCGTGTAGGGATACAGCGTGAAGGGGATCGCGACCAGGACCCCGATAGCGATCCAGCGCAACTGACGCGGGACCTGGGCACCCCCCCCATCCGTCGCCGAGTGGATCAGCGCGAGACCGAGCGCAAGGAGCAACCCGACCGGCAACAGGACACCGAGATCCACTCTCCGCAGGCGATCCAGAATCCCCGCCGCCGCTACCACCAACGGATCCCCATCGCGTCCGCACAGATCTGGAGCGCCTGCACCGCATACGGCGCCGCGTCCGCACCCTCAACGCCCTTTGCGCCTCGCTGGTCCGCCCGCGCGTTGGGTAGCACGACGGCGAAGGCGAGCCGGGGAGCGTCCGCTGGAGCGAAACCGACAAACCACGCCTCATGCACCTCCTCGCCGCCCGGCCCCATATGGTCGGCGGTACCCGTCTTGGCTGCGACCCGCAGGCGCTGGAGATCAGGCGCATGCCGTCCCGCGGTGCCACCGGGCCTGCACACCCCTTCCATCCCCTCGCGCACGACACGCAACATCCACTCGCTGCCGGCGGGGACGATCGGCTCGCCAACGGGCAACGGCGGGCCGGCCACCCACGGCCGCACGACACGACCGCGCGCGATGCTCGCCGCGAGCCCGGCCGCCCGGACCGGGACGCAGTGAAGACTCTCGCCGCCGATGGCCAGGTTCTCCGCGTCGGCACTGACAATCAACTTCTTCGGCGTACGCTGCACAGGCAACCCGGGCACCTGATCCAGCAAGCCCAACTGCTTGTAGAACGCGAAGAGTCGTTCCGTACCGACCCTACGGCCGACCTGGTAGCAGAATTCATTGCACGACTTCGCGAGCGCGCCACGCACACCGAGCGCCGGGCCGTGCCCCTTGCAAGTGTGATACCGCCGCGTCTTCGTATCGGGGCCACAATCGAACGTAGAGTCCGCGTCGATCTCGCGTTCGCGCAAACCCAACAGAATGGTGAGCGCCTTGAAGACAGAGCCGGGTGGGCAGTGCCCCGGTAGCTCATATCCGCGACTCCAACCCGCCGACCCTGCGTCCGCGACGTTGAGCTCTCGGGAGCGGCCGCCTAACCAGTCGGGCCCGAACTGGGCGACGCGACCAAGAACGAACTGCCTCATCCTCTCCCGACGCGTCAGCGCCTTACGCTCAGCGAGGAAAGCGAGGGTCTGCAAGATCTCCCCCCGCTCCAACCCACGCGCGAAAGCGATCTCGCGCCGCTCCTCCTCAGCATCCGACCGCGCCGTCCGCGCGGCCTCCGCGTCGATGGGCTGCGGACCGCTCCCCAGGCCGACCACGGCACCGGTCCTCACGTCCACCACAGCGAGGCCGAACGGGACGCCCGGAGGGACTACGTCCTGCTGCAGACGAGCGAGCACATCCACAGAGAACGACAACGTGACGTCCTCACCATCTGCGGGGGACCGGCTCAAGACCATGCCGCCATCTCGATCGACACTCGCGAGGCCGTCCACGCCAGCGAGGCGAGCATCGAGGGCTGCCTCCGCGCCGAGCGCGCCCTTGCCACCGCGTCGCGTCACCTCACCGATGATCTGCTGCGCAAAGGCCGGCAAGCTCCGATGCACCTTCGGGTCGCGCACGAATCCGGGGACGAGGCGAAAACCGATGGCCTGAAGCCGTCCCGGCCCGATGACGCGCAAGGCGACCTCCGCGGGGGCCCCCTCGCCGAAGACGAAGGCGCGACCTCCGCGATACCGATTGCGAATATCTCGCGCCTGGCGCGGGCTCAGGATCTGCCCCGCGGCCCGGCCCTCAAGCTCGCGACGAGCCCATTCCCGTCGAACACGTACGGGATCGAGATCTCTCAGCCCCCCGGCGTCCGCCTGCTCAAGTGCGTCCGCGGGCGAGCCCGGGTCGTCAAGCTGATCCCCTCTTCGAGACGCCCCTAAAGAGGGATCGGGCAAACGACCCGCGAGCAAGTCCTCCGAGGCCTGCAACGACCGCCAGGCCACGTCACGGCTGACCGGGTCGTCCGGAAACGAGAGGTCAAGGGGACGCGCCACGCGGAGATATTCGTCAGCCGGCACCGGCCCGGGCTTCAACACCGGAGAGCCGAACTTCGCGAGGCTGAGCAATGACACGATCTCCGCGTCCCGATACCTGTTGACCCATCGGATCTCGCGCTGGACGAGATCGTCGAGCGCGGTCCACGTGTCGTACGGGGTCTCGTGCCCGATCGCTTCACCGACCTCCTCGACGATACGAATCTCCGTCTCGAGGCGGCGGCTAACCTCGTCGATCGATGTCTCGAGGGCATCGCCAACGGTACCCTCCTGATCCTGGACGCGGGCGAGGTCCGCGCGGCGAAACACGAGGCCCCGACCCTGGACGACGCCGAGGCACTGGCGCAGCCGATAAGTCATCTCGGACCGCGCGCGCAGGAGATCACCCCCCGTCGCAACACAGAGCACCCCCCCCACACCGTCAAGGCGACCGTGACCGACGCGGGAGGCGGGCAGAGAGAGGACGCGACGTACTAATGAGCGGGGTGCGATCCGCCCCTCTTCGCGCAACCCGTAGAGGTCCCGCGAACCGCTGTCCCCATCAACCGCCGCGCCCCCGCTCCCCTGCGCGCCCAACAACACCTCGAGATCAACCAGCGCGTGAAGCAACGCCCGCTCACGAAACGTCGAGGGGACCACCTGCACGCGAAACGAGGCTCGGTCCCGGGCGAGCATCGTGCCCGAGGCGTCGATGATGGACCCGCGAGCCGCGGGCAACTCCACGTCGACGGATCGTAAGGTCACCGCCCGCCGCTGGATGTCCTCGGCCGCGACGAACTGCACCCACCAGAGGCGCAACACGATGACGCATGCGCCCCCTAGGAGCGCGAGCAGTAATAGTCCCAACCGCCGAACGAACACGCGGCGCCTCCCCAGATCGTGGCAGCCCTCAGGGCCGCTCGAGCACGTGCCGGACACGCGGCGCGCGCTCGATCACGAACTCGCTGAAGCCAAAGACGACGCCAGTGAGAACGAGCCCGGCCATCGCCCAAGGCCAAGATCCGTCCGCCAGTTTAGTGAGCCGACCCGGTACCTGGAAGACCGCCAACGCACATGCCTCAAACAACGCGAGGACGAACCCGGTCAGGGCGAGCCGCACGGGCGATTCCAGGGCGAGAGACCGGCGCGCGACGCCGGCGACGGAGGCCAACACGAGGTACGTCGCCGGCACCACGAACAACCCTCCCTCGACGACGCTGCCCGCCACCAGCCCGACAGCGAGCGCCACCCACCGCACACGCTCAGGAGGCGATCTGCGACCGACGAGGATGGCGACCACGAGCCCGATGGACGGCACGATGGGACCGGGCCCCCCGATGCTGATCTCCACAGCCACCGCAATCCACGTCGCGACGACTGCAGCAAAAGCCACTGTGAACGTGATCAGCGCGGCCCCTCCCTCAGGCGGCGGCGCTCACGCGCCCAGCGAAACACGGACACCCTCACCTGCCGCGGCCATCGTTCCCCCACGCGGATGCGCATGCCATCGCTCAGGGTCGCCTCGGCGACGAGCAGACCTGACGGGACGAGCTCCTGTCCACCTGCGGTCACAGCGACGATCAATCCGGAGGGCAACGGACCCCTGACATCAACGACGGACAACGTCCCCGCGCCGCGACCTTCGAGGCGGGCCGCTTGCGAAGCGCCATCACGACCCACGAGGACCACCTCCACCGAGCTGCCGGGGTCAGTGGCGCGGATGACGTGCGCGGTTCCACCCGCGACACGCGATACGAGGCCCAGATAACGCCCGCCCGCATGCACACCGCATCCCGGCAGCACACGTTCGAGAGCCGCGCCCGTCACGAGCACCCCACGAAGACGACCCGACGCGGACAGCGCCACCTCCAGCGGGTGCTCCTCAAAAACCGACGGCGGGTCCGAGGTGGCCCCGCGAACGAGCACCGCCGCGACCCGATCCGGTCGCGCCAGCAAGCGCACGCTCGGGCGCAGCCCCTCCCCTGTGATCTCACCAACAGGCCATGACCCGCCACCCGCCACGTCACTGAGCGTGTGCAGCACGTCCCCCCGGAGAAAAGCGTGGGGCATGTGCGCACTGGCGACCTCCGCTGCGCCTCCGGCGCCACGCAAGAACCCCACGAGTCGGTCCACACCACCGGGCAAGGCTCGGTCCACGGTAGGCGCCGCAAGTTCAATCGGGATCTGCACATCAGCGGCCGAGAGCAGCCTGACCCGGGCGAGGTGAGTGGTGACCCGATCGACCACGCCGATACACCCGTCCGCAGCGACGACCCACGCCCCCGGGGTGACCCCGCACTCAGCCCCGCCGCCGACGATCAGCCAGCCTCGTTCGTACTCCAGATCGAGGACGGGCAGCAACCGCCCCGCGTCCTTGCCAGGACCGGGATCCACACGGGGACGAGCATGGACAAGGGCCGCGTCGAGCCACTCGGGGACCGGTTCCACCGGCTCATCATCGGGCGCGGGGGTCGGCGCCGCGACCAACCTCAGCAGCGGCAAGCGCGCTCGCTCCGCGTGGCCCTCCCAACCGAAGTGGAGCCCCACGAGAGCGACAATGAGCAGCGGCGTCTTGAACGGGCCGGGGACGCGTACCCGCATGCGCTCAGACGTCCTCCGCGGTCTCGAGGATCTGCTTCAACAGATCTAGGTTGTCGAGGATGATCCCGGTGCCGCGAGCGACCGCGGTGAGCGGGTCCTCTGCCACGGCCACGGGGACCTCGACCGAAGCCTGGATGCGCTTGTCGAGCCCCCTGAGGAGGGCGCCTCCGCCGCAAAGACAGATCCCTGAGTCGACGAGATCCGCCGACAACTCAGGCTCGGTCTTCTCCAACGTTCGGCGCACGGCCTGGATGATCTCCTCAATGGGACCGAGCAGGGCCTCGCGGATCTCCTCGGAGTTGATCGTCGCGGGCCGCGGCAGACCGCTCTTCGCGTGGCGTCCCTTAACGGTGAGCTGCAGCTCTTGTTCGAGCGGCCAAGCGGACCCGACCGCGATCTTGATGCGCTCAGCAGCCTGCGGACCGATCAGCAGCTGGTACTGCTTCTTCATGAAATCGGTGATGGCGTCGTCCATCTCATCACCGGCCACACGAACGCTCTGCGACTCGACCACGCCCGCGAGCGCGAGGACGGCGACCTCGGTGGTACCACCGCCGATATCGACGACCATGGAAGCGGTCGGCTCCTGGATGGGCATGCCGAGACCGATCCCGGCGGCCATCGGCTCCTCAATGAGAAAAACGCGCCGCGCGCCTGCGCGTTCGGCGGAGTGAATGACGGCTTGCTTTTCGACCTGGGTGATGCCGGAGGGGATCGCGATGACCACCTGGGGATTCGCGAACATCTTCCGGTTGCCTTGCACCCGCCGGATGAAGTACCGGAGCATCGCCTCGCAGATCTCGAAATCTGCGATGACGCCATCACGCATGGGCCGGATCGCCTGAATGTTGCCGGGCGTCTTGCCGAGCATCTCCTTTGCTCGGTCACCCACCGCCAAGCCGTTGAGCAAGACAGTGTTGCTGCCCTTGCGAACCGCCACGACGGACGGCTCAGACAGGATGACCCCCCGGCCTGGGACACACACCAAGGTGTTGGCGGTGCCGAGATCGATGCCCATGTCCACCGAGAACATTCCGGCGACGCGATCGATCATTTTTAACATGAAGCGGTCCTCCCCCGAGAGAGCGAGTGCTCTACTGCTTCGCGCTGTATTGGTCTGCCTACCGCGCGCCTCCTCCGCCCGAGGAAGCCCCGATGCAACGAGCGAGCGACAGTTGTCCGCCCCCGGCCCGCCGTCGGCAACCAGCCCTCAAAGCCCGCGCTCCGAAAGCGGCGCGAGTGTATCAGAGTCTCGGCTAGGCTGGGCCGAGAACGACGCGGGTGAGGCCGCTATCCGCGGGCCAAGAGCAGCACGAGAATCCGGACTAGACCGGACTCCCATGCACCTGCGCTGGCCGGAGAGCGGGATGCGCGCACCGCCCTCCGGGGGGGCGCCGACTTACGGGGCGAAGGGCCCCACGGCGAACCAAGCCCCGAGCGCCTTCTCCATCATGAAGAAGGCGACAAGGAGGACGAGAGTGGTCCCGATGACCAGCCCAGACGTGAGCGCCTTGGCGTTGTCCTCCTCCTCTTCCAGCATTTCGACGTCGTCGAGAACGTCCAGTTCTTCGTCTGCCATGATGGCCTCCTGGTGTCGTCTTCGTACCGTCGAGACTAGTTGAGGGTGTTGGTGACGCGGTCGCCAACCATGACGCTCTGGCCGTCGGCCATGATCGTCAGCAAACCGGCCGACTGGTTGTCGAACACGGTGTCAATGCGGACACGACCGATGTAGGTGTCGCCACGCACGACGTCGAGGACGGCGCCGCGGACCATACCCTTGGACTTGCCGATGTTGACCTGAACGAGCCGCAGGCCGTTGTCCGCGTTCACGACGTGACCGGACATGTTCGGGGCCATCTGGATCTTCTCGAAGTCAACGCCCTTCTGCTTCGCGTACGCGATGAGCAGGTCCTTCTCGGAGAGGGACTCAGTCTGGGCGGTGATCGTCTTCTCGTGACCATGAATCGCGGCCTTGAGATCCTCGATGCCCTTGTCGGCAGCTTCCTTCGCGGCCACGGCATCCGCGGCCTCCTTGGTCTTGGCTCGGTTCTCGGTTGCAAGAGTTCCGTTGCTGTCCCGCAAGCCCTTGTTGTCGTCCTGAAGCTTGGCGACCGCATCCGCGTGAGCGCGGTTCGCCTCGATCAGGCTGGCGTTCTCAGCGGTCAGATTGCTCTTGTCACCCTGGAGCGACTGAATCTGGGTGTTCTGAGTCGAGATCGTGCCGTCCTTCTGGCTGGTCTGCTCGCGCAGCGCCGAAATCTGGCTTTGCTGACTCTTCACCTCGTCGTTGAGTTGACCGATCTTGAGGTCGCGCGCCTGATTGTCATCGGCGTGTACCTTCTTCTCTGCCTCGAGCTGGTTCTTGTAGTCGTTGTTCAGGGCGAGGAATGTCGCCGCCGCGAACAGGAAGCCTGCCGCAATGACCAGGTTCAGGACCACGAAGACCCGTGCCACTTGACTCATGGGTTCTCCCTTTCCAACTGTTGTGGGTCGACCGCTTCAACGGCCATCCCAGGCGCCGGACGCACCCTCATCTTGTGGGCGCAGCAATCCGGCAGGGCGCATCTTTTTTCCGGAGGCGCGATTGTAGGAGCGCTCACGCGGGTGTCAAGCGACTCCACGCGGGGCGATCCGAACAACACCTCCAGTCGGAAAATCCTACCGGGAAGGGGGTTGTGCCGGGAGCCCCATGCCCCGGCGGCGCCAGAAAACGAGCCCCACCGACGCCAACAGGGCGAGGGGCAGGATCGCCGGGAGCAGATCGCCCCCCCAGACCCAGGGCGTGGTGCCCGAGCTGATCTGGACCCGGTCCACGAGCAAGCCCTGGACTCCCTTGCGCTTGGCGCCGGCGGTCACGGTCGCGCGGAAGCGCCCCATGGGGTCGATGGACGTGCTGATACCCGTATTTGAAACCCGAAACAGGCTGCGACCGCATTCGACGGCCCGGAAGCGTCCGGCGACGTGCACCAGGTCAAGTTCGTTGCTGTCTCCGTACCAACCGTCATTGGAAATATTGACGAGGAAATCGGGGTCATGCTCACGCATGAGGCCTCGGAATTCGCCCGGAAACACCATCTCGTAGCAGATATTCAAGCCGAAGCTGGTCGGTCGAGGGCCGGCGCCCAGGGGCGCCGAGACGAACGCTGTCCCCGGCTCCATGCGCGGCACATAGCCCCCACGCTGCTGGACCTGGTCCTCGAACCAACCGCGGAACGGAAGCCACTCAGGGATGTGCTCGCCCATCGGAACGAGGACGCGCTTCACGTACGTCGCCACCGGCTTCCCATCGACGACGGCACAGGCCACGTTGCGGTCCGTCTCTCCGACACGTTCGTTGTATCCAAGCACCGTCGCCTGACCGCGGTCACGAGGCAACCACCCTCCCCAGGTGGAATGGTCCAACAGGATCGACAGCGGGACCCGCTGCGTAACGGGATGGAAGGAGGTCTCCGCAAACACCAGCAGGTCCGGCTCGATCCCTTGCTCGAGGCGCTCGAAGACCTCGCGCTGCGCCTTCCACGCCCTCTCACGGCTGCCGGTCTCCTTCATGACCTGGTCGATGTTCCCCTGGACACCGACAGCGAGCGGGCCGTCTTCCAGATCGGCGGACAAGCGCAGGGCGCCTCCGACGTGCAGCACCACCAGGACCCCGGCCGCTACCGCGAGCCCGACGTGGGAGGACCGCTCCCGAGGTCTCAGGAACCACTGCGCCCACGCCGCGTTCACGAGCAAGACCGCCCATGAGAGCAGGTGCACGCGGAAGATCGATGCGCTCTGAACTCCCTCGAGCCAGCGCCACTGCGTGTATCCGATGCTGCACCAAGTCAGCCCGAGGTACTGATCCCGCAAGAAATCGGTCGAGACGATGGCGAGCGGGTACACGACCAGCCCCGACATCCCGAGCCGGTGGACGCAACGGTCACAAATCCACGCGCACAGCCAGGCGACGGGCATGCCCAGCAGGGGAATCGCCCACATCGCCAGCGGCGCCACCTCTCCGACCCACTGCAACACGTACGCGTAGTGCAGGTAGTAGGCGAGCATGAGCGCGCGACCCGTCCCCCGTCGCTCGGACCTCTGGTGGTAAACCATCCACGGGACAAACGCGAACCACCCCAACCACCACCAATCGAAGGGATGGAAAGCGAGGGAAACGAATCCGAGGGAGGCGACGGCGACCAGGACGTGGATCACTCGATCACGTCCATGAAGGAGCTGACGCTGAACACAGCGTTGCCAATTCCGGGTTCGCCATAACCCGGGGGTGCGGGCAGCCCATGCCTGGCGTGAGTATCCCGCCAGAGTTTCAGCAACCCGACGTGGTATCGCAGCGACGCCGGCCCGGCGGATCCCAGCGCCGAAAGCGGCTCGGGGCACCACGTCGTGAACCGGGGCGCGATGCCCTGGGACATGAAGTGGTCAAGGCCCTCACCAGTGGAACGCCAAGCCTCCTCTTCGGTTTTGAAACCGAAGGGGCGCGCCATCTCGATCCCGCCGACGAAATTCGGAATCACCCGCTCCGGGCCGAACACCTCCGCCGCCTCGATGATGCGCGCGATCCACGTATCGCGCCCGACATAGCGCGCCTTACCAGGGCAGATGCGCTCGAACAGGTCACGATCCCAGATCTCATAGTTGGGATGGTAGATACCGATACCAGCGGCGTGGATGCGACGAACGTCTTCCTTCGGGAGCGCCTGGACAACCATCTTGCCGATCCAGCGACCGGGAAAGCGCTCCTCGATCGCCTCTGCGTACTCGATGTAGAACGAGGCCTCGTCCTTGCTCTCCAGCCGAGAGGTGATGCTACCGCCGGTGAGCGTGTAGGCCTCCGCACGGGCCCCGGATTGGACAACGCGATCGAGCGCCGCCAGCAATCGATCGAGGGGCTTGATCGCGTGATAGGGACGACCAAGCGCGCGTTGCTGTTTGAAGTTCCGATTGATATCGCAGAACTGGCACTCCTCCTCCTTGCCGAAGTACTGGCACATTCGGAAGACGGTCAGGTAGAGGAGGTAGCCCCATTCAATCGACGGAGCGACCTCCGTAATTGGAGTGCCGTCATCGAGCGCATCCCCGTAGTAGGGCGGCGTCGGCGAGAACGTGACCTCTGCGATGGGCTCACCATCGCAGAGGAGCCGAAGGCCGTTGTCCTCGCCGAGACCGACGCGGTAGGGGCTGTCCGGGTTCAAGCGAACCGAAACGATGACGCGCCGGAAGCCCCAGGCGCCGCCCTCCAGCGCGATCTCCTCGGGAGCATCTTCTCGCGCCTGTTCACCCTCCATCTCCTCCAGGGGCAGATGGTCGAAGGAGAAGATGAAATAGGACTTCCTCGCGTAAGCGTGTCCCCGACGCAACGCATCGGGCTCAAACCAGATTCCGGAACGCAGGCAGTCCTCCTTGACCACGACCTCAATCGGGAGGTCGTGAAACTCCTCAGCGACCGCCTCCACTCGCCGAAGGGCGCTGCACTCGGAACCGTCCTGCGTCATCGGTCTCATTGTGGCATCGCCCTGGAGCCGCACCAACCACACCGGCTCGGCCCCGACTCGGAGCGGCTCACCCCAACCATGTGGAAATAACCCCGTTCAACCAGAGATTCTGGACTCGGGGCCATGTATCACAGGTTTCCCGGCAAGCCCCATCCCGGCGTCAGCCGCCCAAGGCGAGACCAGAGGTTAAGAAACCGTGCGAGGCGTCCTGCTCCCTGTTGCTCTTATCTTCTCCGTGTTCGTCTCCGCCTGCAGCTTCGGCGAGGGAGAAGAAGGAAAAACGGACTCAAAGGGAGCCCAGCAGGCGCTCCTCGTGCGGGTCACCCGCCCGGAGGTCCGCTCCATGGAGCGACGCCTCCCCATGACCGCAAAGATGACACCCTTGCTCGAGGGGGAGGTCGTGGCCCGGGTCCAGGGTATTCGTGTCTTGGAGCTGCTCAAGGACGTCGGAGACGAGGTCCTCCAAGGCGAGACGCTCGCACGCCTGGAAGGCGTGGACCTCAATCACGCGCTGGAAGAATCCAACAACGCCGTGGACGAGGCTCAGACCAAGATCGACGAAGCTGAGTTGACCGTCGTCGAACTGCAGGCGGAGAAGCTCGCCCACCTGACGACCGTGGCGCGGATGAAGCAGGTGTGGGACCGCCTCAAGAGTCAGACCCGAGGGGTCGCCCAGGATGACGTCGACGCGGCCAAGCACAACTACGACACGGAGCGGGCCCGTCAGGCTCGGTACGCCATCCAGATCAAGAAGGCGCAAGCCACGGTGAAGGTCGCCGAGCGCCTCCGGAAGCGCGCGGAGCTAGGACGCACCAAGGCTCAACGCGACGTCAACTACGCGAAGGTCACGGCTCCCATCAACGGGGTCATCACCGAACGCCTCGCCCACGTTGGCCAGGTCACGATGTCCGGACAAGCGATGTATCGCCTCTACGATCCAGGACGCCTGGTCGCGCGCACGAAGCTCGCCCAGCACCACCTCCGGCACGTCAAGGAGAACCAGACCGTGCGCTTCCGCGGCGACGCCTATCCAGACGTGACCTTCATCGCACACGTGGGCCTCATCGAGCCCCAGGTCGACAAGGACAACGCGATGGTCGCCGTGCGGCTCAAGCTCGACGCGAAGGAGACGCTCTCCGACACAGGCAACGCCGCGGTCCTGGCGCGGCCCGGATACAAGGAGCTGCGCACGCGGCTCGAGTCGGGCCGAACGCTGCAGCCCGGCATGTTCGTCTCGGGGCAAATCGTCCTGGAAACGCGCGCCAACGTCCTTACCGTCAAGCGCAAGTCCATCGCTCACCTGCGTGGCCAGCCATACGTATACGTGGCCGAACAGCGCAACTCGTCGGATAACCCGTCCGCGGTCGAGGGCACAGGATGGCGGGTGCGAAGGCTCTACTTCCGTGAAGGCCTGACTGAAGAGGGCCACGTCGAGTTCCTTCCCCTCTCTCCCGACAAGCGCCTCGCGCCCGAGGACTTCGTCGTCCTCGTCGGCCAGGACCGCCTGAAGGACGGCGACGCGGTCCGAGTCGAGGGCAGCGAAGACGCCCCCCCCGTCAAGCTCGAACCGACGTCTGGCGATGGCCGCGCCTCTACCAACGGCAAGGATTAGGCGCGGGAAAACGGGATGAGCGGCGAGACCCACGCAGGCCTCCTCGGGATCGTCGTTCGCCGCCCGGTAGCGGTGCTCATGGTGGTCCTCGCTGTGGCCACCTTCGGTCTCGTCAGCCTGCAGCAGCTCCCGGTCACCCTGCTGCCCGACATCGCCTACCCGACCCTCACCGTCCGCACCCAATACGAGGGCGCGGCCCCCGCCGAGGTCGAGAAGCTGGTCACCCGACCGCTCGAGGAGAACCTCTCGGTCATCAGTAACCTGGTCGGGTTCCGCAGCATCTCCCGCGCCGGCGTATCCGACGTCATCCTCGAGTTCGAGTGGGACACGTCCATGGCCTTCGCGACGCAGGATGTCCGCGAGAAGGTCGATCAGGTGAAGGCGCGGCTGCCGCAAGGGACCGATCACCCGCTCATCCTCCGCTACGACCCGACCCTCGATCCCATCATGCGCTTCGCTGTTTATCCGGCGGAGGGATCCGAGATCGACCTGTTCGAGCTACGACGCGTAGCGGAAGAGGAGATCCGTCGCCAGCTGGAGAGCCTCCCCGGAGTCGCCGCGGTCCGCGTACGTGGCGGATACGAGGAGGAGTGGCGCATCGAGTTGAAAGAGGATCGACTCAAGCTCCGTGGCGTATCGGCCTCCGCCGTGACCACCCGCGTCGGAATGGAGAACGCCAACGTCGCGGGGGGCGTCCTGCGTGACGGCGACCGGGAGAGCCTCGTCCGCACGCTTGGCGAGATCCGCACGCTCAAGGAACTGGAGGAGCTCGTCATCGCCGTCCGCGGCGGCGAGCCTGTCCGGGTACGCGACGTCGGCGAGGTTCTGCGAGGCCACAAAGAACGCGACGTGATCACACGGATCCAGGGTCGCGAGTCCGTTGAGATCGAGATCTTCAAGGAAGCCGGCGCCAACGTCGTCGACGTGGCGCACGCCGTGAAGACGCGGGTGTTCGGTAAGCACTGGGACAAGACCCTCGTCGAGGGCGAGTACGATGGGACCCGAGAGCCGGTCGAAAAAGAGGAGGAACCCGAGAAGCCCCGCGGCCGTGGCCGCAGCGGAGATCGGGCCTCACGGGACGAAGGCGACCGCAAGAGCATCTTCGGCGGCAAGGGCAAGGCGCTGGCCGCCATGCTGGGGGACGAAGGGATCCGCCCGCGCCTGCTCTCCGACCAGTCGGTGTTCATCGAGGGGAGCATCGAGGAGGTACGCAACGCTGCCGTGATCGGCGCGGTGCTCGCCATCATCGTGCTCTTCGCGTTCCTCAGGCGCCTCTCCCCCACCGCGATCATCGGCGTCGCCATCCCGATCTCGGTCATCGCCACCTTCGCGCCCCTGTTCGCCGCCGGGGTGACCCTGAACATCATGTCGCTCGGAGGTCTCGCCCTCGGGATCGGCATGCTCGTCGACTCGGCGATCGTCGTACTCGAGTCAATCAGCCGCCGCCGCGAGAACGGCGAGGGGATCATCGACGCCGCCGTCCTCGGGACGCGGGAGGTCGGGCTCGCGGTGCTCGCCTCAACGCTGACCACGGTCGCGGTCTTCTTGCCGATGGTCTTCGTCGAGGGCATCGCCGGCGAGTTCTTCCGTGACCAGGCGCTCGCTGTCGTCTTCAGCCTGCTCGCGGCGCTCCTGGCGGCCCTGTTCTTCATCCCGATGCTCGCGAGCCGACAATTCAAGCTCGCGAAAGTCTCACGCCATGATCAAGTCGAGTTGATCAAGCAACTCTCCCCCGCGTCCTTCGATCGATACATCTCCCTCCAACGCATGCGGGGATTCAACGCCGAGAGACAGCTCGGAAACGGGCGCTTCGTGGCCCTCTGCGGCATGGCGTTCGAGGGGGGCGTTCGGCTGCCTATCGAGGTCGCCGCGCGGATCGCGCTCATCCCCTTTCTCGGCGGCATGTTCGTGCTCTTCTTGCTGGCGCGTGGACTGTCGCAAGTCCTGCGGTGGGTCCTCGGGCCACCCTTGTGGGTCTTCGACAAGACATACGCCGGGGTCGAGTTCACATACGAGGTCCTGCTCCGCGGCGCTCTTCGTGCCCGCGTTCCAGTCATCTTGTTAGCCACGGCGTTGACCTGGATCGCGTGGACTCGGCTCGACAACCTCGGCGTCGAGCTGGTGCCCAAGGTCCACCAGGGTGAATTCACGGTCGAATCGCAACTCGACGTCGGAACGCCGGTCGAAGAGACCGACCGCGTCAGCTCCACGGTCGCCGATCTGATCCGCGAGGCGTTGAACGAGCAGGACATCAGGCTCGTGGGTCTGTCGACCTCCGCCGGGGTACCGCGAGACGTCATCGCCAAAGCTGGTGATGGGAAGCACAGCTCAAAGGTGCTCGTAAGGCTCGCCACCGAGGGCGACCTCGAACGCCTCGAAGAGCGCGCGAAAGCGGCCATTCGCGAGCGCTTCGCGCAAGTCGCCGGGGCCAAGCCACCGGTGTTCACGACGCCATCGATCTTCACCACGAAGACGAGCCTGGAAGTCGAAGTGGTCGGGCCCGTACTGGACGACATCCGGTACGTCGCCGATCTGCTCGAGGCAGAGATGCGGAAGGTCCCCGGCCTGACGGATATCCAGAGCACCAACCGCACCGGCTACCCCGAGCTCGTCATCCGCCCCGACCGCAACCAGCTCACCCTCTACAACCTGAACGCGGGCGAGGTCGCCAACCTCATCCGTGACAAGGTGCAGGGCGCCGTGAGCACGCGCGTGTCCCGCGGCGATCGCAAGATAGACGTGCTGGTGCGGACCCCTCGCGATGAAGTATCCGGGCCGGAGGACATCCTCAACCTACGCGTCAACGACGACGCCAACGATCCGATCCCCCTGCGGACCGTCGCGGACGTCCAGCAACGCCCCGGACCGGCGGAGATCCGTCGCGTCGGGGGCGAACGGGCCGTCATCCTGTCGTCCGACGTCAAAGACCTCGACCTGTCCGGCGCCGCCGAGCGCATCGACGAGGCCCTGGACCGACTGCGAGCGGATCACCCCGGCGTCTTCCGCGGGGTCGCCGTCCGCGTCGCCGGCCAACGAGAAGAGTCGGATCGCAGCATGCGCTCGATGCTGTACGCGGGGCTGATCGCGACGTTCCTCGTGTACATCGTCATGGCTTCCCAGTTCGAGTCACTGATCCATCCCCTGGTGATCCTGTTCACGATCCCCCTCGCCCTCGTTGGCGTCGTACTCGTCCTTGAAGTCCTCGCCGTCAAGATCAGCGTGGTGGTGTTGATCGGGGTGATCCTCCTGGTCGGCATCGTCGTCAACAACGCGATCGTGCTCGTCGACGCTGTCAACCAACGACGCCGCGGCGGCATGGACCGGGACGCGGCCCTGGAGGCGGCGGGGCGGCTGCGGCTGCGACCGATCCTCATGACCACGACCACCACGGTCCTGGGGCTCATGCCGCTCGCGGTGGGGCTCGGCGAGGGCGCCGAGATTCGTACGCCGATGGCCATCACCGTCATCGCCGGGCTGTCTGCAAGCACCGTCCTGACCCTGCTCGTGATCCCCGTTGTGTATTCACTCGTCTCTCGCAAGGGTCCGTTGGCCGAACCTGGCGTAGCGGCGCCATGAACCCCGGCTCGTTCATCGCCTCCACTCTCCGACGCCGCGTCACGGTGTTGATGTTGTCGGCCGCCGTCGTGCTCGTCGGGTTGATCTCCTACTTCCTCATCCCCCTCGAGCTCGCGCCAAAGGGATTCCAGAATGAGTCGGTCTCCATCTGGGTTCCCGTCACCTCCAGCAACCCCTCCGAAGTCCAGGAGCAGGTCATCCGTCCGGCCGAGGAGCTGGTCCGAACCATCCCCGGCATCACGCGCATCGCCAGCCGCGCCAGCGCCAACCGCGCCAGCCTCTACGTGCAGTTCAGCCGAGAAGTGGACCTCGATCTGGCAGTCGCCGAGCTCCGCGACCGGATGGAACGCGCGCGATCGGTCTGGCCAGCGGACGTCCGCCAGTACTTCATCCGTCGATTCAACCTGGACACCGACCTGCCTGTCGCGCCCTTCGCCCTCGACCTGAACTCGGGCTACTCCGACGAGATCGGATTCCTCGTCGAAGAGAACGTGATCAAGCGACTCGAAGCGCTGCCGGGCATCGCGCAGGTCACGTGCTGGGGTCTGCTACGGGACCAGGTCCGCATCTTCGTCGACCGCGATAAGGCCGAGGCGATGGGGATCTCGATCTACGAGCTGACCCAGACGCTCACCAAGAGCAACGTGGAGCTCTCGGGAGGCGAGATCGAGGACGGCGAGACACGCTTCGTGCTCCGCACCGACGCCCGCTTTCGGACGCTGGAGGAGATCCGCGCGTTCCCGGTGAACAGTGACGGATTACGTCTCAACGAGATCGCCCGCGTGGAGCCGATGAAGGCCATTCGCGACAGCATGTCCATGTCGCGGAACCGCCACAGCCTGTGGTGCCAGGTGTTCAAGGAGTCCTCCGCCAACGCGGTCGACGTCTCCAAGCGCATCCAGGGATTTCTGGACGTGCTCGCGCAGGACAACCGGCTGAGCCAGCTCGGGGTGACCGTCCGGCCGTACCCGGACATGGACATGGGCATCATCATCACGAACGCCCTCGACACCCTGCGCGTGACCGCGGCTTGGGGTGCCATGCTCGCCGTCATCGTCCTGTTCTTCTTCCTACGCCGCCTGTCTCCGACGCTCATCATCACGACGGGCATCCCGCTCAGCCTGCTGCTGACCCTGGCCTACCTCTACTTCAGCGGCGGGACACTCAACATCTTCAGCATGCTCGGGATCACGGTCTCTATCGGCATGCTCATCGACAACTCGATCGTCGTGGTGGAGAACATCTTCCGCCACCGAGAGCTCGGGTTACCTGCGATGGAGGCGGCGCGCAGGGGAGCATCCGAGGTCGCCCTCGCCATCACTCTCAGCACCCTGACCACCGTCGCCGCCTTCCTGCCGATCATCTTCATGTCGGGGAACGAACAGCTGTCGTTCTTCACCTCGGCCATCGGCCTCCCCCTGTGCGCAGCCGTGCTCTCCAGTCTCCTGGTCGCCCTCGTGTTCATCCCCCTGGGCACCATCGTGCTCGCGCCGCGGCGCATCAAATCAGTGGACTCCAGCAAGGGGTGGCAGCACTCTCGCCTCATCAACGGCTCCCGCGACCTGTACGCCCGCTCTTTGAGCCGCGCCCTCAACTGCCGATTGCTGGTGCTGCTGGCGGTCGTGGCGGTCGTCTGGGGCGCGACCTACTCCGCATGGGAGCGGCTGCCGAAGGTCGACATGATGAGCGACCATGGCGGCCGCATCAGCATGGGGGTGCACCTGGGCCGCAACTTCAGCCTGCAGGATGCGTACGACGAGATGAAGTTCCTGGGTTCGTGGATAGAAGAGAACCAGGATCGCTACGGGGTCAAACACTTCTGGTGTCGATTCGACAAGCGTCGTGGCCGCATGTCGGTGGTCCTCAATGACCAGGACATGGCGTGGACAAAGACGGTCGCGAAGCGCATGAAAGAGGACGTCCCCGAACGTCCAGGGGTACGTCTTCGTTTCAGCATCGACGACGGCAACACCGAGGAGCGCGGCAAGCTGGTTTTAGACATCCACGGACCGGATGCCGGCGAGCTGAGCCGGATCAGCGAAGAGATCGTCGACCTCTTGGAGCCGACAGAGGGCATCCTCGCGGTGACCAGCAATCTGGAAGAAGGTGAGCAGGAGATTCACATCGTCCCGGACCGCGAGCAGGCCGCTCGCTATGACATCGATCCGCGCACACTGCGCGGAACGCTCGAATACGGCATCCGTGGATGGCGGTTCTCCGATCTGGTCATGGACGAGCGCGAGATCCCCCTCATCATCGAGTACGAAGGAGCAGAGAGCCGGAACCTGCCGGAGCTCAAGGAGCTCCGTATCCCCACAGGTACCGGCAGCCAGGTCCCCCTGTCCTCGGTGGCCGAGGTCAAGGTTGCACCCGGGTTCGGTGAGATCCGGCGAGTTGACGGCAAGGTCAGCGCGCGACTCACCCTCGAAGTCGATGGGGACAACGCCGAAGCCGTCCTGCCCGCCGTGCGCAGCCGACTCGCCGCCTACCCCCTCCCCGATGGCTACTCCTTCAACGAGCCACGTAAGGACGAGCTGGACGAGGCCATGGAGGAGATGTACTCCGCGGTCCTCCTCGCCGTGGTGTTCGTGTTCCTCCTCATGGGCATCCTGTTCGAGTCGTTCATCCTGCCGTTAGCTGTCCTCGTCGCTGTCCCGTTCTCCTGGGCCGGCGCCGTGTGGGGGCTCGCCCTCACCGACACCCCTTTCGACTTCGTCGGCGCCATCGGGGTGATCGTGCTCGTCGGCATCGTCGTCAACAACGGCATCGTCCTCATCGACTGTGCTCACCGGCACATCAAGGACGGGATGACGCGACGTGACGCGCTCATCGAGGCAGGACGCACCCGCTTCCGCCCCATCCTCATGACCGCGGCGACGACCGTCGTCGGGCTCATCCCGATGGCCCTCTCGGATGGCGGTGGCTCACAGATCTCCTACAAAGCGCTCTCCCGGGCCCTCATCGGAGGGCTCATGATCTCGACGTTCTTCACGCTCTTCTTTGTGCCGATCCTCTACACGCTCTTTGACGACCTGCGTATCTGGTCCAGACGCATCGTCCGTGCGATGGTGCCCGCAGGGCGCGTGACGGCGGCTCTCGACTAAGCCTGACGCCCACGGAGTCCTTGGGCCAAGGCACGCCGAGCCGGATCGCCCAGCCGTGGGAGGTGATCTACCGACGGCCGTGGCAGGCTGCTAATCTCCTTTCCCCGTTCTTTCTCAGCATGTGCCCGACCATGACCGACGTCTCCAGAGGCTCCCTCGACGGCAGCGATCTCAAGATCGCGGTGATCCAATCGCGGTTCAACGAATCCGTCACCGAGGCCCTTCTCCAGGGCGCGCTCGAGGGGCTCGAAGAGCTGGGGGTGGTCGAGGAGCGCGTGCACGCTTGTTCGGTCCCGGGGGCCGTGGAGCTCCCTCTGGTCGCCAGGGACCTCGCCGCGTCGGGCACATGGGACGCGATCATCGTCGTGGGCGCGGTGATCCGAGGTGAGACCTCTCACTACGACTACGTGTGCAACATCGCCACGGACGGCTGCCTACGAGCGTCCCTCGACACCGGAGTCCCTATCGCATTCGGCGTGCTGACGTGTGACACCAGCGAGCAGGCCTTCGCACGATGCGCACCCGGCGAGGCCAACAAGGGGCGCGAGTCCGCGCGCGTCGCCGTTGAGCTCGCCAACCTCCTGCGAGGACGGAAAGCGTGAACGAGCCTCCCGAAACCACATCGTCGCAATCGCCAAATCTCCACGGCAGCCGCAGCAAGGGGCGCGAGCTCGCCTTGAAGTTCCTGTTCGGCGCCGACCTTCGCGGTCCATATCACATGGAAGTTCTGGACGACTTCGTCGTCCATCAGGACGCGAGGGGGCCGTCCGTCGCGTTCGCACGGGGCCTCATCGAAGGGACGTTCGAGGTGTGGGAGCGCCTCGACCGCGTCCTCACGTCCCTGGCAAAGAACTGGGCCCTGAAGCGTATGGCGACGACAGATCGGAACATTCTGCGCCTCGGCTGCTACGAGCTCCTCTGTCGCCCTGAGACCCCGGCTGCCGTCGTGATCAACGAGGCCGTGGAGCTCGCGAAGAAATACGGCACGTCCAACTCAGGCGCGTTCGTCAATGGCATCCTCGACCGCGTCCGCATCCGGCGCGACGACGGCGAGGACCTGCTCGCCCTGTCGGACGCACCCTCGGAGCCCTGACCCCATGGTGTTCGGCAAGCTGACCCGGGCCCTCAAGAACGGGCTCCAAAAGACCAGGGAGAAGGTCGTCGGCGGCCTCAAGGCCGCCCTCCCATTCGGCAGAGACCTGGACGATGACCTGATCGAGGAGATGGAGGAGTACCTCTACACAGCGGACATGGGGCCCCGCACCGTCGCCAGGATCACCGAAGCGGTGCGGGACGCTTACAAGTCCAAGGAGATCAAGACCACGGACGAGTGCTTCTCTTTTCTCAAGGGCTACCTGAGAGACCTGCTGCGGGATGATCGGGGCGGGCTCCGGCGCGCTCCCAGCGGCCCGACGGTGGTGCTCGTGGCGGGTGTCAACGGGTCGGGCAAGACCACATCCATCGCCAAGCTCGCCCATCGACTGTCGCGGGACGGGGACAAGGTCCTGCTGGCGGCTGCCGACACCTTCCGAGCCGCCGCGGTGGAACAGCTCGTCACGTGGAGCGAGCGCATCGGCTGCCAGATCGTCCGGCAGAACACCGGCAGCGACCCGGCAGCCGTCGCCTTCGATGCAGCCGAGGCCGCGGTCTCGCGCGACGTGGACTGGCTCATCGTCGACACCGCAGGCCGCCTCCACACTCAAAAAAACCTGATGCAGGAGCTCGACAAGATCAAGCGCGTCATCACCAAGAAGATCCCAGACGCGCCGCACGAGACGATCCTCGTGCTCGACGCGAACACCGGCCAGAACGCCATCAACCAGGCCGCCGAGTTCTCCAAGGTGCTCGACATCACGGGCCTATTCCTGACCAAGCTAGATGGCACGGCGAAGGGCGGCGCCATCATCGGCATTCGCGACCAGGTCGCCATCCCGATCCTCTTCATCGGCGTCGGCGAGCAGCAGGATCACATCGAGGACTTCGACGCGGAAGCGTACGTCGAGGGGTTGTTCGAGTTGGAGGATGTCAGCTCCAACGGCTGATCGGAACCGCGGGGGCCTGATGCTCGGAGGAGCCCTCGTGCTCCTGCTCCCCGGTTTCTTCGTCGACGGCTTCCACGATCCCTTCGCGTCCTCGAAGATCCTGCTGGCGTTCGGGCTCGGTGTGCCCGCGGCGGCCCTCCTGATGCCGCGGCCGGGAAGAGACGATCCGTTGTCCGCGTGGCGCCGCCTCCTGGCGTTCGCCCCGGCCCTGGCGATCGCGAGCACCCTCAAGGGTCCCGGGTTCGCCTTCCCGATCATCATGGCGAGCGTCGGGTGGATCCTCCTCGAAATCGGCGCCGCCCACGGCGCCGACGGCGCGCGGACACGGCGGCTCGTCAGCTTGCTCGGCGCTTCAACCATCCCGGTGCTCCTGCTCGGGCTCCTGCGGCGCCACGCCGGCTGGTTCGAGTTCATCCCAGATCGCCTGGATGTATCTCTGTCATCGACCATCGGAAACAGCCTCGAGCTCGCCGAATTCGCCGCTCCCGTAGCGATCCTCTCCCTCCTGTTGCCGGCCAGCGGACGCCCGTGGGGTTGGGCGTTGGTGGCGTCCTCAACCGCGCTGGTAGCCCTCTCAGAGTCCCGCGCTGGGGCGCTCGCCTTGGTCGCCGGGCTCGTCGTAACGGGGCTGCTGCTGGCGCGACGCCCGGAGCGAGCCCCGCGGACAACCGGGCAGGTCGCCCTCGGCGTCGCCATCGGCGCCGTCGCCCTGGCCCTCCTGGTGGCGCCTGACCGCGCCCGATCCGTCCTGGATACGGAGCACCCGACCAACGCCGTGCGCATAGGACTCTGGCAGGCCGCGGTCGACCTCTGGCAAGACGAACCGCTTTTCGGATGTGGAGCTGGCCGTTTCGAAGCGTCCATCTCCCCCTTCAGGGACCCCGCGGAGTGGCAAATCAGCGGATTCGGCGTCATCGTCGAGGAGCCACACCAGGAGGTCCTATGGATGCTCGCGGAGGGCGGGCTGCTCGGACTAGCAGTGATCGTCGGCGCTCTCTGGATCGTGTGCCGCACGAGTAAGCAGGTGGCGAGTTCAGCAACGCCTGGCCGCCGACACCTCGCAGCAGTCTCCGTGGGTGGCCTCGCCGCGTTCACCATCATGGCCTGCGTGCGGGCCCCCCTCCACCACCCCGCCGGAATCCTCCCAGCCGCCGTCACCATCGGGCTGCTCGCAGGCGCCGCCCCCGGGCGTCCCATGCGCGCCCCCCTGCGATGGCTCTGCATAGCCCTTCTGCTCGCGGGCACGTTCGCCGCATGGCGGCATCTCGTCGCCGACCGCCACGTGCACGTCGCCCGCTGGGCCAAGGTGCGCGCGAACGACAAGCTCAAAGACACGGACCTCAGGGGCATGGTCGAAGAGCTCGTCACCTGCAAGAACGCCCTGGATTCTCTCGCAGAGCACGGTCCACATACGGCAACACAAGCATGGCGAGCGGCTCTCGTCGGTCGGGAGTTGGTGACCCTGCGTCAGCTAATGTCCACAGAGCCCATGCGCGCGGCGCTCACGGCGCGCGGCGTAGCCGGCCCCGAGACCTGGCTGCCTTCCCGCGAGCGAGTCAGCGGGTTCCTGGACGCCACGATCCTGCGCAATCCGCATCACCCCTTGGCCAACCTGGAGCGCGCCCGCACGGCGCTGGAAGACGGCGACGTGGGACAAGCCCGCGGGCTGCTCGAAGACCAAAGGACGTTTCGCTCCCTCCCGTGGCCGTCGGTCCTCGAGCTCAAGGGCCACGTCGCGCTGCGACTCGGCACCGACCCGGCCACCGTCGGCGCCTGGTTGGAAGAACCGGGTGATCCAACGACGGTCGAGTTCGACGACCGCACCGCCGCCGCCCAGGCGTTCTCTGACGGAGACGACGCGCTGGCCCTGCGCCACGCCCTGCGTCAATTAGGACGGTGGCGGTGGGACGAGCACACCCTGCGCCTGATAGCCGATACGACCTACCGCTCGTTCGGCCCCGACAGCGAGGAGCGCAAGTTCGGCGATCACGCCGTGGCACGTTCGCGCCTCCTCTTCGCCCCCGAAGCCCAACGAGCGGGCAACGCTCGGATGGCCGCGACCCATATCCGGATCGCGCTTCGAAAGGACCCCAACCTGCTGGACGCCGTGGTCTTGGCGGCCCGGTTCGCGCGAGACTCGGGCGACGACCAGGCACTGGAGGGGCATCTGAAGACCCTGGCCGACGCCGGGATACCCGAATCGCGAATCGAACGGCTCCTGCGATAAGCTCGCCCAGCCCCGGGCCAAAAAAACGGCATAGCTGCTTGAATCGCTCAGCCGGGCGGACTAACTTCCAGGTTCATATGTGCCGCCACCTTCTAATCGTTGAGGTCCTGCTTCTTACCCGCTGGCCGTCGAGTCAGGGGAGCGGGCCCCCGACTTAGACCAACGGCCAGAAACAAAACACCAAAGCCCGCACTTATGTGCGGGCTTTTTTTTACCCACCAATCATGCGTAGCGACGATCTCCTGCGGGGCCCTGCCCGCGCCCCAGCCAGAGCCATGCTCCGGGCAACCGGCTTGACCGATGCGGACCTCGAGCGTCCCCTCATCGCGGTAGCCAACACCTGGTCCGAGGTGACCCCGTGCAACATGCACCTGCGGGAGCTCGCCGAGGACGTGAAGTCCGGCATCAGGGCAGCGGGCGGCACGGCCATCGAGTGCAACACGATCGTCGTGACCGACGGCATCGCCATGGGGACGGCCGGCATGAAGGCCTCCCTCGTGAGCCGCGAAACCGTGGCGGATTCGATCGAGCTGTTCGTCGACGGACACGCCTTCGATGGCGTCGTCGCTATCTCTGGATGTGACAAGACGGTCGCGGGAACGGTGCAATCTCTCGCGCGCCTCGACCTGCCGTCGCTGATGCTCTACGGCGGCTCGATTCTCCCGGGGCACCACGCCGGGCGGGACCTGACCATCCAGGACGTCTTCGAAGCCGTCGGCGCCCACGCCGCGGGGCGCATCGACGACGCAGAGCTGCGGGCGATCGAATGCGCCGCATGTCCCGGGGCCGGTGCATGCGGCGGCCAGTTCACAGCCAACACGATGGCCACAGCGGCTTGCATGCTTGGCATCAGTCCAATGGAGAGTGGGCGTCCGGCGGACGACGACGGGCGGGCCGAAGAAGCGCGCAGCTGCGGGGCGATGGTGATGGACCTCGTAAACTCAAACACCACCGCCCGTCAGATCCTCACCGCCGAGGCCTTCGCGGACGCGATGGCCTCCGTGGCGCTGACCGGCGGCTCCACCAATGCGGTCCTGCACCTGATCGCCATCGCCCGCGAGGCCGGCGTCCGGTTCGGCCTCGAGGACGTGGACCGGATCAACCGCGAGACGCCCCTGCTGGCGGATTTGAAGCCGACGGGGCGCTTCACCGCCACCGATCTCTTTGCCGCCGGCGGCATGCGCCTGGTGGCCCGACGGCTACGCGATCTCGGCCTGCTCCGTTCCGGAGGTTTGACCGTCTCCGGGCGCACCATCGACGAGGAGGCCGACCGAGCGGTCGAGACGCCGGGCCAAGAGGTGATGCGTGAGGCCAGCGCCCCGATCGCGGCTCAAGGGCATCTGGCCATCCTGCGGGGCAACCTCTCCCCTGAGGGCTGTGTCCTGAAGCTATGCCCTGATGCACCGGCGATCTTCGAGGGGCCCGCCCGCATCTTCGACAGCGAAGAGGCAGCCTTCGCAGCGGTGCAGGCGGCCGAGATCGAGCAGGGCGATGTGGTGGTGATCCGCTACGAGGGGCCGCGCGGCGGCCCTGGGATGCGCGAGATGCTGGCCGTGACCGCTGCGCTGGTCGGCGCCGGTCTGGGCGACTCCGTGGCGCTGGTGACGGACGGCCGCTTCAGCGGCGCGACCCACGGCGTCATGGTCGGTCACGTCTGCCCTGAGGCCATATCGGGCGGTCCGATCGCGTTGCTGCAAGACGGCGACGTGATCCGCATCGACGTCGCCCAACGTCGCCTCGAAACGAACATCGACCTGGAGACGCGTCGCCCAGACTGGGTAGCGCCGGCCCCCAGCGTCCAAACCGGTGTGCTCGCTCGTTATGCAGCCACCGTCTCTTCCGCATCTGACGGTGCCGTCACCTGTCCGGTACCACCGCCTGCCTGAGTCCATCTGACACATCCCCTCCCCAGGAGAGCCCCATGTCGTTTGACCCCACCAACCCCCTTCTCGCCGAGCGAACGGTCGCAGTCGTCGGCTATGGCAGCCAGGGACGCGCCCAGGCGCGCAACCTCCACGACTCCGGCGCCCGTGTAGTCGTGGGCGTCCGTGAAGGAGGCCCGTCATGGGATCGCGTCGCCGAGGACGGCCTGCAGCGAGCGACCGTCTCCGAGGCCACCGCACAGGCGGATCTGGTGGCCCTCCTGGTCCCTGACATGGAGCAGCCCTCCGTGTTCGAAGAGCAGATGCGTCCGAACCTGAAGCCAGGAGCGGTGCTCCTGTTCAGCCACGGCTTCAATGTGCATTACGGCCGCCTCGAAGCCGGCCCCGAGACCCCTGTGGTCATGATCGCACCCAAGGGCCCCGGCAACCTGGTCCGACGCACCTACGAGGAAGGGCGTGGCGTCCCATGCCTTCTGGCCGTACACCAAGACCCGAAGGGCGATGCCCACGCGCTCGCCCACGCCTACGCAGAGCTCATCGGCGGCACCCGCGCCGGCGTCATCGACACGACGTTCGCGGAAGAGACCGAAACAGACCTGTTCGGCGAACAGGCCGTCCTCTGCGGCGGTGTCACCGAGCTGATCACCGCGGGATTCGAGACCCTCGTCGAAGCCGGCTACGACCCGCGAGTCGCGTTCTTCGAGTGCTGCCACGAGCTCAAGCTCATCGTGGACCTGATCTACGAAGGCGGGTTCCGGCGCATGCATCGCTTCGTCAGTGAGACGGCGAGCTACGGAGACGTCTCCCGCGGACCGCGTGTCATTACTGAAGAGACACGAGAGCGGATGCGCGAAGTCCTCACCGCCATTCAGGATGGGACATTCGCAGAGGAATGGGCCGCCGAGTTCTCCGCGGGAGGCGGCCAGTTCAGGGCCCTCCAGAAAGCCGACGAGACGCACCCGCTTCAGGATGTCGGCGACCGGATGCGAGCGGGGTTCTCGTGGAACGCGGAAGAGGACACAGCGCCGTCGGAGCCGGCGGCGACGGAGACGGGAGCATGAACGGCGCGAAGCTTCTGATTCGCTGTCTCGAGGCCGAGGGGGTCGACACGATCTTCGGCTATCCGGGGGGCGCGATCATGCCGGTGTACGACGCCCTACTGGACTCGACGATCCGTCACATCCTCTGCCGGCATGAGCAGGGATGCGGCTTCGCGGCGCAGGGCGTCGCCCGCTCCACCGGTCGGGTCGGCGTGTGCATGGCCACCTCCGGCCCGGGGGCCACGAACCTCATCACTCCCCTCGCTGATGCACACATCGACTCTGTCCCGATAGTCGCCATCACCGGACAGGTCCCCAGCTCGCTCATCGGCACGGACGCGTTCCAGGAGGCGGACATCCTGGGTATGACCCTGCCGGTCGTAAAGATGAGCTGGATCGTCGAGAGCGCCGACGACATCCCGACCATCGTGCGGGACGCCTTCCGCATCGCGCAGGAGGGGCGCCCAGGACCGGTCCTCATCGACTTCCCCAAGAATGTCGGTCAGGCCACGACCGACAAGGAGCCCATCCCGCCCCCAGCGCGGGTGGATCGCCCTCCCGCACCTGACGAGAGCGACGTGGCGCGCGCGCGCGAACTCATCGCGCAAGCGAAGCGACCCGTGGTCTACGCGGGCGGCGGGGTTGTGCTCGCTGACGCGATCGAGGAATTCCGGACGTTCGTGGATCGCGGTCAATTCCCCGTCGTTCATACCCTCAAAGGCCTGGGCGGTGTGCTGCCGGATAACGAGGGATTCCTCGGGATGCTGGGCATGCACGGGCTCAAGGCAGCCAACCTCGCCGTGCAGGAATCGGACCTCCTGATCTGCGTCGGCGCTCGCTTCGACGACCGAGCGACCGGCAAGTTGGATGCTTTCGCCCCGAACGCGGCCGTCATCCACCTCGACGTGGACCCGGCCGAGCTCGGCAAGCTGCGGCGCGCGACCGTCGGCGTAGCCGGTGATATTCGACCTGCGCTCACGGCGCTGACCATGACGCCGGACATTGAACCGTGGCGTCGCCACTGTCGCGAGCTCGCAGAAACACACGCGTGGTGCCCTCCGCCTTCCGAACAGGATCACATCGACGCACCCTCGCTACTAAGGCGGCTCTCGGAGCGAGCATCCGAGGACACGATCTTCGCGTGCGACGTCGGACAGCACCAGATGTGGGTGGCCCAACACGTGGCCCTTAACAACCCGCGCAAACACCTCACGAGCGGGGGCCTGGGCAGCATGGGATTTGGACTCTCTGCCGCCATGGGCGCCGCCTTCGCCAATCCGGGAACCCCGGTCGTCTGCGTGACCGGAGACGGGTCGCTCATGATGAACATCCAGGAGCTGGCCACCGTACGGCGATACAACATCCCGGTCCGGATCCTGCTCTTCGACAACACCGCCCTCGGCATGGTCCGTCAGTGGCAAGAGTTGTTCTTTGACAACAGAGAGAGTGAAGTCGACCTCTCTGACAACCCGGACTTTGCCCAGGTCGCCGAGGCTTTCGGCATCCCCGCGGTCTCGATCGACCGGGCAGACCAGATGGAGCTCGCGATCGACCACATCGTCTCCGACACTGGCCCCGTACTGGTTCATGTCAAGATCCCACGCGGCGACAACGTATGGCCGCTCGTCCCACCCCTCGCTCCCAACGACCGCATGTTGGATGGAGCCACCTCATGACCATGATGCACACCATCACCATCACCCTCGATGCCCAGTCTGCCTCGCTCCAACGCCTGCTCGGAGTCATCCGCCGGCGTGGGTTCGACGTCCTGAGACTCGACATCTCCCGCACCGGCACCGATGGGGAATTCCAGGGCCGCCTGCGCCTGCGCGGCACCCGAAGCATCGAGTCCCTGATCCGCCACATCACCAATATCGAAGAGGTGCAGCAGGTCGCGTTGATCTCTGCCGCCAGCATCCAGGCCGCGTAAGCATCGGCTGCACAAACCCGACGCCCCCCGCCGATTCTCAGCAGACTCGGAGCCAAACCGAGAGCCCAGCTGCGATCCGTGGCGGCGTGCCTGAGGGCGGGATCGAACCCATGAGCCTCGGCGCACCTCACCACTTCGAACACGGCCCCGTCGGGATGCGTGCGCTCACCCATCACCTCGGGAGACTGCTCCAGAGATGGGAGAGAATGATCGGTCAGCATCCCGGGATAGGGAAGCACGAGGACCGGCTGATGACCTCACCCCGCCGCACGGAGCCCTCATGCAAGAAAGCCGCCTCCCCCAATGGTGGGAGAAGCGGCCTTCTCTGCTTTCGAAGCCCGTAGGCCCGGAAGCTAGCGCCGGCGGGTCGCCTTACGCTTGGCCGGCTTGCGCTTCGCAGCCTTACGCTTGGCCGGCTTGCGCTTCGCAGCCTTACGCTTGGTCGCCTTGCGCTTGGTGGCCTTGCGCTTGGTGGCCTTACGCTTGGTCGCCTTACGCTTGGTGGCCTTACGCTTGGTCGCCTTACGCTT
>NYSS01000164.1 GCA_002683135.1 Planctomycetota bacterium | reverse complement strand
TACCGCTAGAAAATAGGCGCTTTCACCTGGGCCCTCTTTGCCTGACCCTTCAACATATTTCGCGTATGGTGGTCCCCAGGCTCTGGTATCGTCGCCTCGTGTGGGATGCTCGACCTTTATTACTTCTGCACCAAGATCTCCCAGTATTTGAGTACAATATGGTCCTGCTAGGACTCTCGTCATGTCCAAGACCTTGTATCCCTTCAGAGGCAGGGCCATATCATTGCCAGCGACATCTGCAAAGCTCCTGCGCCGGACGTTGCAAAACGCCGAGAAAGAGCCATTGGAACTTCGCAGACCCCTTGAAGCTCTAATGACCGATCGAGAAGGAATTGCGAAAGTCATGGTGTTGTGCTGAAGTTATGTTGAGGTTAGAAGAAGCTTCGAAGATCCGGGGATCCAAGTGTCATTGAGAACCGACTGCCGAGGTGGATCGTCAAGTCGATTTTCGGCTTCATCCTTCCACTCACTTTACATCAAAATCTACCAAAGACCCAGCAACAATCACATTCTGCTTGAACTGTAACTTTAAGAAGCTTTCCATTCATGCATCGATGGCATGTTGCTTCGTGTCTTGTTTTTGCTTCTCTAGCATAAGGCATCATCTCCGAATTCCTAATTTCTTGCGATAGTTGATATAATTATGCACTAGTCGAGAAATGTTCGTCAGTATTCCTTGGTTCAAGATTACAAAACGAAAGACCACGTCTAGATTATGTATTGTTCTCTGCAGCGCCGAGTCATATTGCTATCAAATATTCATTTAAATCCCTTTGTCCTTTTGAACTCCCACACTGATCCCGCTGAGCCACTTGATGGGACAGGAAAATATCCAAGCACATTTTCGACAAATACAAGCACCAGCATAGCATTTACTTCTCTCCCTCTGACTGCCTCCAGAGTCAGTGTATCATGTAACAGACCTAGTCCAAAAGCCGACTCCTGAAGCTTGATATCCACAGCTGGAGGTGTGTTTACTCTGGTAGTGTCTCCTCTGCACCATCTTCTCAAATACTCGTCGAGGCAAGCCAAACTAGGTGCATGGCTTCCTTGGATAATTATATTCATTTTCCCTTCTTGTCTCACCACCAACCGATACGGCGGTTGACGCGTGAGATCCTCTGGCCTTTGGATTGTTGAAATGTCTGGCATCGTGTCTTCCACCTCTGTCCGAGCCATGTTCAGTCTCGTCCCAATGTCAGAGTACGGGGCTATTTGGCTTTCTGGTGATCCCAAATCAAGATCTGCCCAGTCATCCGGGTCTGTAGGCAAGGAGGAAATGATTGCAGGAACACTTGAAGCCTGCTGCAGTGTCGTTGCATTGAAAAGATTCAGGAAGTCCGTCGAAAATCCAGCCAATGCTGTATGGTGTTGAGGAAGTTTCCGGTTTGGCAATGCAACGATGAAGCAGCACTTCCTTTTGTGCCATGTTGTTGATGGGCGTGTCGAGTTCGCTGAGACCTGGTTTTATCAGCCAAAGTTCATATTTACTTCCCTTACCTCACCTCGAGCACTATCTCTACCATCGATCGTCCTTTCAAGAGCTCGAGCAGACTCTCCACATGCTCTTCATTCTCACTATTCTCAAGCCACAAAAGGAAAGCATCACACCAAGCCAGTATCGTAGTGGAAATATCCGGTACAAAGGCTGATGGGTCTGGGTAATGAGCTTGAAGAGTCTTCCATAACATGTTCCATTCTGGGTTGATGAAAGTTGGATATCCAAGCGTGGCTGTCAAATGTGCGGTTTTCACAACCAACGGACAAGTAGGGGATGTGAATTGGTCTCGAATGTTTTGTCGAATGCGAGTTGGGCTGTGGAGATCAGTCAAGGTATTCCAAGCCCAAAAATCCGAACTCACAGGGCAGCCATTTTGTGGAGATTCGTTATCCCATAAATCGTGGATATAAACAATTCAATACAATCTCTCCCAGTGATCCTCGAGGTTATCGTCCGGCGAGAATTGCTGTCCCTCAACAGCGGGGGTGTCTCATAGCCCGAAATTTCAGCTCGTCAAGCTAGCCAGGAACAAAAACGCCATGTTTCAGCAACACTGCCACAAGTCAAATATGCCGTCAAACAATGCCTCCCGTTTGGCTGCCATTTCATAGTGTTCCTGAGGGATGCGATCATGGGACGCCAAGGTGTACACCGACTGTTGCTTTTGAACATTTGCGAGGCTATGCGAGGCTGCGAGCCGTTGTGGCGCTTAGAGCACGGGACAGGACTGTTCCTCATACGCAGATTTTACGAGTACAAGTAAATACTGGTTCCTCTTGCTTGGAGTGTCCGTCTTCACGACTCTAAATGCTCTCATCTTTCGGCTTTTCAAGGAACAAGATGTCAGTGAACAAATCACCTGCCGAGAAACTCCCACTCGCAGTTCGCAAGAACGGTAGGTTAAGCTCTGAAATTTACAGACCGTTTTAAAGCCAACGACTGATACCTGAACAGTTCGTGATGGATGGGAGGGCAAAAGAGCCGATCTTGAAGCTCAATTGCTTGAGCAGCTAGGTGTTCCATGGACTTTTGATGTCAATCCTCTTGCCATCTATCCATATGCCGAAGAGGGATCGTATGGGAATCAGTCTTTGGGAGACTGTATCTTCGCCTACTTTGATGGCTTCACCTACGGTCTTAAGTACTTCCTCCAATACCATGGCGACGCCGGCAAAGACGAGTTGAATACCGTCTGCCCAGAACACACCATAACACTCGTCCCGTCCACTAAGATCGACTATTGCGGTACAGAGGTTGCAGACGGCCAGCTTCAGCTTTTGTTCCACCCCAATAACCTAGGAACAAACATCAGCAACGTCGCCGAAAAGCTCGCCAAGACCCTTTCCACAGCACCTCAACCATCTGGCGCACCCTCTCTCAGCTACGCAGCTCGCCACTCCATCAAGACTGACTACGATCCCAAGATCGCTGCTGTCCTCGAAACCGCTCGCAAAAGTCTGCAAAATCATAAACTAGAACTCCAGCCTGACTTTGATGCGCTGGGAGAAAAGCTAATGGGTAGTAAGGATGTGAGAGATGACTGGGAGACGAATCTCGGAGGATTCGCATTGAGCTATTTTGAGAGTTTTGTGAGTGTGCTGGAGAGAGAGAAGTTTGGTGAGGATGATCTGTTGAGGGAGGGATTTGAGGAGGGCGTATATAAGGGAGTTGTGAAGTTGAGACTTGTGGATAAGTTGACGAAGGAGGGATATAACGAGATCGTGCTTGATCATGGAGCGGTGGTCATTCAGGTATTTGCTGCGCTTCCTGTTTTGTATATTTATTTGGATCAAGTACTGACTCGATTCAAAACAGACTACACCGGACAACTGGGGAACGAACATCTACAATGCAGCCGAGAAGCTGGTCGACATTTTGTAGAGTCGTAACTTTGTCTCGAGAAATTCCGGCGATATGGCACAAGGACCTTGGTTTCCCGAACCCATGCCCCGGCAATTGTTGTAGTCCCAAAGTTTTGAGTTCAATATCTCAGCCGTGCCCATGCATTTCGTTCCTGATGGCGTTCAGCTCCTGCAGCCAGATTTCACTGGAGATCCTGAACTTTTTTCTTTGCACTTGTAGCCTTTAGCCTGCAGTATCCCCGCGTTCCAGCTTACAATAATTCGCTTCTCTTCACGACCAGAAAGACTCAGACGTTCGGAAGTCTGTGCCAAATATAATAAAGATTAGAGTCTGGGACCGAAAGCTCGCTAGCCTCCATCGACCTGACATCACGAGCGATGACTCGCAACTTCATTTTCATTGAAACCCACAAAGAATAAGAGCATCATCAATACTCAATCAAGATGCGCGATATGTATCACTCTACCAAAAACATCACCGATGAGCAAGTCTACGAAGCTGCACATTTCTTCAGCGCCAATTATGGAATTTGGGGCCAGTCAGCCGTGGAGAATATGGGGTCTCCCGTAAACGCTGGTAAGCAGGATACAATCTCTTCCTCAAATCCCTACAGTCATGACCTGTAGCATAAAGTATACTATGAAGCAAGAGCTGATACGAAATTGAACAAAGGAACTCGGGTAAAGATATCTCCAAAACTCCTTTGGAAGAAGATTTTACCTGAAGGTGCAGAAAACACCTACATCACTACGACCCGTGGAACAGAGCTCCTCGGCATCATTTTCGCAACGAGATGGATGTATAAAAGGGAGATCACTGTGTGGGTCACGCAGCTTTGCGTCCATCGCGAGCATCGAAATGAAGGCATTGTCAAGAGCCTGCTAGCGAGTCTGAAGACTGGAAATGATTACGCTGTTGGCATACTTTCATCACATCCATTTTCGATATCGGCAGTCGCTCGAGCGTTTGGGAAAGGAGTGGAAGATATCGACCTCGGTGTGATGAAGCTTGAAGCCAAGGACGTTATGGCAACTTGCCCAGTGACGTATGTCAGAGATGCGAAGTTACGTGGGGCACTTTTGGAGGATCAGCCTTCAGATGGGACGATCTCTTGCGCGGACACTCAATTTTGGGTCGACCATGGAGAGCCAGACGAAGCTTTGAGTGTAATGAAAGACAAAGGGGTCACTTGGCCCCTCGGCTTTCTTCCTGAAGGACACGAATACCTGCTCTTGGTCAAGCTCGAGAGCAGAGTCGAGTCATAGTGTTTGTCAAGTCAAAGATTGCACGTCGAGATCTCCAGAACGGCTTTGTGTGACCATTTCATTCAGTGCATGCTGGCTGCCGACAGATTGCTTTTGTGTGCTTGCAAAATTGGTCAGTTGCCTTATGGAGATCACACGGCCTCATCGTCCTCAGCCTGAAAATACATCTGTGGAGTCGTTACTCGTTCGGACCTGTATGCTCCCTAGGTACGCACCAAAAATGAAGAGCCGCCTTGCTTTTGGCCTGATGTCACGAGCTTATTCGACTTGAAAAAGAAGATTGAAGATGGTCAGAGATCCTGTGCGACCAAGACTGGTTGAGTCCCTGTAGTGACTCGGGCCTGTCACGGCCACTGACGCGTAGATTCACGAGCAGGGCCGCACATCATGTTTCGAGGAGGCCGATTCTACTTGTTGCTGCAAAATCCACTCGCCTCGCCGCGAAAATTCGTATTTGTACCGGCAGTCGTCGGCTGCCCACAAGCATGATCACAGAACAAACACGGGTATCGACAGACGTTTGGGAAAATATTGATGATCTGGTACACAGTAGCTCGGTGTGATGGCAAGCAGCAGTGAAGGAAGAGGTGGATGGCCTTGCTCTGCAATCTATATGAATGGCATGATCCATGGGATAGTATTTATATTCGATGGACGGAACTTCCCTTTATTCATCAACGAAGATTAGAAAACATTGACACCATGTGGAGCATCACACTAGTCATGATCTCTCTCCTGAGATTGACGGCGGCGACGATAGTCACTGCGGAAGCAGAAAATGAGTCGATCTCAACAGCCCGAAACACCACTCGATCTTTCCGTCTCCGCTTGAAGGTCACGCACGGTGATAGGAAGTACAATTGGGTTTGTCAGTCTCTCTCTCTCTCAATGCTTCATCTAGTGACATGCCCTGATACTGCGCAGTACAACCATACCATATTGTAGCTGCTCTCTCAGCCACTGTCTTCGAAGATCCCGCTCTAGATGACGGCGCAATACTTCGCCTCAACAATACCTCGCTCCAACTCGACGGTCCCAGCTTTCCATGGTTCTTGAACGCACCGAATATGGTCGCCGGGCATTCACGATGGCTTCAGGTATATTTTGAGCCAGGAGATGGCACTGACGGATTTGCTGACCATGGTTCGAGTGGCATTGGCATGGACAGCAGTAGCTCCCGATGGATGGCTTGTCTGCGAATGGAACCTGGGATTCAATATTCCTCGGCTCTTCCAGATGATTAGGGGTGATGATTCAGGTCCTGGATATGGACCTGACGATATTCCGTCGAGCTGCGTAAGGGTGTTGCTGCTGCCTCAATATATCTAAATACTGGAAAACGATTGGACCTGGAACCTAGGTCTAACAAGAGGAATACATTTCATTTTCCTGTCACTTCCCAATTTCGGATGCTGTAGACTAGATCTGTTCTTTGGAATTGGCTGGAGAATGTCTCAACGCGAAAGTATGTCAACAGACAAAGAAATGGTTCTTCCAAGATACCACATCAATCTACATTGAAGCGTGACCGGAATACGCGAAAGTCATTCCTATGGCCCTGATAGTTAATTCCAGTCAATTTTCAAGAGTCAGAAGAAAGCGAAGAAATACAGTGTGTTTTCAGGTGCTCCATTGAATGAACCCTGCACTATCAGCATGGCATGCTGCAAAGGTCTTCGAGGCCATGCCGTAGACCTCAACCTGATATTTGCCTACCAGATCCACTCCCGAAGCACAATCCGTGTGAAGAAAGCAAGTATCCGTCCATCCATCCGATCCCATCGTACATCTCAGCCAAAATGTTTGCGCCATTTCACCAGTTCACCCGTCCGAAAGCAAGGAAGTATCCGTAACCCATCCTATCGCGTCGCATCGTCCATGTTGCGTCAGCAGCAACTGCTTCACCTCTGCCAGCGCGTCGTGTCCATCGCAATCACCTCACTTCTTTGGAGTAGCCTTTGCACCGGCTGGCTTCTTTCCAAAGCGTGCCTCACGGGCAACGCGAGCGCGAGCCTGCGCAGCTTCCTTCTTCGCCTTCT
>NYSS01000163.1 GCA_002683135.1 Planctomycetota bacterium | reverse complement strand
TGCCGCACCAACGGCTGTCAACGGAGCCACCAAAGGTGCAAAAATTCCTGCCTCATTTTGTATTTCTATTTTACTAGGATCAAATTCCATTGGACTAATGTCATAATATCTGTTTAACAATTCAGCAATCTGGTCTTCTATAGTTGACTTAGGATTAACAATTATGTTTCCGCCAATGTCGCCATAATTAAAAAATACTTCTTCTTCGTCACTGATACCTTGCTTTTTCTTTGCTTTTGCAATAAGATTGTCCCACTCTGTTGTGTCTACATTGGGATCTCTTCCTGTTTCAGGATTATAGGCTTCATCCCATTTAGATGTATGATAATCGTCATATCTACCATCAGCCGCTAAATCCATTATACGGTCAATAATCACATCTCTATCATCATCTGCTGTGAGAACTTGTCGAGCCCATTCGTGACTTTCTGCTGCCAGTTCATCAATTATATCATTAAGTTGAGGTTCCGTCATGCCCAATGCTTTGGCAAGACCTGCTTCGCCTCCATGACCATAAGCAACTTCTAATTTTTCATATTTTTCTTCTTCAGATTCTTCATTGATTTTATCCCAATCAATTCCATGAAACTCTTTTGAAATTAGTTTACTGTCCGTAGGGATTTCTTGTTTTATTCTAGCATCTAATTGAATGTCATCATATCCTTGTGCTTTGAATTTGTCATATAAAACTTTAGCCTCATCATAAGTTAACCAATTGTCATTAACTTCAGTGCCACCAACCCAAACAGTATATTCGAGATTTTCCTTTTCTTTGTCACTCCATTCATCATCATTGTAACCTTCCACAGTCAAATCGTTGACCTTTAATTTAGGATTTGTGCCTTTAAGATTATTTGAAGCCTTTACTTTTACGCCTGCAATCTTGCCTGTTGCATTTATATTTCCTTGTGTTCCATCTGCATTCATATGATTGTTAGCACTTACCTTAGTATTTCCAATTTTAGTATGAGCGACTATGCCACCTGTTTTTTTATTTGCAATACCAGTTGTGTTACCAACTTTTATATAACGTTCATCTGGACCAAATTCTTTTAAATTTGAATCATGCCATTCATATCTTGGGTCACCTGCTTTAAAACGTTTCCATGCCTCAGTGTTTGCTTCTTTGTCTGCTTGTGTTACTTGCATTTTACGTGGTTCAGGATAATTGCCTTCTTTAATTGGTTGTGTTAGTTGTGATAATCTCATAAGCCTTCTACCTTCTAATCATTGGTGATTTATTTTCAGTTTTCTTTTTACCTTTCTTCTTTGATTTCTTAGATTTGGCATAAATGCTAGCCTCTGGATCGCCTCCGCCTAATACAGCGGGAACACTCGCAAAAGCACCTGCACAATTTTCACCTAAAATCTCGTATATTTTCATAATAGTATTTATCTAAATGTTTTCTTTGGCAAACCGTCTTTATTAACAACATTACCGAATTTTGCCGCTTGTTTCTTAATTTCGTTTGGTCCAACATCAACACTTGTGTTTACACCTTGTACAACTCTGCCTACACCACCTGTTTCTGTGATAAATGCAGATTTATAATGGTCTAAATAATATTTGTTTAGAATATCACTGTCTACATGATTGAATCCATCCGCTATTTTAGCCACATACCAACCAAAACCGTGTCTCCAATTGCCTTCGTTTTCTTTATATTTTCTTTGTAGCATAGTATGTAACGTGTCTGCGGCACGTTCATATGCTCTTTTGTGCTTAATAACTTTAAATGGATCTAACACTCCCTCGCCCATAAGAGCATCATATAAAGATTCTTTATTGATACCTCGTGACTTTGGTCCACCTTTTCTGCGAATTGCTTGTAGTTGTTCTTTAGTGTTAAGTATTGCTTCTATTTTTGCTTGTAATACACCCGTTTGATTAAGTTGATACTCTATACCATCCCAGTCTTTTTTCTTTGCCATGTCTGTAAGTGAAGTAAAATTACGAACAAGGTCATCTTCAATTTGATTAAGCATTAGACTTCCGTATCCATCAATATATACTTCGGGATTGTTTGGGTCTTCTTTGTTGAATTTAGAGATTCCAGTTTCTTCTTTTATAACTGATTCATTTTTTAATGCGTCAAACATTTTTAAGGCGTTTTTAAGTTCTTTATTATGTTTTTCTAAACCCTTACCAGCATCTTTTATCATACCAGAGCCTGGAAGGACTTCAGCACTTGGCTTTTTGTCCCAATCTTGTGCTGTGTTGGTTTTATTAACTTCTGGTTCTACTTTGAGTTTATTTTCAGGTTCTACTTCTGGTTCTACTTTAGTTGTTGATTCTGGATCCTTTTTGCCCCAAGTCCAAGGTTTATACCAGTCTTCTGTAATACCACCAAGTGACTTAACAATATCATCGATACTTCCATATGTGCCTTGTCCTTCTTCACCATCAATATTTACAACCCAAAGGTCAGAGTCAGTATCTAATGAGAAATCTCCAATTTCCCAACTGTTTTTCTGAATAATATGGGCACCGTCTTCACCACGAATTAATTCAATATCGCCTGATTTTATATTGTTAGCACCGTTGCTCCAGGCCTGGGCTAATTTACCTTGTTCCTTACTAGCCATGAATTGTGGTTCATCATCTCCTTTAAGTTTAGCAATTTGATTATCTGAATATCCAAATTTAGTTTTTAAAATATCTTCTGCTTCGCTGGCTGAAGGTCCACCCAATAATGCTTTATTAGGATTCTTAACTGTATCTATTGCTATTCTTTTTTGTCTAACATCAGCAAAATCATATTCATTTACTGTTTCTTCTTTAACTGCGTTTAATTTTTTGTCCCCTTTCAAAAGATTGATTTCTTTTTGTAAGATATCAACTGCTTTTGTTAATTTCTCCATTTTATAATCTTGTGACAAATCGGTAACATCACTATCTTTTTCATTATTTTCAACATCTGCTAATAGAGCCGAAAGAATATTATCTGCTTGAGGATATTTTACTTTCAACATATTTACTGCTCTTGCAGTTTTAGGGTCAAAGGCTTTTAATACATCTTCTTTCTTTTCTTGTTTTTCTTTAACTGCGTTATATTTTGAGCCAACTAACTTACCTCTGTACGGATGGTCTGTTCTTCCAGGTTTCGCTTTTGGCATTGGGTCACTACCTTTAACTTGGTCAGATACTGCATCTTCATTGTGATGTCCTTTAACTGGTGCATTTGTAGTTACAGGTTTTGAGTCAACTGAATCATAGGGCTTATCTGGATGATCCGTCATATATCCTTTCAGAAACGTCTGAAACTGTGGTTCTGTTACTCTCTGTCGAAATGCCTCGATTTTCACTCTGTTTTTATGTGACATATTGTTCAGGTACGTCTTTACTTCCTGAGTGTCATTCACGTTTGTCCAGGCTAAATCAGGATATTTACCTATCTCTTCAGCCGACATTGCATCTTCATTTTTTAATGCATCTCCTGTTTCAGGATTATAGACTTCAGTTGCAGGTTCATCACCATAATAATAATTATTAATAGTTGTGTTTCCTTCTCCATCTTCTGGATTATCTTTCATATAGTTTTTAAGTCGTTTGCCACCGTATAATACTGCGGCTACAGCGCCAAGTGGAATACCGTATTTAACTATTATTTGTGCAAATATGTTTAACGTATCTTCGTCCATGTCTAAACCAAACGTATCTTTTAGCCAGTCATACGCATCAGTCACTTTGTCATACACGTACATACCAGTTGCACCAGTGATTACTCCACTAACAGTAGATTTTTTAACCAACGTTTTTGCAGTATTGCCTGCCACTGGTACTGCCTTTTTACCACCTTTAAGAAGTAATTTTAATGCAGGGACACCAATTCTAACTGCTGTTGCTAATGCTGGTAATATCCATGGTGCTAAAAAGACTGCTTCATCAAGTTTCTTTGTTTGTACGATTTCATTTATTTTCATTATAGTTCCTGGTTGTATTGTTGTGTGTCGGGTGGAACGCCTAAACTTTGAATCTTATGGTCACTTGCAAATGCTGTGAATATTTCTTTCTGTTCTTGGTCAGACATATTCTTTCTAATTGCTGTAACTAATGTTTCGTAACTATCTAAATCGTCTCCGTTGTCTAATCCTAAGTTCTTTGCTATACCATCTGCTGTCTTCCAAGGACCACCAATAATTTTGTTGTTGTTCTTTTTTGTATATCCATCGCCACTTTTCTTAGGAACAGGTGTTCGTCTAACTCTTACTAGTCCATCTCTTGGACTCCACATAAATCTTTCCGATGATACTGGTCTACCGTCTTCGATAGTTTCTTCACTTGATTCGACTTTATATGTACTAGCAATTGAGCCAATCATTATATTACGATAAACTCCTTTATACTGACTATCTTTTTCATTTGGCGAATGATAGTATGTCTTTAACCAATCTGGGTCACCTGGCATAAAATCTACCTGAACATATCCTGTTCTGTTCGCATTAGTCTCTTTATTTTCATCAAAGTTTGCAATTTTGACTTTTGTCATAATTACACTTGACTTTGCAATATCAAGAATTTGATTACTCTTTTCTAGTCTTTTTACAAATTCTGGTATCTTGTCTGTTTCAATATCTAATGCAACATCAATATCACCACTGAATTCTCTTTTGCCAACACTACCTAATGTGTTGTTTCTCAAATCTATGCCCAATTCTTTCTCTAATGGAATAAGTGTTGGATTGATTTCATCAATATGAATCGCACCAACGCCAGGCATTGCACCGCCCTCGGTTAACTTAACTCTATAAACAGATTGTGTTAATTCGTAAAATCTCATTTTTTACTTTCGAATTGTCCTCTCGCACCATAATTTGGTTCGCCCGCGGCTCTCAATTTATCTGCTCTAAAATCATTATGTCCTTTAGACCATTGTAATTTCTCAGCACCACTGTAAGGATTTTCATCATATTTCACCCCTTTTCTAGCGGCTTTATATCCTTCACTATACTTAGGTGTTCCCTTTGCATCAGAATAATGTAGAATGTTTCCTTCAACAAATTTCTGCTTGTCTATAAGTTTTATTAGTGCTTCTTTAACTTTATAAGTTTTACCATCGACTTTAAATTCTTTTTTACCATCAATTTTTGCTTTTGCTAATTCACCAGAAAATTCGTTACCTTCGTTCTCTGTTGGAAATAATTGACTGTAATACTTTTTATGTATTGCGTTGTACATCATTTCCGATTGGTCTGGAGTTACATGTCCTTGTCTTTTGATTACTTTTAAAAGACCTTCAACTGCTCTAATCTCGCCTCTATCACCAAACATCTGTGCTAACATAAGAATGTTTTCTGAATGATTGTTTCTTTCTTCATTATACTTATATGCATTTTGCATCTGTTCTATTGACTCTGGACTTTGGTCTTGATTTACTCCGTCTTTCAACCATTGCTGTAAATTACCTGTTGGCAATTTAATTGTTTTTACATCTGCTCTTCCATAAGAATCTCTCTTAGGCATCGACTTGCCGACAACGCTTGGTCTTGGAAAGGAGAATGGTTTTCTCCAATTCCATTCTTTAAGATTCTTATCATTAGATTCTGCCCATCTGTTAGAAGTATTATTGTGATGCCCTTTAGGTGGTGCAATTCCAT
>NYSS01000162.1 GCA_002683135.1 Planctomycetota bacterium | reverse complement strand
GCCGATTTTGAATGGAGTGATATGGGGAGCTTTGAAGCTGTTTACGATTATTTTGTAGAATCAGGATACCCGGTGGATCAGGAAGGGAATATGGTGATAGGATGTGATAAATTTACGGCCTTTGTAGGTTTAAAGAATACTATTTTTGTAAATACCAGTGATGCTATTTTGATTTTATCGAAAGAGGCCTCGCAAGATGTAAAAGGAGTGTATCAGCAATTGGTAGACGAAAACTCTCCTTTAATCCAATAGATTTATTTAATTCTGCTTTTGTGTTTAAGTTGCAAGCTTTTTGAGTAGAATAGTTGATATGAGTAATATTATTCCGCATAAATATGAGATCACAGCCAATAAGAGAGCTTTGCAAAAAAAGCAAAGGCCTCTGGTAGTTTGGTTTAGTGGGCTCTCGGGTTCTGGAAAATCAACCCTGGCAAATCTTTTGGAAAAAGAATTGTTTACCGCGGGGTTTCATACCTATGTATTAGATGGCGATAATATTCGCTTGGGTCTGAATAAGGACTTAGGTTTTGATCAAGCCTCAAGGAATGAAAATATTAGAAGGATAGCAGAGGTTTGCAAATTATTTTTAGATAGCGGGTTGATTGTAATTGCGGCATTCATTACGCCTAAAGAAATAGATCGAAGAATTATTGAGTCTGTTTTAGGGGAACATTATATAGAAGTTTATGTGGATACTCCTTTAGAACTCTGTGAAAAAAGAGATGTTAAAGGATTATATAAAAAGGCAAGAAAAGGCGAAATCGCTAATTTTACCGGGGTAACCTGTGAATTTGAAAAGCCTGCAGACCCAGATTTGCATATAGAAACGCAAAGGGAAGAAATAGAAGAAAGTATTCGAAGAATATTTAAGTATATTCACGACCGAATAAATGAAAATTAAAAAATGAAAAAGTATTATCTGAATTATTTAGATGAACTTGAATCAGAAGCAATATATGTATTGCGTGAAGTTTGGGCACAGTTTGAAAATCCTGTGATCCTTTTTTCCGGAGGGAAAGATTCTATATTAGTCACTCATTTAGCTAAAAAAGCCTTTTATCCCAGTAAGATCCCATTTTCTTTATTGCATGTGGATACGGGGCATAATTTCCCGGAAACGATAGCTTTTAGGGATGATCTGGTAAAAGAGCTTGGGGTCAAACTATTGGTAGGTTCTGTACAGGAATCTATTGATGAAGGACGGGTACAGGAAGAAAAAGGAAAGAATGCAACAAGAAATGCCCTGCAAATTACGACGCTTTTAGATGCAATTGAAACGAATAAAATTGATTGCGCGATTGGAGGTGGTCGAAGGGATGAAGAAAAGGCGCGTGCTAAAGAACGTTTTTTCTCACATCGGGACGATTTTGGACAATGGGATCCAAAGAATCAACGTCCGGAATTATGGAACCTCTTAAATGGTAAATATTTTGAAGGCGAACATTTTAGAGCCTTTCCTATAAGTAACTGGACTGAGATGGATGTTTGGAACTATATTAAGCGTGAAAATATTCAGATTCCATCTTTATATTATGCGCATCAAAGAGAGGTGGTTTGGAGAAATAGCTCATGGATCCCTGTTTCAGATTTTCTAAAATTGGAAGAAAACGAAGAAGTCCTTACAAAGAAAATTAGATTTAGAACACTTGGGGATATAACAATTACCGGAGGTATAGAATCTGAAGCAGATACTTTAGAAAAGATTGCCGAGGAGGTCTCTACCATGCGTAAGACCGAAAGGGGCGATCGTTCAGACGATAAACGATCTGAAACAGCCATGGAAGATAGAAAGAAACAAGGTTATTTTTAAGTAAACAGGTCCTTGACCTTAAGAAATAAATTACAATGGAAATTAGTAATAATCAGTTATTACGATTTACAACGGCAGGTAGTGTAGATGACGGAAAGAGTACGCTAATTGGTAGGCTTTTATACGATTCAAAATCTATCTTCGAAGATCAGTTAGCATCGGTTACCGCTACAAGTTCAAAAAAAGGACATGAAGGTGTAGATTTAGCTCTTTTTACAGACGGATTAAAAGATGAAAGAGAACAGGGCATTACCATAGATGTGGCTTACCGTTATTTTACAACTCCTAAACGAAAATTCATTATTGCCGATACTCCCGGTCATATTCAGTATACAAGAAATATGGTTACCGGAGCTTCGACGGCTAATGCAGCAGTGATTCTTATTGATGCCAGAAATGGGGTAATCGAGCAAACTAAGAGACATTCTTTTATAGCATCTTTATTAAATATCCCGCATTTAGTAGTGTGTGTAAATAAAATGGATCTGGTAGATTATTCCGAAGAAGTTTTTAATAGAATTACGGCACAATTTGAAGAATTCAGTAGTAAATTATTGATGAAGGATGTGCGGTTTATTCCAATTAGCGCTTTAGAAGGTGATAATGTGGTGAATAAATCAGAAAACATGAACTGGTACTCAGGAGGTACGCTGCTTAATGTTTTGGAGACGCTACATATTAGCAGCGATATCAATAAGATTGATGCCAGATTCCCTGTACAAACAGTTTTAAGACCCCAATCTGAAGAATTCAGGGATTATAGGGGTTATGCAGGTAGGATCGCCAGCGGAATTTATAGAAAAGGGGATGACGTGGCTGTTTTGCCTTCCGGTTTTACTTCAAAAATTAAATCGATCAATACAGGAGAAGATGAAATTGAGGAAGCATTTGCCCCGATGTCGGTTGCCCTTACTCTTGAAGATGATATAGATATAAGCCGTGGGGACATGATTGTAAAGAAAAACAATCAACCGGAACCCTCTCAGGAATTTGATGTGATGCTTTGCTGGTTAAATAATGATGCAGCAAAACCCAGAGCTAAGTATGTAATTCAGCATACCTCAAATGAAGAAAGAGCCATGATTAAGTCGGTTGTTTATAAAGTAGATATCAATTCTTACGAACGTGAAGAAGGAGATGATAGTTTGAAGATGAACGATATTGCACGAGTAAAAATTCGTACTACAAGAAGGTTGATGATAGATTCTTATCGTGATAACAGAAATACCGGGAGCATTATCCTAATTGATGAGGGGACAAACGAAACTGTAGCTGCAGGAATGATTGTTTAAGTTGGAAGATCAATATTTAGAGATAGCGATTAAGGCAAGTTTTAAAGCAGCCAAAGAAGTAATGTCAATTTATGATTCAGGTGAATTTGATGTTGAAATGAAATCGGATAATTCACCATTGACCATAGCCGATAAGACTGCACACACAATTATTAAAGAAGAGCTGGAAAAAACAGGAATTCCAATTCTTTCAGAAGAAGGACAACATTTGCCTTACAAGGAAAGAAAGCACTGGGATAAACTATGGATTGTGGATCCTATAGATGGGACTAAAGAGTTTATCAAAAAAAGTGGGGAGTTCACCATAAATATCGCTTTGATCGAACAACAAAAACCAATTTTAGGAGTGATTTATGCCCCCGCTTTAGCTGTTTTATATTGGGGAGGTCAGTCAGGATCATATAAATTAACTGAAGTACAGGGTTTTAAGGAGTTTGAGTATAAATTGGATTCCAGAGAAAAGCTGCCTTTAACGCATACAAATGAAACTTTTACAATTGCTGCCAGTAAATCACATTTAACCAATACCACCAAAGATTTTATAGATCAGAAAAGATCAGTATATAGGGATGTTGAAATTATTTCAAAAGGGAGTTCGCTAAAAATATGTATGGTGGCAGAAGGTGTTGTGGATTGTTATCCAAGATTCGGGACTACCATGGAATGGGATACCGCTGCCGGGCATGCCGTGTGTGTTAATGCTGATGCCGAGATAACTGATTTAAATCAAATACCATTACTATATAATAAAAAAGATCTAAGGAACGCTGATTTCCTTTGTAAAAGTAAAATAATTATAGAGTAACTAACGAAAAATTTTAGAAATGAAAATTAAGAATATCTGCTGTATAGGAGCCGGGTATGTTGGTGGTCCAACAATGTCGGTTATCGCTCAGAAATGCCCGGAAATAAATGTAACTGTGGTAGATCTTAATGAAAAAAGAATCGCAGCCTGGAATGATGAGAATGTAGAAAATATACCGATTTATGAACCAGGACTTTCTGCTGTGGTAGCGGAGGCAAGAGGGCGTAATCTCTTTTTTTCTACAGATGTTGATGAAGCCATCGATAGAGCAGATATGATTTTTATTTCGGTAAATACACCAACCAAAACCTATGGTATTGGTAAGGGGATGGCGGCAGATTTAAAATGGATTGAATTATGTGCGCGACAAATTGCAAGAGTAGCTACTTCAGATAAAATAGTAGTGGAGAAATCTACATTACCTGTAAGAACTGCTCAGGCACTTAAGAATATCCTTGAAAACACTGGTAATGGTGTGAATTTCCAGATATTATCAAACCCTGAATTTTTAGCAGAAGGGACTGCAGTAGATGATTTGTTAAATCCGGATAGGGTCTTAATTGGTGGGGATATCGATACTGAAAAAGGAAGGGAAGCTATGCAAGCTTTAGTTGATGTGTATGGGCATTGGGTGTCCAATGATCATATTTTGACCACTAATGTTTGGTCTTCAGAATTATCGAAATTAACGGCCAATGCTTTTCTAGCTCAACGAGTATCAAGCATTAATGCCATGTCGGAATTATGTGAAGTGACTGGCGCCGATGTCAACGAAGTCTCTAAAGCCGTAGGGATGGACTCCAGGATAGGAGCAAAATTTTTAAAAGCCTCTGTTGGTTTTGGAGGTTCCTGTTTTCAAAAAGATATTTTAAACCTGGTCTACATAGCTAAAAGCTTTGGTTTGAATGAGGTCGCTGATTATTGGGAGCAAGTGATTATTATGAATGATCATCAAAAAAGACGCTTCGCTGCTAATATTGTAAAAACCCTGTATAATACGGTTTCAGGGAAGAAAATTGCGATGCTGGGTTGGGCCTTTAAGAAAGACACAAATGATACTCGTGAAGCAGCATCCATATATGTTGCCGATTATTTGCTAAGTGAACAGGCAGAAATTGTTGTTTATGATCCAAAAGTTACTGAAGAGCAAATCTATGCAGATTTGGATTATCTAGGTTCGAGAACGGGAGAAGAAAACAGAAAATCGGTGAAAATTGTTAATACGGCGAAGGAAGCCTGTCTTGATGCTCATGCCGTGGCATTAATGACCGAATGGGATGAATTTTTAGATCTTGATTGGGAGGCTATATATGAAAAAATGTTAAAACCGGCATTTTTATTTGATGGAAGGAAATTGCTGAATAAGAAAAAAATGATTGATTCCGGCTTTAAATTTTACGCTATAGGGAATTAATTAAACAATGATATTGGATAATTCATTTTATCAATAATTTTAGTTATCAATAGTTAGACTTAATATTTAGACATGGATAAAAACTCTAAAATATATTTAGCTGGACATAGGGGTATGGTTGGTAGTGCAATTTGGAGAGCATTAGAAAAAAAAGGTTATGGTAATTTGCTTGGACGAACAAGTGCTGAATTAGATCTTAGAAACCAAGCCGAAGTGAATGCTTTTATTGCTGATGAAAAACCAGATGTAATTATTGATGCCGCTGCTCGAGTGGGAGGGATTTTAGCTAATAATGATCATCCCTATACATTTTTAATGGAGAATATGCGAATCCAAAATAATTTGATTGAAGCAGCTCATCACTTAGAAGTGAAAAAATTTATATTTCTCGGGAGTTCTTGTATCTATCCAAAATTTGCACCTCAGCCATTAAAAGAATCTTATTTGCTAACAGGGCCTTTAGAACCTACTAATGAATGGTATGCGATCGCCAAAATAACTGGGGTTAAGGCATGTCAGTCGATTAGAAAACAATTTGGTAAAGATTTTGTCAGTCTGATGCCTACCAATTTGTATGGTACCCATGATAATTTTGATCTTAAAACTTCGCATGTTTTACCTGCTATGATCCGTAAGTTTCATGAAGCTAAAGAGAATGGTAATAGTACTGTTCATTTATGGGGAAGTGGTACACCTATGCGCGAATTTCTTTTTGTGGATGATATGGCCGCTAGTGTGGTATTTGCGTTGGAAAATGTACTTCCAGACCATTTGTATAATGTTGGTACCGGTATTGATATCACCATTAAAGAGTTGGCTGAAACAATTCAACGAAGGGTTGGTCACACAGGCGATATTGCTTGGGATAGTTCGAAGCCAGATGGAACACCTCGTAAATTAATGGACGTTTCCAAAATGCATGATCTGGGATGGAAACATAAAGTCGATCTAGAAGAAGGAATAGAGAGAACATATCAATGGTTTCTTGAAAATATTGAAAACTTTAAGGAAGTGAAATTATAAGCTTATAATAAAATTAATAAGTAAGAAATATATTAATTATGAAAGTCGCACTAATCACGGGAATCACAGGTCAGGATGGATCTTATTTAGCTGAATTGTTATTGGAAAAAGGTTATATGGTTCATGGAATTAAAAGAAGAGCTTCTTTGTTCAATACCGATAGAATTGATCATTTGTATCAGGATCCCCATGATCCTAATCAAAGATTAAAGTTACACTACGGTGATTTAACTGACTCTATGAATCTTACCCGTATTATCCAGGAAACTCAACCTGATGAGATTTATAATTTGGGTGCGATGTCACATGTAAAGGTATCTTTTGATTCTCCTGAATATGTTGGTAATGTGGATGGATTAGGTACTTTAAGAATATTAGAGGCAGTGCGCTTATTAGGGTTAGAGAAAAAAACCAGGATCTACCAGGCTTCTACTTCAGAATTATACGGAGGTTTACCAGAAAATAAGAATGCTAATGGATTTTATGATGAAACCTGCCCGTTTTATCCAAGATCCCCTTATGGAGTAGCAAAAATATACGGATTCTGGATTACCAAGAACTATCGTGAAGCCTATAATATGTATGCTTGCAATGGAATCCTTTTTAATCATGAATCGCCAAGAAGAGGGGAAACTTTTGTAACGCGAAAAATAACTCGTGCCGTAGCAAAAATAGCCCTTGGATTACAGGAAAAAATATATTTAGGGAATCTGGAAGCCCAGCGCGATTGGGGACATGCGAAAGATTATGTACGCATGATGTGGATGATTTTGCAAGCTGATAAAGCAGAAGATTGGGTTATCGCCACAGGTGTAACTACAACGGTAAGAGAATTTGTTCGTATGGCTTTTGAAGAAGTTGGTATTGAATTAGAGTTTAAAGGAACAGGGATTGATGAGAAGGCATATGTCGTAGCTTGCAATGGAGACTATAAAGTTGAAATTGGTAAAGAGGTACTTTCCGTAGATCCTTCGTATTTCCGTCCTACGGAGGTGGACCTGTTATTAGGAGATCCTTCTAAAGCAAAAGAGAAGCTTGGTTGGGTTCCTGAATATGACCTAAAAGGATTGGTAAAAGATATGATGAAAGGCGATGTTAAGCTAATGAAAAGAGATGTTGATCTTTTAAAGGCAGGGCATAAGATTTTAAAGCAGGTTGAATAAGGACTGGTCAAATTTTAAAAATTATTAGAAAAATACTTTATTATATTAAGCTCAGTACTGTAAATTAATAAGTATCTATTTTATTTAGTTGTCATAATTTAAAGAAATATGAAAGGAATTATTTTAGCCGGAGGTTCTGGTACTAGGCTTTATCCAATTACGAGAGGGGTGTCTAAGCAATTATTAAATGTTTATGATAAACCAATGATATATTATCCTTTATCGGTTTTAATGCTGGCTGGTATTAGGGAAGTTCTAATAATCTCCACGCCAGAAGATCTCCCCGGATTTCAGAAGCTGTTTGGCAATGGACAGGATATTGGTATGCACTTTGAATACAAAGAGCAACCTAGTCCAGATGGATTGGCTCAGGCTTTTATCATAGGTAAAGAATTTATTGGCGATGATGATGTTTGTTTGGTATTGGGTGATAATATATTTTATGGACATGGCTTAACCGAACTTTTAGCGAATTCCATTCGTAATATTACCCAACGAGGCGATGCTACGGTTTTTGGATATTATGTGAGTGATCCTGAACGTTATGGAGTGGCTGAGTTTGATGAGAATGGAAATGTATTGTCTATTGAAGAAAAACCGAAATCCCCCAAAAGTAATTATGCTGTAATAGGTTTGTATTTTTATCCAAATGCTGTAGTAGAAATTGCGAAAAATGTTAAGCCTAGCGCTAGGGGAGAATTAGAAATAACCTCTGTTAATGAGGAATTTTTAAATAGGGGAAAATTAAAAGTAGAATTAATGGGACGTGGTTATGCCTGGTTAGATACTGGTACTCACGAATCGATGCTTCAGGCTTCTAATTTTATCCAAACTATAGAAACAAGACAAGGATTAAAAGTAGCTTGTTTAGAGGAAATTGCATTCGATAAAGGATATATCGGAAGAGAAGAGTTATTGAAGTTGGCAGAGCCTCTGAAAAAGAATGCCTATGGCCAGTATTTAATAAAAAGAGCTAAAAAATCAAAATAGGATATGGAATTTGAAAGATGCGCTATTCCTGACGTTGTAATCTGTATGCCAAAAGTTTTTGGTGATGATCGGGGTTATTTTATGGAAACTTTTAGACAGGATGAATTAGAGTCTTTTTTAGGCTTTAGATTAAATTTTTGTCAGGACAATGAATCTAAATCTTCTTTCGGGGTATTAAGAGGTTTACATTATCAAATGCCACCATATACTCAAACGAAACTTGTTAGAGTAACTGAAGGGAAGGTGTTAGATATTGCTGTAGATATTAGAAAAGGATCTCCTCATTTTGGAGAAAGTGTAGCTGTTGAATTAAGTGCAGAAAACAAGAAACAGCTGTTTGTTCCAAGAGGTTTTGCGCACGGATTTGTTGTGCTTTCGGAAACTGCTACGTTTGCCTATAAATGTGATAATTATTATATGCCGGAGTATGATCGGGGTATACTCTTTAACGATGAAGCACTAAAAATTGATTGGAAAATTTCGGAATCAGAAATGAAACTATCTGAAAAGGATAGCGAGCAGCCTTTATTGAAAGATGCTGAGCTATTTGATTTTAACAATAATCTATATGAGTAAAAAGATATTGGTTACCGGAGCTGAAGGACAGTTAGGTTCAGAAATTAAGGAATTATCCAAAAATTATGCTTTTGAATTTTTCTTTACGGAGGTAGAGCAGTTGGATATTACAGATAAAGGTGCCATTACTAATTTTGTAATGGAGAACAAAATAGATAACATTATTAATTGTGCTGCTTATACTGCCGTAGATAAAGCTGAGACAGAAAAAGATTTAGCCGATTTAATAAATCATAGAGCTGTACATAATTTAGCGGAAATAGCTGTTAAATATGAAATTGCTCTTATACATATTTCAACGGATTATGTCTTCGATGGTAAAGGATTTCAGCCTTATGTCACAGATCATCCAACATCCCCGGTAAATCATTATGGGAAAACAAAATTAGATGGAGAAAAGGCTATTTTAGGTTTTAATCTTAAAAATTCATTCATTATTAGAACTTCTTGGGTGTACTCTTCTTTTGGTAATAATTTCGTAAAAACCATGTTGCGTTTAGATGAGGAAAAGAAGGAATTAAATGTTATTAACGATCAGGTTGGTGTTCCTACTTATGCTGCGGATTTAGCCTTATTTATTTTAGATCATTTAGTAGAGGCAAAGAATGACCGGTTGGAAATTTATCATTACACCAACGAAGGAGTTTGCTCTTGGTATGATTTCGCGAAAAAAATAATGAAACTGGGGAACCGAGATTGTAAAGTGAATCCTGTGCCAACAACATCTTATCCAACACCTGCTAAACGACCTTACTACTCCTTAATGGATAAAGAACCTTTAAAGAAGCGTTTTAATATAGAAATCCCATATTGGGAAGATAGTTTAGAAAAATGTATACAACAATTAAAAGTAGCATCTAACATAAAATAGCTAAATGAATTACAAAACTTTATTAATAACAGGAGGCGCGGGTTTTATAGGCTCTAACTTTGTGGTGAATTTTCTAGAAAGCAATCCTGATACTAACCTGATTAATTTAGATTTAATGACCTATGCAGGAGATAAGGCTAATCTTTTGGAAGTAGAAGGGAATTCAAGATATACTTTTATTAAAGGTGATATTTGTGATCGAGCTTTGGTTGAGAAGCTTTTTACCAATTACAAAATAAATGGTGTAATCCATTTTGCTGCTGAATCACATGTAGATAATTCTATTAAAAATCCTGGAGTATTTATAGAGACTAATGTTCGTGGAACATTTACATTGATAGATGTCGCTTATAAATACTGGATGGATAAACCATTTCAGTATAAAGATGAATTCCGTAATTGTCGGTTTTTACATATTAGTACTGATGAAGTTTATGGTACTCTCGGAGAAACTGGTTTGTTTACGGAGAAAACTCCATATGCTCCTAATTCCCCATATAGTGCCAGCAAGGCGGGTTCTGATATGATTGTACGCAGCTATCACCACACCTATGGTTTAAACACAATTATTACAAATTGTTCAAACAATTATGGTCCTAGACAGCATGATGAAAAATTAATTCCAACTGTTATAAGAAAAGCAATTAATAATGAGGAAATTCCTATTTATGGTGATGGGAAAAACGTTAGAGATTGGCTTTATGTTGATGATCATTGTAAAGGAATAGAATTGGCTTATAAAACCGGAAGGGCTGGAGAAACCTATAACATAGGCGGTCGTAATGAACGAGATAATAATTATATCGCCCATAAAATTTGTGAAATTTTAGATGGGCTAAATCCAAAACGAAAGGGAAGTTACCATGATCAAATTACTTATGTAGAAGATCGCGCAGGGCATGACCGTCGTTATGCCATAGATGCTACAAAATTAGAAAATCAATTGGGTTGGAAAGCTGATGAAAATTTTGAAAGTGGGATAAAAAAAACAATCCAATGGTATTTGGAGAAATATAATTATTAATTTAAAATTAAAAAGAAATATGCTTAAAATAGCTATAATATGGGCAAACCCTTATAATAAAAATTTTGGAGTAGCTGCTTTAGGTTATTCTTCTTTGGCCTTAATAAATGATTGCTTAAAAGAGAATAATCTAAAAGGAGAATTTACTTTTATAGGTAGTTCTGAGATAGGGAAAGACTCAATATCTATAGGCAATAATATTATTGAATTTAATAATATTATGGGATTAGATTATTTTTCGAAGAAATCATGGTTAAAAATGATTTTACAGCCCAAAAAGTATGGTACTTTTAAACTTTCTAAATTTGATTACATATTTGATATTGGAGAAGGAGATAGTTTCTCTGATATTTATGGTATAAAAAGATTTAATAGAGTATATAGCTCCAAGGTTTTTTTAAATTTTTTAAAGAAAAAGCAAATAATTTTACCTCAAACAATAGGCCCTTTTAAAGATATTGAGATTAAAAGGAAGGCGGATGCGATAATGAGTCAAATGGCTTATGTTTTTAGTAGAGATGAAAAAAGTTACCAATATACAAAGTCAATTTTGTCTGGAGACAAAATAGGTGAATTTATTGATGTGGCATTTTATATGCCGTTTAATCAACAATCCTACAATGATGATAAAGTACATGTAGGAATTAATGTTTCTGGACTATTATGGACAGGTGGATATACAGGTAATAATCAGTTTAATTTGAAGTTAGAATATAAAGATACATTAATAAAGATTATAGAATATTTTCTAACTAAGAATGATGTTCTTGTTCACATTATTTCGCACGTAACTCCAGATAAACCCATTGAAGATGATTATGAAGCTGCGATGGAAATTAAAAAAAGATTTCCAAATATTATCGTAGCTCCCAAATTTCAGAGTCCAATAGAAGCTAAAAGCTATATAAGTGGAATGGACTATTTTACAGGGGCAAGGATGCACTCTTGTATAGCTGCTTTTTCAACGGGGGTCCCAGTGATTCCTATGGCTTATAGCAGAAAATTTAATGGACTCTTTGTTGATACGCTACAATATGATGAACTTGCTGATTGTGTAAATGTAGATGAAAAGGGTGTTATAAGTAAAGTGAAAGAGGGTTATGAAAACCGGAAAATTTTGAAAGAGAAGATACATTTTAGTAATACTAAAATAGTTATACCAAGATTGGAAATTTTGAAAAATAAAATATCTAATATATTAT
>NYSS01000161.1 GCA_002683135.1 Planctomycetota bacterium | reverse complement strand
GTAGTTGTTTCCACCTGACCCTTGGTGATCCAGGTACTTCCAACTCCCCTGTCGGATCTGGAACTCCCCTCGGAAGCTCTGGGTCAGGAGGTGGGGCCGGATCGACTTCTTCGGGTCCTGGTTTCCGAGCATCGCCGGCAACATGTCGAAGCTGTCCGTGGCCGCGTCGTCGGGGAGCGCGTACCCGACGACCGACGCGAGCGTCGCGAGGATATCCGTCGTGTTCGTCATCTGATGGGACACCTGCCCCCTGGGGATCCGCCTCGGCCACCTCGCGATGAACGGCACCCGATGGCCCCCCTCCCAGCCGTCGCGCTTGACGCCCCGTCGACCTCCCGAAGCGTCGTGATCGTGGTCCGCGCGCATCCAGGCCGCGTGCATCGTCTCGGGCCCGTTGTCCGCGTTGAAGATGACCAGAGTTTCCTCGTCGATCTCGAGCTCGGCGAGGAGATCGAGGACACGTCCGACGAGGGTGTCCAGCTCGCGCACGAAGTCGCCCCGGGGCCCCCCCTCGGTGACCCCGTTGAACTGCGGAGCCGGGAGGACCGGAGCGTGGCAGATCTGGGTGGAGAGCACCGCGAAGAAGGGCTTCTCCGGACTCTTCGCTCGATGCTCGGCGATGAAGTTCTTCGTCTTCTCGTAGAAGAGCAGGTCCGCCTTGACGAACTCGTAGCCTGGCGCCATCCACCCCTCGTCGTTGTCCCATCGCCACTTGCCACCGGGGTTCGGGAGGTTCGACCGCTTGTGTCGCAGGCTCGCGGGGACCGGCACCATCCCGTTCTCCACGTAGACGTAGAGCGGGTCAGTGGTCGGACAATTCGGAGTGATGAACGACTCGTCGAAGCCGCGCGCGTTGGGGCCGTCGACCAGGGGCGTGCTCTTCTCGTAATCGATGAGGAGCGCGTTCTTGAACCCACCGCCGAGACGCTTGCCGTCGCCGTCGCGCCAGGTCAGCCCCACGTGCCACTTGCCGAAGACACCGGTGCGGTATCCCTTCTCCTTCAGCATGGCGCCGAGGGTGAGGGTTCCGGGCTTGAGATAGCTCGGCCCGCCCGGCCCTTCGAACGCGCCCCCTCCCCGACCCGTGGATCGATAGATCTGCTGTCCCGAGTAGAGGCCGTACCGCGACGGCGAACAGATCGTGGAGGGGCTATGGGCATCGGTAAACCGGACCCCCTCGGCGGCCATGCGGTCAAGCCGCGGCGTCTCGTAGGCCGCGCCGGAGTTGTAGCAGGACAGGTCGCCGTACCCTAGGTCGTCGGCGTAGACGATCACGATGTTGGGCAGCTGTTGAGCGCCCGCCAGGGCCACGACTCCGAAGCAAAGGCCCATGGCAGCCAGCGCCGTGACCGTTGCTCGCCCTCGACTCGGGGTGGTGCTTTGCATGGGGTGTGTCCTCATCCTGCGCGGGGAGCACGGCCACGGGCCTCATGTCCTCGAATCGCCGCACCATCGCCAGGCCAAAAGAGGCAGGGTCTGTCGCCGACTCCCGGCGGCCATGATATACACCATGAACATCATGATCGCGAAACGACTGATCCCCATCTGCTTGATCCTGGCCACGGCGGGATGCCACTCGGCGCCGCAGTCGACCTATACGGAGACGTCGATCTTCAACGGACAGGACCTGGCAGGTTGGAAGACGCCCAAGTACCCGGAGTGCTGGATCGCCAAGGATGGGATCCTGACCGTGACTAACAACCCGGAGCGCAAGGGCGAGAACCTCAGCACCGTCAAGCACTACCGCGACTTCGTCTGCCAGCTGGAGTTCAAGTTCGGCGCGGGCACCGTCGATTCCGGCGTCTTCATGCGCAACGACCGCGACCAGATCCAGATCGGGATCTCGGGCAGCCTCAAGCGCGACATGACGGCGTCCCCGTACATCCCCGGCAAGGGCTATCCCGTCGAGGCCAAGGGGGTCAAGGAGCTGCTGAAGCTGGACGACTGGAACACCCTGCGCATCCGCGCCGTGGGCAAGACCTACACCACCTGGCTCAACGGCGCCGAGGTCATGAGCTACACCTCTGCGAGCGCCGTCGAAGAGGGGCCGTTAGGCATCCAACTGCACGGCGGCCGCGAGATGACTATTCAGTACCGCGACATATCCGTCACCGAACTCGACTCCGGCGAGTAACCAGCCGCGGCCCGCCCGTCTGGTCACTGGCGCGCCCCGGGAGCCGCAACCCGGCCGTCGCGAGTTCCTGCTCGTTACGGCAGTCCTCAGCGGTCCTTCGCGTCGTTGCCGAGCTGCTCCAGCACCGCTGTCACCATGGCACGAACGCCGGTAGTGAGTGTCGGGATGGCGTCCGGGGCAAAGCGGCTGGAGTGAAGTCCGGGCAGCGGCGCCCCCACGCGCAGGCTCTTCTCGAAGACCTCGGGAGCCTGGGCTCCCAGGAAGTACATGAAGATCGGGATGCGCGGCTCGACACGACCGTACTGTCCGAAGTCCTCGCCCCATGTCTTGGGTTCGAGGCGCGTGACGGCCGACTCGCCGAAGACCCGACGAAAGGCCGCGACCGTCGGGGTGACGAGCGCCGGCGTGTTGTAGGTCGACGGCGTGAACTGATCGTTCATCGTGACATCGGGGAGCAGGTCGTCAGGCGCTCCCTGGGCCTGCGCGACATGCCGCGCGACGCGCTTGATCGAATCGATCAGCTTGCGCCGCGGCTCGTCGCCGTAGGACCGGACGGTGAGCTGCAGCTTCACCTCGTTCGGGATGATGTTGTGCTTCGTGCCACCGTGGATCGAGCCGACGGTCACGACGGCGGCCTCGTGCGGCGGGACCTCCCGGCTGACGATCGTCTGGATCTGCACGACGATGTGCGCCGCGATCACGACGGGATCGAGGGCCTTGTGCGGATAAGCGCCGTGGCCGCCGCGCCCCTTCACGAGGATGTCGACCGAGTCGACGTTGGCCATGCCGTAGCCTTCCCGGTATCCGATTCGGCCGGCCGGCAGCTCCGAGTCGACGTGCAGCGCGAAGACCCAGTCCGGCCGCGGGAACCGCTTGAAGAGCCCGTCGCGGATCATCGCTGTCGCGCCCATGCCGCGCTCCTCGGCCGGCTGCCCGATGAGCACCAGGGTCCCCGACCAGGCGTCCTTCATGGCGACGAGCACCTTCGCGGCGCCGGACCAGATCGTCATGTGCATGTCGTGCCCGCAGGCATGCATCGTCGGCACCGTCTTGCCATCCTCGTCAACCGCTGTCTCGACGCTCGCGAAGGGGAGCCCCGTCTCTTCTTTGATGGGCAATGCGTCGGTGTCGGTCCGCAGCATGACCGTCGGCCCCGCCCCGTTGCGAAAGACGCCGACGACGCCGAAGCCCCCGATCTTCGTTTCGACCTCGAAGCCGAGGGCGCGCAGCCGCGCCGCCAGCTTCTCCCCCGTCTTCTCCTCCTGGAACGAGATCTCGGGATGTCGGTGGAGATCGTGGTACAGGGACAGCAGCGACGGCACCGCGCCCTTGACCGCGCTGCGGACGCGTCCGTCAATCCCCTTCTCCTGAGCCGTCAGCATCGGAGCGGCGAAGACAGCGGCCAACATGAAGCAAGTTGTTTGGAGCGACCTCATCGGAGCCTCCCAAGTTTCCGCGGCGAACTGGCTGCCGCAGCCTAACAACCCCGCGCCACAAGCGCGTTCGGTCGGCGTGGACCAGAAGCCAGCGTCAACTCATCAACCGAGCGCCAGGCTGAGTAGGGATGCGGGGTTCGCCTCCCCACCCTCAAGCACCCCTTCGAACGGAGAGCCCGGGTGTTTGACCGTCTTCCGCCCCAAGCAGCGGCCACCCTGCCGGCTACGCCGCTCTCCCCCGAAACGGGAAACGCCCCCCGGTGTTAACCAGCGGACGCGGCCCGTCAGGGATCAGGGACGCGATACGCGAAAGAGCTCCCCGCGCGGGAACCACCGGTGGTCGTAGACCGAAAGCCCTGCTTGTTCGAGGTCACTTCTCAAGCGGGCAAAGTGGTCCACGCGGTCGCGCGGGATATCAGCGTTCCACTGGAAACACTTGAGCACCCATAGCGAACGGAGGTCCTCGAGCTGCATGAGACCTCGGAGCCTCCCCGGCTGGTCACCCTCCGCAACTGCCGACCATCTCGAACGGTCACGAAGGACTCGAAACGTGCCGACGGGCAGGTGCGCCTGGATGACCTCGTGAGGGCCGCCCGCGGAGTCACGGAGATCTGCCTGCCAGGTCCAGCCACCGTCATCACGAGCGCCCTGGTACAGCGCGATGTAGGTGAAACCGCTGACGTACACGGTCTCGCCGGGCGTCACCGCGTCCACGAGCTCTCGGTGAGCCGCCGTCCACGGCGGGCGGTGCGGGAAGTCGTCGAGTCGGGGCCCATCGAAAGCCCGCCAGGAACTCCACACGGACAAGGCCGCCAACACCCCGCAGACGAGCCATCGTGAGGAAGTCTGGCGCATGCGCCGAACGGCCAGGTCCACGACGAGCAAACCTGACAGGATCAAGAACGGGAAGATGACGTACTGGTGCCGGACGAGTCCACCGAGGGGGTACTTCTTCAGGACCGCCGCTGCCAGGATCGCGGCGAGGATCAGCAGCAGTATTCCGGGCGCTGCCCCACGACGAGGATCCCGCGCCCGCGCGCGGGGCCGCGTATGCCAGACCGTCCACGCGAGGCACGCCAGGGCCAGCAGGGCAGGCACGACGAAGCTGTCTTCGGGCAACGTCGACGGCAGGAACAGTGAAAGCTCCCGGTTGATGCCGCGAACGGCGAAGTCGAGGAGCCCCTGATCCTGTTTCGGGAGGAACTCCGACAGCTGATTCGTGACGCCGACGTACCGGGTCGACATGGCGTAGACCGCCACGGCCGCGAGTCCCAGGACCAGCAGCACGGTCTCAGGCCATGGACGCAACTCGCGTACACGGCGCTGCAGGCTGCGTCGGAACCCAGCACAGGTGGCACACTCCCAAACGGTCAGCGCCAGCATGCCAACGAGCGGGAAGGCCGTGGCGTAGTGGGACCACGCGGCGACCAGGCACGCCAGCACGAAGAGCCGGAGCTGAGCACGGCTGACGAGGTCCGGACGCGTGATGATGCGCAGCCAGATACAGAACGCGCCCAGGACGGCAAGGGTGGCCAGCGCGTAGCTTCGCACGGAAATGCCCATGCTCACCGCAGCGCAAGAGACCGAGAGCAGGAAAGCTGCCAGGTGTGAGACCGCTCGGGTCATTCCCATGGCCCTCGACACCAGGAACATGAGCAGGATCGACAGGACACCCGGCACCAACGACGTCAGGCGGCCCCACAGGGGATCGGCGCCCGCATCCGTCAACGGACGCAGAAGTAGATACGTCAAGGGCGGATGGGTGTCTTGGCCGATCTCCCGCCAGAAGTACCAGAACGGCTCGACCTCCCCGTAGTAGAGATGCCAGAACTCATCGTATCCAGCACCCCAGTTGGCCGCACACCCGACATGCAGCGTGGCACCCACGCACAGCATCAGAGCTTGGAGGACGAAGTCGTGGGCGCTCAGCTCGAAGGGTGCATCAACGTTGCCTGTGACTTGGGTGTTTTCGAAGGAGATGCGACGGACCTCCAAGCGGGCTGAACGTGTCCTTCGCCTATTGGACCAGGGATGAGCGCAGTGCGAGGAGAATCCGAAGTTCACCATCGGTTCACCGCTGATTCACCGAATGTGGACTCCTCGCCTACCTCGGGGGCAGAGTCGACCGCCTCCGAAACGCAAGAAGGCCACCGCATCTGCGGTGGCCTTCGAGTTAGTAAGAGGGTTCGCCTCGAACTCACTCCCCGGGTAGGACTTGAACCTACAACCAAGCGGTTAACAGCCGCCTACTCTACCATTGAGCTACCGGGGACTATCCGGACTCATCGTCCGGATACGTGGGGGGATTGTAGGGTGATCGCATGGCGGCTCAAGGGGAGGCACCCCCGGGACGCGCCGGAGCCGGCAAAACGGCGAAAGACTCCGGCCCCGAAGGGGTTCTGTAGGATGTAGCGGCGAGCCGCACGTTCGCCAAAGCACGCGCCGGGACGGCGGTTTCCCGGGGCACCCAACCCAGTCCTGATGCGGAAGACCTGACCGATGCGGAAGATGCGCACCCTCGTCGCCCTGCTCGCGCTCGTGCTCGCGGCCCGCGCCCAGGAAGGCGCCCTGTCCCTCGAGCAATTGAAGAGCTTCGAGGACCGCCTGTCCAAGTTGACCGACCGGGTGATCCCGGCCACCGTCGGGATCCAGATCGGCGCGGCGGGCGGCAGCGGAGTGATCGTCACCAAAGACGGCTACGTGCTGACCGCGGCTCACGTGTTCCGCCGCCCGGGGCTCGCCACCAGGGTAACCCTCCACGACGGACGCATCGTCGACGGTAAGACGCTGGGACGCATGGCGCTGGACGACTACGGCCTGGTGAAGATCGATGGCGACGGCCCCTGGCCATTCGTCGAGATGGGAAACAGCAAGCCCTTGAAGAAGGGGCAGCTGTGCATCGCGACGGGTCACCCTGGTGGCGTTCAGCCCGGCCGGTCGGCGCCGCTCCGGCTCGGCACGATCCTCAGCCCCGGGGGCCAGTGGGTACGCAGCGACGCCATCGTCGATCGCGGCGACTCGGGCGGCCCCCTGTTCGATCTGGACGGCAAGGTCATCGCCATCCACAGCCGCATCGGCTCGCGGACAAGCCAGAACATGCACATCCCCGTCGATCACTACCGACGGGAATGGAAGCGCCTCGCGGCCGGTGAGGATTGGACAGACCCGATCCGCGACGCGCGCTGGCACAGAGGCCCGGTCCTCGGCATCCGCGGCGACCGGGGCCCTAACGGCAGCCGGCTCGAGCGGGTCTACGACGGGCTGCCCGCGAAGACAGCCGGCCTGGAGCGGGGCGACTTCATTATCGGCGTCGACGGGGTGGAGGTCGATGGCTGGAACGATCTCACCGCCGAGATCAAGAAGAAGAAGGCCGGCGAAGAGGTCGAGATCGAAGTCCGACGCGGGTCACGCAGGCTGAAGTTCCAGGTCAAGCTCGCCGCCCGCCCGGAGGCCCAGCAACCAGCCGAGGGCGAGATGCCCGTGGTCGAGGACGACGACGACCCCGTCGCCGAGTTCTTCGCCGGTGGGAACGACATAGACAAGGCCTTCTCCACCATCAGCAAGGGCGTGAACGAAAGCGTCGTGCTCGTCGAGAGCGACAGCGACACCAAGGTCCTCGGGACCATCCTGAAGAAGGATGGCTGGATCGTGACGAAGGCGTCGGAGCTCAACGGGGACGAGCTGACCTGCACGTTCGAGGACGGGAAGAAGGCGGCCGCGACGGAGATCTATAAGAACACCGAGTACGACCTGGCCTTCCTCAAGGTCGATCGGAGTGGCCTGACTCCGGTCAAGCTGGTCGACAAGAGCCCATGGAAGAGGGGCCAGTGGGTCATCGCCGCCGGCCGGGATGACGAGCCCATCGGAGTCGGCGTCGTGAGTGTCCTCCCCCGACGGCTCAATTACCGCGGCTATCTGGGCGTCCGCCCCGAAGCACACCCGGGTGGGGTGAGGATCACCGAGGTGATGGATGGCACGGCAGCGGAGGAAGCCAAGCTCGAGAACGGCGACGTGATCACCGCGATCAATGGCAACCGGGTAAAGAGCCCCGAGGCGTTCCGCATCGAAATGGCGTCGAAAGACCCGGGCACCAAGGTCCGCTTCACCATCGAGCGGGACGGCAAGAAGCTGGAGCTCGAAGCGACGCTCCGGCTGCGCCCGGAAGACGAGCGCTCCGCCGCTCAGCGCCCGAACAATTCAGGCCGCGACTCGCGGAATGGCCGCGGCTGGCGTGGCCGTGGCCGTAGCCGTAGCCGTAGCTTCAGCGGCAGCCGCCTCAGCGAAAAGCGCGCCGGCTTCAAGACCGTGCTCCAGCATGACGTCGTCATGGACGCCCCCCAGTGCGGCGGGCCTCTCCTCGACGCCAGCGGCCAGTGCGTCGCCATCAACATCGCGCGCGCGGCGCGTTACTGCACCTACGCCATCCCTGCGGCGATCGTGAAGACGTTGCTGGACGAAGCGCGGAACAAGTAGCGAGGATCCGGGACGCTCACCGCCGCGGCGCCGGCCAACGCGGCGGCTCTTCGCACAGCACCCGCCACACGTCCTCGACGACCCGACCCATACGATCCTTCGCCGGACTGGTCCCGGCGCCGAGATGGGGCGTCAGGAGAGCGCGGGGGTGCCCGAGCAAGGGGTGATCGCTCGGCAACGGTTCCGGTTCGTGGACATCGCAAATGGCGCGGGCACCTGGATTGCCATCGAGCCACGCTCGCGCCGCCAGTGGATCGACGACAAACCCGCGGGCGGCGTTGACGAACACCGCGTCCGGCTTCATGGCTTCGAACGTCGACGTAGTGATGAGGCCTCTGTTCTCGGCACGCCCGTCGACGTGAACGCTCAGGACGTCAGCTTGCGAGAGCAAGCTATCCCGATCGACCGCTTCCGCTCCTCCGCGCTCTGCCTCGGGGATCGCGCGCAGGTCGTGATAGAGGACCCGCATGGCGAACCCGCGACCGACCCGCGCGACCTTGCTGCCGACCCGGCCGAGCCCCCAAATACCCAGGGTCATCCCTGCCAGTTCTCGCTCGCCCAGGTGCTCATGGCGGGCGACGGCCCACTCCTCCGTCGTCAGCTCCCGGGTCAGGCGAGGCCGCGGGCGAAGGACGTCCAAGAGCAGCCCGAAGACGAGCTCGGCCACGGTCGAGGCGTTGGCATCAGGGGTGTACACGACCTCGATCCCGCGGGCCCTGCACGCCGCCACGTCGATGCTGTCCAGCCCAACTCCGGCGCGGCCGACGACGCGGAGGTTGGGCGCCAAGGCCAGCAAGGCGGCGTCGACACGCGTGTACGTGCGCACGACCAGGCCCGCGGCCTTGGACAGCATCGCGGTCCACCGATCTCCAGCCTCCGGCCCGACGGAGACGACCTCCGCGCGCTGCGCGAGCCAGCTTCGCGGTCCCACGGATAGCTGCTCAGCGTCAAGAATCAGAGGACGCTTCATGCCGCCACACCGATCCCATGCGCCGTCGAACCGGCAGATAAACCCCGTGGTAGCCTGCGCCCATGGATGAGCCAGCAATCGTGAAGGAAGGCGACGCGGTCCAGATCCACTTCAAAGGGCAGTTGCCAGACGGAACGGTCTTCGAGACCTCTCACGGTGGAGACGCCGTCACCTTCGTGGCCGGCAGCGACGAGATCCTGAGCGGCGTCAGTAAGGCCGTCATCGGCATGTCTCCCGACGAGACTCGAGACGTGGAGCTCGCACCTGAGGACGGCTTCGGGGAACGACATGAAGAGTTGGTGCGCAAGGTCGATCGTGACCAGCTGCCCGAGGACGTGAAGGTCGGCGATCAACTGAGCGCGCACATCGGCGAGCGAGAGCTCATCGTCTGGGTGCGAGAACTGAGCGAAGACCGCGCGATCCTGGACGCGAACCACCCCCTGGCGGGGGTGACCGTGACGTTCACGATCACGGTCATCGCCATCCCACCCCAGTAGGCGACTCCGGGATCGGCGGCCCCCCGGATCAGGGCGCGTCTGGGTTGCGGTCAGCCGCCGCTTCGCTCCCGCCAACGACCGCGTCCTCGCCTTCAAGCCCTTCCCGCGCGACGACGCTCGTCTCGGCGGGCCCACCACTAGCTGCGTATTTCTCACGCTGCTCGTCCGTGTAAGTCCAGAGGAAATCGATAGCGGTGGCGATGTCGTCACGCAAATCGGTCCGCTTGACGATGCGATCAATGAAGCCCCGCTCCAGGAGGAACTCGGCGGTTTGAAACCCGTCCGGAAGCTCCGTCCGGAGCGTCTCGCGGATGACCCGCGGCCCCGCGAAACCGATCAACGCGCCAGGCTCGGCCAGGATGATGTCCCCGAGCGCCGCAAACGACGCCATGACACCACCGGTAGTGGGGTTGGCGAGGACCGAGATGTAGAGGCCGCCGGCGTCGTGCATCCGCGCGATGGCACCCGACGTCTTGCCCATCTGCATCAGCGACAACGCCCCTTCGTGCATCCGCGCGCCGCCGGAGCATGAGATGACGATGGCGGGGACCCGCTCCTCGGTCGCCAACTCGATGGTGCGGGCCACCTTCTCCCCGACCACCGTGCCCATGGAGCCCCCCATGAACGCGAAATCGAGAGAGCAAACCGCAACAGGATGTCCCTTGATGCTGCCGGTCCCGGCGACGGCTCCCTCCGTCAGCCCCGACTTGCTCGCCGACTTCCTGAGCTTCTCCGGGTAGGGCTCCTTGTCGATGAAGTCGAGGCGGTCCTTGGTGAACAGATCGCCCCAGAGCTCGACGAATGACCCCGCGTCGCACATGGTCTCAAGCCGCTCGCGTGCGGACTGATGCATGTGGTACCCGCAGTGTTGGCAGATCTGCTGGTTGGAGGTCAGCTCCTTCGTGAACAGGGTCTGATTGCAGCGCTTGCAATTGACCCAGAGCCCTTCGGGCATGTCACGCTTCTTGCGGAATCGGCTCCACGCCATATCACGCCTCCGCGCCGTTCTCCGCCGGCGCCGCCGCCGCGCGGATGGCGTCAATAGCCCCCGCGCGATCTGGATTCCCAAACACCGCCGAGCCCGCCACCAGGACGGTCGCCCCCGCCTCCACCACGTGCGGCGCCGTCACCGCGTCAATGCCACCATCAACCTCGATCTCGCCCTCGAAACCCAGATCCCTGAGCTCCTTGATACGCGGGACGACCTCGGGGATGAACTTCTGCCCGCCGAAGCCGGGGAACACCGACATGACGAGCACCATGTACAGGCGGTCGAGCAGCGGCTTCAAGCGATAGAGCGTCGTGTCCGGATTGATCGCGATCGAGGGCTTCACGCCGAGCTCGAGGAGCCGGTCGATCACCTGGTCGGCATCAAGACCCGAGGCCTCGATGTGAAAGGAGATCCAGTCCGCGCCCGCGTCCGCGAACGGCTTGGCGTAGAACAACGGGTCCTCGATCATCAGGTGGCAGTCCAGGATCATGTCCGTGGACCCATTGATGCTCTTCACGAGGGGCGGCCCGAACGTGATGTTGGGAACGAAATTCCCGTCCATGACGTCCAGGTGAAGTAGATCGGCGCCGCCCTTTTCGACATCAGCGACCTCCCCACGGAGGTTGGTGAAATCGGCCGACAAAAGTGATGGTGCTATGCGTACCACGGTCGTCTCCCCTGCCCCCTACTCTAACGCAGAGGGGGCCACAGGGTTCTCAGGCATCGGCCAGCGCCGCGATCCCCGGTAACGGCTTGCCTTCAAGCAGTTCCAGGCTGGCGCCGCCGCCGGTTGAGATGTGGGACATCCGGGCCGCGAGGCCGAAGACATTGACCGCGGCGGCCGAGTCGCCCCCTCCGATAACGGTCGTCGCGGGGCTCTCCGCGCAAGCCTCGCAGATGTCCCTGGTGCCTGCAGCGAAAGGGCTCAACTCGAAGACGCCCATGGGGCCATTCCACAGGACAGTCCCGGCGGCGGAGACCTCTGCCCTGTAAGCAGCGGATGTCTCAGGGCCGATATCGAGCGCCATCCACTGATCCGGGATGCTGGCCACGACCCGACGCTCCGCGTCCTCGGCGAACCGATCGGCCACCACGTGATCCGTCGGCAGCAGCACGCGGACACCGGAAGCCGCGGCCTTCGCCAGCAGACTCGCCGCGTACTCCACCTTGTCGGCATCCAGCTTGGAGGCGCCGATCGCCTCACCGCGAGCCGCGAGGAAGGTGTACGCCATGCCCCCACCGATCAGCAGGGCGTCCACGCGCTCGAGCAAGTTCTCGATAACGAGGATCTTGTCCGAGACCTTGGCGCCCCCAAGGATGGCGACGAACGGGCGCGCCGGGGCCGCCAGGATGCCGGAGAAGGCGACCAGCTCTTTCTCGACGAGCGCCCCAGCCACCGCCTCGAGGTGGTCGGCCACGCCGACAACAGACGCGTGGGCGCGGTGCGAGGAACCGAAAGCGTCATTGACGAACAGATCACCCCACGCGGCGAGGGCGCTGGCGAAAGCAGGATCGTTTGCGGTCTCGCCAGGGTGGAAGCGCACGTTCTCCAGCAGACACACACCACCAACCGGTACGTCGGTGACCTGGTGGAAATCGGTATGGAGCGGGACGTCCTGCCCGAGCAGCTCGGAGAGCCGAGCCGCCACCGGAGCGAGGGAGAACGCCGGGGCCACCTGACCCTTTGGCCGCCCCAGGTGGGACATGAGGACGACCCCACCGCCACCGTCGAGGATCTGACGGACGGTGGGCAGGCTGGCGCGGATCCGCGTGTCGTCGGTGATGACACCGCCCTTCAGCGGGACGTTCAAATCGGAGCGCACGAGGACGCGCTGACCGGAGACCGCGACCTCGCGAAGGCTCTTCTTCTGCATGGCCGCGCAGGCTCAGGCGTTGTTCGCCTTCTCCATCAGGTCACGGCAGCGGTTGGAGTAGCCCCACTCGTTGTCGTACCAGGAGAGGACCTTCACCAGGCTCCCCTCCATCACCATGGTCGATTGCGCGTCGATGATGCTGGAGTGCGGATTGCCGACGATATCCGACGACACAATCGCGTCCTCGGTGTATTCCAGGATGCCCTTCATCGGGCCGTCCGCGGCGGCCTTCAGGGCCGCGTTGACGTCGTCTCTGGTGACGGTCTTGCCGAGCCGCACGACCAGGTCGGTGGCCGACCCATCGGTGACGGGGACACGCAGCGCCATTCCGTCGAGCTTCCCGTTCAAGTCAGGAATCACCTTGCCGACGGCCCGAGCGGCTCCGGTCGAGGTGGGGATGATGTTCGCGGCCGCAGCGCGGGCGCGACGCGGGTCCTTGTGGAGGACGTCCAGGATCTTCTGATCGTTGGTGTAAGCGTGCACCGTCGTGATCAGCCCGTGTTCGATACCGAACGTGTCGTGCAGCACCTTGGCCATGGGCGCCAGGCAGTTGGTCGTACACGACGCGTTGGAGATGATCTGGTGCCCGGCCTCCAGGATATCGTCGTTGACACCCATGACGACCACGGCGTCAATGGCGTCCTTCGGCGGGACCGTCAGCAGCACCTTCTTCGCGCCCGCGCTCAGGTGCTTGGCGCAGCCGTCGCGGGTCGGGAAAATCCCCGTCGCCTCGACGCAGAAATCGACCCCCAGGTCACCCCAGGGCAGATCTGCGGGGTCCCGTTCAGCGGTGACCGAGACCTGCCGACCGTTGACAGCGATCGCCCCATCCCCGGCCTCGACTGTCCCGTCAAAGCGCCCATGGACACTGTCGTACTTCAGGAGGTACGCCAGCATGTCCGCTGCCCCGAGGTCGTTGATCCCAACCACCTCGAAATGAGGGTCGTTCTCAAGGATACGGAGGACGTTACGGCCGATGCGGCCGAATCCGTTGATGCCCACGCGAATCGCCATAGCGGCTCCTTTGGCAGATCGATCTGGACTGTGGATGGCAGGCGGATGCTACCAACCGTCCCATGCCCTGCCACCCTCTTGCCGAGGAGCAACACGGCGAGAGCAAGGTCGTGCACAATGCGCAGGTGACCGCCTCTGCCCAAGTCCGACAGGCCATCCGGAGCGCCCCCGTGGCAGCGAGTGAACGGGTCGGGGTCGCCTGCAGCGGGGGGCGAGACTCCATCGTCCTGCTGGCTGCCGTGGCGGAGGTGCTCTTCAGCCGCGGCATCCCGGTCCGTGCGGTCCACGTCCATCACGACCTGCGCGGCGCGGCCTCCGACGCCGACGCTACCCTGGTCCGTCGCACGGCCCGGCGCCTGGGCATCCCCTGCTCGGTGCAACGGGCGCCCGTCGCGGCAGGCCCCGGTCTGGAAGCCCGGGCTCGGGAGGCGCGCTATGAAGCCTTCGCCCGGGTCGCCCGACGTCACGGTCTCACCGCACTGCTGCTCGCCCACCACGCCGACGACCAGGCCGAGACCGTGGTCATGCGCGTCCTGCGGGGCGCTGGAGCCCGTGGGCTCCGCGGGATGCCGCGGGTTCGCCCGCTGAGTGGAGGCTGTCGCATCCTCCGCCCCCTGTTGGCTCTTAGACGCAAGGACCTGGAAGCCGCCGCCACGGAAGGGGGCCTGGAGTGGCGCGACGACCAGAGCAACCGGGATCGGCGGTTCCTTCGAAACCTGGTCCGGCACGACGTCCTCCCCGCCCTACGCGGGGGACACGAGCGAGCGCTCAGCATCTCCCGCCGTGCCGAAGCCGCCTACGAAGCCCTGGACGCCGCCTCCCGGCTCCTCGCCTCGGAGATCGTACGAATCCAGACGCCGGTCTTCGCTGCCTTCGACGCCCCAGCCCTGCGTGAACTGCCCGATGCTCTGGCCTTCCACGTCGTCGAGAACGCAGCCCCCCGCGCCCTCACTGGCGCGGCCTGGGCAGCCCTCAGACCGGTCCTCGCGGGTGGCCCAGCGGCGACGCTCGAGGGCCCCCTCGATGCCTCTCTCACTGGAGAGGCCCTGTGGCTCGCAGCCCGCGCGGCACCGCAAGAGAGCCAGCCGCTCACGGTGCCGGGAACGGCGGACGTCCCGGCCCTCGCCTGGCGGGTGGAGGCGGCGGGGCGCGCCACGACCCGACTGACTCTCCGCTGCTGGCGACCCGGCGACCGTATCGGTCGCGCCACCGTCGCGTCCTTGCTCAAACGCATGGGGGTGCCGCCCATCGTGCGGCCCCACTACCCGATCGTCTGCGATGGCAACGGACCCGTGTGGGTGGCGGGGGTCCTCCCCCATAACGCAGCAGGGCTGGAGCTCCGCGTCCCTTCAAGGGACCCTGCGACGCTCCAGCCCTGGTCCTGAGGCGAAAGCCCTCAGGCGTTGGCTTGGTTAGTTGAAGGCGACGAGGTGCCCGTCCCGGGTCACACCCACGAGGACGTTGTTCTCACCGCCGGGAACGATCCAGTCGAACGAAGCCAGGTTGGCCCCCGCGACGAACGCCCCCGTCTTGCCATCAGCGCGGACGATCTTCTTGCCGCCCATCCACAGGTAGGCCCGGGTGTCGTCCGCCGCAACCGCCGCCAACGCAGCCTCGAAGGGCTTCGGCGCACCACCCTCGGCGGAGGCCGCCCAGGCCTCGTCACCCGTCGCCAGATCGACGGCGCACAGGCGACGCTCATTACGGCCGAACACGCGGCCGCCCAGGGCACGGGCGGCACCACGGAACGGGTGGGCCGTACGGTAGACCCAGCGCGGCTCACCGGTAGCAGCGTTGAGGCAATACAGTCCATGGTCCTCGCAGGGGACGAGGACGGAGACCTGCAGTTTCTCGCCGACGATGGCGTTAGCAACGGAGATCGGTCCCGAGACGTCGCCGAAGACGCTGCGGTCCCAGGCCGCATCGGTCGGACGCGACTCGTTCCAAGCGCGCGGCGGCAGCGCCACGACCTCCCCCGCGTCGGTTCCAACGACGACCAGCCGACGCGGAAGCCTCGGCGTCGTGATCGGCCCAGCGGTGATCGTCCCTTCGGTACGGAATGCCCAACCGCTCATCCCCGTCGCCGGGTTGAGAGCGTGGACCCGATCGTCGATCAGGGAGTTCAGGTAAACGGTGGAATCAGAAGAAGCCGCGGGACCCGTGGGGACCTGGCTCACACGCGTGGACATGCTGTACTCACGCGCGCCGTTCCCACGATTCACAACGACCATGCCCCCACCATCTTCCAGGAGGCAGACGACGAACCGGTCACCCGCCATCGGAACCTGGGACAGGTTCTTGTGCCCGACATCGACCATCCAGTTCCGGGCGCCCGTCTTCGCGTCGAGGCTATGCACCTCGTAGTGCCGAGAGCGGCCATTGAATACCCAGAGGAACAGGTCGCTCTCCTGGATAGCCACACCCTGAACGGTGCACGCAGAGAAATAGGAACCCGACCAGGCACGCGTCATGGCGACCTGAGCCATCTCACCCTCAAGGGCGGTCAGGGTGTCCGTGTAGAGCGCCGGGCCCTCGTCGGTCATGGCCTCGATGACGGCAACGTCATCGTTCGAGGCGCATGATGCACAGAGCACTAGGCAGAGAAGGAGCACAGAGCCCCTGGTCCGCTTCAGCATGGAGAGGATCTCCTGGCGACGGTCCCGATTCCGGTGCCGCCGGTCCAACTTTTTTCCCATTAGCGCCGTGCTGACGGCACGGGCACTTCTTGATCTCGAATCGAGTCCCCAATATAGAGTGGGCCGAGGGGGTGTCAAGAAACCGCGACGCCCCCTGGTCACCCGAAGCTCCGATCACAACGACTTGTCATGGAAGGAATTCCGCCCTCCCTGGAGGCCCGCCTGAGGGCAAACCTGGACTCTGTCCGGGGCCGGATCGACCGTGCCCTCGACGCATCCGGGCGCCGGGCCGATTCTGCCCGGCTGGTCGCCGTCACCAAGGCGGTCGACGCCCAGACGATCCGTGGGCTTCTCGCCCTCGGACAGCTCGAGTTGGGTGAAAGCCGCCCGGAATCCCTGGAGAAGAAGGTCGCGACCCTCGGTATCGAGGCCGAGGGCGCCCGCTGGCACCTGATCGGGCACTACCAGCGCCGCAAGATTCGCGACACGCTCGGGCTCGTCACCTGCGTCCAGTCGGCGCACTCGAGCCAGCTCCTGGCGGCGTTGCACCGGCGAGCGACCGAACTCGACCGCCGGCTGGACATCCTGATCCAGGTCAACGTCAGCGGCGAACCGGAAAAACAGGGTTTCAGCCCGGCTGAACTGCCGAGAGCCCTGGAAATCGCGGAACGGTGCAGCACCTTGTCCGTCCAGGGTCTGATGACCATGGCTCCAGCCGGGCTTCCGTCTGCCGATCTTCGCCGGGTGTTCTCCGGCCTCCGCGACCTCCGCGACCTCCGCGCCACCCGCGAGACGCCGCTCCAAGAGCTCAGCATGGGCATGTCGGGTGATTTCGAAGAGGCCGTCCTCGAAGGCGCCACCCTCGTCAGGGTCGGATCAGCCCTGTACGAGGGGCTTCCTCGAGGCTGAGTTTTCCGCACCGGAGGATCTTCGTACAATCACGGGTCCCTGCAGATTCGTATCTGACGCAATGCCATACCTCGTCGTCGAGAACGGCAGCCGCCGTGGCTTCAAGGTCGAGATCCCGCCTAACGGCAAGGTCGTCTTGGGCCGTGACGGCCGTGCCGACATAGAGGTCTCGGACCACCTGTGCTCGCGAACGCACTTCGAGGTGGAGACCAAAGAAGACGGATTCACCCTCCGTGACCTCGGCTCGAGCAACGGGACGTACGTTAACGACGAGCGCCTGACCGAGGATGCGTCCCTTCGTCACGGCGACTGCATCCAGGCCGGCGAGACCCAGCTCACCTTTCTCGTCGATACAGGCCAGGGCGCACGCGGGCTGGTCGGCAAGACCGTCGGTGGCTACCGCATCCTCGAGCGGATCGGCCGCGGCGGGATGGGGACCGTCTACCGCGCCAATCAGACGAGCCTGAACCGAACCGTGGCGCTGAAGATCCTCTCCCCCAAGATCGCCGAAGACCCCGCCTTCGTTTCCAAGTTCCACAAGGAAGCGCAAGCGGCGGGGCGGCTCAACCACACCAACATTGTCCAGGTCTACGACGTCGGTTCGGAAGGCGGCCTGCACTTCTACTCGATGGAGTACATCGAGAACGGCAGCGTCCAGGATCTCGCTACTCGTGAGGGCAAGGTGAGCCCAGAGCTCGCCATCGCCATCGTCATCGACGCGGCGAAGGGGCTCGAGTACGCCGAGAAGAAGGCCCTCGTTCATCGCGACATCAAGCCCGACAACCTCATGGTCAACGCCGAAGGCGTCGTCAAGATCGCTGACCTGGGACTCGCACGCGACGCCGCCAAGACTGCCCGAGAGACCGGTGAGCACGCAGGTGAGCATCACGAGAACGACGACGGCATCTTCGGCACTCCCCATTTCATCGCCCCGGAGCAGGCGCAAGGCAAGGCCGTCGACACGCGCAGTGACATCTATTCCCTCGGCGCGTCGTTCTATCGCCTGGTGACGGGCGAGACTCCGTTCCAGGGCAGCTCGGTGCGGGAGATCATCCGCAAACAGATTGACGAGGAACCGACGCCAGTCCGGGAGAAGAACAGGGAGGTCCCCGGGTCCATCTCCCAGGTCATCGAGAAGATGATGCGGAAGAACCCGGACAAACGTCCGGCGACTGCCACCGCCCTGCTCGAAGAATTGGAGCGTATCAACGCTCAGATGGAGGGCCGGTCCCGCAGGGGCGGCGTCCTGGTGGCCGGCGGGATCGCGATCGTAGCGGTGGCGATTGCTGCGTTCTCCTTCTTCGACAACCAGGACCCACAGCCCGAAAAGCCGGAGGACCCGGGCAAGTCCGCCAAGCCGGCCCCGGGGCCGGCCGTCGACGAGAACAAGCTGTTCTTAGAAGCCATCCCGACGATCCAGGACTGGCGGCTGGACAACGCCCGGCTCGGCAGCACCAAGCGCACCGAAGAGGCCCTCGCGCCGCTCGTCACGCGACTCGAGGAGTTCGTAGCCAAGTACCGGCCAACCTCGGCATGGAAGAAGGAGCTCGTCGCGACCTCCCAGGACGACCTGGACCGCTTGCGCGACGAGGTGGCCGGCCTGAGGGAGGCTCGCCTGGCCCTTGAGGAAGCAGCGCGCCAGAAGGCCGCAGACGCGCAGAAGAAGATCGCTGAGTTGACCGCGTCTATAGACGCGGCCATCGGCGCTGAGGATTGGGGCGTCGCCACCAGCACCCTATTGGCGGGGTTGCGCGCAGAGCAACTTCGAGGCTTCGCCCAGCATCACGAGACGCTGCGCGACCGTCTCCTGAAAATCACCACCACCGCGCAGGACAAGACCCGGGCAGATCGCGACGCGGCCCGCCAGCTCCTGGCGAGCCAACAATTCGATCAGGCCAAGGCACTGCTGCAAGCTCGACTCCAGAACATCCGTCTAGACATCGACCCCGACCCCAGG
>NYSS01000160.1 GCA_002683135.1 Planctomycetota bacterium | reverse complement strand
GGCCGCTCCTGCGAAGGCCGCTCCTGCGAAGGCCGCTCCTGCGAAGGCCGCTCCTGCGAAGGCCGCTCCTGCGAAGGCCGCTCCTGCGAAGGCTGCATCCGATGACGACCTGCAGATCGTCTGGGAAGTCCCGGGCGGTGCTTCTGCCGGCGATACCACGAAGCGCAAGGCGCCGAGGCGTCGGAGGTAACCAGTGCCGACGGTCCCCGCACCGATGGAACGGCCCCTCGGGATGCTGGAATGGGACAGCGTGGCCCAGGGCCTGTTTGCATCGGACGCCCTCGCGAAGGAAGCCGACGTGACGACTATTGCGGTGCGGCCCGTGACGCCGGGCCGGTTCGTCGCGTTGTTCACGGGGGAGGTGGAGGAGGTGCGCGCGTCCCTGCAGCGCGGACTCGAGGTCGGCGGCGACTCCGTCGTCGACAGCCTCTTCTTGCCGCATCCTCATCCGGGGCTCGTGCCGGCGATCGGAGCTCGTACGGGGCTCGGCGCCGTCGATGCGGTCGGTGTCATCGAGACCCTGTCCCTGTGTTCCTTGCTCGTGGCGGCGGATGCGGCCGCCAAGACCGCGGCGGTCGATCTGTTGGAGATCCGTCTTGCGATGGGTCTCGGTGGGAAGGCCTTCTGCGTCGTGGCGGGTGGGGTCTCGGATGTCGAGTCCGCGGTTGCGCGGGGGACCGAACTGGCGCGCGAGCGCGGACATCATTTGCGGTCGGTCGTGATCCCGCGTCCTGATGCTCGTATCGTTGAGCACCTGATCGACCCCCAGAGTCCCTTCAGCGACTTCCTGATCTGACGAATCTCGGGAGATTTCCGGATGCCACGCGACGAAAAATCCCCTTTCCGGCCGGACCTCTCAGATGCCGGCAGCATTAACGCAGAGGGTGACGGCGCGACGTTTACCTGGTTCGGTCCGGAGGACGAGCCGGAAACCCGCATGCGGTACGCGGTGATCAAAGAGGAGGATGGCCTCCTGCAGATCCAGCCGGGAGAGGGGCGGTTCCGGAAGGGCTTGAAGGCTTGGCGCTATGCGACGGAAGACGCGGACGCACACACGGCCTGGGGCGTTCTCAAGACCCGACCGAATCGCATCGATCTCAAGCCACTCTGATTGGTCTTTTCCCCCATCCGTACCGTCCTTACGCTTGAGGCCGGAGGCCGCGCAGTCCGGTTAGACCGGCGAGATGCCTCAAGCTCTTACAGCTGCTTGCTTTACGTTCAGAGATATTGATGGAACGCATGGCACATGCCTGCGTCCAAGGAGGTGCGTGCTTGGGTCAACAGACCCGGCAGGACGATTTGACTCTCGCCCGTGAGGCCCAGAGTGGCCGCCCGGAGGCGTTCGACCGTCTGGTCGAGCGTCACCAGGATCGGGTCTACGGGGTCATCCACCGGATGGTCAACGATCGGGAGAAGGCCATGGATCTCACCCAGGAGACGTTCCTCAGGGCCTGGAAGGGCCTCGGGACCTTTGGGGGGCAGTCCGCGTTCTTCACCTGGCTGTACCGCATAGCGCGCAACGTGGTGATGTCCTCGGGGCGCCACGATGCGGCCCGTCCGAAGATCCGGGTTTCCCTCGATGAACCGGCCTCACGAAACGAAGATGGGGATGGCCGGTCGGGGCTCGATCCCGCAGACGCGGCCCGCTTGCCGGGGGAGCACCTGCTCGCTGAAGAGCGGAAGAACCTCGTCGTAGAGGCGATCGCATCGCTGCCGAGCGAATTTCGCGAGATCGTGATCTTGCGGGACATGCGTGATCAGTCGTACGAGGCGATCGCTGAGCTTCTGGATATCCCCCTCGGTACTGTCAGGTCTCGCTTGCACCGCGCCCGCATGGAGTTGAAGGAGCGTCTCAGGTCTGTCTTCGATCCGACCACCTGAGGTGATGGCCACATGTCTGACCCTTGCCACGATTTCCATGAGCTGATGACCGACGCTCTCGACGGGCGTCTCGAAGCGGCCGATCGAGACCGCTTCGAGCGTCTGCTCGCCGAGTCGCCTGATCGCCGGCGGGAGTGGGATGCGTATCGCGAGATGCGCGAGCTGCTTCTCCAGGTCGGTACCGAGAGGGCCCCAGGAGAGCTTGCTGGCACCGTTGCTGGCGCCGTTCGTGCTGACGACGGGCCGGGCGGAGCGGGGATCGACTCGGTGAGCGCGTGGTCCCACTTGCGCAAGATGGGTTGGGCGCGGGCTGCGGCGGTGGCGGCCGTGTTCATCGCCGTCGTGGTCACGCTCAGGAGTTATCGGGCGCTTGATGCCGCCGCTCCCGTTTCCCGGCAGGTGGCCGATGGGGCATCACCCCGTGACACGGGGCGCGGGGCTGCGTTCCCTGAGACTCCTGAGATCGGCGACCCGTCTGCGGCACGGGACGTGGGTGAGGCCGAGATCGCTACCGATGAGGATGTCCTGCTGCAGGATCTGAAGGCCCTGCAGTCCCGCGTGGCCACGCTGCAAGCGGAGGAGGAGACCCGCGGCGTCGTTGAGCAGGCCCTCATGCTGTTCCACCGCAACCGTGATCGTCTGAGCCTCGGAGAAATGCAGAGTCGAGGGGTCGTCGAGTTCGGGGCGGTGGCGGATCGTCGTGTCCAGGAACTGCAGAACTTGGGCGTGGAGGTGACCGCAGACGGGGTGGGACGCCAGGCGGGCCCGCCAACTGAGGAGGCGGTCGGGGGGGTGGCTGACAAGAGGGGAGCGCCCGGCGCGCCGAAGGCTGCCGGGAAACGGCTGGTCGCTCCGGGGAACCGGGGCGCGGGCGGAGCTTCCGCTACCCGGGGCGGCCGCGCGGCCGCGACTCCTCCCGCCGCGAAGGGACCGGACACGCCGCCCGCGGCAGGCGCCCCGGCTGGTAACGCATCGCAGGCGCGGACGTCACCGGTGCCATCCGAGAGTCGCGTGTTCTTCGCGTTGATCGGGTCCGACGCCTTGGGCCGGACGCGCACGGTCTTGGAGGGAGTCTCGGGGGTTCGGGAGTTGCCTGGGAGCGTCGCCTTCAAGGCGAGCGAAAAGCGGTCGCAGCCGATCGTCAAGGCGGGGGAAGCTCAGGAGGCGGCGGGTGACAAGACCAAGGAGCGTTCGCCTGGTGTGAATAGCGCCGTCCCGGCGAAGTCGGGGTACAGGATCTTCCAGGTGACCTTGCCGACAAGGGAAGCGGACCTCCTGGTCGGTCGCCTCGAGACTCAGCCGGGGCTCGTTCTTCGAATCCTCGGCGAGAGCCTCTTGTCCGGTGCCCCCGGGAGGGGAGCTCCGAGTCGCCCCCGCCCCGGTAGCGTCGTTCGGAAGCAGCGAGACGGGGGCACGCTCCCCATGCGTACGCTGGTCCTCGTGGTCCTCGAACGTTGACTCTGAAAGCGGCGCGGGATCTCGTCAGGGAGGCCGAGCGGTTAGTCGTTCTCTCGGGCGCGGGGTTGTCCGCGGAGTCGGGGCTCTCGACGTATCGCGGCGCTGGTGGCTACTGGCGGCAGCACCGAGCCACGGATCTCGCGACACCGGAGGCATTCGAGCGTGACCCGGCGCTTGTCTGGGAGTGGTATTCGGAGCGCCGGCGTGCTGCGCTGGAAGCGCTTCCGAATCCCGCCCACCACGCGCTCGCGTCATTCCAGGAGCAACGGGGTCGCGACCGGGTCGCGCTGGTGACCCAGAACGTCGACGGGTTGCTGCAGCGGGCTGGTGCCCCAGAGGTCTTGGAACTCCACGGGTCTCTCTTTCGCGTCCGCTGCTCGGCGCGCTGCGGGGGAGAGTGCCACGACGAGCGAACACCCTGGCCTCACCCTGTGCCGTGCGCAGCATGCGGCGCGCCGCTCAGGCCCGGCGTCGTGTGGTTCGGCGAGTCACTCCCGGAGTTGGTCTATGCCAGTGCAATCGATCTGGCTTCGTCCGCTGACGTGGTCCTCGTCGTGGGCACGTCCGCCGTGGTTCAGCCGGCGGCGGGGTTGGCGGCCATCGGTGCTCAGCATGGTGCTGCGGTTGTGGAGGTGAACCTGGAGCCGACGCCGCTCTCTGGCTCGGTGAATGTCAGCCTCCTCGCGGCGGCGGGGGAGGTGCTGCCCGTTCTTCTTGCGCCGTGATCAAAGGTCACCCATGGGCCACGAAAACTCTTCATGACTCCAAATGGTGGTGGCGTATTCGTGCCGATATAAGTTGGTGAGGGGGGGATGTTTCATGAGCGATCGGGAAGGGACCCAGCCGGCCCGCGAGCCGGAGAACGTCGAAGCGGAGGCTGAGCGGCGCGCCGCTCGCAAGAAGCGCGCAGAGGCCGTTCGTCGCAAGTACGACTTCGGTGTCATTCGCACGCTGCGGCAGCAAAAGGGCCTCACCATCGAGAAGTTCGCCAAGCTGTGTGGACTCTCGTATGCGCCGATTTCGCGTATCGAGACCAACCTCATCAAGCCGAATCTCGAGACCCTGGACAAGATCGCCGAGGGATTGGGCATCACGACCTACAACCTCGTCGCAATGGCCGAGCGGCGCGAAGCGCGCAAGATGCGTTCCCGGGAGTACCGCTCGGGCGGCTTCACGTTCCAGTCAGTCGGATTCGAAGGTGTCGAAATCTACTTGGGTGAGGGACGTCGTGGCGCCGTCGCCAATGACCCCGATCTTCACACCAAGGACTTCGCGACCATCGTGGTTCGCGCCGGACTCCTCGAATTGCGCTATCACGACAAGGTCTTCAGCATCGGTCCCGGAGAAGCGGTGTCGTTCGACTGTGTCTTCCCTCACCAGTATGTCGCGGTAGAAGACACCGAGATCGTCGTCGTGCTCCACTCGAGGTAGGAGCCTCGCGTCCCCGCCGGTCAGTTCGGCGGGTCTTTCGCCAGGCGGAACCCGGTCGTGGAGTCGCGGTCGTAGATCGCGCGCTTCAGCCAGACCCAGCCCGTCTGCACGTTCTTCTTGCTGTCCTCGAAGGAGCCCCCCCTGACGACAGCGTTGCCGTCGTTCTCGATGGCTGCTGGGTCGACGCTCTTCCCGCTCTCGTAGGTCATGAGCCACTCCGCCACGTTGCCCGCCACGTCGTAGTGGCCGAACGGCCCGCGACCCTTCGGATGAGAACCGATCGGAGTGGTGTCCTTGTTCCCGGCTTCACGGTCGTTGCACCTCTCGGGTTCGTATTTCTCGCCCCACGGGTAAGCCCTGAGGTCCTTGCCGGCCGCCATGGCGCACCACTCGGCTTCCGTCGGGAGGCGGCATCCTAAGGACAGCGCGTAGAGGCAGGCGCTCCTCAGGTTCACGCCGACGACCGGGTGCTTCAGCTTCTCGGGAGCGGGCAGGTGCTGGCCCGTTTCGGGGTCTTTCGCCCAGAGGAATTTGCTGGACGAGTTTCGAGGCAGGTGCTTTTGACGTTCGCTGTCGGAGAGGCTTTGGAGCCAGCTGAGATACTCCTCATTGGTGACTTCGTAGAGCCCGATCCACACAGGACGGTCGATGGCCGCCCTGCGTTGCTTCTTGCTGCGGATGCCCGTGATGAACCCCTCGGTGGAGTGGATCGTGTATCCCCCTGCCGGGACGCGGGCGAATCCGGGCTCGCAGCCGATCTGGAAGGCCAGGAGCGGGTCTTTTGCGACCGCGAGCGCGACCCGCGTATCGGCGAGCTCCTTGTGGATCTTGCGGAATGGGTCCGTCGCCGCGACGGTGTCGGAGAGCCCGCCGTTCCAGCGCTCGTAGAACGGAACCTGCTGATCGATGGCATCGCTCAGCATCCGCTGCGCGATCTCTGCGTCCGACAGCGTCAACGCGTCGCCCACCTTGTCAGACTCCGCGAGGAACGCGAAGAAGCGACTCTGCAGATAGCCGTGCAGCTCGGAGAGCGGTGCGACCTCAAGCTTGGCGAGGGCCTTGGGGATGCCCGTTTTCAGCAGGGCCCGTGCCTTTGCCTGCGAAGCGGCTCCCGGGCGCTTGGCCTGTGCGCGGGCAGAAGCAAGCAGTGATTTAAGGACGCGTTGGATATCGGCTACGAGCTTGGCGCCGGTATCGTCTGCTGCGGCCGCGCTGAGCTTCTTTTCGAGGTCGCGGTAGACCTTCCGTAGTTCCGTATTGCGTTGGCCGAAGGCCACCTCGAGTGTCGCGATCTTCTCTTCGAGCGTGGAGACCTTGCGTGCGTCGACCACTGGCTGTGCGCTCAATGATGCGGTGCCGAGTATCAGCAGCGCGGGGATGAGGACCTTCCGCATGGGACTCTCTTCTCCTCCAATCAGACGGGGTCGCGACATGCTATCCGAAAACCGCGGGTAGACTTATGGCATGAGCAAGCGGAAGAGGGCGCGTGAGCCGGCGACAGAGGGGACTGTGGCCTCCCGCTTCAGCTCCGACATGCTGGTCGCCGACGCCGTCGACGCTCACGATGGAGTGAAGGACATCCTCCTCGAGTACGGACTCCCGTGCTCCGAGTGCATCGTCGCGTTCCATGAGAGTCTCGCGGAAGGGTGCGCCCCTCTTCGGCTCAATGTCGATGAGGTGGTCGAACGGCTGAACGCGCTGGCTTGATGGGCTGGGACGCTCCTGTGTCAGAGGTCCGGGGCGTCGGCCCCGCGCGTGCCGGGGCGCTCGCTCGGCGCGGCGTGCGCACCCTGCAGGACTTGCTGTTTCTCGTGCCGCAGCGTTACCGGCAGCCGGCGCCGTTTTCTCCCGTCGCGGACGCTGTCGCTGGAGAGCGGCTCTCCGTCGTCGGCTGGGTTCGTGCGCGGCGTCGCGGCCGCCTGCGCCGCCGTGGTGGTAATTACCTGGAGCTCGGCTTCGAGGATGAGGGCGGGACCCGGGTGCGTATCCGCTTCTACAACCAAGCGTGGTTGTTCGATCGGATGCCGCCGGGCAGTCGTTTGCTGGCATCCGGCGCCCTCTCACGCACGGCGGTGGGTGTGATGGTCGCCGATCATTGGGTGCTCCTCGAGGAGGAGGAGGATCCGGCGCCGCGCCTCGACGCCTTGCTCCCCGTGTTGCCCACGGTCGCGGGGGTCGCCCCGGGGACTCTCAGCCGACTGGTGGCCGACGCGCTTGGGTTCGCCGAGGCGCTCGGCGATCCCTTGCCAGAGACAGTGCGGGACGTTGCCGCGGTCGCTCCCTTGGCGACAGCGCTGCGGGCCGTCCACTTCCCGCAGGGGCGCGAAGCTGTCGAGGCGGGGGGGGTGCGCCTGCTGTTCGATCGTATGCTCGCCCTCGCCTTGCCGATGGCGGCCGCGCGGGGTGAGGAGGGTGAGGCGCCGGCCCTGGCGACGTCGCCTCGCACCCTCGACCGTATCCGTGCGCGCTTTCCGTTCACGTTCACTCCAGGGCAAGACGCGGCGCTCGCTGCTGTACTGGAGGATCTGGACAGCGGTCGTCCCATGCGCCGGTTGTTGCAGGGTGACGTCGGATCTGGGAAGACGGCGGTGGCGCTCGCGGCGGCCCTCGCGGTCATCGCTGGTCATCGGCAGGTGCTGTTCCTCGCGCCTACGGAGCCGCTCGCGCACCAGCACCGCAGGGTCCTTGCCCGTTACCTCGAGGGCTCTCAGGTCGCCACGGCCCTCTATACCGCACGCTCGGAGGCGAGCGAGCGCCGACGGGTCGAACAAGACGCGGAGTCGGGCTCCGCGGATCTCGTCATCGCGACCCACGCGGCCCTGTCCAGCCGCCTCGCGTTCAAGGACCTGGGACTCGTCGTCATCGACGAGCAGCAGCGTTTCGGCGTCCGGCAGCGACTGCTGGCGCGGGCCAAGGGGTCGGTGCCGCACGTGCTGGCGATGAGCGCGACGCCGATTCCGAGGTCGCTGTGCCTTGCGCTCATGGGCGACCTCGATCGCACGGTGATCCCGGATCGACCCCGAGGTCGAGATCCCGTGGTGACGCGCGTCGATGGCGGGGAGTCGGCGTTCCAGGCGGTGCGAGATGCCGTCGAGCGAGGCGAGCGTGCGTTCATCGTCTTGCCTGCGATCAACGCTGATGAGATGCCGGCCCTCTCGCGGGAGGGAGCGGCGCTCGTGGGTAACAAGGGTCCGTTGCGTGGCATCGCGCACAGGTTCTTGCATGGCCAGTTGCCCTCCGAAGAGCGGGATTCAGCGTTCGCTGCGTTCGCCTCGGGGGGCGTCCCCCTGTTGCTCGCCACCGTCATGGTGGAGGTGGGCATCGACATCCCGGAAGCCACCGTCATGGTCGTGCTCGGGGCGGAGCGGTTCGGGCTGGCGGGGCTGCATCAACTGCGGGGTCGTGTTGGTCGCGGTGAGCGTTCGGGGACCTGCTGGCTGTTGCCGAGCGCCGGGGCGACCGAGGCGGCGCGAGAGCGCCTGAGCGTGCTGGAGCGTGAGGCTGACGGGTTCGAGATCGCGGAGGCTGACCTGCGGCTACGCGGTCCGGGTGAGATCCTCGGGGTGCGTCAGGCGGGTGCGGGCGGTCGTCTCCTCATCGGGGCCGGCGCGGATCGCGATCTGCTCGACGGGGCGATCGCTGCGGCTCGACAGCTCGCCGATGATGGTGTGGATGTGTCGTTCTGGGAGCACCTGGGGAGCTCCCTCGTATTGCCCATGTCGCTTCCGGAGGACGCGGTTTGACCGCCCTGCTCGATCACGAGAGGATGCTCCCATGAAATTGCTGGTCGTGATGACGTCGGCCATCGCTGTGCTGCTTGTCTCAGGATGTGGCGCCGAGGATGAAGAGCTGAGCTTGTTCTCCACAGAGGACGCCGAGGTCCATCTCAAGCGGTGGGTCGAGGCGGTGGTTAGCCAGGACATCGACAAGCTCATGGAGTGCTCGGGCACGCCTTTCCGGTTTCGGTCACGGACCTGGACCAGCGCCGCGGAGGCAAAGGCGAATCTGGCGTTGCAGCTGGCCGGGCTCAAAGAGCAGATGGAGAAGGCCGTCCGCGACGGGGGCTCATTTCGCTACTTCAGTTATCGGGACCTCAAGGACGGTCAGTTCCCCGAGCGGGCTCAAGTCTCCGAGGAGCGCCGCGAGGTCGCCATCAGCCGCCTGGGGGTAAGGCGGGAGGGCTTCATTGCCTGGCTGCACGTTGGTCGCCAATCGATCCTGAAGCTCATCCTGAACGCACCGAGCAGCCGGGATCGCCTGGTCGTGGAAGGGGTGGATCCACGCTGACTACGGGGACTGACTCTTGACCCAACCCCGCGTGCCACCTACAAATACGAACCACCCTCCCTGCTCATAATCGAACTCCGCTCCCTCCGGAGAGATCGGACCATGTCGCGATCCGCGCTCCTTTGCTCCGCCGCATGTTTGCTCTTCATGTTGCCTGCTCCGGCTCAACCGCCGGTGTTCTCGCCGCCTCCCAAGCCGGTCATCAAGCCCGGCGCTCCCAAGCCTGAGGCGGCTAGACCCGCTGCGGCGGCGTCAGCCGCGCCTGAGCAGGAGCAGTCGATCGAGGGCCTCATGGGGCGTGTTCGGCGCTGGCCGGCGCGTACGGCCCGTCAGGCGGCTCTGGTGCTCGCTGGCCTGGGTGACCCGGCTCGTCGGCGCCTCGTTGCTGGCCTTGAGGACAACGATTGGCGGATTCAGGCGGGTTCCGCGTTCGCGCTTGCGGAGATGGGCGACACCGTGGTGATTGATCCACTCCGGCGGGCGATCCGAGACAAAGCCAACCGCGCGAGCCTGCCGGAGCTTCTCCGGGCGATCGCCAAGATTGATCCCGTGACGGGGCCCGGCGCCATCATCCCTCACCTCGCTCATAGCTCCGGGAAGGTGCGTCTCGCGGCGCGTCAGGCTTTGCCGGAGGTGCTCTCCGAGCGTTATGTCCCCGACCTTGTCGCGCTACACCGCAGTCGCAGGACGTCCGTGCGAGCGACGGCGCTGGGGCTGCTGGCCCGAGTTCCGGGTCAGGCCGAGCGCGTCGAGTTCTTTCAAGCGTTAGGGGATCCGGAGCCTCAGGTCGCCCTACCGGCGGCCCGTCACCTCGCGAGAATCGGCACGGCCTCGGTCCGCGCACGCTTAGTGGACATGGCTCACTCGGCGCCCATGCGACAGGGCGCCTATGCCATGCTCTCGCTCATCCTGCTGGAGGACCGGCACCAGGAGGTGCTCATCCAGGACAAGGGGGTGATTCGGAAGCGTGCACAGAAGTTCCTGGTGAGTGACGATCCTTTTTACGCGGGCACGGGAGCCATCGTCCTCGCGAACGTGAGCTACCGCAGCAGCGATCCGACCCTTCGGGAGTTCGCGAACAAGTATCTGTGCCCGATCCTGTTCGGGACCGTCGCGGGCGGCGTCTTTTTCTCCGACTACACGTCCCTTGAGGATCTGTGCTGGTCCAAGCTCAAGCTCTTGACGGATGTGGATGTGGGGCGGTCCGCAGCCCGCTGGCGCACGTGGTGGCAGCTAAATGAGGGAGGCTTCGTCGCCCGTCGTGAACTCCGCGGCGTCTCTCGCGCGGAGCTCGCGAAGGCGCGGGTGCGCATGATCCGGACGGATGCGGACGGTCGGGTCATCGACGTCAACTTGAGCGGAGACCCGATCGACTTGAGTGATGCGCGCCCTGGCGCGCCCCTGGTGCTCGGGGCAAAGGAGCTGGACGCGCTGGCCCGATTGATCGTCGATTGCAAGCTATTCGAAGAGCGAGGCGACAGGGAGGACCCGGATAGCCTCGAAGCGAGCGTCGCGGTCGCGGTGCGCATCCCTTCCCGCTCCATGTCCTTCAAGCGCCGGCATTATGGCGCGACTCCCGGTCAACTGGCCCCGTTGGTGGCGTGGTTAGAGCAGGTTCGTCGCGTCCTCGCTTGGCAGCGGCTGGTGCCGGCGAGTTCCATCGACCGCGCCGTGTTCGTGAACGAGCAGCGTGCGTTTTTTGAGGCTGAGACCAACGTCAAACGCAGACAGGAGCGGCTCTTGACCCTCGCCGTCGCGGCCTGGCCCACGTTGCATCGTCGGGATCGGGTGCTCGCGCTGAACGTATTCCGCGGGGCGTCGGGAGACTGGGTCGGTGCGCATCGCTTGCAGCTCGTCGCGTTGCTGAAGGGCGAGAGCCGGCTCACGGATGAAGCGTCCGGGCTTGTCGAGCTGCTGTCTGATGGCGCCGATGTTGAGGTCCGCACCGTGGTGATCGATGTCATCACCGCCACGCCCTCCCCGGAGGGTGACCTGGTGCTCCGTAAGTTCCTCGCGCGGCAGCCGCTCCCCGGGGTCGTCCCGCTGATGCGCGACGAGCGACCCCGGGTGCGCGCGCTCGCGGCGGAGTCACTGGCTCGCTTCGATGGAGACCGCGCGGTGGTGAGCGTGCTGATCCAGGGGTTGAAGGACTACGAGCCGCGCGTTCAGGACGCGTGCTTGAAGAGCCTCTCGACGATGAAGGATGAGCGGATCCTGGCCATGCTCGAGGCCGTGATTGCGAGCGAGGAGCACCAGCAGATCCGGATGCGCGCCATCGAGGCGCTCGGCATGGTGGGCAAGGCTCAACTGGTGCCACGCTTGATGGAGTTGTTTCGGGAAGGTGACCGTCACGTGAAGTGGACGGTGATTCGCGCGCTCCAGCATGCCAGTGGGCGTCGGGCCGCGAACGCGCTCGCCTCCATCGTGCGGAACCCAGGGGACACGGAGCTGAAGAAGGAGGCCCTCGAAGCCCTCGCAGGGCTGGGGGGCGCGGAGGTGGGCGGGCAGATCGTAGAGATCGTCCGTCGCGCAAAGGACCCTGAGATCCAGGCCATGGCCATGGGCAGCCTCGCGCGCGTGATGGGGTCGCGTGCGATTGGCACACTGGCGCCGTCCTTGCAGTCGGCTGACCCCTCGATCAAGCGGATAGCGGTCCTCACCATCGCGCGCCTCAGTAGCCCCCTCGCGCTCCCAGGATTGCTTGAGATGCTCGTCCAACCCGAGGGCGATAACGCTGCCGAGATCGCCTTCCAGGACCTGACGTTCCAGGTCTCTCTCAATCCGTCACCGCCGCGGCGCTCCCAGGTGTACCAGGCCTGGTTTGAGTCCAGCGGCGCACGAGACCGTGCCCAGTGGTTCCTCGACGCGGGGCGCGAGTCGCTGGCTGAAATCGACACCAGCGTGGATTGGCTCGAAGCCAGCACGCTCGCGGTCGCTGACGTCCGCGTCCTCATCGTGCTCCTTCAGAAGGGCAACCGCCCGGTCCGGCAGGCGGCTGACGCGACCCTGATGCGCGTGTTGAGGCTCACCCTCGACCCCGTCGGCGGGACTGAGGTCGAGGGGACTGACCGGGCGAAGTACTACGAGCGCTGGATCTCGACGGGGAAGCGGTAGGAGCGGGCGGCGCTGGCTGCTTCCTTCGCAGCAGATCTCTACACGTTCATCGAGAGCAGGAACTCCGCGTTCGACTGCGTTTTACGCATACGGTCCAACATGAGGTCCATGCTCTCCACCGGGTTCATGTCGTGGAGGACCTTGCGGAGCGTGTAGATCCGCTTGAGCTCGTCCGGATCGAGGAGGAGCTCCTCCTTTCGGGTGCCGGACTTCTGGATCTCGAGGGCGGGGAAGATCCGGCGCTCGGCGATGCGTCTTTCCAGGACGATCTCGAGGTTGCCCGTGCCCTTGAACTCTTCGAAGATCACCTCGTCCATTCGGGATCCGGTCTCGATGAGGGCCGTCGCGAGAATCGTCAGTGAGCCGCCTTCTTCGATGTTGCGGGCGGCGCCGAAGAACCGTTTGGGCTTTTGCAGCGCGGATGCGTCGACGCCGCCGGATAGGATGCGTCCTGAGTGTTGTGTCTCCGCGTTATATGCGCGGGCTAGCCGGGTGATCGAGTCGAGCAGGATCACGACGTCGTTCCCGCATTCCACGACACGCTTCGCCTTCTCGATGACCATCTCGGCCACCTGCACGTGGCGTGCGGAGGGCTCATCGAAGGTCGAGGAAATGACCTCTCCATCGACGGAGCGCTCCATGTCCGTGACCTCCTCCGGACGCTCGTCGATGAGCAGGACCATGAGGTGGACCTCGGGGTGGTTCGCCGTGATCGCGTTTGCGAGCTGTTGCAGGATGACGGTCTTGCCCGTTCGAGGGGGAGACACGATAAGGCCGCGCTGCCCCAGGCCGATCGGGGTGAGGAGATCGAGAATACGCGTCGAATACGCGCGCTCCTCCGTCTCCAGAATGATGCGTTCGGAGGGGTAGACCGGGATCAGGTGGTCGAAGGTGGGACGCCCCTTCGCCTCCTCGGGAGCTTCCCAGTTGATGGCCTCCACGCGGAGCAACGCAAAGTAGCGTTCGCCCTCCTTGGGGGGCCGGATCTGGCCCTGCACCACGTGTCCAGCCCGGATACCGAACCGCCGAATCTGGCTCGGGCTAACGTAGATGTCGTCTGGGCTGGGGAGGAACGAATAGGCGGCGCTGCGCAGGAATCCGAAGCCGTCAGGCAGGATCTCCATCGTTCCTTCGCCGAACATCAGCCCGTCTTCCTTCACGAGCTCCTTGACGAGGAGGAAGATCAGGTCCTGCTTCTTCTTGCCGACCAGGTCGGTGATGCCGTGCTGTTCTGCGAGGTCTACCAGCTGCTGCATTGACATCTTGCGTAGCTGGGAGATGTGGGTGGGTGCAGCCTTGATCGCTTCGTAGCGGTCGTTGAGCATCGCGCTGCTCGGATCTTCGGTCGGCTTCGTGGCCGCCGCTGAACCGGCACCCTGGTCTTCGGCGATCGGCTCTAACTCGGGGGCTGCGCCGCTGTCGTCGGTCGCCTGCTTCTTTGATTTGGCCATGACTTCAGGAGGTTCCGGGTCGCGGACTCTCCGGGCTCTCCGATCCCATACGGTCGTGGGGACGTAATAGCTGGACGAGTTGTTCGACCGCGCTCTCGAGATCCCCCATCGTTCCCTTGTTGGAGACGACGTGATCTGCGTGGGCGCGCTTGTCTTGTAGAGATGCCTGGGCGGTTTCCCGCCGTGTGTATTCGTCCGCGGTCCAGCCTCGGTCGGCGACGGTCCTCGTGCGGCGGTCCTCCTCGGACGTCTCGACGAAGACGATGCGGTCGCACCAATCTCGCACGGGCCCCTCGATCAGCAGCGGGACGTCGAGCACTACGCACCATGGAGGGGAGGCGGCGTTCCGTGCCTCACCCAGGGCGTCGTTCAGCTGATCACGGATTCGCGGGTGGAGCAGATCCTCGAGCCACTCCCGCAGCGCAGCGCCTTCGCTCGAGAAGACGCGGCGGGCGAGATCTGAGCGATTGACGCGCCCCTGGGGGTCGAGGATGTCGTGTCCGAACTGTTTCACGAGGGCGGCCTTCATATCGTCTTGCTCAAGGGCAGCCTGCGCTTGCGCATCGGCGTCGAGCACCTGGGCCCCATACCTCCCGAGGAGTCCTGCGACCGTGGATTTCCCGCTACCGACACCACCGCATAGACCCACGATGAGGGGTGCGGCTGACGGCTGGGCAGGTTTCCTGGTCCGATCGGGCACGGACTGGCGAGATCCACTGGAGAAGGCTGAATGAGGTGTGGCGGGCCCAATATTACTGGGCTGGCGGGGTGCTGATTACCCGGTGCTGAAGCGGCCGGATCGTACCGGGGGGGGGGATCTCGGTCAAACGGCTGGGGTCCCTGGCTTGACGCCCCCTTGACCCGGCTCATAGAATCCCGCCCCGTTAGACAATTGATGAAGTGACCCGGGATCCGGACTCGGGTTTGGCTGCTTTGCTGGAAGTATGGATGTTCTGGTGGGTAGCCTGTGGGAGCAAACCCTGTGACCCAGGCACGGTGATCGTGCCGATGGAGGTCGGTTGATGTCGCCCTTTCTGAGCCAGCAAGGCGCAGTACATATTCTTTTCCTCATTTTCGTCCTCGTGATCGCGCTTGCCTTCGGGGGCCTGTGGTTCGTCGAACTGCAGGAGAATGAGGATGCCGTGTCCGCGCGTAAGACCGCCGAGTTCAACCTTGACGCCGCTGAAGACGAGTTGGCGTTCTCGCGCGATTACTACCGCGCGGTTGCCAAGTTCGCCGGCGGCGCGATCCCGACCGAGATGCCGCAGCCTACGGGCGAGAACGCGTCTGCGGTCGACGTGGCGGAGAAGGTTATCAGCCTCAGCCAGCGAGAGCTGGACACCATGGGTGAGCGGATCGACGATCCAAGCACCCGCCCTGGTGACTTCCGCGCTGCCTGGGAGCCGATCATCAATCGGTACCAGACGCTCAAGGGCGAGATCGCCCAACTCAAGACCGAGATCGAGCGTCTGAAGGGCGAGGTCGCCCAGAGAGACACCCAGATCGGCAGCAACACCCAGTCGCATCAGGGCGAATTGACGCGCATCCAGGAAGAGTGGGAGGCCACCAAGAGCACGCTCAACAGCCAGCTCGACGACCTCCGCAACCAGAACGATTCGCTCTCGACCCAGGTCCGCGAGACCCAGGACGAGAACGCTACCGAGCGCGAGAAGAACAACACCGAGCGCGCCTCCCTCGCGGACAAGACCGAAGACCTCGAGTCCAAGGTTCGTGGGATGCACAGCGAGCAGAAGATCCGTCGCGCGACTCAGTCGCCTGACGGCAAGGTGGTCGGTGTCGACAACCGCAGCGGACGTTGCTTCATCGATGTCGGTTCCAACGACATGCTGCGCCGTGGCACGCGCTTCAAGGTCTTCGAAGTCGGCAAGGGCGGCGCGAAGACGGCGAAGGGCTGGATCACCGTGACGAACACGATGAACGGCAAGTCCGAGTGCGCGGTCGAGGAGGGCTCGGTCGACGCCCAGGACGTGATCTACAACCCCATCTACGACAAGAACGCCACGGTGCGCTTCTGCATCGTTGGTGACCTGCCTGGCAAGTACAACAAGGAGACGGCCGTCCGCATCCTTGGGAAGCTTGGCGCCGAGGTCCAGGGCAGCGTAGACATCCACACCGACTTCATCGTGATCGGGATGCGGGAGAGCGAGGACGCCGACGAGGTGACCGATCGCGACGATTACAGAAACGCGCAGCGTTGGGGGGTGGAGATGATCCGCGCCCGCGACCTGCAAGCGTTCCTGCAACTGTAGGCTCGCGCGCTTCCAGCGCCGCGAAATCGCGCAAGAGGCTCCGATCCCGAGGCAGGGACGGGGCCTCTTGTCGTAGATAGGTTTTTAGGCTGCTATGCTTCGCTGCGCATGCCGACCAAGGACGATCAACACAAGCTCGCCAGATCGCGGATGAGCTTCAGCCAGCACCTGGAGGAGCTGAGGGGTCGCCTGCTGAAGGCGGTGCTGTGGAGCATCCTCGGACTCGGGCTGGTCTTCATCTGGCATCGGGAGGTCATGAGCTTCGTGCTCGAGCCGTTCCGGGCTGTGATGTCGGACTTGAATCAGGATCCGACGTTGAAGACGACCGGGCCCTCGCAGGCGTTCTTTTCGTACGTCAAGGTCTCGTTCGTCGTCGGCTTGGTCTGCACGGCGCCGATGTGGATCTACCAGATCTGGGCGTTCATCGCCGCGGGGATGTACTCGAACGAACGTCGCGTCATCCACAAGTACGTGCCGTTCTGCGTCTTCCTGTTTCTCGTCGGCGTCATCTTCGGATACACGACGCTGATCCCGATCGGGTTGCGCTACCTGCTGACGTTCGGCGACCCGACTGTGATCCAGAACTGGATCGGCCTCAAGGAGTACCTTGGGCTCTTCACCGTGCTGACCTTGGTGCTTGGGGGCACCTTTCAACTTCCCGTCATCATGATCGGTATGGCCCGCTCGGGGGCCGTCGGTCCGGATGCTTTCCGACGGAAGCGGAAGTGGATGATCCTGGGCATCTTCGTCGCCGGTGCGGTCCTCACGCCGCCGGATCCGGTGACCCAGTGCCTGCTGGCGCTTCCCCTGATCGGCCTCTACGAACTCGGGATCTACCTCTCTTGGATCGGGCTCGGCGCGGATCGCCCCCCCATCGACTGGGCGGAGGTGAGGCCACGCCTCAAGAAGATGCTGTTCGCCGTCATCGTCCTGGCCGTCCTGTGGTCTCCGCTGTCTGATGCGTGGAATCTGCAGCGGGCTCAGGATCGGCTCTACCAATCTGAGGATGAAAACCGACTGGATGTGGTCACCTTCGTCGAGCAACGGCTGCAGAAGACCGTGCACAACGCCTACCGCGCCGCGGAGGAGGGACGTGAGGCCCTCGTGGTTTGTGACACCGACGACAAGGTCTACGTCTTCAAGGTGCGGGCGACGCGTCGTCAGGCGGTCGTCGTAGATCGGGAGGTGCGTGATCCTGATGGGGTTCGTATGACGGTGTTCTTCAACGTGGCGGGACAGGCGCTGTTCGACATCGTCCTGTTGGACGAGGTCGCCTATGAAGAGTTCTTGCCGCAGATGCTCACCGATTTCGACCTTGGTGATGAGGAGGTGCGGCGGGCGTTGCGACCGATGATCGAGAAATTGTCGAAGCGCGGCGCGGGGCTTGACGATGAGGCGGCCCTCGAGGCGTGGCGCGCATGGAGCGAAGCTCACGCGGACGAGAAGATGGTCCAGCGAGAGGGCAACTGAATGAAGGCGGGGTTCGTCGGATTGCCAGGATCAGGTAAGAGCACGCTGTTCCGGGCCGTCACCGGATCCGACGGTACCGGTGACCCGTTCCGCACTGTCGAGGTGCCGGACCAGCGCATCGACCAGTTGGCCGGAATCTACAATCCGAAGAAGTCGACCTACGCAAAGTTCGAGTGCCACGATCTCGCGGGCATTGGCGTCGACGACCGGCAGGAAGGGCGGCTGTTTGGGGCGATGCGTCAGCTTGAGGCGCTCGCCTTGGTCGTCCGTTGTTTCGAGTCTGATGCGTATCCCTACGATCGTCCCGAGATCGACGTCGCGAAGGACATGGAGGACCTGGTCTCGGCGTTTCAGGTCGCTGATTTCATGATGGTTGAGAACCGCATCGACAAGCTCGAGAAGCAGGTCCTCAAGCCGACCAAGACACAGGATCAGGACAAGAAGGAGCTCGCGGTCCTCACCAAGCTCAAGGGGGTCCTGGAGGGCGGTAGCTCCATCGACGACGTCGCTTTGAACGATGCCGAAGAGGAGCTGATCCGAGGATTCGGGTTCCTCACGCAGAAGCCCAAGTTGGTGGTCTTGGACCTGCCAGACGAGGGCGCCGACGAGGCCGCGCTCCGGGCTCTTGTGCCCGATGGGATCGACCATGTGCTCGCGATTCGCGGGTCCATCGAGGCTGAGATCGCGAGCTTGGATCCGGCTGATGCGCTGGAGTTCATGGCTGATTACGGGATCGAGCGGCCGGCGCGGGACCGGCTCGTCGCCGAGCTGTACGGGCTCTTGGGCCTCCATTCGTTCTTGACGGCGGGCGAAGACGAATGTCGTGCTTGGACGATCCCTCAGGGTGCGAGCGCGCACGAGTCGGCCGGGACGATCCACTCGGATATTCAGCGTGGCTTCATTCGTGCAGAGGTCATTCCGTTCGTCGACCTCGTCGCCGCGGGTGGGTTCAAGGACGCAAAGGCCGCTGGTCACATGCGCCTCGAGGGCAAGGAATACAGGGTGGCGGACGGAGAGGTGATCAACTTCCGCTTCTCCGTGTGATGGCGCGGGCGTTCATCATCTCCGTCGGCGACGAGCTGCTCTCTGGTCGCACCACCGACACGAACGCCACGTGGCTGTCGAACGAGCTCCGCGTGGTCGGATTCCCGGTGGTTGGGCGGGAGACCGTGGGAGACGATCGCGAGGCTGTCGCGCAGGCGCTCCGGCGCGGGGCGGAGGCCGCCGATGTCGTCATCGTGTCGGGTGGGTTGGGGCCGACGGCTGACGACCTGACGCGCCACGGGTTGGCGGAGGCGCTCGGCGTTCGTTGCGAGCGTCACGAGGGGGCGGTCGCTCAGATTCGCGCGATGTTCGAGCGTGCCGGTCGGGAGCTGACCCCTGCGAATCTTGAGCAGGCCAATTTGCCTGCGGGATCGACGCCCTTGCACAACGAGTGGGGGAGCGCCCCCGGGATCCGTGCCGAGCTGGCCGGGGCTCTCCTGCTCGCCTTGCCCGGCGTGCCGCGGGAGTTGAAGAAGATGACGGCCGCGCGGGTCCTGCCGCTGCTGGCGGAGCACCCGGCGCGTGGGGAGTCACCCGCGCGCCGGTCCGTCACGGTCGTGGGGATGCCGGAATCCGAGGCTGGGAGTCTCCTCGAGGACCTCATGGAGCGGGGTCGTGATCCTTCCGTCGGGAGCTACCCCGGCGTCGCTCAGCTGGTCCTCGTCATCGAAGGCTCGGATGCAGCCGCCGTGTCACGGGACCTGGAAGCCATCAAGGCGCGCCTCGGAGACGCAGTGGTGGGCGAGGGAGACTGTTCGTTACAGGCCGTCGTGACCGAGTTGCTGATCGCGACCGGGACGACCATCGCTGTCGCCGAGTCGCTGACCGGCGGCCGCATCGCTGATCTGCTCGTGTCTGTTCCGGGCGCCTCGTCGGTTTTCAAGGCTGGGTTCGTCGCCTACGCGAACGAGATGAAGGCTGACGTGTTGGGCGTGCGTTCAGAGACCCTCGATGCCCATGGCGCCGTGTCGGAACCCTGTGCAAGGGAGATGGCCGAGGGTGCGCGCCGGGTCGCGGGTGCCGACGTCGCTCTCGCCACCACGGGTATCGCCGGTCCCACGGGGGCGGTCTCGGGCAAGCTGGTGGGAACCGTGTTCATCGCTCTCGCATCGGCGGACGGGACAGATGTCCGTCGGTTCAGGTTGGTTGGCGACCGTATGCAGATCCGAGAGCGCGCGGCTGCGGCGGCGTTGGACTTGCTGCGAAAGCGGCTTTCTCGCACGGGGTCCGAGGCGGGGTAGAATCCAGCGGTTGCACGAGACCCAGCGGGGCTGTGCCCGAGCGTTACCGCGGAGACTCGCCAACGGCACAGCCACGCATCAGTGGCGAGATTACGCTCAACCCCTGCCCGGAGGCTCGATGAACATCCTCAACCTGCTCGCTGTTTTGTCGATGGTGGGGTGCTCTGTGGGGAGCCTCGAAGGGGCAACGGAGACACCGCAAGCGAGGGCGCCGACAGCCACCATCCACAACGTCAAGGAAGGGGCGCACTGTGATCGGTGCCGCACAATCTGGGGCAAGAAGGACCGTGATTATTGCGAATGGCATAGACGTGAACTGAACATGATGATGTATGCGAGTGGTTGCGAGATGTGTCGCTATCACGGCGCATACAAGGACATGGAGGTTCCCAAAGGCGTCGGACCCCAGGAGGAGGGATTTCGCCCCCTGTTCAACGGCACGGATCTATCCGGGTGGGTGCCCGTGAACACGGCTCCATCAACCTGGACGGTGAAGGACGAGATGCTGGTCTGCTCCGGCAAGCCGATCGGGGAGCTGCGCACCGAGCGCATGTACCAGAACTTCATCATGGAGGTGGAGTGGCGTCACATGCGTCCCAAGGGGAACGCGGGGATCTTCGTCTGGGCAGATGACATCACGGCCCGCGGGCAGCCGTTTCATCGCGGCGTCGAGGTGCAGGTGCTCGAGAACGCCTACGGCAACACGAGGAGCCATACGACACACGGCGACATCTTCCCGATCCATGGGGCCAGGATGACTCCGATCAACGGTCACGGTGGAAGCCGCGCCTTCCCGACGGAGAACCGTTCCAAGCCGAGTCCGCAGTGGAACCATTACCGGATCGCATGCAACGACGGCGCGATCTCGCTCGCGGTCAACGGCAAGGTGGTGACCCGCGGGAAGGATTGCTCCCCGCGCAAGGGGTACATCTGCATCGAATCCGAGGGCGGCGTCGTCCACTATCGGAACATGCGCATCAAGGAGCTGCCCGAGACCCCCGTCGCACCCGAGGACGTGGCGATCGCGAACCGCGGCTACAGGTCTCTCTACACCGGTGTGGACCTGGCAGGCTGGAAGGGGGAGCCCGGGTCATCCTGGCGTCCCCGGGACTGGGTGCTTTCGCACGTGGGGGCGGGCAGTGACTCGCTCGCGACGGCCCGGAGCTTCAAGGACTACGGGTTCGTGTTCGATGTCCGGCTGAAGAAGGGGGCGGAGGCCACCGTTGTTCAGCTCCGCGGGACGCCGTCGTCTGCCATCACCATTGACGCCGGGATGATCGCTCCCGGCAAGTGGCATCGATTTGAAGGTGCGATTCGTGGCGAGCGCCTCGAGCTATCTCTGAACGGGAAGGCGCTGCCCGTGCGGATGCTCAAGGGCCGTCTCGCTGGCGGTCCGCTCCGAATCGTCCCCGCTGGGCCTATCGACTTCGCGAATCTCTTCGTGCGCTGAGCGGCCGCCGGGGTCGGGGGGGCGCGCGGCTGTTTTTTTGTGGCGTCGGGCCCACTTCAGGTCATCAGCACGGCGATCATTGGCGGTCGCTCGGTGTTCGCCGCCGACATCAACGGTGATGGTGTGTCCGACGTGCTCTCGGCTTCGTACTGGACGGATAGCGTCGAGTGGTACCAGAACCTGGCCCAGTTCAACCAGGCGTTCAGCTACCAGGTGACCCTGGTGCCCTCCAACAGCCTGACCTTCACCGTTAGTAACGGCCACTCGAATGGGAAGTATCACCTGTTCCACACGAACAACGTGGTCAACGCGTTGTTCCCCGGCCAGGGCTGGGTCTTTGGGATGCACATCCCGGTGGCCCAGGTGGTGTCGCAGGGGGCTGCCGGGCTACAGGGAAATCCGCTGTTCGGTGGCACGCTCAACAGCAATGGGGGCTCCTCTTTGACGATCCCCTGGAGCGTCGTCAGTTATCTCTCCGGGCAGACCTGGTGGAGCGTCGCCATGCAGTTGGCGCCGTGCCTTCCTGGTCTGTACGAGGGCAGCGCCGTCCAGGTCGTGACCTTCCCCTAGGCGTCTCCATGGAAAGCCGACGCGGCGTAGAATGCGCCGATGTCCGGTTCCGGTGCCCGTGGCCGGTCCGTTGCCCGCGCGGTTGAAGACTCGCCTACGGCAGGTCGTTAGCTTGATGGCCCCTTGGGCCTTCACCTCCGTTTCGGGCGGACCGACTCACCATGCTCCTGTAGCCTCTCCGTGGAACACCATGATGCGTTCGTTACCCCAAGCCGTTTTTCTGTTACTTGCTCTGATGGGATGCGTGCATGCCCAGGAGCGTCCCAACATCCTGTTCTGCATCGCCGATGACTGGGGATGGCCGCACGCCAGCGCCTACGGCGATCCGGTGCTGAAGACACCGACCTTCGATCGCATCGCTCGTGAAGGTGTCCTGTTCCAGCACGCCTACGTGTCGAGCCCGTCGTGCACGCCGAGCCGCAACGCCATCCTGACAGGCCAGTACCACTGGAGATTGGACGAGGGCGCCAACCTCTGGTCGTCCTTGAGCACGCGGTTCCCGGTCTACCCACTGCTGCTCGAGGCCCGCGGCTACCACGTGGGTCATTGGCGCAAGAGCTGGGGACCCGGTCGGGTGAAGGTGGGGGGCTACACGGACAGTCACCCGGCAGGCAAGCCGTACAAGAAGGGCTTCGAGCAGTTCCTGGCCGCTCGCCCCGACAAGAAGCCGTTCTGCTTCTGGCTCGGCGCTCACGATCCGCACCGAGGCTACGCCCTCGGGTCCGGTCGCAAGTCCGGGATGGACATCGACCAGGTGAAGGTGCCCGCGTTCTATCCCAACGTGGAGCAGGTCCGCTCCGACATTGCGGACTACTACTTCGAGGTGCAGCGGTTCGACTCCGACGTCGCCCGAGCGCTGGCCATGCTGGAGGCGCGGGGCGAACTGGAGAACACCATCGTGGTCATGACCGGTGACCACGGCATGCCCTTTCCAAGGTGCAAGAGCAACATCTACGACATGGGGGTGCGGGTCCCCCTGGCCATCCGTTGGGGTGCGCGCGTCAAGGGGGGGCGGACGGTCACCGACTTCGTCTCGCTGGTCGATCTCGCGCCGACGTTCCTGGAATTGGCGGGGGTCGAGGTCCCGGCCGATGTGAACGGACGCTCGCTCTTGCCCATCCTCAACGCCTCCGCGTCCGGTCGCGTGGAGGCCGGCCGCGACCACGTGATCTACGGCAAGGAGCGCCATGTCCCCTGCCGCCCTGATCACTCCGGGTATCCGTGTCGGGGGATCCGCACCGATGGCTGGGCCTACATCAAGAACTTCAAACCCGATCGTTGGCCCGTAGGGGATCCGCCTCGCTACGGAGACACCGACCCGGCCGGCGGCCCCGGCAAGAAGATCACCAAGACCTACCTGCTCGATCACAAGGACGATCCAGCGGGCAAGCGCTTCTTCGACCTGTCGTTCGCCAAGCGCCCGGCTGAGGAGCTGTACGACATGAAGGCGGACCCCGACCAGATCAGCAACCTGGCGGCGGACCCGCGCCACGCGGCGGTCAAGGCCGCCCTCGCGGCCCGGCTTGAAGGGCAGCTGCGCGCTACGGGCGACCCGCGGGTCCTGGGCGGGGCCGACAGGTTCGATAGCTATCCCTATTACGGCGGGAGCGCGTGGAGAAAAAAGAAGCCGGGCAAGTAACCCGGCTCCTCCATTCGGCGTCGCGCGCGGCCTCGCTCAATGCGAGGTCGACCTCAGGTCAGGGGATGATCTGGACGACGTTGGTGCTCGACAACTGTCCGTTGGCGATCCACACCACGGTGATGTCCATGGGCGTGCCCACGAAGCCCGCCAAGAAACCAGGCCCCCCCTGGAACGGGACCGCAGGGTAGACGCCCGGTGCCGGCAAGAAGTGGAGGACGTTGCCGATGCCGGCGGGCGTGGAGATGATGGCCACCATCAGCGGGTCCAGATTCAGGCCGAGGAACGGGCCCGAACCCACGGGAGTGGCTACCGCGAGAGATGCCAGGGTGTAACCCTCGCTCAACCCAGGGGGCGGGGGAGGAGGTGTCACCGTGATGTCCCCGACACCGCCGCCGGTGGTCGTGACCGTGAGCTGGTAGGCCCCGACCGTGATCAGGTCCGCGTGCGTTCGTGTAGACGAACCGTTGACGGTGTCGGTCACGGTGAGCGAGACGGTGTAGGTGCCCGGGCCGTACGTGTGGGTTGGGTTCTGCTGGGCCGAGTCCACCGTGCCGTTGTTGTCGAAGTCCCAGGCCCAGGTCTGGATACCCGCAGGATCGTCCGAGGTGCTCTGGTCGATGAATTGAACGGTGAGCGGTGCGGAACCGGCGGTGGGGGCCGCGGCGAAGTTCGCCGACAGGCCGCCGACCGAGTAGTCGATCTTGACGATCGGCACGTACTCGTTGTTGTTGAAGCTCTGCGTAGCCGCGACACAGCTCGCGGTGTCGCCGTACCGGTTACCACCGTTCGCGCCCGCCGCGCCGGATGACCCGTCCATGGTGGTCGCCCAGGTCGCCACGGTGCCGCATTTTTCGATCTGGATGACGAAGTCATCTCCCTGGGTGGGGTCATAGGTGAAGCTGCTGGTGAGCCCGAGAGGGATCCAGGTGGAGCTGGTGCCACCGGACGCCGGCACCGCGGCGCCGGACCAGGCGCCGCTCCTGACCACCGTGGCGTCACCGTTCAGGTTGCCGGCGAACACCGGGTCGTGGCCGGCGACGGTGTAGTCCGTCGGGCTGGAGGCCATGGTGACCACGAAGCTGGGGAAGTCGAACGCGGCGACGGTGGCGGTTGCGCTGCTGGCCCTCACCCACACCTCGGTGATGGTGATGGGTTGCGCGGCCTGGAACTCGCCGGAATCGTAGTGCCATTGCCACTTGTGGTCCGTCGTCGTGTTCTGCGGATAGCTCGTGGCTGCGCCGCCGTTCACCGCGAGGAATCCTGCGGGGAGAGTCTGCTCCGTTCCGGCCGGTGGCGGCGGCGGCGGTGGTGGCGGAGCGCCCGTGCAGCTACCGGTCTGCCCCGCGTTGAGCGCCGAGGGGGTGCCGCTGCTCACGTCCGACCAGTCGCCGGCCGTGTCCGTGTCCGTATCGCTGTTGCGTTCGCTGAAGTCGGTGGTGCCGCCGGTGTAGGTGCCGGACCAGTTGGTGCCACCCGGGATCAACGGCGCTCCACCGAGGCCGAAGAAGTCTCGGAAGGCGTAGTCGATGCCGGCGCCCGTTGTATCCGTCAGCAGGGCGCCGACGCCTCGCGCGGCGACCCAGAAGTAGTTGAAGCCGACGCTCACCGAGTTGGGCAGTGTCCCGGGGCTTCCCGCCGTTCCGAATTCCTCAGCCACTACGAACCCGCCTGCGGCGATTGAGGTTCCCGCCGGGAAGGTGAACGGGACCTCCGACGTGGCGCCGGTCCCGGTGTCGTAGAACGTCTGCAGCGTCCAACCTGAGATGTCCACCGAGGAGCCACCGCAGTTGTACAGCTCGACGTAGTCGGGCGTCCCGGTGTCGATCGCGTTGATCAAGATCGGTCCCTGAGCGTTGGCGACGACGCAGCAAAGGGCGATGCACAGGGAGAGGGACGTCAGGGCACGAAACGTCATGGGGTGGCCTTCCGTAGCGATTCTGTCGGGTTGGATGAGGGGCGAAACGGTGGGCCCCCGAATTCTACAGGGGGAGGGTGTGAGAACCCGAGGGGACTTGAACTGAAACGGGCTGAAATCCCGCAGGTTCCTGCTCGGGTTTGGCGTCCGCGGCTTATCAGGGTGCGGAAAAACCCAATCCGATGTCACCCGAGCTTCCGGTTCGTCGCTCTTGGGGTGACCGGATCAGAGGTGGCGCCGTTCCTTCGACGTGGCCTCAGCAGATCGCAGCCCGGGCGCCACCGCCGCGCTGCACGCCGCCACAATCAACAGGGAGACCGACCATGAAGACCTTCAACCTTGCCCTTCTCTTCGCCTTGCTCGTCATGACTTCCACCAGCGTCATGGCTCAGAATCTGCACCTTCTGGCACCTGGTTATCCGGGTGGAACGGAGGTCGTTTATCTGTCGTCACCAGCCCACCCGAGCCCCCAGCACGCAGGGTCGGACCCGCTTCCGGGCTTCTGGGTTGCGAGTTCGGCACACACCGCTTCCAGCATTGGCGGTGGCGTGGCCATCAACCCCGTTACACGTCGGGTCTACTCCTCGGATGGATACACGCTCTGGCAGGAATCGATGCGTCGTTTTCCGCCGTACGCACCCGATTCGATCCCGGCGCCGGCACCGATGAAAGACGAGTGTGGTAACTCACACGGCAGCCATCCCGTCCCCGGTTCCGGCGGCGGCTTGGTTGGCTCAGGGCCGGTAGCGACGGTGATCGGCAGCGGCGACCCGCCGACCACCACCAGCACCACCACCATCACCGTCATCAACGGTAACGGCCAGGTGCCGGGCCCCACCCCTGCGTGGGGGACCTGCTTGCTGACGGGACTGTCGGTGGACGCAGTGGGGGGCAGTCTGTTTGCCTGCAACCCGGCAGGCTTCGGTACGTTCGACCTGAACTACCCGTATGCTGCGCAGGGGGCCGTTGTCCTGCCGTCCTTTACGCATGGGGCCTTCACAGGCATCGCGTATGACGGAAGTGACGACACACTCTGGTTGTGCGACAGCCTCGCTACCGTCTATCAGGTGCGACGCGACGGCACCCTGCTGCAGTCGATTGCTACCCCCGTGCCGGGGCCAGTGACCGGTATCGCCGTGGACAGGTCCACTGCTAACACGTCCCCCCACCACGTGTGGATTACCAACGGCTCCGACGTCGTCGATGCCCTCTCGTATGGGATCTCCGTTTCGGTGGGTTCCTCCTCACGAGCCTACGGCCTCGCGTTCTCAGCAGACGGACAGTTCTCCTTTGGAGGCACCGGAGGCGGCACGGATCTGTTCATTCGGCAGGACCGCCCCTCTGCGAACGGGTTTGGCCTCGGAGTTGACATCATCATGGAGACAACTCCCCCCGTCATCATCGGACGTCAGCAGCAGGCCGTCTTGTTGTGGGACTCTGCACCCCAGACTCAAGGTGTCCCCTTCAGCGATGGCTGGATACGGATGCACCCCGCATTCGGAGCCAATATCGTGTGGATCTCCCCCCCCAGCAATACAGGGCAGGAGAGCATCTCCCTCCCGGACTACCCTGCCGGTGTTTCCGTGTCCTTTCAGTTCGGGATGATCGAGTTCGGTGGCGGTCTTCCCGGTGGCAGTCCTCCAACGGAATGGACCCTGTCAGACTGCCTCACCTTGACGTTCGCCCTGCCGTAGCAGGTCCGACAGGCCAGCAGAGGAACGGAGTCGACCGAGGTTGCGCCACCGCTCCTCTCCCGTCCCCTTGGCGATAGCCACAAGAAGAGCCCCCTGCCCCGAAGATGCGGCGGGGGGCTCTTCTCGCGGAATGCACGATGTCGGGGGCCTGGGTGTCACGAGCGGTTGCCGTGCCGCCTGTTCCCGAGCTACCCCGCCTGGACTTGAACCAGGAATAGCTGGATCAAAACCAGCTGTGTTGCCGATTACACCACGGGGTAGGACG
>NYSS01000159.1 GCA_002683135.1 Planctomycetota bacterium | reverse complement strand
GGTGGGCTGCCCATCGTGCGGCGCGGCGCATTCCGGATCCTGGGCCGTCTCGCCCGACACCGCCGCCACCTCCCGCGCGAGCCCGAGGTGACACAGAGAGTCCGGCCGATTGCTCGTCACGCCGATCTCGAAGATCACGTCGTCGCCGTGGGGCTCGCCCTCTTCGACCTCGGTGCCGGAGAACGTCAGCTTTTCCGCCATCTCGTCGGCGGTGCCGCTCCAGCCGGGGACGTAGGTGCGTATCCAGTTGTAGGAGGCTCTCATGTCGGGCTCGGCTGGGTCATTGGTTCCGCTGAGGAGGGCCTCACGGGACACGATCCATCGTTGTCCCGCAGGGCGAGGGTCACCCCACCCCCCTCAGTCGAGCTGCTTGAGAAAACGGACGTCGTTCTCCGTGAAGTACCTGATGTCCGGCACGGCGAACTGGCGCATCGCCAGCCGCTCGATACCGAGGCCAAAGGCGAAGCCAGTCCACTCGTCGGGGTCGATGCCGACCGAGCGGAAGACGTTCGGATCGACCATGCCGCAACCACCGATCTCCACCCAGCCCTTCTTCCCGAAGTGAACATCGACCTCGGCGCTGGGCTCGGTGAAAGGGAAGAAGCTCGGTCGCAGGCGCAGCCCGACGTCGTCGCCAAAGAGCGCCTTGAAGAAGATCAGGAGGGTGGTCTTCAGGTCGGCCATGGTGATCCCGCGGTCGACGGCGAGGCCCTCCACCTGATGGAACATGTAGTGGTGCGTCGCGTCCACCGTATCCGGCCGGAACACCCGGCCGGGGGCGCAGACGCGGATCGGCGGCGGATTGGCCTCCATGGTGCGGATCTGCACCGTCGATGTCTGGCTCCGCAACAGGTGCGGCAACCCGCGGAGGTAGAAATTCTCGCTCTCATCCCGCGCCGGATGATGCCCCGGAATGTTCAACGCCTCGAAGTTGTGGAACTCGTCCTCGATCTCGGGGCCTTCGGTCACCTCGAAACCGAGGGACGCGAGCACCCTCACCAGGTGCCTCTCGATCTTCGTCAACGGGTGCAGGGCACCGACGTCGGGGCTCGTCCCGGGCAAGGTCACGTCGACAGACGCCGATCCCCCCGACGCAACTCCGGCGCCGAGGGCCGATGTCCGCTCCTCGAGCAGATCAGTGAGCTCCTTCTTGAGCCCATTGACCGCCTGTCCGACCTCCCCCTTACGTTCCTTCGGAGCCTGCTTGATCAGGTCCGTCAGAGCGGCGAGCCGACCCTTTCGACCGAGGACATCCTGCCGCACCGCCTGAAGCGACGTGGCATCCCCGGCATCGCGGAGCGCCCGACGGCACTCCTCGCCGACCTCCAGGATGATCTCGAGCGGGTCCTGAGCGGGCATTGGGGTCAACCGGCCTGACGGGCCATGTCGACGAGCGCGCTGAAGGTTGCCGGGTCGTGGATGGCGATATCGGATAGCTGCTTGCGATCGATCCCCACCCCGACCTTCTTGAGGCCAGCCATGAAAGCTGAGTAGCTCATGCCCCCGTCACGCGCCGCGGCGTTGATGCGGACGATCCACAGACGCCGGAAGCTCCGCTTCTTGTTGCGGCGATCCCGATATGCGTAGTTGCCCGCCCGCATGAGCGTTTCCTTCGCAATGCGGTAGAGCTTGCTCCGAGAGCCTCGGTAGCCCTTCGCATCCTTGAGAACACGCTTGTGACGGCGATGTCTTGCGGTGGCGCTAGTTGCGCGCATTTCATTTCTCCTTGGAGGGCGAGCCGAAAGACCCGCGATCCCTTGTCCGGTCCAATTCAGTCGGCAAGCAGCATTTTGCGAATGACCTTCGCATCACCATCGGCGGCGATGTCGGTCTTGCGCAGCTTGCGGACGCGCTTGCCGCTGAAAGACGCCATGAGATGGCTCTTCCCGGCGCGTGGGCGCTTGACCTTCCCCTTGGCTGTGAGCTTGAACCTCTTTTTCGCTGATCGATTCGTCTTTTGCTTTGGCATGGCGATCACTCCGAGCGGGCCGACCCGCTCTTGTTTCCTTCTGACTTACCTCTCCCGGCCTCCCCCTTCTTGGTTTGGGGTGCCTTGGACGGCGAGAGGATCATGTGCATGCGTTTTCCTTCGAGACGAGGAGGGCGCTCCACTTTCGCGATGTCAGCGAGGTCCTGGGCAATGTCCCCCAGGATCTGGATGCCGATATTCGAGTGGACGACCTCACGGCCTCGGAACAGCACTGTCAACTGGACCTTGTCGCCTGCTTCAAGGAAGCTCTTGGCGCGCTTCACCTTGACGGCGATGTCGTGAGATCCGGTCTTGGGCCGGACGCGCACTTCCTTGACGTTGACGTTGTGCTGTCTCTTCTTGGACTCGGCCTTCTTCTTCTTTTGTTCGTACTTGAACTTGCCGTAGTCCATGATCTGGCAAACCGGAGGGCTCGCGGTGGGACTGATCTCCACCAAATCGAGCTCGGCCTCGCGCGCCATGCGCCGGGCCTCATCGCTCGAAACGACGCCAATCGGTTCACCGTCCGTCCCGACCAGGCGAACCTGCGGGACTCGAATCATGTGATTGATGCGGTGCAGTGGCCTGGGCGGTGCGAACCGTCGTCTGAATGGCCGCCTCAAGACTGCTCACCTGCGTACGTCATTCCTTTTTCCTTTCCTTTTCACGGAACAGAGCGATGACCTCTTCGACCCCAAGGGTCCCGAGATCAGTATCAGGATGTTCCTTCACCGCCACGGTGCCGTTCTCCATCTCGCGCCCGCCGACTACAAGTCGGTACGGGACGCGCTGCAAACGCGCGTCGCGGATCTTCGCCCCGGTCTTGGCATTGCTGAAATCCGATTCCACACGGAAGCCTTCGTCCTGAAAGCGCTTCACGACCTCCCTACCGTACTCCACATGGTCGTCGGCGATGGTGATGATCCGCGCCTGCACAGGGGCGACCCAGAACGGAAACGCTCCCCCTGTGTGCTCGATCAGGATACCGATGAACCGCTCGAGCGAGCCGAGGATGGCCCGGTGGATCATGACCGGCCGCTGCTCCTGGCCTTCCTGATCGATGTACGTGAGGCCGAACCGGTCCGGCAAGTTGAAGTCGAGTTGAATGGTCCCTAACTGCCACTCACGTCCGATCGCGTCCAGCACCACGAAGTCGATCTTGGGCCCGTAGAACGCGCCGTCGCCTTCGTTGATGTCAAAGGCCACGTCGTTGCCCTCGAGCGCCTCGGTGAGCGCCGCCTCGGCCTTCTCCCAGATCCCGTCGTCGCCGACCGAGTCCTCCGGACGCGTGCTCAGGCAGATCTTCAGATCGTCGAACCGGAAGACCTGGTAGACCTCCGTGAACATCTCGATGAGGCTCGTGATCTCACCCTGGATCTGCTTCGGCGAGCAGAAGATGTGTCCGTCGTCCTGCGCGAAGGTGCGCACCCGAGTCAATCCGTGGGTGACCCCTGAACGCTCGTACCGGTGCAGCCGTCCGAAGTCCGCGATGCGAATGGGCAAGTCCCGATACGAGCGGAGCTCGCTCGAGTAAATGAGCGTGTGCCCCGGACAGTTCATGGGCTTCACCGCGCACTCTGCGCCCTCCACGTCGGTGAAGTACATGTTCTCCTTGTAGTGCTCGTAGTGGCCCGAAGCATGCCACAGGGAGACGTTGAACACCTGGGGGGTGATCACCTCGTCGTACCCGAACCGAACGTACAGGTCCCGGATGTAGTCTTGCAGGGTGTTGTAGAGAGTCGCCCCCTTGGGCAGGAAGAACGGGGATGCCGGAGCGACGTCCGAGTTGATCATGAACAGGCGGAGCTCGCGGCCGAGCTTGCGGTGATCACGCTTCCGCGCTTCCTCCAGGCGCGTCAGGTACTGCTTGAGGTCCTTCTTCGACCACCACGCGGTCCCGTAGATGCGCTGAAGCATCTTGTTCTTCTCGTCCCCACGCCAGTACGCACCCGCCACGCGCATGACGTTGAACGCCTTCACGTAGCCGGTGCTCGGGACGTGTGGGCCACGGCACAGGTCCTCGAATGACCCTTCCCCATGCGTGTAGAACGTGACCTCTTCGCCGGAGTCGAGCCCCTCGAGCAGCTCCGACTTGTAGATGTCGTTCTCGTTTCTCGCCTTCGCCAGCTTCTCGTCGCGATCGACAGCGCTTCGGTGAAACGGAGTATCCGCATCGATGACCTTGGCCATCTCCGCCTCGATCTTGGGCAGATCGTCCGGACCGATACGGTGCTCCAGGTCAATGTCGTAGTAGAAGCCGTCGTCGATGGCCGGCCCGATAGCGAGCTTGGCGTCGGGCCACAGCCGGCAGATGGCGTCGGCCATGATGTGAGCCGCGCTGTGGCGGATGACCTCGTGCCCGGCCTCCGAGTTGGCGGTGACGATCTGGAGCGCGCAGTCTCCTGAGAGCGGGCTCCGCAGATCCCGGGTTTCGCTCTCCCCGTCGAGGCGACCGCCGACGGTGGCCTTGCCCAGACCCTCCCCGATCTCGTACGCGACCTGCTGAATGGTCACGCCGGGGTCGACCTCCCGAACGGAGCCGTCCGGCAAGGTGACCCGGATCTGTGCTTGCGCAGCTTCCGGCATCATCGCTCTCGTTTGATGAGGCCGCTTTCGGCCAGGAGGCTCCGAATGGCCTAAGGCCTTATGGAGCTAATGGTTACGCGGCACTGGGACAGAGCGCACCCCAGGACCTGCGATCTCGACATGGTTAGTAACAGGCCGCGGGCAGCGCCGTCAAGGCGACGGATGCCCGCGAGGGGCCTGACGAGGGGCGTCTCGGCCCCCAGGAAGCCCTATAAAGACCGTCAGGCCTCGTCTTCTTCGACCCGTACCTCCAGCCCCAGTTCCTCCCACTGAGCCGCATCTGGCCGGCTCGGAGACTGGGTCAGGGGGCAAGCACCACTGGCCAGCTTGGGGAACGCGATCACGTCCCTCAGGGAAGCCGAGCCGGAGAGCAACATCACGATCCGATCCAGGCCCAGCGCGATCCCGCCATGGGGCGGCGCGCCGTAGTCGAGGGCCTGAAGGAACCACCCGAACTTGTCCGCGGCTTCGGCCTCCGAGATCCCGAGATGCTCGAAGATCCGAGCCTGCACCTCCGGACGGTGGATCCGGATCGAACCCGAGCCGATCTCGTTGCCGTCGATGACGAGGTCGTAGAGATCCGCGGTTATCTCGGACAGATCCTCCCCCGGCTCGGGGAGCTCCTGCCGAGGCGCCGTGAACATGTGGTGCATGGCCTGCCAGCGATTCTCATCAGCGTTCCACTCGAAGAGGGGAAAGTCGGTGACCCAGAGCAGGTCGTGTCGGCTGGTATCGATGAGGCCTCGGGTCTTGCCGAAGTGAAGGCGAACCTGCCCGAGGACCGTGAGGGCCGTCGTCCAGGTGTCGGCCCCGAAGACCACCAAGTCTCCGACCTTGGCGCCGCCCCGCTCGGTGATCGCCGCGAGCTCAGCCTCGCCGAGGAACTTGGAGATACCACCCGTCGGTCCCTCATCGGTCACCTTCATCCACGCGAGCCCCTTGGCTCCGTAGTCCTTGGCGACGACCTCCGCCTCGTCGATCTGCTTGCGCGTGAGCTCCGCGCCGCCCGGGACAACGAGCCCGCGCACGGTGCCGCCTCCCTCCACGGTGCCTCGGAACACCTTGAACTCGGAAGCCGCGGCCACATCGGAGAGGTCGAAGAGCTCGAGCCCGAAACGCGTATCCGGCTTGTCGATACCCCAACGGGTCATGGCATCGGCGTAGGTCACCCGCGGGAATGGAGACGGGACATCGTAGTCCAGGATCTCCTTGTAGATCGCCACCATGACACGCTCGATGACCTCAAAGACGTCGTCTTGACGCACGAACGACATCTCCATGTCGAGCTGCGTGAACTCGGGTTGCCGATCAGCGCGGAGGTCCTCGTCACGGAAGCACTTGCAGATCTGAAAATAGCGATCGACGCCGCACACCATGAGCGTCTGCTTGAAGAGCTGGGGCGATTGGGGGAGCCCGTATACCTGGCCCATGTGCAGGCGTGAGGGCACGACGAAGTCTCGTGCGCCCTCCGGGGACGTCTTCATCAAGATCGGCGTCTCGACGTCCATGAACCCCAGGTCAAAGAACTCTCGCCGGATGATCCGCGCCACGTCCGAGCGCATCTCCATCTTCTCGAGTACGGGCCGCCGTCGCATGTCGATGAACCGGTACTCGAGTCGGAGCTCCTCCCGCGTGACGCTGTTCGGCTCGACCTCGAACGGGGGGACCTTGCTCCGATTCAGGATCTCCACCGACTCGGCATGTAGATCGATGTCGCCGGTGGACTTGTCCGGGTTCCTGTTCTCGTCCGGACGAAGCCGGACGGTGCCGACGATCGCAACCACCCACTCGGGTTTCAGCTCGCCAGCACCCGGGAGATGCTCCGGATCGGCGATCACCTGGGTGAAGCCGTAGCGGTCCCGCAGCTCCACGAACATGACCCCACCGTGGTCGCGGATGGTGTCGACCCATCCGTTGAGGACGACCTTCTCGCCGGCGTGGTCGCGCCGAAGTTCTCCACAGGTATGCGTGCGCTGATGTTCCATGGCGAGCCAGGATAGCGCGGCGCCACCCTCACTCCAGAGCGATCCGCCAGAGCTCGTCCGAGTCGTGACCGCGAGAGAGGTAGAGATGCCGCTCGCCCGCGGTCTCCGCGATCCAGATGCGTCGACCGAAGACCGACGCCGCATCCGGCAAATGGCCCTCCAGGAGCCGCCCGGACCCGGACCGGAGGTCGATGACCCCCATGTCCCGGCTGCCGCCCCCCAAAACCACGTAGACACGGCGGGTCCGGGGGTCCAGCACCGCCATCCCCCCATCCGCCGACGCCGCGAAGGGGAGTCGCTCGCCGACCGCCCACTCCAGATCGCCAACCGACAGGCGCGCCCACCTGTCCCCGGAGAGGGCGATGAGGCCATCCCCGTCTGGCAGCAGCTCAACATCGTGGGTCAACCCGATCGCCAGCGCATCGGGCGTCTGGGCGACCCGCTCCCACCCCTGAGTATCTGGTCTCCAGGCCAGGACATTTCCGGCCCCCGAGCGCAAGGTCGCCCACAACCGCCCCTGGTGCCAGCACAGCGCCGTGTTGCCCGCCGGCCGCGACGGCAGCTCCGGACCCCTGGTCACCAGCATCTCGTGGATGGCCGGGGCTCCTGCCACGGCCACGTCCCGACCGTCCTGGCGCCGGTGGACGTGCAACACCCATGTCGTCCGGTCGCGCCCCGTCACCATGAAGATGCGGCCCACACCATCCGTGGCCATCGCGGCCCCCCGGCTGATCCACGGCTTACCATACGTGTGGCCATCCAGGTTCTTCGAGTGCGCCTTGGCGTCGAGATGCCAGCGACGCACGAGGTTCTTACGCTGGGTGTATAGCTGTCGGTCCAGGAGGACCATGTTGGCCAGCCCGTCGCGCTCCCGGATGAGCTCACCGTCGCCACCCCAAGGCATGGCGTTCCACACCTCCCACGCCGACCCCATATCCGCGACGGGATCGGCAGAGACAATGCGACGCAGCTCGGTGACCGGGATCGACCAGCGCTGCCGGTCTTCGAGCGACAGGACGACGACGCGTCGGTCGACGCCGCGACCGCTCACGTAGAGGGTCTCTCCGGAGTGTCGCAAGCGCCCCGGCAGACGCGGCCGCAGGTGGAAGTACCTTCGGGTCTTCATGTCGGCGACGCCGAGGGAGCGCGACCCTTTGCCGAGAGTCAGAAGCACCAGCCCGGTTGCCTTCTCCTGCGCAGACATCCCGCCACGGAGCGCGGCCGGACGCAGACGCAGCACCAGCCAAATCTTGTTGTCACGGCGCCATTGGCGCAGCTTGGCGTCCCACCACGCCACGTGATGGTCACCAAACGCCGCGAGGCCACCCGGCAGCGAGTACAACCCCGCAGAGTGGCGCCCCAGCGGGACCACCACTCCGCCGCCCGGCATCCGCTCCCATCCATCGGGCCCCAGGCGCATTAACGCCTCGTCCGCACCTCCGGCCATCGCGTAGAGGCGCCCCTCGTGAACCACGATCCGGAGCCCGCGCGTCGTGGGACGATCGAGCGGCGGCGACTCGGTGACGTTCCACGTCTCCGGATCGATAAGAAAGGTGCGGCCCCGGGCGCCCCCGCAGAGCCAGAACGTACCGTCGCCGGCGGACGCCACGGCGCAGCGATCGGTGACGGGGATAGGCAGCACGCCCTCATGACGCCGTAGCTTGCCGGCGCGGTCAAGGCGCGTCGCGTGCGCCCCATGGAGGAGCCACGCGCTCTCCCCCGCGGGCACCGCGAGCGTGCGATCCGTCCAGTCAAACGCGATCCGATCGACGGTCCAGCCTGGCTGTCCGAACGCCGCCGTGATCAACGCGCCGCAGCACGCGACGAGGTAGCCGAAATTCATGATGGGAGATGCGCGAAGGGGCCCGGACGCGAGCACTCCGCGCGAGCCGTCATCCTACCCCCGCGGGGACGGACGGACGGCCTCTTCCAACGAAGGGGGCTCACAGGCTCCGGATACGGATCTCCCCGATGCGAAAGAGATCGGGAGGCTACCCCGGGGTGGACCCGGCGACCGGGAGAGGGTCAGCGCACGCGTACGGTGACCGCGTTGCTGACGCCCGGGTAGCTGCCCGTGAACACCGCCTGCAGAACCAGCGCGTCTCCCGTACGTGACCGGGGCAGGGGGACCTCAAAAGCAACGGGAGCAGGACCCGGCTTCTTGAACGGCTTCGGGTCGAGCCCGGTCGAGTCGGCCACCCCGGAAACCCCCGGACCTGGGGGATCGACCAGGTGCGGACGAAAGCAGAGCCGCCCGGGAATCTTGAACGCGTCGAGGGCGAAGCTCTCGTCGGGAGACGGGACACCGCGCCGCACGAGGAGAAGGAACGGGACCGTACCGCCGCTCGGGTCCGGGCTCTGCACCGTGACCCGGAGCGTGGTCTGACGATCGACCCAGACACGCCCGCTCGCCGGGTCTCCAGCTCCCGCGACCTCGAGCAAGCTACGTGGCTTCCCGTCGGATGCCTTGAAGGTGCCAGCGGCAGCGGGTCCGAGGTGGGCATCGCGGACGAACGACAGGCCGTGGAAGACCGCGCCCCGGCCCTCGAGGCCGAACTCCAGCCGCAGCGCCCGCACGGCTCCCGCCTGATTCCAGGCCGGCACGGCCGAGAGGTCGACGGAGTAGGCGTGAGGTTCCCCGTCGGTCAGCAAGGGAACGTCACACCCGTCATCCGGCAGCCACTGCGTGCCGTTCCGGCTCCACGCGATGCGCGTCGTAGCCTCACCATGCGAGGTCACGCGGACCCGGGCCACGAACGTACGCGCGGTGCGCAGGCCGAGGCCGGTGGCCTGCACGCGCGCGCCGAGCCCCGCGGCGACGAACCCGTCCGGGGAGCGCCGCACCTGACGCTGAACACGCCACGCCTCCGCCGACGCGGAGAGGTCGTGGGTCACCTCATGGCGTCGGACCTCATCCACCCCGATGTGCGGAGCGAGGAACCGTACCCGCGGGGGCAAGGACCAACTCGCCACCCAGCGCCACGCCTCCCCTGTCGCGACGAACGCATCCAGGTCGACCCGCCAGGAGCCCGCGGCGGGCAGGTCGAGTTCAAACGGGAGGGTGAGCGGGGCATCGAGGTTCTCGACCCGGGCCGCGTCCAGGATGATCGGACGGATTCTCCGACTGACGCGGTGCCCGTGGGACTGGCTCAACGCGCGAGCGCTGACGACAAATCGCACCCGCCCACCCCGCGCTGCGGTGTTCCGCTCGAACGTCACCGCCACCTGGCGGCTGCCATCGAGGCGATCCCCGTCACGCCACGCCGCACGGACCGGCTCGACGCACAGCCGCTCCTTCCCGAAGATACGGACGAGATCCGCCGATCGATCCAGGCCCACATCTCCGTCAGATCGGCCCAGCGTCGAGGACCTCACTTCGGCGAGCCGCGCAATCAGACGATCTCGTTGGCGATCTGTAGGCATCAACCCGGAATCGTCAGCCGGCAGAAAGAAGCCCCCTGCGCCGGCCTTGATGATCGCCTCCGTCTCGCGCCGGTACACGTCGATGATCGCCTCACACCCTTGCAGGATGACGACGTTCTCGTGATCCACATTCCGCGTGCAGTTCCAGGACCCGGTGATCACCCGCGCACCATCGATGATGACCGTCTTGGTCGCCGTGCTGCGGACCACGGGAATGCCGAATCGAGCGCACGCGTCCTCCACCCGAGCGGGACCTGGGGTCGACCGGGTCACCACCCGCACACGGACGCCGCGACGAGCGACCTCGACCAGCGACATGAGGACCCGCTGTTCGGCGAACACGGCGTGGGCCACGTCCACGGAGCGCTTGGCCCTCAAGATCTCGTCGGACACCACGACCGCGAGGTCATGCGCAAAGCCGAAGAACACCCGCGCCGACCCGCCGCCGGCGAGCTGCGATGGGGGACCGGTTGGCGCTGAGGGAGCGCCGATGCCGGCTGGGCGGCCGTCCCAGAGGCGGTCGAAGTAGGCGATAAACCGCCGCGCGAGCTCCGGTGAGCGCACCCGTAAAGCCGAGCCCCGCGCCCGGGCCGCATCGGCGACCGTGGCGTTCCAATCACCATTCCAAACCCACGTACCATCGACGATGCAGAACTTGTGATGCAGGTTCACGGCCCAGGACAGCCCATCATCGGTCCGCACGGGAACCCCTGCAGCTTCGAGCCGGGCGAGGGGGACCGCGAACCGATGCACGCGCATATCGTCGTCCGTCATGACGCGTACCGCGACACCGCGTCGCTGAGCGGCGATCAACGCGTCCAGCACGATGGGGAGGTCGAGTCGGATGAACGAAGCGGAGACGGTCTTGCGCGCAGCGCTGATAGTCTCCGCCAGCCGCGCAGGCAGGTCGTTCGCCGCCGGGACGGGATCGACCCCGGGGCGCGTGAACCAGGCGGCCTGATCGGGCAACCCAGCGGGCTGCGCGAGCACCGGCCCGATCACGAAAAGACAGGCGATCGCGAGGCGCATGCTCGGAGGATACCCGCGCGACAAAAAGACCCGGGACGTTCCCTGCCCCGCGCGGCGCACATTTTCACTTTCTCGACGGCGCGGGGGGCCGCGGTTGGAGTCAGCCGCCCCGGGGATCTCGGGGTTTGCCCTGAAGCCTGCCTGGCGCCAGGTCCCGGAGGATCTTGATCCGCGTCATGGCCCGCGTCAGGGAGGCCTTGGCCCGATTGAAATCGACCTCCGCCCCGGCTCTATCCTTGAGACGCGCGAGCGCCCGACGTTCGGCCTCCTCCGCCCGCGCCAGGTCGATCTCGTCCCTGAGCTCACCCAGCTCCGCCAGGACCTTGACCTGGTTATCACGGACCTCCAGGAAACCGTCACCGATCATCATGACGACCTGCTCGCCGTCAGCCGTGTCCACACGAGCGGCGCCGACCTCGAGGGTGGCGACCATGGGGGCATGCCCCGCGCGGATACCGAGGCTGCCGCCCTCCGCCTGCAGGACCACCGAGGTCGCCTCCCCCTCGAAGACGCTCTTGTCAGGCGTGATGAACTCGACGTGGAAGGACTTCTCCATGATTAGACGATCTGCTTCCGTTCCTCGGCCTTGGCGAGGACTTCGTCGATTCCGCCGACCATGTAGAACGCGTCCTCGGGGACGTCGTCGTGCTTGCCCTCGACCACCTCGCCGAAGCTCCGCACCGTATCTGCGACCTTCACGAACTTGCCCGGGAGGCCGGTAAACGTCTCCGCCACCGCAAACGGCTGCGAGAGGAACTTCTGGATACGCCGCGCGCGGTTGACGACCTGCTTGTCCTCGTCCGAGAGCTCTTCGAAACCGAGGATGGCGATGATGTCCTTGAGTTCGTTGTAGCGCTGGAGAATACGGACGACTTCACACGCCACCTTGTAGTGCTCCTCGCCGACGAGGTTCGGATCGAGCACGCGGGACGTCGACTTGAGCGGATCGACGGCCGGATAAATACCTAACTCGGTCAGGTATCGCTCAAGCGCGATCGTCGAGTCGAGGTGAGGGAAGGTCGCCACCGGCGCCGGATCCGTGTAGTCGTCCGCCGGCACGTAGATGGCCTGCATGGACGTGATGGAGCCCTTGTCCGTGGTCGTGATCCGCTCCTGCAACGCGCCCATCTCCGACGCCAGCGTGGGCTGATAGCCCACGGCGCTGGGAAGGCGCCCGAGCAGCGCCGACACCTCGGCGCCCGCCTGTACGAAGCGGAAGATGTTGTCCACGAAGAGGAGGACATCCTGCCCTTGGTCGCGGAACTCCTCGCACATAGTGAGCGCCGACAAGGCCACCCGGAGGCGCGCGCCCGGGGGCTCATTCATCTGCCCGAACACCAGCGCCGTGTTCTTGAGCACGCCGGATTCGGTCATCTCGAGGAAGAGGTCATTGCCCTCACGGGTGCGCTCGCCGACGCCCGCAAAAGCCGAGTATCCGCCGTGCTCACGAGCCACCGTCGAGATCAGCTCCTGGATGAGCACCGTCTTCCCGACGCCCGCTCCGCCCAAGAGGCCGATCTTGCCGCCCTTCGCGAACGGCACCAGCAGATCGATGACCTTGATGCCGGTCTCGAAGATGGAGCCGACCGTCTCCTGCGCTTCAAACGTCGGTGGCGGCTGGTGAATGGAGCGGCGGGGGACGTCCGCTGACAACGGCCCCTCCTCATCCAGCGGTTCGCCCAGCAGGTTGAAGATGCGGCCAAGACAGTCCTTCCCGACCGGCACCGAGATGGGCGCGCCGGTGTCTCGGACAGGCATGCCACGGACGAGTCCGTCAGTCGTCGACATCGAGATCGTGCGGCAAACGTCGTTGCCGAGGTGGCTGGCCACCTCGAGGGTCAGGTTGATGCCCCTCCCCTCGTCCTCGATCTTGAGCGCCTGATAAATGGGCGGGAGTTCGCCATCGAAGGCGACGTCCACAACCGCGCCGATGACTTCGAGAACCTTGCCGTTGCTCATCGAATTCGTCCGATCTTCATTCTACGTTGCACAGACCGTCGCTTTGCTCGGTCCATGCTGATTAACCCGCCTGCACCATGACGCCGCCGACGATGTCGAGCAGCTCACCCGTGATGCCTTCCTGGCGAGCCTTGTTGTATTCCATGCCGAGCGTCCCGAGCATCTCGTCAGCCGCATCGGTCGCGCTCTTCATGGCCATACGCCGCGCCGCGAACTCCGACGCGAGCGACTCGAGGACCGCAGCGTAGAGCTGCATCTCGAGGTACCTGGGGAGAAGCCGCTCCATGATCGCGTCAGGCGACGGCTCCAAAATGTAATCCACGCCAGCGCCAGCGCCTTCGGCGTCCGCATCGGGAGGCGCGACGGGCAACAGGTCCTGCGTCGTCGGGACGAACAAGGCCATGGAGGCCATCTTCGTGTACGCGACATGCACGCGTTGGACCTCCCCCGCGACGAAGCTCTCGACCAGAAGGTCCATCGCCCGGCGGATATCCTGATATTCGACCTTCTCGACGACACCCGGGTGAGCCCAGACGATGTCGGAGTCCTTCACCTTGGCGAAGAACATCTGCGCCTTGCGACCGATGAGGTAGAGCTTCGTCGCCACCCCCTGCTCTCTCGACGCGGCGATGTGCGCCACCGCATGCTTCAGGAGATTCGCGTTGTACGCACCGCAGAGCCCCTTGTCGCCGACCACCACGACGAGCGCCTCGGCCTCCACGCGGTCCGGCACCTGAAGGAGCGGCGACGCGGAGGGGTCGGCATGGGCCGCCACCCGTCGCATCATCGCTTCGATCCGATCGGCGAAGGGCCGGGTGGCCATCGCCCGATCCTGGAGCCGACGCAGCTTGGTCGACGCGACCATCTCCATGGCCCGGGTGATCTTCTGGATGTTGGTGACGCTCTTGATGCGCGCCTTGAGTTCTTTAACGCCCTTCATTTCAGGTCAATTCAGCTCTTGCTTGCAGCGGCGAAGGACTGGTTGAACTGCTCGATGGCCGCCTTGAGCGCCGCCTCCGTTTCGTCGTCGAGCACCTGGGTCGTGCCGAGGGTCTCGTGGACATTCGGATGCATGTCGTGCATGTAGGCGATGAACTCCTTCTCCCATCGCTGCACGTCGGAAACCGCGACCGAGTCCAGCATGCGATTCACACCGGCGTAGAGCACCATGACTTGGTCCTCCATCGGGACCGGCGCATACTGCGGCTGCTTCAGCACCTCCATCAAGCGCTCGCCGCGGGTGATGGTCGCGAGCGTCGCCGCGTCCAGATCCGACCCGAATTGGGCGAACGCCGCGAGCTCCCGGTACTGCCCCATCTCCAGCTTGAGGCGCCCGGCGACCTTCTTCATGGCCTTGGTCTGGGCCGCGCCGCCGACCCGGCTGACCGACAGCCCGACGTTGACAGCGGGACGGAAGCCGGAGTTGAAGAGGTCCGCCTCAAGGTAGATCTGGCCGTCGGTAATGGAGATGACGTTCGTCGGGATATAGGCCGTGACGTCACCCTGCTGAATCTCAACCACGGGCAGCGCGGTCAAGCTGCCCGCGCCCATCGCATCCGACATCTTGGCCGAGCGCTCGAGCAGCCGACTATGCAGGTTGAACACGTCACCGGGGAACGCCTCGCGGGCCGGCGGACGACGCAGCAGCAACGACACCTGGCGCCACGCCATGGCGTGCTTATACAGATCGTCGTACATGATGAGGGCGTGCTTCCCGTTGTCGCGGAAGAACTCACCCATAGCGGTCCCAGAGAAGGGCGCGAGCCACTGCATCGACGCCTGATCGGACGCGGGGGCGTTGACGATGATGGTGTAGTCCATCGCCCCTTCCGCCTCGAGGCGCTCCTGCACCGTCTTCACCGTGGACAGCTTCTGCCCGATGCCCACGTAGATGCAGATCATGTCCTGGCCCTTCTGGTTGATGATCGCATCGACCATCAGGGCCGTCTTGCCGGTGGACCGGTCGCCGATGATCAGCTCGCGCTGGCCACGACCGATCGGGAACATGGCGTCGACCGATTTGATCCCGGTCTGCATCGGCTCGTGCACCGGTTGGCGCTCGATGACGTTCGGCGCACCCTTCTCGACAGCCGCGTATTCAACGTCTGCCAGCGGGCCCTTGCCGTCGACCGGGCGGCCGATCGCGTCGACGACGCGACCGACGAGCGCATCGCCGACCGGCACCGAGATGATGCGACCGGTGCACTTGACCGTGTCGCCTTCCTTGACCTTGGTGTCGTCCCCGAGGAGGACAGCGCCCACGTTGTCCTCTTCGAGGTTCAGCGCGATGCCGTACACGTCGTTGGGGAACTCGAGCATCTCGGACGCTTGCACGTCCTTCAAGCCGTGGATACGCGCGACGCCGTCGCCGACCTGCAGGACCGTCCCGACGGTCTCGACCTCGACGCCGGTGTCGAAGCCCGCGATCTGCGACTTCAGGATCGTGGTGATCTCAGCTGGACTGATGGCCATGAGTTGAGGTCCTTATCAGCTTTCCACGGGGACCTTGCGCAGGCCCCGTTCGATTCGTTCCAGGCGCCGCTGGGTGCTCCCATCCAACAGATGGGAGCCGACCCGCAGGCGCATGCCTCCGAGGATCCCGGGCACGGTCCGGGCCTCCAAGACGACCTTCTTGCCCGTCACATCCGCGATCTGCTGGCGGACGCTCTGGGCGACGGAGGGCTCCATGCGCGTGGCCGTCTCGACCTCCACGCGCAGGATGCCCTCGTTCTGCTCGTGGATCTCCAGGTACACCCGGAAGAAGTCCTTGAGCACGCTCTCACGACGGTGCTTGATCAGCAGACGCATGAGGTTGGACACGCTCGGATCACGCCCCACGAGGAAGTGCTCCGTGAGGATCGCGTCCTTACGCTTGGTGTCCATCCGCGGGTGCATGAGCCCCGCGAAGCGCTCGAGGTCGCTGTCGAAGGCGGCCTTGAGACCGGCGAGGTCTTCCAAGACCCCCCCCGTCTTCCCGCCTTCCCTAGCTAACTCGTACAGCGCTTTCGCGTAGCGCATTGCAACGGCTGATTCGCTCACCTTGTCTTCTCCGGTCCGAGAGGACCTACATGTCCTTGACCTTGGGGACCATATCCGCAGCGATGCGGAGGTGATCCTCGCGGTCGACCGCCTTTTCCACGATCTGCTTGGTGATCTCGACCGAGAGATCCACGACCTGGTCGCGGATGTCCTGCATAGCTTGGACCTTCTCGGCTTCGATCTGCTGTCGCGCCTTGGCCACGATCCCGTCAGCCTCGGCGCGGGCCTGACGCTCAAGATCCACCTTCAGGGACGCGGCGCGCTCGCGGGCCTCGTCGAGGACGGCCTTCGCGCTCTGGGCGACGGCGTCCATCTCCTGCCGGTGCTTCTCACGGGCCTCCTCGGCCTCGCGGCGGGCCTCCTCGGCCTTCTCCAGATCGCCGCTGATCTGATCCTCTCGCTTGCCGACCGTCTGCAGGATCGGCCGCCAGAGGAACTTCGTGAGAATGACCAGCAACAGGACGAAGACCAGGACCGTCCAGAAGTAGAGCTCCCACGGCCCCGTTTGGATGGGATTAAACCCCCCATCCCCGGCCAGAAGGACCGTCCCTTGGCCCAACCAAGATGTCATGACGCGCTCCATGCGTTCCCTCCTTGTCGCCAGGCACGCAACCCGGTTTCGGAAGTCATGCGAAGGATCAGAGCAAGCAAACGATGATGGCGAAGAACGTAAAGCCCTCGATGAGGGCAGCCGCGATGATCATGGACGTCCGGATATCTCCGGTCGCCTCAGGCTGACGCGCGGTCCCCTCCATGGCGGCCGCGGCCAGACGACCGATGCCATAACCACCACCGATGGTGGCGAGGCCGGCGCCGATGTACTTCAAAGGCGCCCAGTGGCCCGCGGGCGCCGCGTCTTGAGGCGCGACGCCAGCCATCGGCTCCGACGCGAGCGCGGGGGCCGCGCAGATTCCAAACACGAAGAACATCGCGATCGTCACGCGAAGGGTCTTCTCGACGATGGACATCATTTCAGGGTTTCTCCTTGCCTAACGGGCTGCAAAGACAGTCGAGTTTCGTTCGCTGCTCTCTTTGATCAGTGATCCGGATGGACCATCCCACCGACGAACAGAACCGCGAGCAGCGTGAAGACGTACGCCTGCAGGAACGCCACCAGGAGCTCCAAGCAGGACACAAACAAAGACAGCGGCACCGACAGCGCCGCCATCCCATAACTTCCCATGTCCCCGATCAGGCCCAAGAAGGCCCCGATAACGAGGTGCCCGGCGAGCATATTGGCGAAGAGTCGAACCGCCAGCACGCCGTGTTTGATGAAGAAGCCGATGAACTCCAGGGCGAACAGCAGCGGCGCCAGCGCCGCGGGCAACCCACTGGGGACGAACAGCTTCAAGACGCCACCTGCTCCGTGATACACAAAGCCACTGACGACCGAGACGAGGAGCACGGTGGACGCCAAGGCGGCCGCGACCCAAACCGTGGATGTCGCCGTGTGCCCGATCGTGGGGATCGGGATCATGCCGAGCAGGTTCATCGTCAGGATGAACAGGAAAAAGGTCGCGAACAGGGGGACAAACTTGTCCGGGAGATGGGCGTCCCGCGTCATGTTGCGAATGAACAGCGCGACGCTCTCCATTGCGTTGCGGAACAGGCCGTGGGGCACCAGCGACCGGCGATCGATGATCGCCGTCACGAACAGGATGAGCACGGCCGCAACCGCGATCATCACCATGGCATTGGTGACGAACGGGTGACCCAGGTTGTGAACGAGCGCGTGGTCGAACGCGTACTCGACCTGGGTCTGATTCGGGTCACCTTCCGCGAGGAAAGGCCGCATCCACTGCTCTCCGGACCTAAAGTGCCTTCTTCGTTCTCTCCGCGTCCGCGAGCCACACCAGGCGAATCACCTGGTGCGCTGTGAGGACCGGAAACGTCGCCGCCATGGCGAGGAGGAACACCTCCCGCACCACGATTCCCGCTGTGATCACCGCCACCCCCATCACACCGATCCAAACGAACTTGCCGAGGAACGAGAGCCCCCAGCACACAATGAACTTCTCTGGGTCGATGATGAGGCCGCGCGCGACCGTCACGTAGACAGCCAAGTCCGCCATGCCGACCACCAAGAGCGCCCCGATGACCGAGATACGGAACCGGCCGAGGTCTTCGGCCTGCGACCCCAGCAGCTCCCCCACGAGCATGCCCAGCCCCAGGGCCAGGACCCACTCGAGGAGATAGCGTCCCAGTCCGAGCTGCCTCACCCGTCCGCGTCCTTCTTTCGACGCCCCAGGGCGTCCACGGTACGAATCAGGTCCATGGTGGCGTACGTGACACCAGCCATGGCCAGCGAGACCAGGAGCCAAGGCTCCGTCCCCAGCCACCCGTCAGCCAGGTGACCAAGCAGGGCCATCACTCCGACGATCGCTGCGAAACTAAAGCCCACCCCCGCGTAAGCGAGTCCTGCGAGAGGTGTGCGCTCGGGCGTCGTCATCGTCAATAGACCCGGCAATCCGCGCGAACTATAGCAGGGGGCAAAGGCCCTGCAAGCAGTGACGAACCCAAGCCCTGGCAGCATCTTATGCACCACACCGGATGCGGCATCTTTCCCCGGCGGCGAAACCAGGTTGCCGCACCGGGCAGGCCGGATTAGCGCTAATATCAGCACATGCTTCGAACCCTTACCTTCTCCGTTGCTGTATGCCTCCTTGGCGCTTGCGCGGCCAACCAAGAGACGAGTCTGGCGATAACGGCCGAGACGTCCATGGCGACCCTGAACGCGGAAAACGACGTCTTCGGGCTCGTCGTCCGCTACCACGAGGCCCGGAGTCGCGCCGCAGAATACGCACCCCTCGTCACCGACGAGGAGAACCGGGCGAGCAAGCTGGAGGCCCAGCTCGCAGCGCTGCGGCCCCGCGTCGATGCCGCAGAGTTCAGCCTCGCTGAAGCGACCAAACGCAAGAGCGACGCCGAGGAGGCCGCGGCCGCCGCAACCGCCGCGAGCGCCGCCAAGGTCGCCGAAACCACCGCTGCCATCGCCGCCAAGGACGCGGAGTTCAAGGAGTTGGAGGCCCTCCAAGGAGGCCTCGACGAGGCGATCGCCGCTGCCCAGGCCAAGGCCGCCGGGAGCGTCGCAGAGCAGAGCGCACTGACCGCCGAGGAAGCTCGGCTGGGCCAGCGCCTGAACGCGCTGCGCGACCGGGTGGCCCTCCTGAAATCAGGTCACCGGGGGCTCGCCAAGAAGCTGGACGACATCGAGAAACAAATCGAGGCCCTGATCGGCAAGAAGGACGGGTGAAATCACCTCCCGAGCGTCCTACCATTCGGGAGGAGAACACACCGCATGGACACCACCCTCCTCATCGTGAAGCCCGACGGCGTACAGCGTGGCCTCGTCGGCGAAATCGTCGGACGCTTCGAGCGCAAGGGCTTGCACCTCGTCGGGATGAAGATGATGACCATCTCGCCGGAGCTCGCGGCCGAGCACTACAAGGACCATGCGGAGAAGCCGTTCTACGGCGGACTCGTCCGGTTCATGACCTCGTCACCCGTCGTGGCGTTCGCCGTACGCGGTGTCGGGGCGATCGGGATCTGCCGCAAGATGATGGGCGCGACGTTCGGTCCCAACGCCGAGCCCGGCACCATCCGCGGCGACTACGGCGTGAGCACCTCATTCAACCTCATCCATGGGTCCGACTCACCGGAATCGGCAGAGCGGGAGCTCGGGCTGTTCTTCGGTGATGGTGAACTCCAGGAGTGGGCGCCTGCGAACCTCGGCTGGCACTATGACGCAGCCGAGGAGCTCGCCTGATCGCCGCCCGCCCGAATGCTGAGCGCCACGGAAATCGCTCGGCTCGCTGAGGAAGCCGCTGAGAGCCTTGTGGGGAGCCGCATCCAGAAGGTCGGCGGTTCCGGCCCTGAGCGCTTCGCGCTGGAGGTGTTCGGGGATTCAGGGAAGGCCTGCCTCCTGATCGCCCTCGAGGCGGAGCTGCCCCGTCTGCACCTGACCACGGCCGCCCATCCGGGCCCCAAGAAGCCGTACCCGCTGGTCGAGATCCTCCGTAAACAGCTATCTGGCGGTCGGGTGAGGGAGTGCTGCGCGCTTCCCGATGAACGGGTCGTGCGCATCCGAATCGAGATCCGTCACGACGAGCGCCTTGAAGAACGCCTGCTGTTGGTTGAGCTGTTCCCGAAGAGTCGAAATCTCATCCTGACCGACGGGGAGTTGAAGATCCTCGGCTTGCTCCGGCGCGGGGGCGGCGCTCGGCCACAGATCAAGCACGGTGGGACCTGGTCAGCCCCCGCCGCAGGCGGACGCAAGAACGCAAGCGAAGCCCAGCCCTTCGCCTTCCTGGAAGATCCGGGGACAGCCGACCTCTCCGCAGCTCTTGAGGCATGGGCCACCCCACGGGAAACCGCATCCAATGAACAGCGCGTCGGCGCCCGCCTTCTTTCAGAGCTACGACGGCGCGCGAAGAAGGAGCGACGCCTCCTCACCAATCTCCAACGAGAGTTGGACGGAGCTTCCCGCGCCGATGAACTGCGGCTCTGGGCCGAGCTCATCAAGCACAACCTCCAGGCGATCCCCAAGGGGGCTGCCGAAGCCACACTCACCGACTGGAGCAGCGGCGAGGGGGTGGACGTCACCATCTCCCTGGAGCCGACAGAGCCGGCGCTGGAGACGATGAACCGCTACTTCAAGCAAGCGAAGAAGCACGACAAGGCCTTACCCAGGGTGGCGGCTCGTCTGGGAAATGCGGAAGACCGCATCGCCGACATCGAGACGATGATCGGCGCGGTCGAAGACGCCGCCGATCTCGACACGATCGTCGCTATTCGCGAGGAGGCCATTGGCAACGGCTGGGCGAAACCCGAACCGATCCCGAAAGGGATGCCCCTCCCGGCCAGGCGTAAGCCCGTCCAGGAGCGCCGCAAGCACTACCGACGATTCGTCTCCAAGGACGGAATCGAGATGCTGGTCGGGCGAACCGCGCAGGACAACGACGAGCTCTCACTTCGGACGGCCAGGGGCAACGAGCACTGGATGCACGTCGCCAACTACCCGGGATCCCATGTGGTCATCCGATTCAGCACGGATGACCTGCCCCCGGAGACCCTGCTGGACGCGGCCTCCCTGGCGGTCAACTTCTCCCAGGCCAAGGGCGGCCGTGTCGAGGTCCATCGGACCCGCTGCAAGTACGTGTCCAAATTCCGGGGCGCCAAGCCCGGACAGGTCCAGTTGGCCAAGTACCGAAGCCTCCGCGTCCAGCCCGATCCGGAGCGGCTGGACAGGCTCCTGAACGCACCTAAACCACCAGAGGCTTGAACCTTGCGGAATCGACCCCTACGATTCCGTCTTGGACCCTCCCCTTCGGGCCGAGCAAAGAGAGCAGGGAGTCCCTTCCCATGTTTGGAGAGTGCCAGTTGAGACGTGCCTGCGTTGCCACGTTCATCGCCTCCTGTTTCGTCCTCACCGGATGTGAGTACCTGTATCCCGACCAAGAGCCCGAGGTGGCCCGGGACGACAAGGAGTTGCACTTTGAGCCGTCTTACTACGCCAAGAACGCCAAGGAGTACTTCGGCGACGGACACTACGGGAAAGCCAAGCAGCAATGGCAGCACCAGTTGAAATTAGAGGACAACTGGATGGCCCGTCTGGGCGTCGCGTCATGCGATTTTCACATGGGGAGCCTGAACATCGATCTCGGCGACCTGAAGGGGGGCCGAACCAAGCTGCAGCAGGCTGAAGCCGCGGTCCGAAAACTCTGGGATGGCTCTATTGAGGAAGACACCCGCGCCGCCGCGGACGCCCCCGTCCGCCAGTGGCAAGCGGCCCTTATCCTGGCCATGACCCACCGCGCCCTCGGGGACTGCGACAACATGGAGTCGCGGATCATCACGCAACGTCTCGCCTCCCTCCGCCCCGGCGACGCTCGCATCGGAAAATTCTCATCCGCACGCCAGGAGATCGACGCACGGCGCGGCGCGAACGTACGCCAGGCCACCTCCTTGCTGAAGAAGCTCTGCGATATGCAGAACCCGTCCGAGAGAGCCTCGCTTAACTACGCGGAGATCCTCGCAAGCAAGGGCGAGCACGGAGCGGCGGAGAAGCACTTTCAGGACTACCTGGCCGTCGCCAAGGCCAGCGTGACCATCCACGAGCAGAACCGCAAGGCGACGGTCAACATGGAGGGGACCACGAGCCGTAAGGAGTTCCTCATCCAGCAATTTGACCAGAAGATCGCATCCGCCAACACGAAACGGGCAGCGATCCTGGTGCGACTTGGCAACATCCACTTCGATGACGGAGCGAAGCAACGCAAGGTCGCGAACGACGCAGGACAAGGCGCGGACCTACGCACCCGCGCGCGCGACAACGCGAAAGACCATTTCGCACAGGCCCTGTCATATCTGCGCGACGCTCGAGGCCTCGAGCCGGAGAGCCTGCACGTCCTCGTCAAGATGGCCCAGTGCGAAGGCGAGCTGGGGTTCTTCGAGGACGCGATCCTGAACCTGAAGCAGTACATTCGAATCTGCGCCGAACAGCGCTTGCAGGCCGACGAGAACATCCACCGGGCCTACCGCATGAAGAGCGAGTTCGAACGCAAGCTCAACGAACGCCGGAACGGGAAATAGAAGACATGGCTCGGCACAGCCTGCCGAAGGCCCTACGGGTACGGCGGCGCGGAGAGTTCATCCGTATCCGCGTAACCGGACGACAGGTCCGTGACGGCGTTCTACGCATCGGATACGCGCCGAGGGACGAGCACTCCCCTGCTCGGCTTGGCCTGGCCGTCGGCCGTCGGCTGGGGAACGCCGTGGCTAGAAACCGCATCAAGCGCGTGATTCGCTCGGCCTGGCGCCAGGAACCCGGTCTGTTTCCGGACGGTGTAGACCTCGTGGTGATCCCCCTCGACCCGAAACGATCCAAGCGCACCGCTGACGTTCGACGGTCGCTGCGGAGCCTCGCCGCGACCATCAGAAAGCGCCGGGAGCGACACCGGTGATACGCCACCCGCTGATCCTGCTGGTCCGTGTCTACCAGTGGACAATCGCCCCGGTCCTCCCCCCACGCTGCCGCTTCGAGCCGTCTTGCAGCCAATACATGATCGAGGCGCTACGGACTCACGGGTCGATCCGCGGGACATGGGTAGGGGTGAAGCGGGTGATGCGCTGTAACCCGCTGTTCGACGGCGGCGTGGACCCGGTCCCGGACAAACAACCCCACCCATAGGGCCGGCGACCAAGGGCGCGAGGCTACTTGTCGGCCTTGTCGGCCTTGTCGGCCTTGTCGGCCTTGTCGGCCTTGTCGGCCTTGTCGGCCTTGTCGACCTTCTCGGCCTTGTCGGCCTTGTCGGCCTTGTCAGCCTTGTCAG
>NYSS01000158.1 GCA_002683135.1 Planctomycetota bacterium | reverse complement strand
TCGCCGTCGGCCTTCTTCTTGTCGCCGTCGGCCTTCTTCTTGTCGCCGTCGGCCTTCTTCTTGCCGTCGTCGGCCTTCTTCTTGCCGTCGTCGGCCTTCTTCTTGCCGTCGTCAGCCTTGCGCTCCTCCGGGTCGAGGATCTTGGGCCGACCACTTGGGACGACGCTTCCCGGCTTCAGGCCGCGCCTATCCGGCCCGCGCTGGCCGGGGTCCTTGAAGTCACTCGGACGCTTCATGAGCGTCGTGCAGGTGTGCTCCGAGACCTTGAGGACGAAAGGATCTCCAGAGAGGGTCGCATACCGCGAATGGACCAGATGGGCGGGCATCGCCCCCTCAACCGGAATTCGGGCACCGATCTTAAACACGTACGACTTGCCGTCGTCGAACGTCATGGTCACGTCAATCAGGGGAGTTTCGAAGCCGTACTTCTCATTGTCCGGATCGATGCCAACAATGTCCTCTTTGCGGCCGTTGAGGATCAAGCGCGCGATGTTGTCGACCATCGGCGTATGCAATTCTTCGCTCTTCAAAGCCTCCGGTTCCACATAGGCCCACGTACGAACCGTGTCACCCTCCCCTGGAAGTTGCGGCTTCGCCGGCCCGGAGGTCTGATCAGCCGCAGGCCGCTCGGTCTCTGCGCATTCGAGAACGAAACGCTTGCGCTCGCCGCTGTGTTCACGCTGGTTTTCCGCATTGGGAAGGTCTGGCCCGGTCTTCACGTCGTCGTACTCCAGCGTGATCTTCTGGAGTTGCTGGACCATGGTGTTGACCGTCTCGTAGTCATAATCCACGTAACGGAGGTCCACCCAGATGTTGTATCGGGCCTGTGCCAACGTGATGAGTGAACGCGGGTGCCGGTAGACCACGTCGCTCCCGACCGGGCGCACGAAGTTGCCCGTGGTGCGATAGGAACGATTGTTCGAGCTGTCCTGCTTGCCTACCCGAAGGTCGACGACGGTCTCCCCCTGCTCATCCTCCAGGCGGACACGCATGCCGTCGTCCCCGTCCACTTCGTACACGGAATGCCGGCTCGCCCGGCGACCACGGGACTCGGATCGACCCAAGCCATCCAACGCACGGCAGACCATACGCATACGCTCATACGTCGCCGGTGCACCGAAGCGACTGGGGATTGTCCACCGCCCAGAGGCCTCGTCACGGTCGATGCGAATATGGTCACCGCTCTTGTCCGTGACCTCAATCGCCCGGATGGGGCGCGTCCCCGCGAGCAAGCGATCGGTCTCGATCATCAGTTGATCGCCGATGACATGGAATTCGTCGAGAGGTAGTTGGCCCGCCTCCGCGATGACCTCAAAAGGCCCCACGTACTGGGACGGGATCGTCCCGATCTTCCCCAGCGCCTTGATCGCTTCGAGCGGCACCTGCTTGTCGCGAAGGATGGTCTTCAACAAGCCCTTGTCCACCGCCCCTGTCTCCCCGAGCGCCTCGATGTCCTCAACGGAGAACAGCTCGATGCCTTCCATCTCGATCAGCGCATCAAAGTGCACCTTCTTCTGCCGCGCGAGGATGTTGAGCTTCGAGATGTCCAACTTCGCCTCGATGGCGAGCGTCTGGAGCGCGTCGGCGACGCCCTTCGTGATGTTGCTCTTCGTTCCGCGGCGGGTGCGGGCCAGGATCGCATGGACCGGGATCTTCTCCTGCACGACGTCAGGCAGCGGCGGCGCGACCGAGGTGTCCACCCTCCCGACCTTGCGGACCGGGTCGGAGTCACCAAACATCTCGTCCCACTTCAACGCAAGCGCGGCACCGGATGCAGCGACCAGGCAAACCACGAGAATCAGCACCTTCCTCATGACCCGTGCTCCTCGGAAACACCAGAACCGGACACTGCCCGTGAGCCCCCTGCGCCAGCCAGCCCAGGAGACGCCACGCCCGTCAGGGCCATCCGCCCCATCCATCGAACCAACCCCAGGCCCACGACGATCAGGGGCGCGAGGACCATCGACCAGAACCGGATGCTCTCCCTGTCCTCGTCGATCTTCTCCTGACTCAACGTGCGATCCACCAGAGACGGCTTCCTGATCTCCACCAGGTCGCTACCAGCGGTGAGGCCGTTGATCACGTTCATGAGCCCCGAGCTCGCCTGGCGTGCGCTCTGCCACGCCTGCTGAGATCCCGTGGCCTGCGCGAGACCGATGCGCTGCGCGAGGTAGAGCTCCGAGCAGAAGTCCGCGTCGGCGAACACCCAGAGTTGCCCCGGCGCGAGCGACTCCTCGATCTTCGGCTCCTCTGACGGCAACGGTGGCAGGTCGGCGCCATTCGGACCCTTGCGGGGAGGACGGTCCGCTCCGTTGTCGGCGCCATAGGTCTTCCCGGCAAAGAACGACTTGAACTCACCGCGCAGCGCGACGCACAAGGCGTAGCTCTGGCGGTCGTTCGGGATGTCCAGGTCACCCTTTGCGTAGAGCGAAAGCACGCCGCCCTTCGGCGTCCGGACGTACGAGTCCTCATGCGTGCGCAGCACGACCTCGCCGGTCGCGCTCGCGTGGGAGGTCAGCTTCGATTCGTCCAGGGTCATGGGCACCGGCGTGAACATGCTCACCGCGGCGAGGCCTCCGAACGCGGGATTGTCCTCAGAAATTTCCCCGGTCTTGCCGTCTTCGTTTTCCTCCCGCACCAGGACACAGGCGGGATAGCGGCGCTGTTCGGACACCGGCTGGAAGCCCCGCGGCGTCAGCTGGACACGATTGATCACCGCCACGCATGACTGCTCGCTCTCCACGTAACCGGGCTCGACATTGACGCCGAAGTGGGCCAGCCACTCCTGCATCCCATGGTCGAGGGCCCGCATCTTGATCCGCCCTTGCTGGAGTTGGGGCTGGTAATCGGTCATGAACCGGTCCACCTCTATCGACGCGTAATTGTCGAGGAGGATGGCCACGCTCTTGCCCTTCATGAGCGCCTGATCGATCTCGAAGACCTGGCGTTCGTCCAGGCCGTCCGGCCGGTAGATGATCACGGCATCGATGTCGTCCGGGATCGGCTTCCCCGAACTGAGATCGATCTCCTGCGGCGCCGCCGCGGTAGCCTCGATACCAGCCCGCAGCGACATCAGAGAATCAGACGCCTCCGCCGGGAACAGGCCGGTCTGCTGTAGCTGCTGCGGCGCCACCTTCTTGTCCGACATGATCCCGACAGAAGCGTCGGGGTTCGTCATCTTCACCAACTTCTGGCAGATCTCGTACGGCAACCGCCGCAGCAGGTCCGCCTCGGAGATGACGTCGCGGCCAAACTGCAGGAGGTTGAGGTTCTGCTCCTGGTCGCCGTAAGCGAAGACCAGCCACACGTAGTAGGCGCCCGTGATCCGCTTGCCGCCATCGGAGTCCTGAAGCTGGACCGGAGTGATCTTGCGCTCCTCCAGATCCTTCAAGAACTCCTCGGATTCGTTCTCCGGAGCGATGAACTCGAATTCGATCAGGTCGCCGGCCGCGTCCTGGAACTCCTCCAGTCTCGTGCGCAACGCGCGCGGGACATGGGCGAGGTAGCTCGGCAGCGGGTCGGAGATGTAGCACTTGACCGTGCACACATCCTCGAGCTTCCCCGCGATCCTCTTCGCAGCGTCAGGAAGCGTATAGCGGTCGTCATCGGTGAGATCCCACTGGCCCCGGAGTACGTCGTCGATGAACAAGTTCACGACGACGACGATCAGAAACGTCAGCAGGCCCGTGAGAAACCAGGTCCAGAATTTGCTGCTTCCAGTCATCGTCCTTACCTACTTGCCCTTGCGGCACTCAATCACGGTGACGTTCAAGACCAGGAACGTGGCCCCGAACAGAAGGAAGTAGAGCACATCGGACAGCGGGACCACGCCTCGCGCCAGGTAGTTAAACCGGGCCGTGAAGCTGAGGTGATCCGTGACTGCCTGGAGCCCGCCCGGAAGGTTCAGGTTGGTCATGATCGTGCCCACGGCCACGACCAACGCGCAGATCAGAGCGGTCACGATGAACGCCGTGACCTGCTCCTTGAACAACGCACCAAAGAACAAGCCCATGGACAGGAACGCCGAGCCCATGAGGAGCGCGCCGATATACGAACCCCAGATCGGGCCCCAATCCAGCGTGCCGTACTCGCCGATCATGTTTGGCACGAACAACGTGAGCGCCAAGGCGATCGCGATCATGTACATGCCAGCGAGGAACTTGCCGACCACGATCTGCCACACGCGAACGGGATACGACAGGAGCAGCTCGATCGTGCCCGTCTTCAGCTCGTCGGGCCACAGCTTCATGGCGAGCGCGGGGATCAGGATGGCGAACGCGGCCGGAACCAGGCTGAAGAAGTCCTTCATGTCCGCCTGGGTGAGGCTCCAGAACGACACCAACGCGCCGTCCTGGGTCGTCCCGATCAGGAAGAAGGTCCCGTTGAGATAGAGCAGGAAGATGATGACGAAGATATAGGCCAGCGGGCTGTTCAAGAAACTCCTGAACTCCTTCCAGCCAATGGTCAGGACAACACCCATCGGTCAGTTCTCCTCGTCCCGGGTCAAACCACGAAAGACATCCTCGAGGGAGGCCCGGCGCGCGGTGAGGCTCACCAGTTCGATCCCCGCGCCTATCAACGCCGTCGCGACGGCCGGCCCCATCTCCCCTTCCGTGCGCGAGCTCTCGAAACGGACCGACGCAACGCCGAGCGCCTCGCCCGTCGTGGTCGCGCCAGCGACACCGGAGACGTTGCCCACGGCCTCCGTCACGCGCACGGCCTCCCCCTTCGCCCTGACGTCGAACCAGGTGCTGTTGGAGAAGCCACCCCTCAACTCTTCCGGGGTCCCATCGGCGACGATCTCGCCGACGTTGATGATCACGACGCGACCGCAGGTCGCCTCGACCTCGGGGAGGATGTGGCTGCACAAGACCACGGTGCGGGCCTCCCCGATCTCGCGGATGAGGCTGCGGACGTCGACGACCTGGTTCGGATCGAGACCGACCGTGGGCTCGTCGAGGATCAGAATTTCGGGCTCGTGCAGCAACGCCTGAGCGATCCCCACCCGCTGTCGATATCCCTTGGACAGGGTGTGGATCAGGGCGTTGAACTTCGGCTCGAGGGCGGTCAGTCCGACGACCCTGGTGATGCGATCGGAGAGGTGCGCCCCCCCCATACTCCGCAACCGACCACAGAACCGCAGGTACTCCTTCACGGTCATGTCCTCGTACAACGGCGTGTGCTCGGGGAGATACCCAATTCTCCTGCGCACCGTGACGGAGTCCTCCAGCACGTTATGGCCGGCGACCACCGCCTTGCCTGCCGTCGGGTTCAGGAACCCGGTGAGGATCTTCATTGTCGTGGTCTTGCCTGCGCCGTTCGGGCCGAGAAATCCGAGGATCTCGCCCTTATCCACGGTGAAATCCACTCCGCGCAACGCGCGGAAGGCACCGTAGTTCTTGCGCAGGTCCTCCACCTCGATCATGGCCATGGAAGACGTCTCCAAATTACCGCCGCCCGCCGCCGACGCAGAGGTCGCAGAGCAGGCTCATTGACGTAAGGCTCGTGTGGATAGAAAAATAGGACTCCGCAGCGGCGTTTCAACCATCGAAACAGCGGGCTGCGACCGAACACAACCCCGAGCGGGGTCACCGAGTGATACGAAACCCGTCCCCTTCAAGCTCCGGAGGGACTGGCATCTCCGTAACTCTTTCCACGCAAGCAAGATCCGGCCCCTGGGTCAAGAAATTCCTGAGGTCTTCCAGGCGATTGAGCTCTCCCTCCGCCATGACCTCGACCCGTCCGTCTTCCAAATTCCGGACCCAGCCTCGTAATCCGCCCAGGGCTTCTACGTGGCGCCTGGTGCTCTCCCGGAACCATACCCCCTGCACTCGGCCCGCGACGACCCAGTGCCGGCGGGGCACCTATTCCAACTCCGCTATGGCGAAGAGGTGATGCCCGACGTTGACGTCGCTCGTGAGGTAGACCACGCCATCGACCAGGATCGGACCGGCCACGAAAGGCTCCCCCAGGTTGATCTTCTTGATCTGCTTGCCGTTCTTGTCGATGACGCGAAAGAACCGGTCTCGACCCGTCAACAGCACCGCTCCGTCAGCCGCGACACACGGCGGCGTGAGCTTGTGCTCCGCCTCGAACGCCCATGCCTCCCGGCCATCCACCGCGTCGAAGGCCCGCAGAAAGCGGCCCACTGGATAGAACACCCGTCCATTCCAGAACGACACCGCGACCTTGTCCTCGCAGAGCGTTTCCACCTCCCACGCAATCTCGCCAGTGATCAGGTCAACCGCGAGGGACTTATCTCCCCCCGCCATCAGGAAAGCGAAGCCCATGGCGATGGTCGGAGTGCAATGAGTCGTCCCAGGCAGCTGGAACTGACGGAGCAGCTTGCCCGTGGCCTGCTCGATCTCGTAGATCCGACGGTCCTTGCACGGCGCATACACATTCCCACCGAACAGAGCGACGGTGGCACCGACCTCTCGGCTCGTCCGACAACGCCACTTCAACTTCCCCGACTTGGCATCCAGACAAACAACGTGGCCACGATGTGCCTTCTGGTCGACCGTACCGAAGATGATGCCGAGCTCGCCGACCTTCGGGGACGAGTAGATCTCCGGCTTCAGCCCATCCTCCTGCCAATGCCACTTCACCTTGCCCGTCTCGAAGTCCACGGCCCAGAGCTGGCCGATCCGATTGCCGATGTAGACCATGCCGTCATGGATCAACGGTGAGCAAAAGACGATGCCGTGCCCAGCGCCTCGCTGCGTCGTACACATCACCTTCCACAGGGCCTTGCCGTCAGCGGCGTTCACGCAGTGCATGTCGCCGTCTTCTGTGCAGACGACGATCTTCCCATCGGCGACCGCGGGCGTGGAGCTCTGATACGAGCCCGTCCAGTAACGCCATTTGACCCCCAACTTGGTCCAGTCCGGGACCTTCGAGTACGAGACCCCCGTGTTGAGCGCGTCCCCGCGGTACTGGGTCCAGGCGCCAACGCCGGGCTTGGGATCTTCCGGAGCTACGACCGTGGAGACCGGCTCAGGCGCCACGGGAGCTGGGATGACGTTCCCGTACATGTAGCCGCCGTGATCCTTCGCCGACCAGGTGCCCACGTACTGGCCGCGGAAGACAAAGACGCGCGCGGTGAACGTCCCCATCAGGGGGATCTTCAGATCGGTGACCTGGATCATGGGCGTGTCGCCTGCCCAATGCACGTTCACGGTGATCGGCACGCTGACCGCACGCTTCCCTGCGTACTGGATCTTCGCCTTGATGCGCCACTTGGCGCCCTCGACCTTCACCACCTCACCCAGCTCGTAGGTCTCGGGCTGGGGCAGCGTCTTCGACCCCTCGGTGGTGAAGACGCCGACCATCTTGCAGCCGGACATGAGTTCGCTGAACGCGGCCTCGCGGGCAGCCTGCTCTGCGTCCTGGGCCAGAAGCGCGGACGGCGAGCAAAGGACGGTCAGCAACGAAACGGCGAGAAGGACGTGATGTGTCATAGCTGGTCCCCGGCAGGCTGGTTGCCGCCTTGAGGTGGAGGCATGATAGCCGACGCGGCCGCGAAGCCGGCGACCGCGTCGGCCAGCACGTGGGGTCGCACATTTGTGAGCATCTGTATCACCTGGTCTATGAGCCCAGTGACCCCGAGACTCGCTGCGGGGCCGGTTCAATCATCGTTCAACGCGACGAACCGGCCCCAGGCAAACCGATCAGAGTCGGACCCGAACCAAGATCGCCAGGCTGCCTTCGCCCTCAGGCCGCGAGGCCAGCCGGAGCACGGCCCACCGGCCGTCCTCCAGTATCTGCGCCACATTGGCACGCGTCGTCGACGTCCGCGGGATGTCCACGACGCCAATATCATTCGCATTCCCGTCGATTGGGGCAACTTCTCCTACGACATCTTGGATGAGGAACTCCCCAGTGAGGCCCACCTTGCCGGGTCCAGCGCTCACCGCCCTGCCCTGAAAGGCGACCCCTGCGAAGAGCGTCGCGACGACTGGATCAGCGATGGTCGCCTTCTGCGCGATCTCAACATCGTGGTCCTTCAGGTAGGCCGTTTCCCTGCCGAGCAGCTGCCGGAACCCGGCGCCCGCCAACGTCGCCACCCATGCCTTGGTGTCCAACAGCCCAGCCACCGCGGCGAGATCTGCCTGCCCAGTCGAAACGGCGCGGGTGCGTTCCGCGTCCAGAACACCGATCCGGAACTCGAGCCCCACGTTGGTGAGGTGGGTGTCGTTCAGGGCCGTCGCCAGGGCCCTTGCGCCCGCGATCACCTCTTTGGGAGCCCGAACGAACAGGTTGTCGCCCGCCGTCCACAAGGCCCACGATGGATCTTCGTCCCACCCATCCGGGTCCACGTGGCCGCGGACCATCTCTATCAGCGAATCAACTTCGAGGATGCGGTCCTCCTCGGGTACATCGACGCCGTCGATCCCACTCGGGTCGAACCCGGATCGCGACGGCACGCCGACGCGCAGCGGACCCATTTGCTGGAACGACACCGCCGCGGCGCCCGCGGGGATAAACGCGCAGCCGCCTCCCGGACCGAGATCCGGGATCGCCTCCGATCGAACGCGCACGAAGAACACGGTGTCCCCGTCCCCCTGTGCCGCGCCAAGGACAATCCCTCCCCCCGACTCGACAACGCCCGATCCGCTCACCACCTGCGAATCGACGACCGGGAGCTGGAGCTGCCCGACCCACGTCGAGGCGGTGTCACGCTTAACGAGCTTCTCGAGGCTACTGTCACGACCCGAGACGCGCAGGATGACGCGGCCGTCGGGGGTGTTCCAGACGCCGAGCTGAAGGTCTAAGCCGTCGCGCAGCACGAACATCCTCGGATCGGCGACCTGAGCCTCCTCCGCGACCTCTACGTCGTAGTCGCCGAGGAACGTGATCAAGTGGCCAGCACGGAGCCGGCCGGGTCGATTCGACCCGAGCTCCAGCTTGCCGGCCACCGTGGCGGACGGATGGGCGATGAGCCCCGTAGCGACCTCGGCCGTAACGACCCCCGCAGCGGGAGCGCCAGACGCGGGCAGACGCCACACGTCCACGCTGATGGAGCGCCCTACAGCTCTGTGGAGGTAGTCAACAAACGCTCGAATCTCGGCGAGCACGGATTGCTCGTTACGACACACGATGGAGCCCGACGCCGGGCGGATCTGACAACCCTCGTTGTCCCACGTCTCGGGCGCGACGTTGGCGCGAACGAGATCCGCGACGCTGTCCAGGCTCAGGCGCCCCTCGGTCCTCCGCCCGCGGCGCACGTCAGATCCCGCGTCAGGATAAAGCCCCCAGAGAGGGAGCTCTGCGTCGAAGGGAACCGACACGCCTGGGGCGAGCAGGAAGCGGACGTCAAAGGTCGCGAACGGATGGGATGGGTTCTGGGCGCCACATGTCCCGAGCAACAAGCTGGCCAACAAGATCGTTCTGAGCGTGTGGATCGTCATCTATTTATTCTCTCGATCAAAGCGTGATCCCGAAAGACTCCGGGCCACTCGGTCCAATCGTAGACCTGTCGTCGTCACGGCAGAAGCATCGATCTCCCCCGAAAGGGATCACGTTCGCTCGGGGTTCTGCAAATCCAGGCCAAACCATGCTCGCCAGGCCCTGGGATCCGCAGACCGCGGACCGCGGCCTCCGACGATCCGCCTCAGACCTCGCAAGCAATCCTCACGGGTGTCCCGGTAGCAGAGTCCATCCACAAACACGGGAGACACCCAACGGTCCGCGGTGAAGCGAACGCAACTTATTACGGTACGGCGGTCACAGGAATTCCGCATCGCCATGGACAGCAGGGTGGCCGCCTCGGAGCCGCCGAGAATCGCGAGAGAGGCGAGAGCACAGCGGCGCGTACCTCGATCGCGGGACACGCTGTACGGGCGAATCGCGGCGACGGCTGGGCGCTCGCCCAACACCGCCAATGCGAGCAATGCGGCGCGGCGCTCTTGCGCACGCGACAGGGCCGCCTCCAACGCGGAGCGAACGCTGGGATCACCGGTCAAGCCGGCGGCCACGAGATAGCGGCGGCGGTCCGATGCCCGTCGCGTCGCGCGGCGCGCGTTGAGCAGCATCGCTCCTGTTCCCGGCCTCATCTCGCGAAGAACGTGGCCCAGCGCCAACGCCTCCCGTGACGCGGACCAGTCCGCCGCGTCCTCCAGCAAAGGCAGCGCCCGAGCCAGCGCCAGCAGCGCGGCATGCGATCCCGCGTGGGCCACGCGCTTGAGCGCGTGGACGGCGGTGTACCACGTATCTTCAGAGCCGAGCCCACGCTCGAGGAGCGGCACCGCTTCGCGATCACCGGCCTCCCCGAGCAGCGTGAGGATGCGGGTACGCCCCTCGCGGCTCACCGACGAGAGCTCGGTCCGCAGACGGGTCAGAGCCGTCGGCCGCTCGGTGATGACACGCCGCAGCGCTGCTGATCCGTCTCCCCCGATGTACGCGGCGACGAAAATGCGCGAAGCCCTGCGCCCTCGCAGACGGTGCAGTTGGACATACGACTCGTCCCGTCCCCGTTCGTCCTCGCTCAGGAGTGCCCACACCCGATCCGCGACCCGATCGCTACCCGTACGAATGAACGCCTCCGCCAGCATCCCGGGCCGCAGAGGTCGACGGCCGGCTACCCGCATCAACGACCGGGCCGCCTCGTCGTCACCGAACCCGGCGACGGCGAAGACGGCGGACTCCAACTGCTCCGCCGACGCCGTGATGGCCAGTCGTTCCGCCCTCGCCCGGAACCCCACGACCTTGTCCCTCGCCGCGGCCCGGATCACCCTCAAGCGGTCCTCCGCATCCAACGACATCCGCCACGCAAGCCGAAGGCTGCGAATGGTCTGGGGCCGCACCATGTTCCCCTCCGACCCGCCTGGAGACATGGAAGCCTCCAAGCCCCGCGCCAGGACCGGAAGCCGTTCGACGCCAGGCCCCCCTGAGAGAACGAGAAGCGCCACCACGAGAGCCGCCGCCGCCGCGAGACGCCGACGCCACGACCGCGCGGCCACCACCGTGGCAGCCACATCCGGTCTCCCCTCGAACGCCGGCGCAGCCCGGGGGGCGGCGAACTGACCCGCGAGCGCACGATCCAGCACCGACTCGGCCAACGACCGCGGCGCCTTGGCCGCGCGCCCATGCCTCAGGTAACCCTCCACTCGCTGCAGCGCGCGCAACCCGTCTCGGCAATCTGAACAGGTCCGCAAGTGAAGATCCGCTGCATCTCGGAGGTCCGCAGTTAAGAGACCGTCGGCGCGTTCCTGAAGGGTGGCAGGGGTGAGGCACTTCATCGCGAAGGCCCCTCCCGCCGGGCGCCCCGCTTCATCGGCGCTCGGCCCAGGTAACTCTCCAGACGCACGCGCATCTTCTCGCGGGCGTGAAACAGGCTCATCTTCACCGCGTCGACGGTGATGTCGAGGACGGTCGCTATGTCCTGGTGAGTCATCCCCCGTACACCGTGTAGCATCAAGACGGTCCGCTGCCGCTCGGGCAAGCTCAGGAGCTGATCACGGAGCTCCGAGTCGAGCTCGTGAGCCAGCGCTTGCCGGACCGGACCAGCGCTTGCCGGCGCGACGCGCTCGGGCAATGGTCCGGGCTCCTGCCGAAGCGTCTTCGACTTGCGGACGTAGTCGTTGAAGCGGTTGATCGCGATTCGGTAGACCCAGCCCCGCATGGCCCTGGGGTCCCGAAGCCGCCCCAGCCCCTGGAAGGCCTGAGCTAGGGCGTCCTGGGCGATGTCCGCCCCCAAGTGGATATCCCCGACGTGGTGCTGCATGAAGCCCACAAGCTCTTCGGCCAGATCGACCAGCGCTGCCCGGAGGTCATCCGGTTCCGCCCGCCGTGATTCCTGATCCGTTTCCTGTTCCGTAAGCGCCATGCCTCGTTCTCCGTCACCAAGACGGGGCAGGCGGTCCGCGGTAACAGGCGCTCGCGAAGCTATCCGATCACAGGTGCAACGAGTCCCTCTCCGGTTGCACGGCTTAGAGGTCGTCCCAGCCAAGATAGGCCTCCGTGTAGGGTCCGCTCAAACACCCAGAAAACAGGTGCACGCCGACGCGGAGCCCTCAATGAGAGGGGCGCCGAGGAGCGCGCTCGACGCCCCGTACGGAGGCTGTTGCAGGACGTTGGCTCGGAAGCTCAGAATGACCGGGTCTGGGCATTGGTGATCTCCACCAACGCGCCGCCGCTGATCCCCACGGTGACCCAGTCAATGGAGACGCCAGGTGGGAGCGTGAAGGGGCCCCGCGGTCGATCCATCGAAGCTCAACTGGATCTGAGCGGAGGCGAGAGGGGCAAGCAGGAGCAGGGTGACACCGAACAGGCTACGCATGGGAAAACCTCGCCAGGTAGACGCAAATCGACTCGGCGACGGGGGACGAACACCTGAATCGGTACTCTGTGGAGATTATACCGGGCCGAAGGGGGGTAGAACCAACCCAACGCTTGAACGCCCGGTCAGATCGTTGCTACGATCCCGCCCCTCGATTCCGCCGGAGGCGCACCTACAAGCCTCTACGGAATAGAGAGTTGGCACCATGAAGACCAACATCCGCAACAGTAAACGCAAGCGCCTGAAGAAGGTCGGGTTCAGGACCCGCATGAAGACACGCACCGGGCGCGCGATGATCAAGCGGCGCCGCCGCATCGGCCGGCGATTGACCCCCAAGGGGTAGCCCCCGGGGCTCCTCGCGCCTGCTAAGGCAGCTTCTGACCGCCTTCGCTCGGGTTAGCCCCGCCCTCTCTGCCTTCCGCCGGGCTCCCGTCAGCAACGGGTAAACGCACGCGAAATGCCGTGCCCTCTCCCGCTCGGCTCTCCACCGACATCGTCCCCTTGTGGTCAGTCACGATCCCGGAGGTGATGGCGAGCCCGAGGCCTGTCCCGTGGACCTTACCGTCGAACACATTGCCCCCGAGCGCACCCTTGGTGGTGAAAAACGGCTCGAAGATGCGGCTCTGGACCTCGACCGGGATGCCGCATCCAGAATCAGTCACGGTGATCTCGAGCCACGCGGGCTCAGGTGCGCTCACGATCACCGACACAGCGCGCCGATCGGAGTCGGCGACAGCGTGACGGGCGTTCGTCAGCAGGTTCAGCAAGACCTGCGAGATCCGCGATCGGTCGGCCATGGCCGGCGGCAAATCGTCCCCGTACTCCCGGGTCAACTCCACCCCTTCGCTACCGAAGCTGCCCTCAACGAGCGCGAACGTATCTTCGACCACATCTGGAAGATGCGTGGCGACGAGCCCCGTGACCTGGGGCCGCGCAAATGCCTGCAGCCGGCGGGTCAAGAGAGCCGCACGATTCCCCGCATCAAGGGCCACCCGCATCGCCTTGCCCCACGTCTCCTTATCGTCCTGCTCGAGCGCGTGGCCGAGATAGCCCGTGATCGCCTGCACGAGGTTGTTGAATTCGTGCGCGACGCCCGCAGCCAGGGTTCCGAGCGCGGCCATCTTCTCCGACAGCAATAGCTGGCGACGCATCTCGTGCTGCGACGACACATCCCTCGAGACGTCGAGGAAACCTGTGACCTCGCCGCCCGAACCCCGGATCGCCGTCAGCGCGACCTGAGTGTTGATGAGGGCGCCGTCCTTCTTCAGACGAACTGTCTCAGCAGCAAAACGCCCGCTTTCACCGCACGCTCCTTCCATCATCTCCTCGAGGAGCCCGCGCTCGCGGTCCTCGTGACTGAGAAGCGTGTCCAGCCGTTGCCCCAGGATCTCGTCGCGAGGAAATCCATACGTACGCGCCGCGCCGGTGTTCCAGGTCGTGACCTGGCCTTGCAGATCGATCGCCACGATCGCGTGCTCGGTCGAACTCTCCAGGAGGTTCTCGAGAAACGCGGTGGTCCGCGTGAGGCGCTGATTCAACTCCTCAACGACGCGGGCCTGCTCAGACTGCTCTCGTGATCTGCGGCGCAGGAGCTCGTTCTCCATGCTCACGCGATCCGCACGGCGATGCTCCTCAGCCCGCCCGTGAAGCTCCATGGCGAGCGCGGCCTGCACCGCGACCAGGCGCGCCATCGGCAACGAGCTGACCGGGCTCTCATGATCGAACGCTGCGTACAGGCACCCGGCCAGGCCGAGCCTCCCGTGCAACGGAGCCACGATGATGCCCCCTCGGTCCTCGGTCCCCGACCCGGTCGAAACGGCCTGGGCTACGCCGCCGGGCAGGACCGAAGTCAGGACATCCCGATCGAAGTCGAGGGATCGTTCGGGCAACTCCACCCCCATCCCGTCGACGCCCGCGAGAACGCGCGCTCCCTTGCCGGAGCTGTCGGCCACCACCAGAAGCGCACGGTCAGCCTGCGTGAGATCGGCCAAACACCTCAAGATGAGACTGACCAACTCGTCCAGCTCCGTCACCCCGAGCAGCTCATGCCCGAGCTTCGCGAGGCGGGCAACTTGGTCATCGGGTCGAGCCCCATCGCCGGAGGTGGTGGGTACCGCAGCTACGCCACCCTCATCGAAGCGCCTCACGACGGGTCCCCTTGCAAGCCACCACCGCACGGCGTGCGGGAAATCCAGCAGCGCGCCCCCTCAAACAGAGGGCGACGGCAAGAGCGACCGCCCGCGGGCGGCGCGCCCCGCGTCCGCGCAGAGGGCGCAACACGTAGGGAACTCGACACCACCTGGAGATCGGCACGGGGGCCGCGAGAACTTGCGGCAAAAGGAAGGAAAAGAGGCCGGCATGGCGGGCACGAGTGCAGTCACCCGCACCCGCACCCCCAACCGGCTCAGGCCTGTGCCTGGATGGTGAACTGCATCAAGAACTCCGGATTGGTCTTGGTCTTCTCCAGCTTCTCCACGAGGAGGCGCATGGCCTCGTTCGGGTTGAGCTGGTTCAAGACCCGCCGGAGCGTGTTGATGCGCTCGTATTCATCCGGATCAAGGAGCTTCTCTTCCTTGCGAGTGCCGGAGGCGGAGATATCGATCGCGGGCCAGATGCGATTGTTCGCGAGCTGCCGCGACAAGACCACCTCCGAATTGCCGGTGCCCTTGAACTCCTCGAAGATCACCTGGTCCATACGAGACCCGGTATCAATCAGGGCGGTGGAAATGATCGTGAGGCTGCCACCATTCTCGATGTTCCTCGCCGCACCGAAGAACGCCTTCGGCTTGCTGAGGACCTTCGCATCGAGCCCACCGGACATGATACGACCGGACCCCTTGGCTTCGTTGTTGTAGGCACGGCCAAGGCGGGTGATCGAGTCCAGGAGCACGACCATGTGTTGCCCCGCTTCGAGCGCACGCTTCATCTTGACGAGCACGAGCTCGGCCACCCTGACGTGGTTGGAGTTCCCCTCGTCGAGGCAGGACGCGATGACCTCACCCTTGGTGTTGCGCTTGAAGTCCGTGACCTCCTCCGGGCGCTCATCCACCAGCAAGATAACCACCTTCACCTCCGGATGATTGGTGGTGATGGAGTTGCACATCTGCTGCATGAGGATGGTCTTGCCCGTGCGCGGCGGCGCGACGATCAACGCCCGCTGACCACGACCAATCGGCGTCAACAGGTCGACCACGCGCATGGAGGTGTTGGTCTCCGGCGGCGTCTCCATGAAGAAGCGCTCCTCCGGATCGCAGGGCAGGAGGCTCTTGAAAGCCACCTCCTCCGCATGCTCCTCCGGCGGCTTCCCATTGATGCTGGTGACGCTCGCGAGGGCAGGCTTCTGCCCCCCCTTGCGAGGCGGCTGGACCTCTCCCAGGATCATCGAACCGACCCGGATCTTGTACTTCCGGATCAACCCGGCCGGTACGTAGATGTCATCCTCGTCCGGCAGGTAGTTGTGCTGGGAGAACCGCAGGAAGCCGAAGCCGTCCTGCATGATCTCGAGCAGTCCGTCCTGAGCCATCGGCTCGGTCGGGATAGGATCGCCGTTCTCGTCCTCTGTCGGAGCGACTTCGACTTCCTCGGACGCACCCCCACCTCCGCGACGACGACGTCGACGACCACCGCGTCGGCTACCGCCGCCGCCGCCGCCTCCGCCTCCGCCTCCGCCTCCGCCTCCGCCTCCGGATCTCCTACGGCTATTACGTGCCATCAGGTCTCCCCTGGACCCTGAGCGTTAACGTGCCGGGGATCTTGATCACCCCGGCGCTACGCACGGGACACAACTCTTGGAGCCGATCGGCCCGACTACGGCCCCAGATTAGGAACCAGCAGGATCGAGCAGACTCGGTGTGACACGAGTTCCGGGCCCACTATTCTTGCCCGACTAAACCACCCGTGTCGCGGCCCCCAGTAACGCCGGGAGCCAGAATTCGTACACACTTCCTAAGGTGACGAATCGCTTGGGATCGTGGCAGCCGCCGGAGTCGCCTCCGCGGCCAGCCATCTGATACTACGTATAGCTCATCGGCAGTTCGCCCCGCAAGGGCAAAAAAACCCCCAAAGAGTCCGATTCTCCAACCTTAGGCACCCACATCAGGGATTCCGCAAACGAAATGGGTAGACCACGTCGCGGTAGCTCTCATCGACGATGCGAACTTTCGCTTTGCGGATTCGCCGCTTCATCTGCTCCTGGAAACCCCTCAACTTCGTCTTGAACGCCTCCACCTCTTCCTCTGATTTGCCGGAGGTCCACTCCGCCAGATGCGCTCGATAGTCCGCGCCCCAGGCAAAGAGAAGAGTGAAGATCTCCCGCTGGAGCTCCGCCTCGCTCTGGTCAGGGAGCCGGACCTCGTTCCGCGCGGTGACGATCTGCACCCCCTTCTCGGTGCAGAACGGCTCGGAGACCGCGTCGAGTTCCATCTCGAAAGCCCGCTGCTCGATCTCGGCCGACGGGGACAGAAGCCCCGGAACCGCCAGCCGACGACGGATACCAATGGAGCCCTTAGCCACCGCCTTGTTGGGGTCATCACTCGTGTCGGCCAAGACCACATCCCATTGCTCGCCGCGCTCGAGGCGCCCGTGGGCCGCCCACGCCCGAGCGCTCAATTGGGCAATATCCGACTCAGAAAATGCTGCATACATAGCCGCGATGGGCACCACACCTTCTTCGATTGCCTCCCGGATCAGCGTCTTGTCTGACGTCTGCGGACGCCGGACCTTCCACAGCGCCAGATAGCGCTCGAGCGTCGCTTTCGGGACCGGAATCCCGTCAACTTCGAGGGCAATCGGCCCCTCGTCGACGAACGCCGCCAGAACGGGACCGCTCGCCACCGGGGTTTCCGGCTGGGAAGGCTCCTTGGGGTCGCCACAGGCGCCCAACAAGGAGGCCGCCAGGATGAGGATGAGATGCAGCTTCATGGTTCGTGCGTGGCGGTCTGTGCCAATCGTACGCCAATCGTACGGCGCCCTCCGCCCATGGCTCCCAAACCAACCCGCCACGGACTCTAAATCCCGACGCGCGGAGGCGTCAAGCAGTCCGTCCACAAGCCGACTTGTGGACGGGCACGAGGTCGGTACTAGAATCGACGTCGGACCTCCCTTATACCGCACCACGCAGGATCAACGGACATGTCCAAGACCACGATCTCCGAGGCTTCCGCCCTCGACAACGAGGAAACCGGCAGCCTCTATGAGACAGCCCGACAGCAATTTTCGCGCGCGGCCACCGTCATGGAGTTGGACGACAGCGTCCGGTCTATCCTGGAGCAGCCGAAGAACGAGGTCATCGTCAACTTCCCCGTGCGCATGGACGACGGTCGCCACCTGATGTTCCGGGGGTACCGCATCCAGCACAACAACATCCTGGGGCCCTACAAGGGCGGTATGCGCTACCACCCAGACGTCAATCTGGACGAGGTCAAGGCCCTCGCTGCCTGGATGACATTCAAGAGCGCGCTGGCGGGCATCCCCTTCGGTGGTGGCAAGGGCGGCATTTCATGTCGCCCTTGGGAACTCTCCTCCGAAGAGCAGATGCGCCTGACCCGCCGCTTCACACACAGCCTCGGCACGAACATCGGCCCGGACTACGACATCCCGGCCCCTGACGTGGGGACCAATGCCCAGCACATGGTCTGGATGATGGACACCTACCTCAACTCGGTGAACGCCCATGATCGCAACCGCGGACGGGCCGTGGTCACGGGTAAGACACTCACGTGCGGAGGGTCGGAGGGTCGCGACAAGGCCACCGGCCAGGGCGTGTGCTTCGCCGTCGAGTTCTGGGCGCAGGCCCGCGGCCTGACGGTGTCGAACCTCACTATCGCAATCCAAGGCTTCGGTAACGTCGGCTGCTTCGCAGCCCGCATCGCGAGCGCGATGGGCGCAAAGGTGGTCGCGATCCAAGACCACACTGGCGCCGTGGCGAATCCATCGGGAATCGACGTCGAGGCGCTCAAGGCCCACTCCGACAAGACCGGTGGGCTTGGCGGCTTCGACGCCGCCGATGACATCGACGCGGAGGCGTTCTGGGCGACGGAGTGCGACGCCATGATCCCGGCGGCGATCGAGAATCAGCTGACGTCCGCCCGCGCGCGACGTCTACAGACCAAGGTCGTGGTCGAGGGCGCGAACGGCCCCACGACCATCCGCGCAGAGCAGGTGCTCAAGGAGCGCGACATCGAGATTATCCCAGACATCCTCGCCAACGGAGGCGGGGTCATCGTGTCGTTCTTCGAGTGGATCCAAAACCGCAACTGCGAGCGATGGGAGGTCAAGTTGATCGACCGACGGCTGCGGCGGATGATGATGCGCTCGTGGGCCCTGGTGACGGAGGCCGCGGAGCAGCACGACTGCGACAGCCGCACGGCCGCCTACATCGTCGCCCTGCAGCGGCTGCAAGACGCTTACGCAGAGCGCGGGATCTTCCCCTAATCCCCCGCTTCAGCGGACGTCCGGGGGGGACCGCCGCCGGCAGTTCAGCCCTTCTCTACCCGCCGCAACCGCCTCCGGTCGGACTCGCGCAGGCTCGCCTTACGTAGCCGGATGTTCTTCGGTGTCATCTCGACGAGCTCGTCTTCGGCGATGTACTCCAACGCCTCCTCCACCCCTAGGTCGCGATGCGGAGGCAGGAAGAGCTTGCGATCCGCCGACTGCGTCCTGATGTTCGTGTGCTTCTTCCCCTTGGTGACATTCACAGGCAGATCATTGCTCTTGCTGTGCTCGCCAACAACCATCCCCTCGTAGACCTTGGTCTGGGGCGGGATGAAGAAGACGCCGCGGTCCTTGAGCTTCTCCAGCGCGTAGGTAACCGCCTCGCCCTCACTGCCGGAGACCATGACCCCTACTCCGCGTTCGGCCACCTCCCCCTTGTGGGGTTCGTAGCTCTGAAAGACGTGATGGAGAACCGCCTCGCCCTGAGTCAAGTTGAGGATGCGGGTACGGATGCCGATGAGGCCGCGAGCCGGGCACGAAAACTCGAGGCGCGTCACGCCGTCCTGGGGCTCCATTTTCACGAGTTCGCCACGTCGCTGCCCGAGCAACTCGATGACCTTGCCCGCGTGCTTCTCCGGTACTTCGACCGTCACCAACTCGATGGGCTCATGACGTTTGCCGTCGACCTCCCGCATGATCACGCGCGGCTTCCCGACGCAAAACTCGTAACCCTCACGGCGCATCTCCTCGACGAGAATCCCGAGGTGGAGCACGCCGCGGCCCGACACCTTCAGGGTCTCAGGCCGATCCGTGTCCTCCACCCTGAGCGCCACGTTCTTCAGTTGCTCACGGTGGAGACGCCCGCGCACCTGGCGGCTCGTGACATATCGCCCGTCCAGGCCGGCGAAGGGCCCATCGTTGACGGTGAACATCATGGAAATGGTCGGCTCGTCCACGGTGAGCCGGGACAGGGGATCGACGTGTTCGGGATCGCAGATCGTGTCGCCAATGTTGACGTTCTCGAGTCCCTCGATGGCGCACACATCTCCGGCGCGCACCTCATCCACCTCCTCCTTGCCCATCCCCTCGAAGACCATGATCTTGCGGCCCTGCTCGATCACGACTTCGTCCCCTTCCTTCACGACGGCGACCTTGCTGCCCTTCACGAGAACACCCTGGGTCACGCGACCGATGGCCATGCGTCCGGTGAATTCGCTCCAGTCCAGGGCTGAGACCTGGAGCTGCAAGGGGGCGTCCGCAGGGTCCGTCGGCGCGGGGATACGTCGCAGGATCGCGTCAAAGAGCGCGGTCATGTCACCAGGACCGGGCTCAGGCTCGGTCCGAGCCCACCCATCACGACCCGAAGCGTAGAGCACCGGGAAGTCGAGCTGACGGTCATCCGCGCCCAGGTCGACCATGAGATCGAAGACCAGATCGACCACCGTGTCTGGCCGCGCATCGGCCCTGTCCATTTTGTTGACGACGACGATCGGCATATGACCGCACTCGAGGGATTTGCGCAGGACGAACCGGGTCTGCGGCATGGGTCCCTCGAACGCATCGACGAGCAGCAGCACCCCGTCTGCCATGCGCAACACACGCTCGACTTCACCGCCAAAGTCGGCATGCCCGGGCGTGTCGAAGATGTTGATCTTCGTCGCGCAGTAGCGAAGCGAGATATTCTTGGCGAGGATCGTGATCCCACGCTCTCGCTCGAGGTCGTTGGAGTCGAGCATGCACTCCTGGACCTGCTGATGGGCGCGGATCAGACCCGCCTGGGCGATCATCTTGTCGACCAAGGTGGTCTTGCCGTGATCGACATGGGCGATGATGGCGACGTTACGGAGGCCTTCTGACATGGCGTGGGACGGTATCAGCCCCGCGGCCGAGTCCGAAGAGGCAGGACGGAGCAATGCGGCCGCTTCCCTGGACGCTCAAGCCCTATCGGACCGGATGGGTGCACCTCGGTGGATGATGCTCAACGCGACTTGGCGGGAGCGGACCGAGGGAGGCGACCGCGGGGCGTGCAACGCCGACAAGCCACTCGAACCGGCGGCGAGAGCGCCGCTGGGAAGCCTGAAGGAATCGACTCAAACCATTTGATATCAATATCTTAAAACAGCATCTGCTTCATGCAGAAGACCGAGCCTCCAGACTTCAAGAACTCGGATGTCTCGACGGGGAAGACCCTGAACCCCTCCGCCTCAAGTGCCCGGCGGGTGCCCTCAGCGGCGGCCTCGATAATCACACTGCGCCCGTCGGGGCAGTGGGCGTTACACGCCAACGCGTTCGCTGCCTCGTCCTCGGAGACCTCGATGAGACGATCGAAGACCCGGTGCAGCAGCGCCGTACCGCTGTCATCGAATGCGGTCGGCACCCACAACGCGCGGGTCCCGTCGAGCGGGGCAATACACGTATCTAGGTGGTAGAAACGCTCGTCGGTGAGTCGCAACGCGAGCACCCGTGCGCCCGTCGCCGCCGCGACCTCATCGAGGGCCTCCCGGTCAGTCCGGAACCCGTATCCTCCAAGGAGGACCCTCCGCCCGGGGACCCAGAGGAGATCCCCGGCCCCTTCGCAATACGGAGCATCGTCCGGACGCGGCACCATGAATGTCCCCCGCCCTCGGAACCAGTCTTCGAAGGCGGGAATCTCGGCGGCCCTCTGCTCATGCCGCATCCGCGAGAGCAGAACACTGTCGCCCCCGTTTCGTGGGAACGGGAAGCTCTGATTTGCCGCGAAGACCATATCCGGGAGCCCCTCCTGCCCTCGCAGGACCCTGACCGGGTAGCCGATCGACTCGTACACGCGGGCGAGCGCGTCCCACTGGGCCCGGGCCTTCTCGGGATCGACGGCCCGCAGACCACCGTCTCCATCCCGCATGTGGAGATTGATGGCATAAGCGATCCTGAAATGCTCAGGCGACACCATGAGCACCCCCCGCCACGGCGGCAGCGGCTCAGCCTGGCGGGCCGACCAACCGTCCGGAAGTGCGTCCACTGAGGCGATCACAGAAACGGATGTGTTCATGGGGTTTGGGTCAGGGCTCCTGTCCGTAAGATATCGCGCTCATGCTCCTCGAACAGATCGCAGTCCTCACCAACCAGGCCATCCGCCAGGCCTTCGGCATGCGCGTCGCCCGCGTGCCGCTTGAGTTCCCCCATAACCGATCATTCGGGGACCTCACCGTCAACGGCTTCTTATTGGCCCGCGAGTTGAAGCGCCCACCAGCGGGCATCGCCGAGGAGCTCGCCCGATGCATGGGCGGTCTCGGCCCCATCGACTCGGCCGCCGCCGTCGACGGATACGTCAACCTGCGACTGATCCCCGAGGCTATCTTCCAGGGCTCGATACCCCAAGTCCTCCAAGACCCGAACCGCTTCGGCTCCAACAAGGAGCACTCCGGCAAGAAGCTGATGGTCGAGTACTCGGCCCCCAACACCAACAAGCCCCAGCACCTCGGGCACATGCGCACCGACTTCCTGGGCCACTCGCTGAGCCTCATCCTCGAGAACGCAAGCGCCGAGGTGGTCAAGGCCAACCTCTACAACGACCGCGGCACCCACATCTGCAAGTCAATGCTCACCTACCAGCGGTGGGGCGACGGCGCCACTCCTGAGAGCGCTGGCAAGAAGGGGGACCACTTCGTCGGCGACTTCTATGTCCTTTTCGAGACGCGCTTCAAAGAGGAACGGGACGCATGGATCGAAGCCAACCCGGACCACTACGCGGCCTACAAGGACAAGCACGGCACGGACCGCAAGGGACGCGACGTCCCTGAGGACAAGCTCCAAGCGAAGTACGCCGCGTCGTTCAAGGACGAGCACTTCGACAAGATCGGTCTCGGCCGTGAGTGCCAGAAGATGCTGTTGGCGTGGGAGGCCGAAGACCCGCAGGTCCGGGCGCTCTGGGAGACGATGACCGCGTGGGTCATCGAAGGGATGGAGAAGACCTACGTCGATCTCGGCGTGTCATTCGACGTCGTCTATCGCGAGAGCGAGACCTGGCAGTGGGGACGGGCCAAGGTCATGGAGGGCCTGGAAAAGGGCGTCTTCCAGAGACGGGATGACGGGGCCATCGAGATCGACCTGCGCGCCGACAAGCTCGACAAGAAGGTCGTGCTGCGTTCGGACGGCACGGCGATCTACGTGACCCAAGACATCGGCACGACAATCCGCAAGGCAGAGGAGCACAGCCTCGACGGCCAAGTCTGGGTCGTAGGGAACGAGCAGATCTACCACTTCCAGGTGCTGTTCAAGATCATGGAGCGGCTGGGGTACGCGTGGGCCGAAGGCCTCCACCACCTCGCGTACGGCATGGTGAATCTCCCCGACGGCAAGATGAAGTCTCGTGAAGGCACCGTGGTGGACGCGGACGATCTCCTCTCCGAAGTCGCCGGCCTGGCGGCCGAAGAGGTCAAGGCTCGCGATCCGGCTGGCGAGATCCCAGCTGACGAATTGGAGCATCGCTCCCGCACCATCGGGCTCGCCTCCCTGCGGTTCATGTTGCTCAAAGTCTCGCCGAAAAACGACATGATGTTCGACCCCGCGGAGTCGGTCTCGTTCGACGGCGACACCGGCGCGCGGGTGCTGTACGCGTACGCGCGGCTGAAGACGATGATCAACTCGGCCGGAGACGAGACCGATTCGGAAGAGCTCGATCTCACCGTCCTTACCCACGAGATGGAGCGGAACCTGGCGCTCAGCATCCTCTCCTTCACCGGCGCGACGGCCCGCGCGGCCCGCGACTTCAATCCCTCGGTCATCGCGAGCTTCCTCATCGAATTCGTCCGCGACCTGAACCGGTTCTACGACCGCTGCCCGGTGCTCAAGGAGGACGACCTGGCGATCCGCAAAGCCCGCCTCGAGCTGTGCCGCGCCGCCGTCGAGGTCCTGGGCCGCGGCGCCCAGTTGCTGGGAATGCCGCTCCTCGACCGCATGTAGACCGGTCGAACGCCGGCAGAAGCCCCCCGGCCCTACCGCCGCAGGTAGGTCCCGGAACTCAACACGCGCAGGAAGCAATCCCTGTATCGGATGGACTCCGGAGAATCGTCCCCACCATGGCGATCATCGAAGCGGTGGATGAGCTCTTCTCGGGGAAATCCGAACATGGAAACGGCTTCGGACACGGTGGTCCCACGGCTGTGGTTGCGAAGCTGGAACGTGTCGTCCTGCTCGATGAACACGCTGACCTCATTCGCCGAACCAAAGAGGTTGTGGAAGTCACCCAAGGTGTCCTGGTAGGCGCCGACCAGGAAGATCCCGATCAGGTAAGGGTTGTTCTCGAGGTCAAGTACGGGGAACTGGATGGTCTTCTTGCAGCCCCCTTCGGAGGACAGGAAGTCATCGATACGTCCGTCGGAATCGCAGGTGATGTCGCCCAGGGTGTAGGGGTGGAGGTCCTCTTCTGTCAGAGATGAAAGCGGCATGATGGGGAACACCTGGCGCACCGCCCACGTGTCCGGGGTCGACTGAAACACCGAGAAGTTGCAGACGATCATCGGCGCGACCGTGAGCATCAGATCCTGGATCTCCTCCGGGTCCCCCCCCTCGGGCTCAATAAACGTCAGCGCCCTGCGGCAGACATCGGCGAACAACGCCTCCCCTGCCGCCCGATCCTCAAGACTGACGAAGCCCATCTTGAAGCCGAGAATGACCTCATCGCTCAGGGCACGAGCGTCGTTGACGAGCTCACGCCAGTTGCCCGCCGTCATCTCGTCAAGAGACGCGCGCAGTTCCTCGACCTGGTGACACGCGTCCCCAGGAACATCGACGGAGACATCAGCCGTGCGACCGATGACCTTGAGCGGTGAGACGACGACGAGGCTTGCGAACGCCGTGACCGCCCGCCCGCTCTCGCTGATAAGGGTCGGGGGCGGGACATCTTCCTGTTCACAAACTGATGCCACGTTCCAGACGCAGTCGCGACAATACTCTTCAAGCGTGTAATTCTGGCTCCACGACGACATCGTGCTCGAGCCGTCATAGTCCACTCCGAGCCCACCGCCGAGGTCTAGGTAGCGCAATGAAGGCACACGCTTGCGAACATGGCAATACAGGCGAGCAGCCTCCTTCACCGCCTCCTTGATAGCCAGGATGTCGCTGATCTGCGACCCGACGTGGAAGTGCACGCACTCAAGGGCGTCGGCGCACCCCGAGTCTTCCATCAGCTCCACGCAACGGACGATCTCCAGGGTCGACAGCCCGAACTTCGCGTGGTGCCCACCGGATTCAGACCACTTGCCCGATCCTCCCGAGTGCAGACGTGCGCGAAATCCGATGCGAGGCTGAACCCCCACTGCGCGCGCGACATCGAGGATCTCAGAGACCTCGTGGATCGTCTCGCAGATCAACAACACACGGGTCCCGGCCTGTCCACCGCGCAACGCCAGCTCGATGTAATCGCGATCCTTGAAGCCATTACAGACCACCAAGGCGTCGGGGGAGAGATCTTGCATCAAGGCGAGCACGAGCTCACCCTTGCTGCCAACCTCGAGCCCGTACCTGTGGCGCCCGCTCTCCTCCACCAGCGCCTCGATCACGGCGCGCTGCTGATTCACCTTGACGGGATAGACGCCCTGATACGACCCCGGGTAGTCGAACTCCTCAATCGCCGCCCCAAAGGCCTCGTGGAGCCGACGAACGCGATGCTTGAGGATCTGGGGGAAGCGCAGCAGAAACGGCGACCGATAGCCACGGCGGCGCAACCCATCAACCACGTCCACCACGCGAGCGGAATACCCGGACTCCGGGTCTGCGATGACGCGAGCGTACCCGTCGCCGTCGATGTCGAAGTAGCCCCCGCTCCACTGGGGAACGAGGAAACGTTCGCGAGCTGCCTGCCGGTCCATGACCCAGGATCTTTGCAGAAGCGGTCCCAGACCTCCAGACCTGACCGGGAAGAGCAACCCCCGCCCTTGGGCTTGACGGCCGAGGCCCTACTGACTGACCCGGACCGCCAGCGCACTCCCCAGCCGGTCGGTCGCGCGTTCAATACGGCGGATGTGGAGCACATTGTCCAGCACGATGCTCCTGTCCGGGGCATGGATGATCATCGTGCCCGCTCGATAGAACGGATGAAAGTACTCGAGCATGTCCGGAACAAGCACCTCGACCCGCGGATTGAGCATGGAGATCCGCTCACGATCACCGAACAGGGCATTGCGATAGAGCTGCACCTCGTTGCTCTCGACCACCACGTAGTTGAGGCGCGTCTTGAGGAACGAGATCGCCACGCAGATGCAAAAGAAGATCGCGAAGAACCAGTACGTCGGCGTCGAGAATTGGATGTCCAGATTCGCCAGGAACCCCTTGAGGCCACCCCAGACGTCATATGACGCGTCAAGGAGGAAACCGAGCATGGTCAAGGCCACGAAGCTGAGGATGAGGGCAAATGTCCACGGGCGAGACCACTCAAAAATGAACACGTTCATGTAGAGGCAGAAGCAACAAATCCAGATGAGTCCATACGTCGCGTTCTGGTCCGAAGCGCTGTCGGTAAACACCGAGAAGATCCCGAGCACCATCGAAATCAGCACCATCGGGATCAGGAAGATCGATTTGAAGTGGCTGCGAACGATGACCATGTGACCGGCCGCGAGCCGGTGACGGCGCCACTCCTTGGCGCCTATCTCCACCGGCTTCTTCGCGCTCGCCTCCTTCGCCATGTACGCGATCTTGCTGTCCCCGGCCTTTTTTTCCTCGGACGGTTTGCTCGATTCGTCAGCCACGGTCTCTCCTCCCGTTCAAACCCTTGGCGCCTGCCCCTCCAACGCCGCGGGGCCTGGAGTGCTCAGAATTGTACGGCAAATGGCGGAACGGGACCGGCGCGTGAAGCGCACGATCCCGCTCTCGGAGTCCGGAAACAACTCGGGGATTTCAGTTGCCGTCGCCGCTGACCGGGACGAGTCCCGCGGGACCTTCCGCACCATCGCCACTGAAGTACTGATCGATGTCAGCAGTCACGTCGCGCTCGGGAGCAGGTTCGGGAAGATCGAGGTCCGCCGGCTGCCGCTGCGACAGCAGCTTCTGGGTCACGTCCAGGTCCTTCTTCGCCTTGTAGAGGATGTCCTCGATCTCAGACAGCTTGCTGTCGTCAAATTCGAAGCGATCCGCCTGGGCACGCAGCGCCTGCGTCTCTAGGAGTTGCGCCCGCAGCTCCTCGACCATCAACTCGAGATTCTGCTGCTTGGCAATGGTCGCGTCGAGCTTGCGACGCGCCGCGCTCACCGCCTGAGTCTGCACATCGTGCTGACGCTGCTTGGTGGTGAGCAGGGAGCGCTTCTGCTTGAACCGCTCGAACGCGAGGCGGACGCGATGCTGCATGTCACGCTTGGAGTAGCTGCGCCCCGCGACAGCGAACACCTCACGTCCCGCCTTCAGCGACGCGTTGCGAGCCCGAAGCGCGTCCTCGTCGTGCTCGAGGGTTGTCCCGAGCCGGGCAATCTCGGCCTCGAGATAGTCAAGCTCGACTTCCTCTTCGGCCACGCGTTTGCGGCAATCGTCGATCTCAGGACCGAGATCCTGGATCATCTCCTCAGCTTGCTCGAGCCGGTACTCCACCGGCACCGAATCCTCGACTTCGTTGCGCGCCCAGGCGAAGGCCTTCTCAACGTGATAGAAGGCCTGTGGGCCGATGATGACGACCGCGAGGGTCAGGACAACGGCGCCACCGATCAAGAGCTTCTTCATGGCGTTTCCAATCTCCGGTAACCGTCCCCCCGCAGGCACACGCGCGCCATTTCGGGGAGCCTCCTGTTACTACTCGAGTGAGTAGGTACAGAGCGTTCATTCGGTTGGAAGACAGGCTTATTCGCCGAAAAGACCGGCAGGCGAGGCAAAAAGTGCGTCAGGCCTTGCCCAGCTCGTCCAACAGGATGGACGTCGCCTCACCCACACGCGCGCGCGACTGTCGCATGGCCTTTCGGCCCTCCTCGGAGTCCTCGAGTGCGCCCTGCTCAAGACGAGCCTGGCAGTGGGGACACCCCAGCTCCTCCACGTGGAAGGCGACGTATTCCAGCGCGTCGGCTTCGAGCTTCGAATCCCGGTAGCCAGCCAGAGCCGCACCATGCGGGCAGGAGATGTGGGCACGGAACCAGAGTTCCGAAAGTGGAATCTGGAGCGACAGGACCTCCTCCTGCAACGACTCAAGTGATTCCTGACAAGCCTCGCAGCCGGTGACGTGGGCGCGGAGCTCCTCAGAACCGGACCCGTCCTCCGCAAAGGCACCCAGTTCCGAGATCTGCGGACACTCGGTCATCAGAGCGCCTCCCACAAACCGCTGAACAGGGTCTTGCGAGGATCGCGACGACGCAGGCGAGCCTGAAGGTCGCGAATCGCCCGGAACTTGATCCCAGCGACGGCCTTCTCGTCGTCGATTTCAAGGCGCTCGGCGATCTTGCGGTGCTTCCGATCAGTGAGGAAACACAGCTCGATCGCCATCAGCCTCCGGAAGTCCCGGCGCTCCCACAGATCCGCGACCAGGTCTCGCAAGCAGATCACCAGGGCGCCTTTCTGCCGGAGCACCTTCTCCCGTCCCTCCAGGAGCTTGTGAGAAGACGGCGAGTCGGAAGGCACGTTGCCGAAGAACCCGGTCGAGTCGTCATCACGATCAGGCACGTGGATCTCAGGACGCTTGCGCCGCAGGTGGTCGATCACCTTGTTGCGGGCGATCCCCATCAAGAACTGCTCGACGTTGTAGCGCGTGTTGAAGTTGCCGATCCCCCGAACCGCCCCCAGGAAAGTGTCCTGAGTCAGGTCCGCGGCGAGGTCCGTATCGCCGACCTGGCGTTTGACATATCCGAAGACACGGTCGTGATACTCCGCCTCCAGCCGCTCCCACTCCTTAGCGTCGAGCCGCTTCAGCAATTCAATATCAAGATTGCGTACCGCCACGCGAGGAGCCTACAGGATGGCCGCCTCGAGCCCAAGATGGACGCAGGCGCAAAGCGCCGCGATGACAGCGGCGACCATGACGACCTGGACGGCGTTCCGCAGGGCCCACGAGAGCAGCGTGAAGGGCAAGAGAAACAGGTACCCCAACCCCGCCCGTGTGCCGGTGCTCCGACGCCCGTCCACGACAGGGACCTGAGCGGCCCGCGGGGCCCTGCGCCGACGACGACCGGGCGCGCCGGCCTCGCCTTCCCGGCGCGGCCCAGACCCGGCGACGATCTTCGACGGGTTGCGCGGCCGTTGCGCGGCTCGAAAATTGACCTTCGCCGCCTCGACCATCTCGCCGGTCCCGGCGCGCACCTTGCCGAGGACGTCCTGAACCTCGGCGCGGACCTTCTCCAGGCTGACCTTCCCCTTGCCCGCCAGACGACCCGCGGCGGACCCCACGTTGGCCAAACCGGATCGGCCTGGAGGCAAGACACGGGGCGTCGGGGGCGGGGTCGCCACCGAACCCGCCTGGCTCGCCTGGGCGAGGTCGCCAACGACGGCGGCCTCGAACGCTGCGAGCATCGCGCCAGCATTCGCGAAGCGGGTCTCAGGGTTCTTCCCGAGGCACTGCTTGAGGAAGGCGCGCAGCCCGGCGGAGATCACGTCGGGAATCAGCGGCGTCTCCGTCTCGTGACGCTTGAGGATCTCCCACTCCGTGTCGCCCTTGAACGGGACGTCTCCCACGAGCATCTCGAACAGAATCACGCCGAGGGAGTAGACGTCTGAGCGCGCGTCGCCACGCCGCCGCAGCATCTCGGGAGCCATGTAATACGGCGTACCGCGCCCCATGCTCAGGGTCGCGCGCGACTCGGTCATGAGCTTGGACAACCCGTAGTCGCCCACACGCGCCACGTCGCCCCTGATGAACACGTTCGCCGGTTTCAAGTCAAAGTGGATGATCGAGTGTTCGTGCAACGCCTTGACGCCGCGGATCACTTGCCGGATCAGCGGAATGACACGCTCCACCGACATGTCGCCTTCAAGCAGCAGCGACTTGAGCGTCTCGTCGCCCGCGTAACCCATGACGATGTACGGGATACCGCAGACCTCACCCCGGTCCTCGATGCTTACGAGGTTGGGGTGATCTACCTGCGCGAAGTGGTCCACGGAGTCGATCTCGCGAACGACCTGGGCATGCAGTCGCTCGTCTTGCAAGCGCAGAAACTTGATGGCGTACAGCTTGCCGATAGACGTTCGCTTGGCCTTATAGACCTCGCCAAACACACCGCTACCCAGCTTGTTCAGGATCGTGAATCCAGGAACGAAGTCGGGATCCCGGTAGTTGCGGAAGAACGTCTCCCAGTCCATGGCACGGCCAGAAGCAGACGGGTCATCGGTGCC
>NYSS01000157.1 GCA_002683135.1 Planctomycetota bacterium | reverse complement strand
TCTGGCGAATGGCAATGATGTTGAGCGATTTGACGGTTGTGATGAATTGTTGCGTGCTCGCAAGATGCAATATCATCTGCGGTTCACCAATCCGGATTCCAGAATAGCGTCATTTATTTATGTCAAGATTCACCATCGGATTTTGAAAGAAGATTCAAATCCGACATGCTAATGCACTTGGATAGAGACGACACAATGGTCAATCCTATCGGAGAGTAAGAATATGCCCGTAATCCGTCTCATTGTCTAATTCTCCATGGCATAAGTTTTCAGTTCTGATCGAAGACGATGGTGTAGACGATCTTCGAGCTAACCATGCCTACCTGGATAGTTGCCACGAAGCGAGTCTTGGCGGGATCAGACCAACAGTGTAAACAAAGCTGCCCCTCATCGTCTAAATTCGGATCACCCCAAAAATCAAAGTCGTTTCACGGATCCATCAAAACCGTATTTCACATCATCTCTCATATCTTACAACATGGACATCCTCTATGATTCAACGTTCCTGAAATTTTTTGCCGCCTTCAATACGATTTACCTCGCAGCCTTGGCGGGCGCTGCACACGGGATGTACATTTTCAGCATCCCCATTGTGGAAAACAGCGACTCGTCCATGGTTATGCTTCGGCAATTCCACCAGCTCATCACTTTGGGGCGAAGTACATGCAAGGGAGCAGTCGAGTTCAAGGGACTTCGCTGGCACTGCTCACCTATCTGTTGTATTCATACCCGGACAAGGAGATCTGTGGGAGGTGGAAATGGTTCGGTGCTGCATTAGGACTTGGGGCTCAGGTTGCCTGGTATGGGGTTTTGTTTGTTTTTCCGACGAATGATACGCTGGCTGAAATGGAAGGGGAGTTGAAAGGGGTAAAGTCTGAGGAGGAGAAGGAGAGGACGGATAGGGAGATTAGGGGGGAAGTTCTGAGATTGTTGGAGCAATGGCGGAAGTGGCATATTGGGAGGATAGTAATACCTCTGGTCTGGACTGGTCTAGCTTTACGTGGCCTCATCTTCTAGAGAGGAGGAAAAGACTTGGAGAAGCACTTCTGAACCAGTTCTTATGACGAAGAGGGCAGGCGGGGAAAACGAATTGACAAAAAATTCTCGGCAATCAAGATACAAAATCTTCAAAGAAGCGCAAAATGACCAGTTGGACTCAACATTCGATTCTCTGCTAAGATCCAGAGTCTTACGTACCACTTGATTGAGCCCCGTTACGAATATAAGTATCCTGCATCCGCTAAACGCCTCATACCAGGACGAACGTCAGGTCGTGTTTCCATTTTTAGCGATATAATTTCCTTGCCCAGCCCATCCGTCTTCTCGACGAAGATGTAGTTGTGCAAATAGCCTCGCAGCGCTAAATAATTCCTTACATCCAGTCGTTCCCACGTTGAAAGTCCTCAACAAACGAACGCCCCCAAGTCCCCTCGCAGCATCCAGAAAGACAACTTGCAGTTCCAGCACGTTATCTGTGCTTGAGACTTGAGAGAGTATGCATACTAGAAATCTCAAGGGGGAGAGACGAGTCGAAAGTAAACAAAGAGGTCGATAGCGAAAACTGTCAGTGACAACGACAAACGCTAGAATTGGCTAGCTGTAAACTATTGACCGAATGAATAAGCCAATTTGCAACTGTTGCGAGGTGTCGTAATACAGAAGGGATTTCGACTCGCTTAGCTCGAACATGAACTCACCTCGGTCGCAACAGATTCACCTCGAGCGTCATTTTCACCTAACGTTCCCAAGGAACCGCACACCTTGCAACGTCAAAAAGTATTCATTCCTCCAGACTGTGCTTTTCTCGATCAACACCTGCTCCATCGAATACTTCGACAAACTATACGATACCCCCCAATATCCCACCACACCACGCCTCTCCCATCTAAACACGGCACATCAGAAGAGAGACCATGACCACGACCATGACATTTGTCCTGCCCAGCGCGGCAACCACAGAGAACCCCATTGTCACCAGCGTAAGTACTGTCAATCTACACTTCAATCTTAGTTGCAATAGCGTGCGCCGTGCTGACAACAACAAACAGAACTCTCCCATCACGGAGGTGCTCTCCCCAAATCCAGTCCGACGAGTCTCCTTTGACGAGATCGTACGGCTGGCTGATCTGATCGAAACCAGCGGCGTCCCGTCTCCTTCTGCCACCTCCTCTAGGAGCGTCGTCACAGCCAGCAACACCGTCAAGAGTATGAGCATCCTCACCACGGTCACTTCAGAGCGCCTCAATAGCAGCAACAGCAGATACCACCGTCCTGCTGCTGTCAACAAAGATACCACCATCACCACCACCACCACAGATGTCAATTTCGCCACCAACAGACGCGAAACCGCCATCACAACCGCGAGCTCAGTCTTCTGGGACAGCGGAAATAGCAGATACATTCCTGTCCGTCCTCCTGCTGTCAAGAGAACTGCTGCCGCCATCGACCCCTTCTTCACCTACTCTTCCACCCCATACTCTTCATTCTCCGGCCCCTTCTCTTCATACAACAAGAACAAGACCAACGATAATCACACCACCAACAAACACCTAAGCGAATTCCTTCTCGGCTCAGTCCCAGACTATGGCACCGGAGGAAGATACGGAGTCATCGGAGAAGAGCGGAGAGGAAAGAGTGTCGGGGTGATTGGTGGGGAGCGAGTTGAGAGGGGACGAAATATGGGAGCAAGATGCTAGGTGGTAGACAGGGCGGGTAGAACAAGAGGAGATGATTGCGAGTAGATAATGGTAACGGAGACGGGGGTAAGAGAAAAGCAGACTGTGCAGAGGCAAGAAGTGAGGCGAGACAAAAGCGATTGTTTCCATACGCCACGAATGATAGTGGCCTTGATATTGAACAATAAAGACAACTTTGAGAAGATGACGCGCTCGCTCAATGATACTGTGCTCCCCCAATTCCATGATCCTGTATCGCGTGTGCTCACGTGCTTCTTCGTATCTTTCATTCTGATGTCCACCGACTTCGTCCCCTCGCTCCCACCGCTGAGCTTGGACTGTCGTATAATTCTCACACCGAAACTACGGTCGATCTTGGTGAAATGACACCACATAGGTCTTTCAACCCTTCAAAAACGCCCCATAATAGGTGTTCAGCCAGCTCACAGCCTCCATCCCCGACTCCGCCTCATGCGCATTCCATCTCCCGATACTGCCCACATAGCCATCGGGTCTGATATTCACGATCGCAACCTCCCCTTCCATCAATGGTCCAATCCACTTCTCCGTCGCAGTCGGCATGCGCATCAGATTGTCTAGATAAAACGTCCACCTGCTATCCTGCAGTAGTGGAGGCAGATCCGCGATCTCAACGCGCGCTTTCGGCATCGTCGTCACGATGGCGAAGGTGACTAGCTTGGAGACTGGGACGTATCTTTGAGGCTGAATGAATGAGTCCATATCCGTTGCTGGCTGCCCTCGCGCCTTGTACGATGCATTCGCTGCAGCAGTGGCACGACCGAGAACTGTCCTTGAGGACGATACTTCAGTACATACGGTCTCCAGGAATGGTGATGCGAGCTTGATATTGTTTGTGAAGAAGAACATGCGGAATTGGCCGATCATGGGGATCTCAAGTTGGAGGTTCACGGGATTAGCATCGATGTACCGCGTCAGTCTTGCTGGTACCATCAAACATCCTGGCTGGAGAGCTCCTCTCCGGATTTTCTCGGGCATGTTGAGTGCGTTCTCAGAATACTCAGCGCCGACACCAGAGATGAAGCGGATGTTCTTCGCAAAATTCTCGGCCAGGGCTTTAGGGTCACCCGTTGCAAAGGCTGTGGCATGGCCGTAGTCGAAATCAATCAAGTCTTGAGCGATTTTCCGTCGCTCTTGCTCGTATGTTGAGAGGAGACTTGCTGGTGAGAGGCCGCGGACTACGAGGTTGAGTTTCCAGGAGAGGTTGAAGGCGTCGTGCATGCTGACATTCATGCCTTGAGCGGCTTTGGGGGAGTGAGAGTGTGCTGCGTCTCCTGCTATGAAAACTTTTTCAGATTCACTGCAGAATTTCTTGGCTACTCTTTGCCCTACTTTGTAGATACCGAACCATTCAATGGATTTCCACGACAGCTTGAACGGAGCCATGATTGCCTTGGCTCTTTTCATCACGAACTCCTCAGTTGCAGCTTCTGATGACATGGGTGCTGATCCAGGGTGGAGCTCAATATACAATCGTGTCATATTCTTCTCTCGAGGAATACACAAAATAGAGCCCTCAGTCTCTGATGATATTACAGCTTTACTCCAGAGATCGGGAAAGTCCGTATCAATCACACCATCCAACACACCCCACGCCGAATTGGATCTTTCGCCATCGTAAGTTGCATTGAGTAGGGACTTCCGGACCTTCGAGTGCGCTCCGTCGCACCCTATCATATACTGCGAGCTGTACAGTTTGGGCTTTTTGTCCTCTTTCAAGTCTCTTGAGTCAAAACATTCAATCTCGACACCGGTTGTTGTCTCCCGGTAACGCGAGAAAGTCGTGCTTCGGACCACATCAACGCCACGAATCTTCAGATCGTCCAGGAATACATCTTCTACCATTCCTTGATGTACCAGGAGAATGAAAGGATCCTGTACATCAACAACTCCTGGTGGATAGTGGACCTCACGTCCTATCCGACGCAGTGGTTGAGTCGCTGTTCCATTCCAGAAACAAATGTCGTATATCCTCGCTCCTTTCTGCAGAAGCGGTCCTGCTAACCCCAACTGCTTGAACGTCTCAATAGTCTTTTGGCTGCAGCCCATCAGCTCTACCTGTTGACGTTTTGTCTGGCCGATCATCAAGAATTGTTGTCTTGATACCATACCGAACCAGATTTGACCTGGTATTGCCTGTCAACAAAATGCCTCAAAATTGGCCTTTTTGGCCGTTCTGTGTAAAAACTCACGCCAACATCAGGCCAGCTGGTCCTGCGCCAATAACCGTCACGTGGCTGTCATTCTCGCCTGACTCCGAAGCGGAGTCCACACCGTTCTGCATTGGTTCGTCACGAAAGCCTTCGTTATCCATTCCCGGGGACATTATTGCTTCTTTTTCCTCTCGAAATTCCTCGTGCTACAAACTGTGCGACTCTTTCCTTGATCTTGCGCTCCCGAAAAGTGCCTTCGAGACTTATTATTAGTCTTCGGAACCCTCCCCATCATATGAGGATGTCGTCGCAAGGCCGCGACGGGCTCGATCAGCTCAGACTGCTGTAGATCAGACAAGATCAGGCGATAGGGAGGTAAGAGTGGAGGGGTTAGTGGCATGATTCGGAGAAATCGACTGATATTCAAGGATGGGGTCTAGATTAGATATAGAGGCGTGCCGTCAGATTGGGCAGTTTGACGGGTGGATGACAAAAACGTCGCGGCTGCACGGAGGTAGGGCGGGTGGCGGGCGTGAGTCAGGGGTGTGCCCAAACAGAGGGGTACAGGAGACAGGTCACACTGAAGATGCACACTTGGCAAATTCTTCATCGGCTTTTCAACCGAGACGAAAGGTCACGACTCAAGTTATTGCTCTTGAGGTCACTTGAGTACCTGGACGATAACCTCATATTTTATGACTAGCACAAGTGTAGCTTTGTCAACATATAGTATTCAGGCTCGTCCACCCCAACTTTGCTCTCGATGGAATTTTGAGTTTGCTACTCTCGAACGGAGCGTTCGGCCAACAAATCACGCATCATCGTGCCGGCAACCGCACATTGCAGAAGCATGACTGCCGGTGGCTGGATGTGAGACGTACATTTCCGAATATGACCGGAAGAAAAACAAACGAAAAAGCAAGTGGCCTTTATCTTCTGGAAAATTCCTTGGGCTTTCAAGCTCTTCTCAATTTCTGTTTCAGGCTAGTTGTCTGTTCTACCATTTCGTCACCCCTCCATCAATACACAGATCCTGGCCTGTCATGTATGAGCTGGCATCGCTAGCCAAGAAGACACAACCGCCTCGAATGTCATCGGGCGTTGCAACTCTTCCATTCATGATCTCGTCTTTCCAGCTCTCGAGGAGGTCGGGGAAGGGAGCTGTCATCTCAGTCCTCACATATCCTGGTGAGATGGAATTTACTCTGATTCCATATTCCACCAACTCCTTTGCAATCCCCGGACACATCGCTCTCACGGCACCTTTCGTCCCACAATACGCACTACTCATCTGGCTTCTAATCGCCATATAACTGGCGATACTTGCTACAAGCACAATACTTCCCTTCTTAGTGCCATTGGCGATCATCTGCTTGGCAGCAAGTTGCGCAGTGTGATACACTCCAAGGACATTGACACCTAGTAGTTTCTGGTGCTCTTCGAATGAGGTGTCGAGGAATGAAAGATGGCGGTTGATGCCTGCGCAGGGTACGCAGATATCTAATTTCCCGCCAAAGTCGGCTACGAAGGATGAGAAACCTGTAGTGAGGGATGCCATGTCACTCACGTCGACACTGAGCACAAAATGGATCAGTCGGATGATGATGATGGATCGCGGCTGGGTCACGTGTGATATACATACAGATAGTGTGCTGTTTTGACGCCGAATTTTTTCTCTATTTCGAAAAATGCTTCGACGGGTGGAATCACATCGAAGATAGCTACATCGGCTCCTGCCTCTGCCAGACCTTCAGCGAAGGCAAGACCACAGCCTCGTGCTCCTCCCGTGATGAGAGCCGTTCGGTCTTTGAGTGAGAACTGTGATTCGTTAGTGTTTGCATCTTCGCCCATGTTGAAAGGCTTGCTTACTCTATCCATTGTTTCTTGTTCCTTGACTACTTCCTTCCTTATTCTGGACGAGTTCAATTTCGCAGATTGGCTTCAAAACATTCAGAGAACCGAGCAAGGTGTCGAATCAACAAAGGAGGTAAAAGTCGCGGGCCAGAGCCACGACGAAGCAGGACACCAGCCCATCCCATTCTCGTCTAGAATTCTAGTTACAGATACGAAAAGTCACCACTCGTCTAAAAAAACACATATCTTCACATTACAGCAACTACTGCCTCTTCCGGAAGAGCAAGCATCCTGCAGCGGCAGAAAACCCCGCTTTGTTATCAACCCCACCCCCACTACTAATGAACTTCTCCCACTTCTGCACACTCGCAAATGCCGAGAGTCACTTACCAACATACTTGGTAAGTGTATGGCAATCAGCTAGTCAAGCAGGATCATCCATGTCCTATGATAACGACTTATCGATGTAGTCCACGGCCGAAGATGCGAAAAGATGGGATGGGTTGCCATCCGATACATGGGGAACCAATTGCATACATGGGTGCCGGGCGTAGAATTCATGATATGGACTTGACTGCATTTGGGACGTTGTCATGAGGCAGTTGTCAATATCTTCATGATAAGTTGCGATTTCTGAGCTGCTTCTGAGCTGATTTTCCAGCGATTTCGAAGGAATAGTATACTGTGTTAATTTCTTCGTTTTGAATTACTCGGCTCGGATCGGATTTCGGCACTATGGAGTCTGGATATATCACTCCCAAGCAGCAGATCATGAGAGGCGAAGATACGAAGTTGAAGGTACGACAGCTTCCCACAATGTACTCATGTTACAGCATCTGCAAACCATACCAACTCACGTGGCTAACACTGTCCGGATTCCATAGGTAATAGTGGTAGGAGCAGGTCTAGGAGGACTCGGAGCAGCAATCTCAATCCTCCTCGCCGGCCATTCCGTCCTCGTCCTAGAATCCGCATCTGAAATCGCCGAAGTACATCTCTCACCTCCTATTCCCCTCTCACATGCCTTAAAAAAACCAAAATACTTACAACACTTCAGGTCGGAGCAGGCATTCAAATCCTCCCCAACAGCAGCCGCGTCCTCCAACAATGGGGCATGCTAGACTCACTCTCACGATACGCCACCCGCCCAAAATGCGTCAACATGCTCTCCTGGAAAGGCTCTATCATCTCCTCTCTCGACTTTGCATCTTCAGCAGCCCAGTACCCGGGGACATTCTACTGGGATTTCCACCGCGCAGATTTACACTCTTGTTTACTCCGACGGGCGGTGGAACTCGGTGCCGTGGTGAGGTGTAAGGCAAGGGTTGTGGATGTGAAGATTGACTCGGAGAGTACAAAGGGTGAAGATGGTGCGACGGTGGTTCTAGACGGTGGAGAACAGATTTGGTGTGACCTCGTTGTTGGAGCTGATGGGATTAATTCGCGATTACGCGAGCTTCTACTCAAGAAACCGGATCCTCCTATACCTACAGGCGATCTCGCCTATCGACTCCTCCTCTCCACGTCAGATATGCTAGAAGATCCTTCACTCGCTGAGCTCGTCACGAATCCGCAAGTCAACTACTGGTTAGGACCAGACGCACACGCGGTGAATTACGTGTTGAAAGGTGGAAAACTGTTTAACATGGTACTGCTTGTGCCGGACGATATGCCTGCTGATGGGGCTTCGACATTGGAGGGAAATGTGGTGGAGATGAGGAAGTTGTATGAGGGGTGGGATCCGAGGATTGAGAAGCTGTTAGGGCTGTGTGAGAGTGTGTATAAATGGAGGCTGTGTATCCGCGGACCAATGGAGAGTTGGAGTCATGAAAGTGGTGCGTGGACGATGTTGGGGGATGCGGTGCATGCTACGCTGCCGTATCTGGCTTCTGGGTGGGTTCTGTTCACTCTTTGGTTCTCCTTTCGACGAAGTCTCTTTGTTTATTTCCGGACAGGAACTCGACATATCCTGCTCCCTTACCTAAAAATCTCATAAAGCTAATACTCTATCTTGATCTCAGCGCAGGAATGTCCCTCGAAGACGGCGCCGTCCTCGGCGAATGCCTCTCTCGCATCTCATCTAAATCAGCCTCCTCAAAATGCCACGCCCTCAAAATCTATGAAGAATGCCGCAAGTCACGCACAGAAATGGTAGTTCAGAGAGGGAATTTGCAGCAGTATCTGTATCATTTGCACGATGGATCGGAACAAGAAGAGAGGGATCGGATGATGAGGATGTCGCCAACGCCGAAGGGGGAGGCACTGGCGTGGAGAGATCCGGATTTGGCGCCGAGGTTGTTGGGATACTGTGCGATTAGAGATGTTGAAGAGCATTGGACGAGGGAGGAGCAGAGTGCGGTGCAGTGTAGATTGTAATAGTTTGAATATTCGGTATTGTTTGAAGTACAGCAGG
>NYSS01000156.1 GCA_002683135.1 Planctomycetota bacterium | reverse complement strand
GGGATCCTGCTGACCAAGGCCAAGCGGGATAAGGACGGCGAGGAGGAGGAGGTCGGGGTTGTCGGTCCTCTGGAGAAGATCGACGACCCGGTTCGCATGTACCTCACTCAGATGGGCGAGATCCCGCTTCTGACTCGCGAGCAGGAGATCTCTCTCGCGCGCAAGATCGAGATCACCCGCCTGCTCTATCGGCAGAAGGTCCTGGAGTCGGCGATCGCTGCCATGGCGGCGGTGAAGATCTTCGAGGACGTTGACCGCGGCGAGCTGGCCTTTGACCGCACGCTGAAGGTCGAGGAGGTGGACAAGCAGGACATCTCCCATCGTCTCCCGGAGAACGTGGCGACCATTCGCCGGATCATCGACCGGAACCGCGACGACTTCAACGACTGGGTCGGCAAGCGCAAGCGGATTTCCCGCCGTGACGAGATGGGCGTGGCGCGCCGCGTTCGTGGGCGTCGCAAGAAGGGCGTGGTTCTCCTCGAGGAGCTCGGCTTGCAGATCAAGCACATCAAGCCACTGATGGAGCAGGTCAAGTCGGCGTGCGATGAGATGAGCCGGCTGGAGAGCGAGGTCTCCGCGCTAAGAAAGGCCCGTCGTCGCAAGGAGTTCTTGCCTCTTCAGGATAGCTTGAGCGAGTTGATGGGGCGCGCATCGGAGTCGCCGGAGCGCTTGCGGCGCCGGGTGGAACAGATCGATCTGCGCTTCAACGCCTACGAGGAGGCGAAGCGCCAGCTCTCCTCCGGCAATCTTCGCCTCGTGGTCTCAATCGCGAAGAAGTACCGCAATCGCGGCCTCACGTTCCTTGACCTGATTCAGGAGGGGAACACGGGCTTGATGAAGGCGGTGGAGAAGTACGAGTACCGGCGTGGCTACAAGTTCAGCACCTACGCCACCTGGTGGATCCGGCAGGCCATCACGCGTTCGATCGCGGACCAGGCGCGGACCATCCGCATCCCGGTCCACATGATCGAGACCATGAGCAAGCTGCGCAACGTGAGCAAGCGGCTCTTGCAGCAGATGGGCCGCGAGCCGGGGGTTGACGAGATCGCCGCGGAGGCTGGGCTCACCGTGGACGAAGCCAAGCGCGTCCTCAAGATCGCCAAGCATCCGATCTCACTCGATCGTCCGATCGGTGAGTCCGACGACAGCTACTTCGGCGACTTCATCGAGGACCGCAGCGCGGAATCTCCGGTCATGTCCGCCACGCACCGCATGCTGAAGGACAAGATCGAGGAGGTCCTTCAGACCCTGAACTACCGTGAGCGCGAGATCATCAAGCTGCGCTACGGGATCGGCGACGGGTACACCTATACGCTTGAAGAGGTCGGCCGCATCTTCAAGGTGACGCGAGAGCGGGTGCGGCAGATCGAGGCCAAGGCGGTCTTGAAGCTGCAGCACCCGATTCGGGCGAGGAAACTCGAGGGTTTCCTTGAGGGAGCGGGGCTCTGACATCTGGCCCGGGCGCGTGAGCGGCCGGGCCTTTTTTATTGGGGTGATGGGAAGCATGGACAACGCGCTCAAAGAGCTGCTCGCGCTGCGTGACATTGACGAGAACATGGCGCGCATCCGGAAGAAACTCGAGGATAAACCCGCGCGCCTCGGGAAACAGAAGCGCGAAGTCGACACCGCTGAACAGGACTTGGAGGGCGTCCGCGATCACGTCAAGCAGCTGCAGCAGATCGTCGACCGGAAGACCGTCGAGCTTCGAGCCGTGGAGGACGACGTGCAGAAGCTCTCCGGCCAACTCAATACCCTGAAGACGAACGAGGAATACCAGACCATGCAGCGGCAGATCGAAGCCAAGAAGGGCGAGATCTCCCTGATCGAGGACGCGGTGCTCGAGAGCATGGAGGTCGTCGAGAAGGCAAAGGTCGACTTACCGGATCGGAAGGCCAGGCTCGACGAGGAACGAGATCGCCTGACGGGCAAGGAGACAGAACTCGCAACCGAACTGGACGAGTTGACCAAGCAAATGGAGGCCCTGGAGTCTGACTGGCAGGCCAAGAGCCATGCGGTCGATCCGGATGCCCTGACGCGATACCAGACCCTCAGGAGCAGCCTTGGGCACACGGCGCTCGTGGCGGTCTCCCCGGAGGGGATCTGCCAGGGCTGCTACACGAAGGTCACCAGCAACATCCTCAACACGGCGCTCGCCGGACGAAGCATCGACTGCAACAACTGTCACAGGCTGATCTACATGCTGAGTTGACCCACCTGGCCTCTTCCGGGTTCGGCGGATTGCCGAGCCTGGCCGCCGCCCCTCCTGTGCCGGTGAGCTGCACGGGCGCGTCTTTTCTGCCCAGAGCGGCGAACTGGGGCTCGTGGAGAGGGGCCCCAGGTGCGACAATCCCTTCGGTCCGGGAGGGCTGGGCGACCACGGCGGGACTTGTTCCGTCGAGGAAAGTCCGGGCTCCTCAGGGCAGGGTGGTGGGTAACGCCCACCGGCCGCGAGGCCAGGGAAAGTGCCACAGAGAACAGACCGCCGATGGCCTTCGGGCACAGGCAAGGGTGAAACGGTGGGGTAAGAGCCCACCGCCGGTCCCGGTGACGGGCCGGGCAAGGTAAACCCCACCCGGAGAAAGGCCAAATAGGCAGGGACGGCCCCTCGGGGCCACGAGGCGGCCCGCCTCGTTTGACCTGTGGGTAGGCCGTTCGAGCCTGTCGGTAACGGCAGGCCCAGATGAATGGTCGCCGCCCTCCCCTCGGGGAGGGGACAGAACCCGGCTTATAGGCCCTCCCAGACCACCTTGTTGTCTCATAACTGAGCCCGCAATGAGCGGCTCCGGATTGTGGGAAACGGGGATCTTCTCGCCCGGAAAATCGGTTTTTCGGGCATGATGGCAGAAGCTTGGGCGGCGCGTAAATACGGTCCCCAGGTGCGTGTCCCCCTCAGTCGCTTCCGCGATTGCCCTTTGTAGTGAAAGACTGATTGATGCCCCAGTGCGTCGTGTGCCGTCCGGTGCTCGCCGTCGTGGCAGCGCTTGTGCTGAGCGCTGTGACGATTGGGCAGAGCCTCCCGACATCGCCGCCGGCCAGGCCTCGGTTGCTCTTTACATCCGCTGATATCCCCGCGCTGCAGGCGCGGATCAACGGCGGCGGCGTGCCCGGCTGGGCGTTCAGTCAACTCTCGGGGGGCGCGTCGTTTCAGGTGGCCTCCAATCAGGCTTCTTGGCAGGTATATCGCAGCGTGCGCTTCATGTTGGAGGCCGCGGTTCGATGGAAGCTGACGGGCAACACGAGCGCCCGTAACAGCGCCCTCAACCTGCTTATTCGCGGGTACCCGAACGCCATCGGTTATCTCGTGCCGACCGGTGGCAACAAGCCATACATCGAGGCGACCTATGCCGGCGCGATCGCGATGGCGTTTGATCTGCTGCACGACGAGTTGAATACGGCGGAGCGGGCCGCGATCGTGACCGAGTTGCAGAGCTGGGTTACCGCCATGTACGCGGGGACCGCTGGTCCCGGTGGGTACTACTCGTACAGCGGCGCGACAGACAATCAGTCGTTCGCGTGGAATACGGCCATTGCGTTGTCCTTGCTCGCGATCTGGGGCGAGCCTGGGGTGAATAACTCCAGCGCGGTGTCGGGTATCGACGCGGCGCTCGCCAAGATCGAAGACGGGTACAGGGACGTGGTCTCTCCTGATGGCAGCTACGACGAGAACTCCGGCTATGCGCTCTATGGCCCCCTGTCTTCACTCCGTGCGCACGTCGCGGCGCAGAACTGCGGTTTCCCTGATCGCGTCACCGGCACCAACGCGAGAGGGCTGCCGAGCTGGTTCGGGAGGCTGCTCATCGGCGACTCCTTCCACTGGACCGGCGATTCCAGCCCGACGCACCGTGGCGTCGAGTTCGATCCGATCCTCTATTGGATCGTGAAACGAGAGGCTGACGCGGAGGGGCTCTGGTTCCTGGAGCGGGTGCGCGCTGTCCAGAACATCGAGATCAACACGACCACCTTCGCCTTCTCCGCGTTTCTGAGCACTTTCCTCCACTATCCCGACGCGTTGGTGGGACAGGCGCCGGAGGTCATGAGCGGGTTTTATCGCGACAGCCTCAATGTCGTACCCAACGGGTCGCCTGGCTGGAACAAGCTCAACAACAACAGCGCGGTGGGGGATGGTGGGAGCGCCTGGCTGCACAATACGACGGACCCGTCAAACGAGAACGCCTTCGGTATCCACTACATCATCCGCGATGAGTGGATGAACCACAGCCACGAGGACGACGGGCACGTCGACTTGGTGAACAACGGTGTTCACCATGTGCTCGATCGCGGCTACGCGTCTCCGGCGGGATACCCGCAAGCCCAGAGTACACAGCACAACATCGTGACTGTCGGTGGGCAGGACTTCCTCGGCAACGCGACCAATCCGTTCCATCCGCCTTCTCCTGAGGGCCGTTATCTCGGCTCGCTTGAGGCGAAGTGCCTGACGCCATCGTTCGATTACATGCGCGGCGACCATCGCTTCATGTGGATGATGGAGCGGGCCGATCGTACGGTGGTGCTCGTGAAGGACCCTGCGGAGCCCTTCGCCATCGTCTTGGACCGGGTTCGCAAAACCTCTGGAAGCCACACTTACGAGCAGAGGTGGAACACCGCCGGCCCCATGAACGGCGCCGGCACGCCGTCGAATCCCGTGACCATCACGGCGGGTCAGCAGACCATGAAGGCCGCGTGGCTCGCACCAGCCCAGGTCACGATCGCGCAGGGTGCTCAAGAGACCAACGCGGGCATCACGTTCCATGGCAATCGCGCCCTGGTCAGCGGTGTCGGTGATACGCCCATATTGAGCATCTGGTATGGCGGAGGGATCCAGTCCTTCAGCCCGCTCTCTGCGCCGGCCTCCAACACGTATGGTGGCGTCGTCACGTGGTCGGCCGATCGCGTCGACAAGATCATCGCGGCGATCGATCAGAACCCGGCGACGGACTCGGAGCACACGCTCGTGGGGCAGTTGGCTTGGATTCGACGCGACGCCAGCGGCGCGATCATCGAATACGCGATGGGCGAGGGAGAGCAGCTCTTGGAGGGGGCCACGCCGATCGTGGACTCGTCAGAGCCCATCACGGCGGTGGTCCGGGGAGGTGAGATCTGGATCACGCGCGCGCCTGGCGCCGACCCGGCGGTGCTGCCGTTCATTACCCTGTTGGCGCCCTCGACCGTATCCCGCGTCATGCTGGATGGGGCGTCGGTGGTCTTCTCCCAGGTCGCTGGGCAGGTGGCGATCGGGATGCCCGTGCCCCCACCGCCGCCGCCCTTGCCGCCCTTGCCACCGTTGACGCGAGACCGTTTCTATACCTTCACGGACGGGCTGACCCTCGATGCGGTCATCAGCGGGGCAACCGAGATGCGGGACGGGGGCCTGTACGCGCGCGGTAACAGCGTCACCGTGGCGCCCACGGCTGGGCAGCCCTACTCGGCTCAGCCGCTGTGGGTGGGGTTCGATATCAGCGGGAGGGGCGGGCACCTCGGGACGCTGGAATTCCGGACGACGGGTCGGTTTGGCGACCTCGTCACGGCGGACTTTTTCAAAGGCGCCGACGGTGCGGTTATGGCGGTCAGCCATTCACTCCTTGCTCTGCCGACCGTCGCGGAGTTTTCAAACTACGGGGGGGGAGCGACCCGGGTGGTCGTCACCTTGCGGCCGACGCTCGGGAACATCAACTTCCACAATCGCTTCGGCCATGTCTTGGCGAGCGGTGTGTGCCAGGTGTTTACCGCCGACACGCACATCACCTTGCATCTGTCGGAGGGGACCACCATCGACAACCTCTCGATCTACGACAGCGAGGAAGACGGCATCGATCCCCAGGGCGCAGCCGTGTGGCTCCACGGTGACGGTCGTATCGGTCTGGCCCTTCAATCTCCGCAGGTAATGCAGGCTCAGCTCGGCTTCATGGTCGGCGGCATGCAGGCTCCGCTGTGGGCCATGGGGATCTGGCTGTCGGTGTATCCAGCTCCCGAGATAGTGAGCTTGAATTACATGGTTCCCTGGCCGGCCTACTCGTCCAACCCAAGAGAGATCGCGTTCGAGACCCTCAGCATCGGCGCCGTGCCCGTGATCCCCGGTGTCCCTTTCGGGGTGGCAGGGATGAGCGCATCGGGTGTGCCGTTCCAGGCTGCGGCCTGGTACTAACGGCGTTCAGCGGTCCCGGTCTCGTTGCCGTAGCCACGCCAGCAGGTCGCGCGGGAAGGACGGTGCTTCGAGGGCGAGCTCGCGGGCGGCGTCCCGCACCCGATCCTCGGAATCGCGATCAGCCTCGAGGGCACGACGCAGCCAGCGCATCACGCTGCGGGTGTTCCCCGGGTCGCGTCGAGCGAGTTTGATCGCTGCGCCTGCGGGGTCGTCTCCGATACGGAACGCAGTTCGGAGGTCGTCGACCTCGTGGGCGAGGCGCGCCCAGGCGGTGATCTGTTGGGTGCGCTCCGGTGAATCCGTGGCGACGAACAGGACCGCGGTGCTTCCGTCGGGCAACGGGAACTCGTCGAGAGGACGGAAGGCCTGCCGGAGGAGGCTGTCCGGATCGAGGAGGGCCTCCGAGACGCGAGCGCCGTGTTCGTGAAGGCGAAGCCCTGTCCCGTAGCGAACCCAGATCCGGCCGGTCTTTGCGACGACGTAGCGCGCGTCCAAGAGCCCCGGCGTGTCATCGGCGACCCGATGGAGTGGAAATGGCCTTCGCGCCTCGTGTCCCGGCGGCCAGGAGAACGGGATCAACCCGAGCTGCATCGACCCGAGGTGGAAGCCTCCACGTTGGAGCTCGTCGCGGGTGTACCAGAATCCGTCTTCGCGAAATGCGGTCAGATTGAACAGGAGGAGGACCGGATGTCGCGGATCGGTGGCTCCCGCGTCGCCGAGCGCACGGAGGATTTGTTCGTATGGCCAGGTGGCGTCCTCCGGTGGCCCCGGCACGGGTGATGGCTCGGACAGCAGCGGGATGCCGGCGCCGCCGATGCGGACGACGGGGTCCGAGGCGACGAGTCGGAATGACCCCTGGAGCGCGGACGTCGCGACGTGGGCCACGAGGAGGCCGACGAGGACCGTCCTCAGTCGCTGATTGCGGACGGCGAGCGCGCCATGGACGGCGACGATCGCGAGGATGGGGATCACGGGCAGGAGGTGGCGGGGCTTCTTCGTCATGACGACGGAGAAGACGAGGACGGGTACGAGAGCCCATGTCATCAGCTTGAGGGCGCGCGCGCGATCCTGCCGCGACACGGCGATCCATCCGGCGATGACCGCCGCGGAGAAGGGCAGCCCGAGCCCCACCAGGATGAGCTCCTTTGGGTAATACAGCCACCCCATGAGCCCCGGGTGAGCGGAGAGGTGCCCCTCGCCAGCGACGACGCCACGCTCGAAGAACGCCACGACGTTGCTGAAATTGGTTACGTACCACGGCGCCGCGATGATCGCGGCGACCCCCACGGTCGGGAGCAGGGAGGTCCACCGGCGGGTCTTGCGGACGGCGAGCAGCAACGGGACGCCGACGAAGACGGGATAGGTCCACTTGGCGAGGCACCCGAGGCCGAGCAGCAATCCCATGCCTATCCAGCTCCTCGGCCGAGCCAGTCCGTCGGATGCTTCTGTCCACCACCAGGTGAGCAGGACCAGGGGCACGAGAAGGGACTCTATGTAGTAGACATGCCCAAAGGCGAACAGCAGCGGCGCGAACGCGGCGAGGGTCGCGGCCAGGCAAGCGCTCCAGGGGCTGAGCCCCCGCCGTCCGAGCAGAAACGCGGAGAGGACGACCAGCGCGGCGAGCGCCACGTTGATCATGCGGGCGGCCGGATATCCGTCGCCCGTGATCAGCATGGCCAGGGACCCGAGGATTGGATACAGGGGGGGATGGCTGCCCTCGAGCGTCAAGAGGCCGAGGGGGCCGGCGTTCCCTGAGCCGTCAAGGCAGTGGGTGGCCTGTACGGACATCCGGTAGTACCGGTGCTGGTCCATGAATGGGATGCGGCGATCCCAGCTAAACCACGCCAGGTGGAGCAGGGCGACGAGCAGGGCGACTCCGATGGTCGCCCAACCCGCGCCGCGTCGTCCCTTTTCGACTGCTTCCATCCGCAGTGCGATCCTCTCGTTCCGTCGCCGCTGTCCGGCGCCGCCGCCTTCATCTCATCCGACTGTACCCAACGCCCCGTTTCGCGGTCGAGAGGTCGGGGTGTCGCAGGGCAGGCACCAAGACCCAGGACGGGGCTCTAAAGGTCAGCGCCTTGCATAGCTCTTGCATTGGAAGACGCGAACGGTGACGCCCTGGTCGCGGAATGCCGCGAGCGCTCCGGCCGCGTGTGCGCCGCCGAGCAAGAGCATGGCCCGGTCGTTGCCCTCGACGAGCATGTGTTCGATCAAGTTGCACGCGGCGGCGCGGCCACGGGCGTCGACGTTGGCGGAGATGGCTTTCATGTGTGTGAGCATGGTGCGGGCGGCCTCGTTGCGTGTGCCTTCGGGGATGTCGGCGCGCCCGATGAGGGGGCGCACCTCGAGGATCTGGCCGAGGCGCTCGGCATCTGCCTTGTACAGGGTCGGGTCCTCCATGCCGAGGACGGTGAGGACGTCGCGGAACTCTTCTTCGTAGCGAATCGGTTGGTAGACGGTGAGGTCATGCAGACGGTCACCCCGAGCGAGGGCATCACGGACGGCGGCGCGGTGCGCGGCCGACGGCCCGTCGTCGTCCGGTAGCGGTCCGCGGGAGGCTTCGCATCCCAACAGCGTGAAGCCCTTTCGAATGAGGAACCCGATGGCGTGTCGGTTGTCGCGTCGGATGTCGCGCAGGGGGCCGCGCTCCCAGGTGATGGTCCCGTGGACCACGTGGCGATCGCGGATCAGGACGACCTGCAGGTGTGGGAGGCCGGTGTCCGGGGCTTGGGGCCGGACAAGTGCGACTTCCCCGAACATCCTGAGGCCCTCATCCAGCGGGACCTCGGGCCCGGGTTCGGGGACGACGCAGCCAGCGAGGAGGATCGCTGGAAACAAATGGACGACAGATCTCAGTCGCATCGTCGGTATCATGGGGCCGAGCGGACCGGTCATCAATGCCGAGGGGGCCCATGACCTTTACCACCATTCTGTTGATCGTGATGGCTCAGGTGCCTGACGGGGACCTGGACCTTGCGCTGGTGCACCGCGCTGGCGAGGCCGAAGTTGCTCGCGCCACTCTCAAGCTCGTGGGAAACACCCTCACGGGGTCCATCGAGGGTGAGGGGGTGGTCGTCATGGCCGAGCAGACGGTCGACGACGCCGGAGATGTGACGCGTTATGACCGCACCGTCCGCCGCGCTGGGCGTCTCCTGTCTCAGGTGACGTTGACCCTGCGTAAGGACGGGGACGGCTATCGCCTCCGCGAAGCGGGGCAGTTGGGGACCCGTCGGTCGAGCATTCGGACCGGGAAGGCGAGGGCGGTCCTCGACGCCAGCTGGCCCGAGGCGGTGGTGCCCATGCTCCTCGGCCTGGACGGGGGGCGCGTCCCCCTGGTCGATCTCTCGGCGGGCAAGGTGGTCCTCGGCACGGTCCTGCCTCGCCAGGACAACGCCCGCTATCTCGACCTCCCCGGCGGCGGTCTCACGCTCGAGGTAGAGCCGGACCGGACCTTCCGGCGCCTCATTCTGCCCGGGGAGGGTCGTTTGACCCTTGTCCGGGAGGGCTTCATACCCGATCCGACCTCTCGTGAGGTTTGCCCTGTCAGTGTCGAGGAGGTCGAGGCGACCCTTCCGACGGGGCTGCTCGCTACCGTTTCCCTGCCGAAGCACCGAGAGGGAGTGTTCGCCGGGGTCGTCCTCGTCGCGGAGAGCGGGGCGCGTGATCGGGACGGCGTTGGCTCCGGCTTGCTGTCCGGCCTGCAGCGGGAGGTGGCCTGGGATCTCGCGGATGGCGGATTCGCGGTGATCCGTTTTGACCCGCGTGACCCGCGCCAGGCGGGCGTGGGGATCGCGACCTTGCGAGAGGATGTCCGGTCGGCCGGTGTCCTCCTCGCAGCCCGCGCCGATGTGGACAGTCAGCGAATCGGTGTCGTCGGTCACGGTCAAGGCGGCCTCCTGGCGGTCTTGGCAGCGAAGGACAGGCCTGACCTGTTCGGCGCGGTCGTCGGCCTGGCTGTCCCTGCACGGCCCCTACGGGACGCGATGAAGGCGCGCTTGAGGGCTCGGCTGAGGATCGGCGGGTCTACTCCGGCCGCGATCACGGCCGCGGAGGCAGCCCTGGACGAGGAACTCGACCTCGTGCGTGATCTTCCGGCGGAAGCCGATCCGGCGCCCGGCGGCAAGCTCCTCCAGGAGCTGTTGCCCATCGTTCCCACGACGGTGTACATGGAATTGGAGGAGCCCCTGCTGCTGGTATTCGGAGCCCACGATGAGGAAGTTCCGGCCGGGCATCGGGCGCTCCTTCAGACCGCCGTGGCGCTGCATGGTGGTGAGCGAGTCGCCCTGCAGGTTCTTCCGGCGGCGGACCACGAGTTTTTAGAGACCGCAGCCGGAGGGGCTGGGAAGGGGGCTGCTGACCTGGCGAGGCGTCGCCATCCGTCCCTGGGGCCGGTCATCAGGGCCTTCCTGGAGCGGAAGCTCCCGAAGGAGTAGGGTCCCGGCGGCCCATAGTCCTTTTCGGGAGTCCACTCTTTGCGCGTCCTCCACGTCCAGGATCACACGATCCCCGAGTTCAGCGGCTACGCGTTTCGGAGTCGATACGTCGTGGAGCACCAGCGCCGGCTGGGGATCGATGCCGAGGTCCTGTCCTCCGCGCGTCATCGCCGGTTCGGGGAACTGACCGAAGAGCTGGACGGTATCCGTTTCCACCGGACGCCGTGGCCCGTGGGGCTCTGGAACCGGTTGCAGCTGAAGATCCCATTCTGGCGTGAGCGGGTGCTGACCGCCGCGATGGTGCGTCGCATCCTGGATGTCGCGCGGGACTTCAAGCCTCAGGTCTTGCATGCCCACTCGCCGTTCTTCAACGGACAGGCGGCGCTGCGTGCGGGTCGGGCTCTCGGTGTACCCGTGGTGTACGAGATCCGTGCGTTCTGGGAGGACGACGCGGTGGACAAGGGCAAGTTCTCGGAGGGGTCGTTCGTATACAGGCAGGTCCGACGGTTAGAGACCAACGTCTGCAAGAACGCAGATCACGTGGTCACGATCTGTGGCGGGCTGAAGGACGACCTTATCGGGCGCGGAATCCCGGGGGACAAGATCACCGTCGTCTCGAACGGCGTGGACATGGAGCGTTTTCAGCCGGTGGAGACCGACGCCGAGCTCGCACAGCAACTGGGGATCGATGGCAACGTGGTCGTCGGTTTCGTCGGCTCGTTCTTTCACTATGAAGGGCTGCCGTTGCTCGTGGAGGCCGCGGCAAAGCTGCGCGACTCGCATCCGCAGCTGCGGGTCTTGCTCGTCGGCGGCGGGGAGGATGAGGATCGAACGAGAGCGAAGGCCAAGGAGCTCGGAGTCGAGGACCTCGTGATCTTCACCGGCCGGGTCCCGCACGCGGATGTCGCTCGTTACTACTCGCTGATCGAAGTGCTCGTCTACCCGCGACTCTCCAAGCGGATCACAGAGCTGGTCACCGCCCTCAAGCCCCTCGAAGCGTTCGCCATGGGCAAGGGGGTGATCGGCTCCGATGTCGGCGGAATGAAGGAGCTGCTGGTCGATTGCGATGCGGGTCGGATGTTCGTCGCCGGGTCCGTGGATGCCCTGACCGACGCGCTCGTTCAGTGGGTGGAGACACCGCAGGAGGAGCGGGCTCGAGAGCGGGAGGCGGCGCGGGATGCAGTTGCTCGCCGCCGCACCTGGGAGGGGCAGGTCTCCCGCATCGTGCCGGTGTATGCGGCGCTAACCGGGGCCTGATTCCCCAAATCCTTCCTCTGCCTGGAGAAATGAACCGTCCAGTGCTGTGTTGGCGTTGGGCTCTGAGATCTGCCGAGGGTAGTATTGGAGGCCCCTGTGAAGTCGGGGATGAGCCCCCTGCGAGTCGCCGATGTCCTCAATGCTGAACCTTATGAAAGCCGGAATGGGCGTTCTCTTGCGCCCCCAGAAGGCGTTCAATAAGCCCGTTCACTTGCAGATCGAGCCGACGACCGTCTGCAACCTAAAGTGTGCTTTTTGTGTCCGGGAGAAGAACGTCTTCCGGCCCAAGAGCATCGACATCGTTCGGTTCCAGGAGGTGTTCGAGCAGGTCACCCCGTCGCGTGTCACCTTCGCGGGTGACGGTGAGCCGACGCTGGCTCCCGACATCTGGAAGATGGTCAGCTACGCCAGCGAGCGCGGCGCCAAGACCATCATCACCAGCAACTGGACCATCGGCCCCCGCATCGCCCAAAAGGCCCTCGATGCCGGGTTGTCGGCTCTGCGCGTCAGCATCGACGCCGCCACCGCCTCTACGTATGTGGCCATGCGCAAGGCCGACTATCACAACACGATCATCGAAGGGATCCGGGAGCTTCAGCGGCTCAAGAAGGAGCGCGGCGCGGCGCGGCCGGATATCGGCTTCGAGTACGTCATGGGGCGGGACAACATCCACGAGATGGAGGCTGTCTTGGACCTCGCGGTGGATCTCGGCCTTTGCCGTGTGAACTTCCGTCCGTTGAACCTCGTCGGGATCGAGGAGCGCGAGGACGAGCTGCTGGAGGGCATGACCCGGGAGCAGTACAGCGCCGCGCTCGATTCGGCGAACGCCCACGCGAAGAGGCATGGGATGGCCACCAACCTGGACGAGGTTATCGGGCTCCTGCCGTTCTACGGGGAGCGATACACCGAGGGCTTCAATCCTGAGCAGAGGACCCCGGATTGCATCTACCCTTGGGTACAGGTCTACGTCAGCGTCGACGGCATGGTCACCCCCTGCTGCGCGCTTCAGATGGATGAACGGGCGTCGCTCGGTAACATGTTCGAGGACGGCGGCTTCGACGCGGTGTGGAACGGTAAGGCTTATCGCAAGATGCGTCGCGATATCGTCAAACGTGCGGGCGAGTACAAATCGTGCATCACGTGTGAGGGGCGTGGCCTCGGCAAGGTCGCGAGCTTGGCGCTGAAGACGCCTGGTTTCTTGAAGAAGCCAGACTCCAAGCAGGGGTCGTAGGCCTGAAGCGCGCGGGGCAGCAGGGGAGCAGGCCATGACGCGACCGATCATCGGCATCGCCAGTCGGCGAATTCCGTTCATCAACGACAACAAGCCCTACCCCCGTTACGGAGTGGCTATCAGCTACTGCGACGCGGTGGAGCGTTCGGGGGGGATCCCGGTGATCTTCCCCCTGAGCGACGACAAGGCGGTGCTGGATCGCTTCTACGGGACAATGGACGGCCTGCTGCTCCCTGGGGGCCAGGATATCCACCCCATGCACTACGGCGAGGAGCCGCACCAGAAGATCGAGCAGGTGGACCCGAAGCGCGACGTCACCGAGATCTACCTCACCAAGCGGGCGCTCGCGGACGACATGCCTATCCTCGCCATCTGTCGGGGAGAACAGATCTTGAACGTGGCGGCCGGTGGCACGCTGATCCAGGACATCCACTCCCAGGTGGGTGATCATTGTCACCGTCACTTCCAGGACTTCACGGAGGAGTGGCCCTCTCACTCCATCAAGGTCGAGGCGGGCACGAAGCTCCACGCCATCGTCGGCAGCGGCGAGGTCATGGTCAACTCGTACCATCACCAGGCGGTGAAGGACGTCGCCCCCGGGTTCGTCATCAGCGCCGCGGCATCGGACGGCATCGTGGAGGGCATCGAATCCACGGCGCACACGTTCGCCATCGGTGTCCAGTGGCACGCCGAGCTGCTGTTCGACGGGCACGACTTCAACATGGCGCTGTTCCGCGGTCACGTTGAGCACGCCGGGCAGTACGCCCGATCACGCTTGAAGGCCTGAGCGCCGTGGCGGTCATGACCTGTGGCGGCCGCGGTCAGGTGGGGATGCGTTCGCTGAGCCAGCCCCGGACCTGATCGAGCGCGATGCGCTCCTGCGCGAGGCTGTCGCGGTCGCGGATGGTGACCGTGTCATCGTCCTTGGTGTCGAAGTCGATCGTGATGCAAAACGGCGTCCCGCACTCGTCCTGACGGCGGTAGCGGCGACCGATGGCACCCTTCTCGTCGTAGTAGACGCTGAAGGTCTCGCGGAGGTCTTCCTCGAGTTTGTGGGCGATCTCGGGGAGCCCCTTCTTCTTCACCAGGGGAAAGATGCCGGCCTTGATCGGCGCGAGGGCCGGGTGGAGCCGCATGACCGTGCGCGTGTCTTGCTCTACCTGGTCCTCCTGGAACGCTTCGCACAGGAACGTCAGGACCGCTCGGTCCAGACCCAGGGCTGGCTCGATGACATAGGGGATGTACTTCTCGCGGGTCTGATCATCGAAGTACCGCAGGTCCTTGCCGGTGGCCTCCGCATGTCGGGAGAGGTCGAAGTCCGTGCGGTTGGCGACACCCTCCAGCTCCTTCCAGCCGAAGGGGAACAGGTACTCGATGTCGGCGCATGCCTTGGAGTAGTGGGCTAGCTCGTCCTCGCCGTGATCACGCAGCCTCAGGTTCTCCGTGGACACGCCCAGGTCCAAGAACCACTGGTAGCGCGCGTCACGCCAGTAGGTGTACCACTCGTCGGCCTCTGCGGGCGGGACGAAGAACTCCATCTCCATCTGCTCGAACTCACGGGATCGGAAGATGAAATTCTCGGTGACGATTTCGTTCCGGAAGCTCTTGCCTTGCTGCGCGATCCCGAACGGAGGCTTCATGCGGGATGTGTCGACCACGTTCTTGAAGTTGACGAAGATCCCCTGCGCGGTTTCAGGGCGCAGGTAGACGATGGCCGATTCATCCTGCAGGGGCCCCATGAACGTCTTGAACATGAGGTTGAACTGCCGCGGCTCGGTGAGCTCGCCCTCGCACGCGCCGGGGGTGAGGGACGGCTTCTTCGGACACTTCTGATCTTCGATGGTGTCGGCTCGGAAACGGGCCTTGCACAGCTTGCAGTCGACCAGCGGGTCGTTGAATCCGGCGATGTGCCCGGATGTCTCCCAGACCTTGGGATGCATGAGGATGGAGCAGTCGATGCCGACCACGTCTGCTCGGCTACGGACCATGGAGCGCCACCAGGCGTCCTTGACGTTCCGTTTCAGCTCGACCCCCAGGGGCCCGTAGTCCCAGCACGACTTCAAGCCCCCGTAGATCTCGCTTGAGGGGAAGATGAACCCTCGGCGCTTGCAGAGGGATACGAGCTGTTCCATGCGATTTTCAGCCACGGCAGGTCTCCTCGGAGCCCGGATCATACGTGGTGCGCTCGGCTACCCGTAGGGGCCAGCCAGACTCCCTACGCAAGAAGCCCGCGGCGTCGTCGCCACGGGCTTCGTTTGCGTGCGATCGGGGAGAGGCTACTGGGCCTTGCCCACGAGTCGCAGCGGTGAGCCGATGACGGCCCCGACCGGGATGATCTCGATCTCCACGTCCGTTCCGGTGGCGACGCCATCGGCGGCGTAGTCCCAGGTGAACGCGAAGCTACCCGGGGTGACCATCATGTTGGGGTAGTCCGTGACCGAAGAGGTCGAAGGACTCTGGCAGATGATCGTCGCGGAGTTCCACAGGCCGCTCGGCAGCGCGCGGTAGCGAATAATGACGTAGCCGCCATCCTGCTCCGCGTCGGTCACGTCCACGTTGATGTTCATGGTGGCGCCACCAGGCGTCACCTGGCTGACCTTGGTGCTCACCGCGGTCATGGCGCTGGCGACGGTCGGGACGTCGTTCGAGAACGCGAAGAACTCGATCGAGTCCAGGAAGTTCATGCCGCCGCCGACGTCGTTGCGTCCGCCGATGACGAACACGGCGCCGCTGTCCGTGGCGGTCGCGGAGTGCTCGCCGCGCGCTTCATTGAGGGCGTCGAAGATCGTCACCGCTGTGAAGCCGGCGGTGCTGCCGTCTACCGTGAACACCTGAGCGCTCGTGGTGAAGCTGGTGCCGCCGCCAGCGGTGTTGACCATGCCGCCGGTGACGAGGACGTTCTTGTCGCCTAGCAGGGTGGCGGTGTGCATCGCGCGCGCCTCATCGACGCTGATCTCGTCGGAGAACGAGTCCGTCTCGGGCTTGTACACGCGGGCGGTGCTGACGAGGTTGCCGGTGATCGTGTTGCGGCCACCGACGATCAGGACCCAACCGTTGGCCATGCGGGTCGCGGTGTGGTCCCTGAGCACGAGCTGGGTCGCGCCGCCGTCGGCGGTCGCCGTGTCTCCACTGCTCGGGTCGTAGATCAGGCACGGCATCGGCGTGATGTTGCTCGGGTTGTATCCGCCGGCGACGAACACGCGGCCGTCAGCCAGGAGCACGGTCTCGTGGTCACACCGTTCCATGGCTGCGCCCAGGGAGGCCGAGCCGCCGGCGACCAGGTTGGCCGGCTGGAAGAACGAGTTGGTGACCGGGTCGTAGTGCTCGATCGTGTTGAGCGCCAGCCCGTTGCTGCATCCGCCCAGGATGACGACCTGGTTGGAAGGCACCCAACAGGCGCTGTGGTCGACGCGAGCGCCGCCCACCATGGAGTTGCTGACGGATGAGACCGCTTCGGTGGGGGAGAAACCGTAGACGTTGCCCGTGGCGTGTTCCACGGTCGCGTTCCCGAGGTCGCCGTCATCGGCGCCGCCCGTCGCCAGCACCTTGATGGCGCCGTTGCTCGGGTCGATGAAGAACGCGGATGCGTGGTGGGCGCGCTGAAGCGGGCCAGAGATCATCGAGCCGGAGAAGGCGACAGAGTGGGAGAACGAGTTGCTATCGAAGCCGAAGCGATCCATCGTGTCGAAGGCGTTCGGGCTACTCGCACCCGTGTAGCCGCCGGCGACGAGGACGTTCAGGCCGGAACTGTTCGGCGCTGACCCGCCGCGTACGGACGTCGCTGTGTGTCCAGCGCGGCCACCGCTGCTGCCGGCAGGAGCGCCGGTCGCCGCCGGGTCGCCGGCGCCGTTGGCGCCACCTGCGCCGCTCGAGCTGCTCGACGCCTGGCTGGGTGCGCCCGGATAGCTGATGCCGCTGCCGATGCCGCCCGCGATGCTGGGGATGCCCGTGAGGCCGGTGCTCGAGGGCAGCACCTGGAACTCCACCGTCGTGGAGAAGAAGCCGAGGTCCGCGTATGCGTACCACCAGAACGTGTTGGGCGAGCTCGTCACCTCACCCGTTCCGTTTCCGGAAGCCGCTGACGGCAGGACCAAGTTCATCGTCTGGGTCTGCGCCACGCCGGCGCTGGGGTTCCCGGTGTTGACCTGGTTTGCCAGTCCCTGCGGTACGTCCGAAGCAGACGCGAAGGTCGGGGACGCACCGACCGCGTAGGAGTGGTCTGTGTTGTAGACCGCGCTCGGCGGTCCGGTCACCGTGTAGGTCAAACCGATGAGGCCGAACGACGAAAGGAAACTGGTGTTTACTCCCGTGATGTTCGCGCGGATGAGAGTACTGGTTGGCGGTGGAGTGCCGCCGCCGCCACCACCACTACCGCCGCCGCTACAACTGGCGCCGAAAATGACGAGGCTTATCGCGATGGCAAATGCCAACGTCCTGATTGCCGGACGGGCCATGAATCAATCCTCCCAACCGTTCCCAGTGGCGCCACTCCGACCGCATGGGGCCGAGGTGATTTCGGGCGCATCCCTATTCCCTGAACTGGCACGATCAGACCGTAAGGTCTGCTCGGGCACATTTTTACGCGGAGGCACCAGAGGCGTCAATGTCAAAAAACAAAGTCATTTCGGCCCACGGGCAGGGCGGTGCGAGGTACTCGTTCAACCGGTCTTCCGCAGGGTCTGATGAGGGCCATCCAACCGATGTCGCTTGGTGACCAACCCCTTCCTCCCTGGCGCCGACTGCCCCCTCCTCGCAGGTCGTATCAACAGCGTGCGAAGCAGGGTGCACGCCGTATGATCGTTACATGGTAGCGGACGGCTTGAGCCCATTGGAAGAGCAACTCCCGTCCGGAGGCGTTCCAGCGGACGAGTCCGACGCTGCCACGATGTCCGAAGTCGTTTGGCCGTCGCGTGTTCGAGGTCCAGCGCTTGCGTTGTGTGCGGTGTTTCTCGCGTGCGCGCCGCTCTATTACAACCGCGAACTTCACGACGCGTTCCAGCTGCCGAAACGCGCTCTTTTTGTCACGGTCGCGCTCGCCGCGGCAGGGGTGTGCCTGATCGCTCGAGCGCGGCGGCCGGTGACCGTGCCCGCCGAATCGTTACTATTGGTCACGTTTCTGGCGACGGCTGTTCTGGGCCTGGGAGTGGCGGTCGCGCCGGAGCAGGGCGCGGCCCCGCTCCGTGATTTCCTCGCGCTGAGTTGCTGGTGGCTCCTCGGATTTTTTCTGATCCGGCGCGATCGCGACCTGGCGTGGGTCCTCGGGGGAGTCGCCGTCGCAGCAGCGGTGACGGCTCGCGTGGGCGTCCTCCAGTCGCAGGGCATCCACACCTGGGGGGCGATCCCGGAGCTCCGTTTTTTCGCCGAGACCCTCGGGCTCGGCTACCCGGCTCGACCGCGTGTGTTCGAGACCCTGCCCCTCTCGTTCGATCCTCCGGGCTCCGTCGCCGGTCACGTCAACGTCGTCGCCGAGACCGTGGTCGTCGGGTTGCTCGCGACCCTCGGCCTCTTGGCGACCGTGATTCGGCGTGCGTGGAACGTCTCTGGGAGGCCGCGGATCGGGTTGATCGCCCTTGCGTTGGCGCTGGTCGCCATGCTGTGGGTAGACGCCCACCTGTTGCTGGTGTCGGGCAGCCGCGCCGCATGGCTGGCCGGTGGTCTGGCGACGGGGCTCCTCGCGCTCCTCGCATGGAATGACCTGGGGGCCGCCCACATACGCAGACGCGTCGCGTTCATCGCCGGGGGAGCGCTGGCTGCGCTGCTGGTGGTCTTTCTCTGCGTGGCGCCATACGTGTCGGTCACCGGTCGCGCTGGCCATCGTGACGCCACGCTCTGGGACCGGGTCGCCGAGGCGTTCGATTG
>NYSS01000155.1 GCA_002683135.1 Planctomycetota bacterium | reverse complement strand
CGGTTCCAATCCGGCCGGGTCATCTTCATTGTCGTCGTACCACTCGATCGTGGCGACGCGATCGGCGAAGCCCAATTGCGATGCGAACGCTTGCGCGGCGTCCCAGTGGCCATCTGGCAATAGATGGAGTCCGTTCTGCGAATGTGGCAGAGGAGTCGCTCCCCAACCAAACGCCTTGGCGAGATCGACCACTGGCAACTTTCTGTCGCGACCGATCTTCCGAATGGCATCCACATACACCGCAAGCGAATCGTTTCGCTTCTGGATGTCGATGTCGAGCCCCAGCGGATTGCTGAAAGGAACAGGCGTGACAAGCACGATGCGTTTGGTGTACTGGGCGATGTGATCGAGGTGTTGTTTGTAGGCCGCCGTGAATTCGACGACGCGATCTGGACCGTCCAGCGATTCGGTCTGCCCCATCCAGAAGAAAACGATGTCTGCTTCGATCTTCGCGCGGTCGTCGCGTTCGCCATAGTCTGGCTTGTTTGGCGCATAAAAATTACGAGGGCGTTGCTGTTGGTAAACGGTGTCCGCCTGCCAAGCGAGGTTACGAACTCGCACCTGATGTTGTGGATGAGCGGCGGTAAGGAGTGTTTCGAGATAACCGTGCCGACCGCTCTCCAAAGCATTCGTGCCGCCAAGCACGACGATCATTTGATCATGGTCGATAGTAAATCCGCCAGCGAATGCCGGCACGGGAGTCTTCGGTCGAGCCAGCGGCCGAACCAGTGCCGGAACCTGCCCATACGCGTTGAGCGCGGCCAGATTTGCACCTGGTGCAAACTGCCAACGATTGGCTAGAGAAACACGTTCATCATCCAACTGCAGAAAGAGTTGCTCTGGTGTGCCGGCGATACCGCCGGGGGCACCGTGGTCCATGACGCGAACGGCTATCGTGTTCTTGCCCGTTTTCAGGAGACCCGCGGGAATGGGATATTTCCGCACCGTATAATGGTGACCGGGATTCTCGTAGCCACCGACACGCGTTCCATTGACCCAAGTAACGTCCATGTCATCGATTTGTCCGAGGTGCAGGATGGCCTTGGACTTGGCCTGCTCGGTGGACAGTTCGATCGTTTTGCGAAACCAGACGACACCATCGAATCCAGGCAACTCGGTGGTATCAAAGTGACCAGGAACCTTCATTGTTTTCCAGGTGCTGTGGTCAAATGCCGACTTGGCCCAAACTTCGCCTTGGGAACCCGGATCAACTGCCACGATCAGTCTCGTCCAGTGAGGTAATGGAGTGGAGATTGGCTTTGGGGGCGCGGGTTCCGGGGTTTCCGCCTTTTTCGGTAAGGCGGCGAGCAATTGTTCCTTGGTTTGCTTTTCGAGAGCGATCTTTGGATTGTGTTTTAGTGTCGGGTTGCGATAGTGGACTGTCTGAGGCGCTCCACCGTGAATCTGAAATGCGATCTTGCCGGCTCGTTCACCCGTGGGGTCTTCGATAGCCACACAGAGCTTGCCGTTGATGGCGGTCCAGATGCGATCGCCCACGGCAAGAATCTCATACGTGTTCCATTGGCCAGGCTTTACAGCGCCCGCTGCGTTGTCATTCCAGTCGAGTTTGCCACGTCCATGTTCGTGATAGAGTTTCCCCCAGACACCCGCGCCGACATCGGCCTGGTAACCGATCGCCTGCCCGTGAGCATCCACCGGTTTGGAGCGGAACTGGATTCCGGCGTTGCGGTCATCGGGCGTCAACTTTACGTCGACTGTCAAATAGAAATCCTTTACTTCAACGTCGGACCAGATGAATTCGTTCTTCGGTACGTCCTTTTCGGAATGTCCGACGATGGCGCCATCTTTGACCGACCAGTAACCGCCGGTGCCCTTCCAGCCGGTGAGGTCCTTGCCATTGAAGAACTTGGTATTCTTCAATGCAGCCTTCTCCTTCTGTATCCGGGGAAGTTTCTGTCCAAACTCCCCACTATAAACATCACCGCCGGCTGTATTCGTCACGCCATCAACCGTGGTATTGACTGCGGCGGCGATGAATTTGACATCGCCGATGTTTAAGTCCTTCGTATCCCCGAAATTGATCGCCTTGATGACATCTTTGAGATCGAGAGCCGCCTGATGTTTTACGATCGCCACCCTATCCGCGGAATCTGTTTTTCCCTTTGATAAAATCAAGCCGCCAAGATGGAGGGGGCCCTTGATTTCAATGTCGATGTTGCCATCGGTGAGAGTAAAAGTATGGCGGAGTACGCTTCCATGGTCGAAGTTTCCCCCTTGCTCTTTGAACATGTCATACGCTGCTCTCACCGTCTTCCCTTCGATCACGATATCCGCAGACCGTGATCGCCATCCTTCATAAAGAAGGAGTTGCAGGGTGTACGGCCCATTGGGCACGGCAATATTCACATGTGGCGATCCGTGAATCGATGGCGCGAAGAGCTCTGACATCTCACTGCCACGCGCGTTGTTTGTTGACGAAGCCGGACGGTCCTGTTGTTGCGAGTTTGGTTTTTTCGCGAGTTGCAATCTCAGCCAGCCGACAACGTCGACGAGTTCCCGTGGCGTTAGGACTGCGTCGATGCCGGCAGGCATCGCGGAGACCGTCATGGGTTTACGTAACTCGATATTTGCCTTGGGAATCTCCTTCCGCAGACCGCCGGGGATGCGGAGGCTCAGCGTATCTTTGGTCTCGGCACTTACGAATCCGCTGTGCAGCGTTCCTTCATCTGTCACGACGAGCACACCCTCGTAACCCAGGCTGATAGTCTGACTGGGGTTCAGGATGGCCTCGAACATTTGCTCCGAAGTGAGTTTTGTACCGATGGCGGACAAGTCCGGGCCGAAATCCTTACCCTGGTCGCCGATCTTGTGGCATTTAATGCAGCCACCTTTTTGAAACGCGGCAAATCCGTTGGTACTGTCGGGTTGGGTGGCCAGCAGTTTTTCCAGTGGCCAGCGACCTTCCACAGGGACGAGAAAATCCTGTTGCCGGGCGGCGTACAATCGAGTATCGGGATTTGGGGACAATGTCAATGCCCGGATAGCGGGGGCCAGGAACTCTTTTGGCAACCTATTCTCCTGCACAAGCTTCATGAGTGCCTGAGCTGAAATCGAAGTTTGCCCCATCGCTGCAATCGCCAACAGTCGTGTCGCTTCGGGCTGTGATTCGTTCGTAACAACGCCCAAGAGATAGTTTCGTGAATCATCGGTACCGACGTACCCGATGGCCTTGATGAATGGAGTTGCACGATCAGGGTTTGCCAAAGCCTTCCAGATCGGATCCCACTCTTTAAACGCCATCACCTGCGCGACCGCTCGAATACCGGACTCCTGTTCGGGCTGAGTCTGCGCCATGTCCATCAAATGTCCAATCATGTCGCGGCGGTTAAAACGCGCCACCAAGTCGACAAAAGTGACCGTACCCTTGCTGGCAAGCAAGGCGGACTGCACTTGGTTCATGACCTCCGGATGTGCCTTGAGAAACTCCGGAGTAGCCCGCTTAAAGGCTTCCAAGTAGGTCGCGGGGCTGCGATTGGCATCACCGGACAAGATGGCGGTCAGCGCGGCTTGTTTTTTTTCACCGGCGTGAAAGTCCAATGACCGAAGGAGGCGTGGGTGTTCAGCCGCAGCTACGTCGGGGTTCAGCAGCAACCCGGCGAGTAACATCGCCGCTTTCGGGGCACGCGATCTCCACACGATATCCCGCCCAGCTGAAGCCTTCCATGCGTCGCCAGTTTTCTTCAGCCATGCGTCGAGGCAGGCGGCTTCCTTGCCAACTTCACCAATCCCCAAAGCCTCTAAGTACCACCTATCTGTGCCGTCGTATTGTGTGGCCAGTTCCACCCACAACTGAACGGACTCGGGGGAATCGAGCCGGTGCAGAGAAACCGCACATTCGCGCCGCACTACGGCGGACTCGTCGCGAACTAATCGTCGCACAAGAGGTTCCACTGGTAAGCGATGACGGCGAGCAATGCGCAACGCGAGAGCACGCACGTCGTCCGTTTTATCTCGCAACGCTATTTCGATGGCCTTGTCTGCACCGCCCCTGATGGCAGCCAGCACCCAGAGGGCACGGGCGCGGAATCGTGGGTTCGAGTCAGCCGCCATCAATTCCAGCACTGGACGAGCGCGAGTCTGCATTGCGACCAACGCTGTCCACGCCTGGTAACGAACGGACAGGTTTGGACTCCGCAATGCCTTGACGGCGGTTTCCGGCGTCTGGTAATCGTTATCAGGAACCGCATAAGTATGCTCCGGAGGCGCGACACGAAAGATACGACCTGCGTCGTTGATCGTGCGATGGCAGCAGTCAACAGGGTCAAACCAGTCGGCAATAAACAAGGAACCGTCCGGCGCCACTGAAATGTCTGAGGGACGGTAGTCGCGATCAACGTCACTATGAGCAAGATCGACGATGTGTGCGGAATAGCCGGCGCCGGCCTGCTGCGTGGGAAACGCCCAAACCCTGTTGCGACCGGGCTCAGCGTGAATCATCTGCCCGTGAAACTGCTCCGGCAACAGGTCGCCCTCGTAGACAAGAATACCGGTGGGCGCACCCGAGCCGGTGATGAGCAGATTAGGCACCACACCAGGATCGTTTTGGTGCCACATTTGCCGTTGCATGGTGGCTTCCATGTTTGTGCGTCTGGCCCCGTAATCGGCCCCGGTTTTTTCGTCTCGATAGCCGTAGTTACCATACTCCATGACGAAGTTCACGCGGCAGGAACTCGATCCGTTGTCGTTGTCTGACTGCCACATGGAGCCGAAGGAATCGACCGTCACTTCCCAGTTGTTGCGGAAGTTGTGCCCGAGCACCTCCACGCGGCTGCCGTCAAGCTCACACCGAATGACCATCCCTTCCTGGTAAGGCTGCCGGCTGTTGTTGACGGGATTTCCAAAGACATCTTTGACCAGCGTCCCATCGGCACGCCGCAGTTCCGCGTTGTAGTTGCCGAAGTTGAAATACAGGCGGCCATCCGGCCCAAACATTGCCGCATGGACCGCATGATCATGTTGACCATGTGGTCCGGTCATGACTTTGCCCATGAACAGCAACTTCTTTTCGTCGGCCTTGTCGTCGCCATTGGTATCAGTGAGAACGATAATTCGGTCCGGTGCGGAAACGATCGCCTTGTTACCGAGAACACAGACGCCGTGCACGCCGTCGATGTCGGGATCCTGATAAAAGACCTTGGACCGGTCAGCTCGACCGTCCCCGTCGCTGTCTTCAAGAATCAGGATTCGATCGCCTTCCTTGCGGATCTTCTTCCGGTAGTTGAGCGCCTCGGCAACCCACACACGCCCTCGGTCGTCTACATCGATGCTGGCCGGGTTGGATAACTGTTCAGTCGCGAACGTTTCGACTTTCAGTCCCTCTGCCGCGATGAATGGACCGGCCACCTTGGGTCGATCCTTCGCCTGTGGGATATTAGTCTTTGTTTTTCCCTGTTCTTTAGCGGTTGCTGCTTTCAACCAACCGCCCGGTTGGTACGTGGCGGTTTCCTGGGTCTCGGCGTACCATGCCTTGAGCTGCTTGAGCATGGCGGCGGCACGCTTCGGTTCGGTGGCTGCCAGGTTGGTTTTTTCACTGATATCTTTATCCAGGCGGAACAATTCAACTTGTTCGTTGGCAAACGTGCCGGGCTTGGCCTTGGGGTGTTGCACGACCAGTTTCCATGGGCCGTCGCGAAGGGCCTCGCT
>NYSS01000154.1 GCA_002683135.1 Planctomycetota bacterium | reverse complement strand
GAGAAAATCGACCATAACTTTCTCAGAAAAAACTCGGATTTGAAATTACCAGCTGCGCTTGCACCCGAGAGCTAGCCGAAATTAAGGTCGGCCAAAACCTGATCGAACTGGATCTCCCTCTCTGCGTACCAGAATTTGCCCTTTCTCTCTAAAGTTGATGTCAGTGGAGTTACGGCAGATGGTGTTGAGTTACGTCCGGCCTCTATCCGAAAATCTTTTCAAGACGGTACCTTTCTGCCGACCCGGAAGAATACTTTGATTGCCTTTACACCGAAACAACGCCAGACTAAAGTTCAAATCTGCGTTGCCTCAGCCTGAAAGAGAACGCCTAAATTAGATTCCTCATTCTGATTTGATACGTAGTTTCAATGGTAGGATTTTCCCCAAGTAGAGGCCTGAGTCGAACCGTATGTGGCCACTGGCTGGAAGACATCAGCCTTCAAAATTTCCAGAACCCAGCCTACCAGACCAAAGGTCTTTGCCCTTATCGTTCAGATAACCTTCTTCTTTAGATCGAGCAGCCTCTTTTTCCTCTCAGCGAGCCATCACAACCTGTCGAGCACCATCTTGAAGGGCGGCTATTGAGAGGAGCTATTTCCTGTGCTAAAATCAGGCTAAAGGGGGATTTGGGAACACGTAGGAGGGGGACTCCGGTTAGCAGGTAAGCCAAGACCACAACCGGAGAGGGCGCAATATCAACCGGCCAGGCGATGCGAATCAATCTTTCTCATGATCCGAAGACCAGAAGCCGTCTGCCAGGAGATTTAAATTAGCTTCACTCTTTGAAGACGCTGACTGTGTTGTCAGTGAAAAACCCTTTTATAGACTCCGCCGGAACATTCAGTTGTATCAAATTATCACTCACTGCAGAAACCAATCCCTTAGCTTGCCGCTTAACTCCTAAAATAATCACTTCATTGGTTACTGGGTGAATAATCTCCTTTGGTGTTTTGATCAAGATCAGTTGATCTCCACTCTCAACTATTTCCCGGTCGATACCCGTTAGTTGTACTACATCGTTTTCAATCCCGACAATTATGGCTTCGCCTAACGGGATTTGTTGTCGTCTCTTGATCAAGACCTGGGTAGGCCTTTTGACCCGATCGTAAATTTCAACTACTGGGAGAAGCTTACTTTCGATACCAGGGATAATCACAATTTCTTTATCGACTTTGTAGATCAATTTAAAAGAGGCAATTCCTTCAGCCGCATTTTTGCCAAAGACAACATAAATTTTGTTATTTTCTGGATCGATCAATTCAATTTCCTGATCGCTTTTGAAAGGCACTTGAGGCCCGTTATCAATTGAGGCTGCCAGTTGATCTGTTTCTGCTTCAGCTAACCGTTCTTCGATGTCCGATCCGGTCCCTTCAAACTTTCGAACGAGGATTGAGTGCCGGCCTAATGCTAGCTCATTGTTAGCCGGAATACGCACCAAACGAATACTTGTTCCAATATCGATCAACGGTGGGCTCGTCTTGTCCCGGTTGGTAGTTTTTACTTCAAAATTCGAGAGATAAAGGATTGAGTGATGTAGGTCAACTTCTACCACTAGGCCAATCCCTAGTGGTTCTTTGATGGTTTGTGTCTGGTTCGTATTAGCGTCATACAAAGTCTTAGGCCGGTAGATCTCTAGTGTCATCCCGCGCTGCACGCCGTCTTTTCGCCCTAAATTGATATTGATGCGACGGGAATTAATATTCAAAATTCGACCATCTTTCAGCTCAGCTGACACACTTTCTTCCAGATAATTTTCCTTTGTAGTGCTTTCAGAGTGATTATCAGCATAAGTGATGATTGCCAATAACAGGATACTACTAATGATAATCCAAGTTTGAGCGATATTATTTTGCATGAGCCTTACCAACTAAGTTTTACCCGGGCAGAAAGACCGTCGTCGCTATGCCGAAAAGAGGTTTGCACTGGCGGTGTGGCCTCTCGATCTCGAATTAAAAATAAAATGGCACTTGTTGCTACACCGACAATAGCTGTACCTGCTAGGATTCTAGTTTGCCGATCCAATTGTTGTGTCCGGGATTTAAAATGGTCAGCTTTAGCTGTTGTTTGTGCTTGATTATACATTTTGAACGAATTATCAGCGTACTGATCAGAATAGTAGGTTCCAATACCTAAAGCCGTACCCATTGCCAACAACGTCCAGGCGAAAGGTTTAGATTTTCGCCGACGTGGACGGATATAATCTGAACTTCCGACGAGGTCTGGCATCGGCTGATTTGAGACACCAATACCATCTGGAGCCTGAACCACCTGTTGAACTGAAACCAAATCGGCCCAATGAACTGATTTACTAGGATCTACCTCTTTAACTATTGTTAGCGCACCAAAGTCATAAACCTCCAAGACTTCGAGTCGAGCAACTAGAGTCAAACTATGTTCAAGAACTTCCTGATTTTCATACACGTAGCAGGTCTGTCCTTCTTCTAAATCGCTATTTTTACCAAGATCAATATAAACAAAGTTTCTTTCGACAAGTAAGACGTAACCTTGATCCCAATCTTCAACAGCGAAAGCAAACCCTGAGGCTAACAATAGGAGATAAAACGTATACTTCAACTTAACCCTCATTATTGGATTATTCAATAGATCGAACACAACGGAAGCTTATACCAGGATAACCTATCTCGGCTGATGCTTTTTCTCTATTGGTGATTGCAGTCATTGAACCGTCCTCACCGACCGCAACACCGCCACGCACAACCTTTAGTCCCGTACTTTCGGATGGCCCTTCTGGGTTAGACGAAATCCCACTTTTGGCATAATAGTTTGGATCGTACCAGTCAGAAACCCACTCCCAAGCATTACCGCACATATTATAGATGTCATTTTGTGTTCGGCCATTAGGGAAACGGTCGACCGGTGCTAGGCCTTTCCCTGTTTCAATACTGACCAAGTTAGTGATAAGCCCGTTCCATCGATTTCCCCATGCCCATTTTGGACGAGTCTTCATCCCTGAAGACTCTCCTAATGCAGCACGTTCCCATTCAGCCTCTGTGGGTAAGCGTTTCCCAACCCATTTGGCATAGGCATTTGCATCCTCCCAGCTTACATTGGCAACTGGGAATTTGGCCATACCCTTTGGGTATTGTAAGCCATCCCAGTGACTGGGGGGCGGACGATCAGTCGCATCGACAAAATCCTTATACTCAGTATTTGTAACTTCATATTGATCGATATAATAGGAAGACAGGGTTACCAAATGTTCCGGTTCCTCGTCTGACGCACCATTTTCATTCCCCATCATAAAGGGAATCTTGGTAGCAGGAATATAGACCATGCTTAACGGAGAATTTAAGTCTACCTTTCTAACCTCAACTGGACTTTCATTACCAGCGCGATCTTTGAATTTGGCGTGTATCTCTTTGGTGCCGGGAGCAGACTCAACCTGCCACTCCAGCGTAGGTTTATAAGGTTGCCATTCCTCAAATTCCCCTGTATTCGAGATTGCCATTTGATAAACTCCACTGGTATCAGTTACAGAGAAGGTTAGTTTGATCCGCGGAGATTTAGTTTTGGACAATCTATCGTTAATTTCAAATTTGTGAATGGTGGGAGCTATTTGATCTACCCTCAGATTACGGTTAACAAAGGTTGTTTGCCCTACGAGCACGGTGATCGGAGAAACTCGAATTTTATCGTCTCCAAGTCGGTGAAGCGAATAATCTCTGCCATTATCTAAATCCTCAACCGACCAGTGATCTGAGGGGGTAACCGTTTCAACTTTTAGGTTATCGGACCATTGAATTCCCTTTTGTCGTAAAGATGTGAGCAGATCTCCGGTAACATGTTGGAGAATTTCAAATTCTTTTACTTGTGCTTCGACATCGACTTCAATTGTCACCGGTGTTTCTTCAACCATATACTTGCCGGTGTCAATTTTTAATTGATATTCCCCTGCGGGAATATCTCGAATTGTGGTCGGTGTGAGGTAAGGTTTGAGTTGAACCTCTGAATTACCAACAAGAAAAGTTTCTAGTAAAGCAGGAGAAACAATTAGAGCCTGCATGAATCCGGGCTTAACCTGAATACTAGCACTTTTAGCTTGGATTTGGTTACTAACCGCCGGGCTGATAGTAACTTGCAACCCGTCTTCGACGATTTCCGTTTGGACAATTTCATGGTCGGTTTGCTCACTAATTTGACCGTCTTCGTCTTGTCGTTGCAGAATAACCTGATCTCCAGAAAACAATGTTGCATTTGAACTAACCAGCAGCTGAGTACTATCCTTATTTGCCGATGTCGTTACTAAGACTGGCGGAAGCAGTCTGTCCTGAACACTCTCGATTCCTGTAATTTTATGATCCGATCGCACCTCCACCAATCCATCTGAACCTCGAGATTGGACCCAAATCTTATCTCCGATCTCGAAGATACGGATTGTTTTGAGAATCAGATGGTTGCTACCTTCCTGTGCGTCGCGAATCAACAGAACAGGAAGAGTGGCCAACTTTTCAAGTTCGGTTGAGGTATCAGTAAACTGCGGTTCAATTTTAATAACAGCGTTTGCCGGATCTGATAGAATTGTAATACTACCACGGCATCGCTTCAGAGATAGTGGTGGAAATTTTGTAACCTCTCCCGCTTGGATGAGCGCAATTCTCTGCTCTGGTAGATAAAAAGACTTTGAAATTGAAATCTTGCTCAATCGGTACACTTGAGCCGCATTTGAAAAACTACGTCTTAAGCTATCTTTTAGGATCAGACGAGTTTGTTTCTCACCACGAGAACTTTGTACGAGTTGCGGTTCTTGTACTTCGGCCACTTCACTGATTTTGATCCGGAAAAGTTTCGTTTTACCTTTGGCATAGGTGTTTTTCAGCGGGTACTTCAGCGTAATCTTGTTAATCTCGTAAGAAACAGATTCGATTTCTGGAAGTGGGTCTTCTCGTTTCACACCTTCCTCAACGCTGATAACATCACCTGGTCCAAGTTCAAAGGTTGACGATACGAACAACTCTAGGTCTCCCGGCTGAGCGTCCTTTAACAAGCCAAGAGAAAAACCGGTATGATCAATTTCTTGAATTAGAATGTGACTTTCTTTCGGGAAATCGACTCGCCATTCAATTTTGAGGCTGTGATAGATCGTCACTTTACCATCGCGCAATAAGTAATTGTTTCGCATCGGTTCTTTTAAAACGATTTTGTTGCCGAGTTCTGTAACTGACTCAATTTCCGGAAGTGGTTTCTCAATAAAGATATTAGTCCCAATCTCTTGTTTAACCGTAATAATATCTCCAGTATCAAAACCCTGAATCGACGTTACATATAATTCATTCTCACCTGAACGGACATCTTTTACCAATCGTGTGCTAGCAGCCTTGGCAGTTCCCACTAAATTCGCAGGAGGAACAACCGGAACCGCGATAACACGCCCTTTACTTGGTGGTTGGATTTTGAATACACGAGCCGTCCCCGGGTCACTGACTTCTCCCCGACGACCGACCTGAAAATTAAACGCTAGTGACGGCCGAATAAACAACGTTGGTATCAAATTCACTTTACCAATTCGAATCACTGTGTGATCACTATATCGACGAGGCGAACCGGCACGAGCTTGTTGCAAAATCCGTATCCGATTGCCAACCGCGAAGTCTGCAGTAGTTCGAATCGAAATTTGGTCATTGCCCTCACTGGCCGGAAGGACGAGTGGCACCGGATCACCTACCGTTGGTACCTCATCAAGTAATTGGCGACTCGGGATAGGTCGAGGTTGTTGCTTTTGCGCGCGTTTCAGGTTCTCGTCAATCTGGATTTGAGAATCTACTGGATCAACTTCAATGTAAAGATAACCGTAATCATCTGCTCGAAGATTCGATAACAATGCGACCAAGACCACAAGGTGGAAAATGATAAAGGCACAGTTCCTATTTTTAACTTTCATGTAGACTAACTTCGCTAATTGCTACGATTTTCCCATTTCCGATCAATTGAATAGATAAAAGCTAAGATTTCAGCAACTACCTGATAGAATTCAGGCGGAATCTCTGTTCCGACTTCAAGTTTAGCTAGAGCTTCAACCACATCAGGTTGTTCATAAATTGGCACGTTGTGTTGCGTTGCCAATTCAATGATTCGCTTCGCAATTTCGCCCTCTCCACCCGCAACAATTTTTGGCGCGGGATCGAATTCTGGCTGGTAGCGGACGGCAACGGCCTTCTGTCTTTTTTGTGAGCTGGATTCTTTGCTATTATCTTCACCTTCCAGCCGACTAGGCACTGACATCAATACGTCCCATAT
>NYSS01000153.1 GCA_002683135.1 Planctomycetota bacterium | reverse complement strand
CATCCTTCGTAAATCCAGAGGGCAGTCCGATTTGATCTTGTTTACCAAATGGGACAGGTTCAGCCGAAATGCGGGAGATGCTTATCAGATGATCGGTACATTGAGAAGATTGGGCGTAGAACCGCAGGCAGTAGAGCAACCACTCGATTTATCCATTCCTGAAAATAAAATGATGCTCGCCTTTTATCTGGCTGCTCCTGAAGTGGAAAATGACAGAAGAGCTCTAAATACCTTTCACGGGATGCGAAGGGCTAAAAAAGAAGGACGCTGGATGGGCCTTGCTCCAATCGGTTATAAAAATAAAATTGATGAGAGTGGTAGAAAATATATTGCACCAAGGGAAGTCCAGAGTGACATAATGAAATGGGTATTCAAAGAATTGGCAAAAAACATTTTTAGCACCGAGCAAATATGGAAAACAGCTAGAGAAAAAGGGCTGAAATGCAGTAAAAATAATTTCTGGACGGCTATTCGTAATCCAATGTATTGTGGGAAAATTTTCATCCCTAAGTATAAAGATGAAGAAAGCCAGCTGGTCATGGGACAACACCAACCCTTGATATCCGAAGCTTTGTTCTATGATGTACAGGATGTGCTCGACGGTCGTAAAAAAATAATGCGTACCAAAATAAAAGTAGATGACCGCTATCCCTTACGCGGTTTTGTCATTTGTCCAGACTGCGGGCGTATGTTAACTAGTAGTAAATCCAAAGGGCGTTCCAAATATTATTATTACTACCATTGTTCCGGTGGCTGTAAGTTCAGACAAAAAGCGGAGTATATGAACGATAAGATGTTTTCTGAAATCGGGAAATATGTATATTCCATACCGAAACTCAATCTATTTAAAGAAGTCATTACTTCGGTATATAAGGCAAAAACAAGAGACAGGATCGGAAATATACAGCAGTTAAAAATCCGTTTACAGGACGAAAACAATAAACTGAGTAAAGCTAGGGAGCTGCTTTTATGTGGTGATATTGAAGCGGACGATTACCGAATGATGAAAGCGGATGCAGATAAAGAAATAAATAGGCTGGAAGCTAAACTCACAAGTACAATTACAGACACACAAAACGTGGAACCCCTGTGGGACAAGGCGATCAGCAATCTTTCACAGTTGGGCTACTTGTATGAAACCGGGACAACTACGCAAAAAAGAAAGATCATTGGTTCGGTCTTCCCTGAAAATCTGACTTTTGACGGATTTGAATATCGAACCACCCGGGTGAATGAAGCAATCAAGTATATCTCACTGATTAACAAAGAGTTAAGTGGAAATAAAAAAGGGACAAATTCATCATTTTTGAATTTGTCCCATCAAGTGACCTCGGAGGGATTTAAACCTTTTCACGATCTTCCCAGTAATAACTGTCTGTTCAGCTGTTTTAATTTTATAGGTAACCTTTAAGCTATCCTTAAATTTAAACTTGTATAGTTCTGATTAACTTCAACACTATAAAAATAAGATGAATAATTCTTATTAAAACGTTTAAATTGAATAAAAGGTCTCGAAACAAACAAAAGGAATGGATTTAATTATTTGTCTTGTATAAAATTTAAAATCCCATATAAATGTTCCAACTGAGCCTGGATGGAGGTTCAAAACCGTATAGTCCCCGTCATATTGTACCTTGAAAGAAGTATTTCTGAACTTAATTCTTCCATTTGCTTCCTAAGAAAGATCTTCAAAAGGTCTTGTTTTGATCCCCTCCTATTCCATATAATTTCTGGAGTAGACATTTTCTTTTTTATCACTTATCACACCAAAGTTTTTTTCGGTTATTCTTCGATAATCATCCAAATCATTGTTGGGATCATATTTTTGCTGTAGTAAACTTAGTTGTTTTTTTAAATCCACGAGCACATCCTTATATGCCGGGTTTCCTACCAGGTTTTTAATTTGTTCTGGATCGTTTTGGAGATCATAAAGCTCCCATTTATCCATATTATAATAAAAATGAGCAAGGGTGTAGCGCTGCGTCCTTATTCCAAAATGGGGTTGTACATGATGCCAAAACGGGAATTCATAATAATGATAGTAATGTTCATTCTTCCAACTCTTGGGATTTTCTCCCTTCAGGAGCTGGGCAAAACTTCTCCCCTGCATTTTATGATCCTCTTTAATATTTGCTAATTCCATCAGCGTAGGAGCAATATCAATATTTGAGATTATATTACCATTCTGGCTACCAGGCTTTATATGTCCTGGATATTTTACTAAAAATGGCATGGTTAGCGATTCCTCATAGATAAACCTTTTGTCAAAAAAACCATGTTCTCCTAAATAAAAACCTTGATCAGAAGTAAGAATAATTATGGTATTTTCAGAGCGCTTAGTACTTTCTAAATAATCCAGAAGCTTTCCGATATTGTCATCTATGGATCGTACACATGCCAAATAATCCTTGATGAATTTTTGATAGCGCCAGCGCCTCCCTTCCTGATAAGTCATTTTTTCCGGCTGAACAATCTCCTCTTTTCCAGCTCCATAAAATTCCCAAGCTATTTTTTCTTCTCCTTTCAAAGTATCCGGAGTCTTAAATTTTAAATCTCCCCGGGTGAGGTAGTCCATTGTCATCTCTGTATCCCCGGCAGTCTCTTCTCTACCTTTGTAAAGATCATTGAAGGTCTTTGGATAAGGCATTTCAATACTATCCCACAAGTGTTCATATTTTTGATCAGGACGCCAGGGACGATGGGGAGCCTTGTATTGCAATAACATTAAAAATGGCCTTGCGCTGTTTTTTTGCTTATCCAGCCACTCTAGCGCAAAACCTGTTGTTAAATTCGTAGCATATCCTCTTTGCTTGACATCCCTTCCATTTTCATTGTAAACGGGATCCCAATAGGCCCCTTGTTGAACAACAGAATTATGATATTTGAAAGTATCGAAGCCCATGGGCCGTGAACCCAAATGCCATTTCCCAAATAAAGCTGATTCGTAGCTTGCTTTTTGAAATGCCTGGGGAAAAGTCCATTTGGAAGAATCAAATTTTCCACCACTTTCATTCTTATAATATCCATTTACATTACTATAATCCCCTGTTAATATTGCGGCCCGGCTTGGACCACAAATCGCATTTGTACATAACATACGATGGAAAAGCATCCCACCCTCTGCTATCCTATCTATATTGGGGGTGGGAGCAATATCCTTATATATTCCTCCATAAGCGCTAATGGCTTGTATAGTCAGGTCATCTGCCATTATGTAGATGATGTTTGGTCCTTTTTGAAGCTGTGTTTGTTCTTCCTGCTTACAAGAGAATCCCAAAGAGGTAAATAGAGCTATGACTACATATAAGAGAAATTTTTTACAGTTTATAAGATCCATATTTCGTTTTTTCAGGGGCTCACTACACTAATATCCTTTGGCATAGTATACATATCCGGCAGATCATCTTCAAACAGTGTATCTGGATCATTATAGAATTTTAAGAAATCTGCCGCGGACACGTCAGATGGATAGGGACCAAAAGCATGGCTTGTTTTTTCATTTCGCCAGGCTACTACCATTGTACAGTTCTGTCCCTGGAAAGCGGGAAGAACGCTATTTGTCCAGTAGTCAGCTGTATGGTTATTCTCCAACCCTGTTTCTGAAACCGCAACGGGTTTTTGAAGGATGGTTGAAAGTTGTGATAATGCCTTCACATTATCCACAAAGGCAGCCGTATTTCTCCCGTGGTAGCAATCCATTGCCAGGATGTCTACATACCTGTCACCAGGCCAGCGATAAAGCAATCTCCCCTGGGGATCATTATATACTTCATCCATTTGAGGAGAGATTGCATAAATCACATTATGCACCCCTTTTTCATCTCTAAGATAAACTATGATAAACTTCCAGAAATCTATAAATTCTTCCTTACTCGTGGCTTTACTACCCCACCAGTTCCATGACTGTGTATGTTCATGAAGAGGCCTGAAAATTACCGGAATCGGAACCCCATTTTCATCCTTCATGGCATGAAAAGCTTCTGCTACCTTATCCAGCCTTCTTTTGTATTTAATATTCATGGGACTGCCTTCAGTAAGAATTTGATCCACCACCCTGGTATTATCCCACGCAGTGCCTACCGGATATTGAGCATCTTCTGATTTCGTCAAAGGGTTGTTCTGGTGCCAGACCAGCATACTTACTCCTCCTCTTTTATATACTTCCTTTATAAATTCAATTTTCGTGTCTTTGATGTTATGCATATCCAGGCTGTAAACCGCCGGATGTGCTCCAGTAATATTCTTAACATCACTCCTGCCGGGATCACCTCTCCAACCTACTCCATAAGAAGGATAGTCATGGTGTCCAAACATCACACCTTGTTGCTGAATCTTCCATAGATTGGCATACAAGGCTTTTGTACGAACGGTGGCCTTTCGATCAACCATTTTAAGCTGGAGATCATTTTCCTGAAACAATTCTTTTGAAAAATCCCTTAGTTGGTTTCTCCAGAATTGCCATTCATGACCATATTGTCCTTCATGGAATTCAGCTTGAATTCCATTGTTTTGCAGTAGTGAAACAAAATTCTTGTGCCCCTGATACCTGGGATCTTTGCTTCCACATGCAATCCACAATATTTCCAACTGATCATTTATGGATGTCGAGTTATCAAATAATTCCGGGACATAGGTATCAATTTTAATTTCGGGATCACTAAGGATCCCAGCACTGAAATCACCAACATAAGAGAATTTATCCGGATTTCTTAATCCTATGACTACCGATTGCCCCCCACCCATAGATAGTCCGGCAATGGCTCTGTCCTTTTTGTTCTTACTCACATGGTATCTTTTCTCAACCAGGGGAATGACATCGCTTAGCAATTCGTCCTCCAGGTTCTTTATACCTTCCGGGGTGCTGCCACTGGACCAGGAACCATCAATGAGTCCATTTGTCATCACTATAAGCATAGGTTTGGCCTGACCTTTATGGATAAGGTTATCCAAAATTACATCGGCACGGCCATCATTTACCCAGCTACTTTCATTGTCACCTCCCCCATGACGAAGGTATAACACCGGGAATTCCTTACCCGAAAGCTCCTGGTATAACCTCGGCACATAAACATACATCTTTCGGGTACGATTTAAGGCGGTCGATCTGTAAGTAATAATATCTACTTCTCCATGGGGCACATCCTGAAGTTGATCAAATCGCGATGGAGTTCCAAGAACCTCTACGAGACTACCATAGACATTGGTTCCCACCTTTACCTCCGGGTTTACGGGATCCAGTTTTTTAATATGACCATCCACTAAAAAATTATATTGGTAAATACCTGGCTCCTTCTTGTCAATTGTCACTGTCCAATTTCCACTTTTGTCCTTATTCATCTGCTTTTTTTCAACATCCCATTCTCCAAAAAGCACAGCTACTTGTTTTGCATCAGGTTCATTGAGCCTAAAAGTAATGCTGTTATCCTGGTGAACCACCGGTGAAAATTTCTCCGCGGCAGGTTTCCACCAGCCCTCCGTACTAAAGGTTTTTTCCTGGGCATAACTTTGGAAAATCCCTAAGGTGAGCACAGAGATGACAAATATTTTAAGTATATTATTTTTCATAAGAGTCTTTTTTATAAGTTCCATGAATATGTGCCCACAGATCCCGGATCGAGCTCCAGTAAAGCATAGGCGCCTTTATATTGTACCTTAAAGGAATACCTGTCACGGCTGGTATTGGCAACAATCAGTACAATTCTATTATCAGGGGTTTTAAAAGCCACATTTGGTAACAGGTCACTGTTCTCCCGGATTCCTGTCCTGTATACCATAGGACGTTGTTCATCCTGATAAAGAAAGATACTGGGTTCATCGCCCTGGGTAGAATAAATTCTCCTGGAGCCAGGACTTACGAGCTTTGAGGCATGAGCGACTGCATAATAGGCGATATTCCGGGATACATCGTTCCCGTCTATGGTTATTGCTCCCTGGCACATGGAACAGCCTCCATTATCGGTATGAGGATCATTTAGAGGGTCTGCCGCAAGGTTCCACAGGATGATATTTCGACTCCAGTTATTTGTTCCGTCTATAATCAGTCTTTTTACCGGCTCCGTGATTTCGATTGCTTCACTTTGAGGATTTTCTGTTACCATCTGCTCGGTAAAATAAATATTTTTATCAGGACGGGCGCGGTGAACCATTGACATGCTCTCCATGTTACCGCGATAATTATGAAAACCTGAACCGTCGATAAATCTGCTTGCTGCAGTATCGCGGAGGATGCTCAACGGGTAATCCGGACGATCTGTATTATGATCGAAAATGACTATCTTAGTGTTGATATTGTTTTTTTCAAATGCCGGTCCGAGGTGATTTTTTATAAAATTTGCCTGTTCAAACCAGAACCATGACATACTCGGGGTATTACGGGAATTCATAGGTTCATTCTGAACGGTAATCGCATCAATGGGAATACCCTGCTTATCCATTTCCTGGATATACTTCACAAAGTATTTTGCGTATACCTCATAACAATTCTCCTTTAATTTCCCTCCCCGGATATTGCCATTTGTCTTCATCCAAACAGGCGCTGACCAAGGAGACCCCATGATCTTTATTCTGGGATTTATAGCCAGAATTTCCTTCATAACAGGGACAACATCCTTTAAATCCTGGTCAAGGGAAAACTTATCGAGCTCATAATCCGTTTCCCCTTCTTCAAGATCGTTATATGAAAAGGTGAAACTGTTAAGGTCGGATGAACCAATACTAAGCCTTACATAGCTAATCCCGATATCCTCTGGCCCGGTACCATATAATTCCTTTAAAATTTTCGTGCGCTCCCTGGGATCCATTTTCATTAGATGTTCTGCACTTCCCCCGGTAACCGCAAACCCAAAACCATCAATAGTCTGCATTCCTTGTTCCGGATCTATGATAATAGCGGGATACCTCGAATTATTATTTGAAAAATAAACAGGTTCTTTCTCCTTCTGAAAAAGCATACTGCGATCCTGATTGGTTATCCAGGATGCGATCTTCCTTTTTTCCTGGTCGTTTTGCGCAAAGGTATATTGCCACACCTGAAGACATAGTATAAGAACTAATATTTTTTTCATTTCTATAAATTTTAGGAATTAGATAATGCTGCCCTGGCTTGTTGATCAGAATTGTTGCTTACCGAACATTTATTGTTTAAGATCATAGTCTCCACATCTTTAGCGGTGTATCTTGGCCATAATGGTAGAGCATCACAATTGGGATCTCCTGTTCGCATAAAAGACAGCAAAGATTTGGACATTTTCTGTGATAACTGTCGTGGAATGGCACCCCCGCCGGTATGTGTGATCATCAGGTCCGTGTTAAGGAGCCAGAAACTTATATCAATACAGTGAAAAGCCCGGTGACGACCGTCAAACAAAGGAGACTCCCATCCAAACCAGGCTAAATAAACCGGGCTTTCCTGTTTTAACTTGGCATTTGCTGCTTCTATACCGCTTTGGCGATTGGAAACTATAAGGGCCCAGATTTCTATGGGACGTGCTTCTGGAAAGTTTTTTGAAAAGGCCCGGACTACTTCTTGTGTATGATCACCGTAGCGATCCCTTAATTTTTCGACGATTCCTTCCAGGCTAATGTTTTCCAGTTCCGGGTTATCCCGGTTCGGGTTCCATTCATGAAAGGTTGAACAAAATAATAAAGGGATATCCGGTTGATCTGCGTTTGCTGAAAAATATTCTCCCTTTGGAATGGAGATATCGTTCGCAATAGGTCCGAATCCACCCCTTACAAGACCTAAATCACCTTCCTCCAGTTCTAACTGATTGGCAGCTTTATAAGCGAGGTTGAGATATTCCTTCCAGGGCATGTTTTGAAGTTTCTCTATGTTATTATTCTCAAGACCAGCTTCCTTTAAAATGTACTGCCCAAGTTTCTCGGTATATCCGACATCCAGTCCATGAGTGGCCGAACCACTAAGGGCTACACCTTTGTGAACTAATCCCCTGGCCATTGGCATGCTTGCAATATTGCACACTTTTGCTCCACCTCCGGACTGTCCCATAATCGTAACATTTTCGGGATCACCTCCAAAGGCGGAAATATTTTCATTCACCCACCTGAGTGCCGCAACGATATCTAGCATGCCTACATTTCCTGAGTCCTTAAATTTTCCATCAATTCCAGCCAGGTTGGTAAAGCCAAGAGGCCCCAACCGGTGATTTATGGAACAGTAAACAATATCTCCCTCCCGAGCGATATTTTCCCCGTCATAGCCATCCTGTTCTATCCCATTGCCCCTTGAAAAACCTCCCCCGTGCAACCATACGAGTACCGGTCGCTTTGCTGAATCGAGCTTTGGGGTCCAAATATTGAGACGCAGACAATCTTCACTGAGCACATCATAGTTCCAATGATCCACAAATGCTGAATAGGATTCCGGGCTCCTATCATAAATATCCTGTGGAGCCGAATTGCCATAAAAAACAGCCGGTCTGACATCCTCCCAGGGTTCAGGCGGCTGGGGAGGCATAAACCTGTTTTTTCCGGAGGTATCAGCACCATAGGGTATCCCCCTAAAGACATTTATCCCCCTTAACACGAAACCTTTCACCTTTCCATAAGCAGTTGGAGCAACAGCTATATCTTCCCCTATAAACAACTGCTGGCCTTCCATCGCTGTATCCTTGTCCTTCTTCTTTTCGTGCCCGATGTGTCCTAAAGGGGAGAACATACCCACTCCACATGCGGCCATGCCCATGCCTGTTTTACCAAAAAAATTCCTGCGATCCATACTATTCAGTTTGTTTTTTATAATGTTCTAATAATACAATTAAGGCTCTGGAATTGTGGTAAGGACACTTCCACATCCCTAACTTGTCCTCTTCCTTGTAAGGGTTCATGTTTTTATCAATACGAAAAAACCATTCCCCATTATCTTTATCAATCTGATGCTTTAGAATAAATTCCCAAATATCCTTCAGTGCATTTTCAAACCGGGCATCCTTATCTATTTCGTAAGCATATAACAGGCCAACCATGGCTTCGGCCTGAGGCCACCAGTGACGATCCTCATCTATAACTCCAGTTCTTCTATCCAGCTCATTGAGGACACCCTTTTTAGGGATATAGGCTTTTTGCAGAAAGCATTTTGCTACGGTCACACAAGCCTCGGATGTTTTTCTCAGCATTGCCGGTTCGTTTATGGCTTTAGCAGCCTCCACCAGTAGCCATGCCGCCTCTATGTCATGGCCAAAGGAGACCGTGGAACTCTGTAAATTCCATTTTGTATCAAAGAAAAGCTCATAATGGTTGTCTTCATTTAAAAACTTTGTGTGAAAGAGATGAATCAGTTTCCTGAGTGCCTGCAAAACCCGTGGATCCTTCCATACTTTGCTTAATTCGGTATAAGCCTCCAGAATATGAAGATGGGTATTCATCGTTTTTGAGCTATTCATATCTTTCTTGCTTAACCTCATATCCTCTATTGGAGACCAATCTTCAGCAAAGGCTTCCAGGTAACCGTCAGCCTCTGAATCATATGCGTGCTCTTCGAGCATTTCAAACAATTCTTTTGCCCAGGATAAGGCTTCTACCTTCCCAGTGTATAAATAAAACCTAGAGAGTCCGTATATAGTAAAAGCCTGAGCATAAACCTGTTTTCGTTTATGAAATGGATTTCCTTTATAACCGAGTTCCCAGAACACCCCGCCAAATGCCTGATCCCTGAAATATTTTTCCAGATAATGGAAGGATCTTTCTGCATATGTTCTTAAACTGCTATCATTTTTATACATCCCAACAGCGGAAAACGACCATAAAATACGTGTATTGAGAATTACTCCTTTTGAAGCCTCGGGGATTACCTGATTAGAGTGGTCACGCCGGCCAATGAAACCGCCGTATTGTTCATCAACGGCATTGTTTTTCCAATATTCCGTAATATTTTGTAGCTCGTCCTCCAGGGTTTTAAACATCTTTGTAGATTCCAGGGCATTCATTAATACAGACCTTTGTTTTTTTCTATCAGGTTAAAAATATTATTGACGGAACCAGCAGATTTGTAAGTATCCTGGGGGGTGTTCATAACATAATCCACCAATCTTTCAACCGACGAAACTGCCAGGTGAATACGGGTATCTGAAGATGCATAATAAATAAATACTTCTCCATTGTTCTCTATCCACCCATTGGCAAAGAGTACGTTGGGAACATCTCCCACAGTCTCTTCATAATTAGGAGCCATAAAGTATCCTGCAGGCTGGTAGGTGATTTTAGAAATATCCTTCAGCGAGGTCATGAACATATAAAGGGTGTATCGCAATCCTCCCGCTGTGTTTCTTACTCCATGAGCGAGGTGAAGCCAGCCTTGTTTGGTTTTTATTGGCGCAGGTCCAAGCCCGTTTTTAAGTTCAAAAACGGTATGGTAAATTTTGGGGTTAATGATAGTTTCATTCTGAACTTCAGGAAACTCCATATCATCTATGTATCCCAACCCGATTCCCCCTCCTTTACCCACGGTAATAAATCCATCTTGTGGTCTGGTATAAACTGCATATTTCCCATCCACGAATTCCGGATGCATCACCACGTTGCGCTGTTGACCGGATGTACTGATAAGATCTGGCAGCCTTTCCCAGGTTTCAAGGTCCTTAGTGCGCACTATTCCGGCATTTGCTACTGCAGAGCTGGTATTGGTCTTTGGTGCAGAGGGATCTTTCCGCTCGGTACAGAATATCCCATAAATCCAGCCGTCTTCATGTTGAGTCAGCCGCATGTCATAAACATTCACATCAGGATCTTCCAGCTGCGGTAACTTTACCGGTTCATTCCAGAATTTAAAGTTGTTTATCCCATCGGGACTTTCTGCTACGGCGAAAAAAGATTTCCTGTCACTACCTTCTACCCTTACCATGAGCAAATACCTGTTATTGTACTTTATAGCTCCGGGATTAAATGTTGCGTTGATCCCTATTCGTTCCATCGCAAAAGGATTAGCAGCTTCATCAAGGTCATACTTCCAGTGGGGCGGAACGTGATCAGCCGTCAGGATAGGGTATTTGTATCGCTGATATACTCCATTACTGCGGTTGAGAGGAAAATTTTTGCGATTAATAAGAGAATTGTATTCACCAAATATAGTTTCATGGGTAGCAATTGGCACCTTGTCATCACTTTTTTTCTTTATTTTCATGTTAACCTTTTGTTTAATATTTTAATTTATTCCACCAGTTCTTTTTTAATATGACCACGCATACCGCCAATATTGCGATAGAAATCAGCAGGTTGATATTTTTGTGCATAATCAGGTACAGGGGGATCACCACAAGTATGGTCTGCCCTATCACCCCTATAAATACATTGAACATATCTCTTTTGAAATCCTTGTTTCCCTCAAAAGAGGGATCTTCCTTTAGGATCATATCCCGCACCGGACCCCAGAAACCCCATGGCATGGTCTTCTGATAAAAATTCACCAGGACCGCTTTCCTTGTAGGCGCCGCACGATAGGTCCCGATAATACATCCGGCAAGAGAAGAAAAAAGAATCAACGGAAAATAATACAGGTCGAGAGTATCCAGGAAAAGTGGGAGAATCAGGGCGGGAAGTATACCCGCGAGCATCCCCCAGAAGTACCCCTCTCCATTGAACCTCCACCAGTGCCATTTCAATACATTTGAGACTACATAGCTACCGTAGAGTGCAGACACGATCCATTGAAGTACCGTATTGACATCCTGCACAAAAAAACCGAGAACAATACTTATTAAAACAGTAACTATTCCGATGGAATAACTAACGGTCTTTATTTTCTCTGCACTGGCGTCAGGATTTTTGTATCTTAAATAAATATCGTTAACCAGATAAGCCTGGGCAGCATTGAGAGTTCCTGCGAAAGTGGACATGAATGCAGCCAAAAGACCAGCCAGTAACAGTCCCATAAGACCCACAGGTACGAATTGAAGTATCGCAGATGGCAAGATTTGTTCAAAATCTATAACCCCGGCAGTAGAAAGGTTTAACTTATCGTAAAACAGAACAGCCAGTACCGAAAATCCTCCGACCATTAAGTACCTGGTGGGAATAAGGGCAATAATTGCTGCCAGGCTCATTTTAGTTGCTTCCCGGGGCGTTCTCGATGAAAGTATCTTTTGCATATCATAATTAGGGGCTGGACCAGCAATACTGGCCAGGATACCCTTAAATAGCATTAAGGAGAAGAAGATGGAAAACAGGGAGTAACCATCAGATTTTATTTTATCATTTACCTCTTCAATTAATCCACTCCAATCTAAATTTAGTTCTCTTCCGAACCAGGGACTCATCCACCCGTCTGGTACGTTCAATCCGGAATCTCCGACTGCATTCCAGGCAATAACTGCAATCGCTATGGAAGAAATGGTCATTATGCCGTATTGCAGTAAATCCGTCCATACGATTCCGGACATTCCTCCAATAACAGAATAGAAGACAGCGAATAAGGTAAAAATAACACCATAAAAGTGAGGCACATACTGGGCTGGTACCTCAAAAGGAATATATTCCTGGATGCTGTACCAGGGTACAAAAATTTCAACAAACTTGCCTAATCCAATAAACCCGTAGGCCAAAAATCCCAGGCAGCTCAAGATTGCAAAAAAAACGATAATAGAATGGGCCAGCTTGCCCCCACGGCCATTGTCAAACCTAAAAATCATCCATTCTGCCCCTGTTGTGACATTTGATCTTCTTAGCCAGGCCGCCAGGTAAATCATTAAAAAAACCTGATTGAACACCGGCCATAACCAGGGTATCCATATACTCTTAAATCCATAAATAAAGGTAAGGGTGACCAGCCACATAGTGCCTGAAATATCAAACATCCCTGAAGCATTGGATAATCCCAGGAGATACCAGGGCAACTTGTTTCCTCCCAACAGGTAATCTTCTTTACTTTTCTGGGCCTTCTTTTTTAAGGCAAGACCAATAACTATTGTCCCTAAGAGATAGACTAAAATGATGCTTATATCAAGAATGTGAAGTTTCATTTAAAAAGTTCTAAGTCGATTTTAAATATTCATTTTTATTAATAATACAAGTCAATAACATTATATATATCACTGATTTACGTACATTTTCAATACCTTATCCAATAAAAAGGAATAAATATTATATTAATCTGAAAAAATATTTT
>NYSS01000152.1 GCA_002683135.1 Planctomycetota bacterium | reverse complement strand
GCCTCCTCAGCAGGTGCCTCCTCAGCAGGTGCCTCCTCAGCAGGTGCCTCCTCAGCAGGTGCCTCCTCAGCAGAGGCGTCCTCAGCAGGTGCGTCCTCAGCAGAGGCGTCCTCAGCAGAGGCGTCCTCCGCAGTTTCGTCGTCGTCCATCAGCTCGTACTCGGGGAGCTTGTTGCCCTCCTGCGACTCGAGAATTTCGAGCAGCGTGAGGCCGATCTTGCGCTCGTCCGGGTTCACCTTGATGACCTTCACCTTGACCACATCACCGGTGGAGACGATCTCCTCCGGGTTCTCCACCTTGGCTTCGGACAGCTCGGAGATGTGCAGCAAGCCTTCCAGGTCATCCTCGAGTTCCACGAACACACCGAAGTTGGTGATTTTGGTCACCTTGCCCTCGAGGTCCGCGCCGACGAGGTAGCGGTTCGGGATGTCATACTCCCACGGGTCCTCGGTGAGCTGCTTGACGCCGAGAGCGACGCGCTTCTTCTCTTGGTCGACGGAGAGGACAATGGCCTCCAGGACATCGCCCTTCTTGACGACCTCGTTCGGATGGCTGACCTTGCGGGTCCACGACATGTCGCTGACGTGCAGCAAGCCGTCGATACCCTCCTCGATCTCCACGAACGCGCCGTAGTTGGTGAGGTTGCGCACCCGGCCACGAATGATCGTCCCGATCGGGTACTTCTCCTCGACGAGGTCCCAGGGGTTCTCCTCGATCTGCTTCATGCCGAGCGAGATCTCCTGCTTCTGGGAGTTCACGTTCAACACGACGATGTCGACGATGTCACCCTGATTCACCATCTCGTTCGGGTGGTTGATGCGCCGCGTCCACGACATTTCGGAGACATGGACGAGCCCCTCTACGCCCTCCTCCAACTTCACGAAGGCGCCGTAAGACATCACGTTCACCACCTCGCCCTGCACCTTCATGCTCGGCTGGTAGCGATTCTCGATGTTCTCCCATGGAGACGGCGTCTTCTGCTTGAGTCCGAGGGCGATGCGCTCCGAGTCCTGGTCGAACTTGAGCACCTTGACCTCGATCACGTCGTCGATGGAGAGCATCTCGCTGGGATGGTTGATCCGGCCCCACGACATGTCCGTGATGTGCAGCAGTCCGTCGATTCCACCCAGGTCAACGAAGGCGCCGAAATCAGCGATGTTCTTCACCACCCCGCGGCGGATCTGGCCATCTACGAGATCACCGAGGATCTCCTGCTTCTTCTTCTCACGGCTCTCCTCCAGGAGCTTGCGCCGCGAAATGACGATGTTCATCCGCGCTTCGTCAATCTTGATGATCCGAGCCTCCACCTCCTTACCGAGATAGAGACCGATGTCGCCAGCACGACGGATTTCGATCTGGGACGCGGGCAGGAACACCGGAATACCAATGTCGACGAGCAACCCGCCCTTGATCTTGCGGGTGCACAGGCCCTTGACCGCGTCACCTTCGTTGTGGGTCGCGACGATCCTCTCCCAGCCGCGGATGCGATCCGCCTTGCGCTTGGAGAGCTCGAGCATCCCCTCGTCGTCGTCCATCCCTTCGAGATAGACCTCGACCTCGTCCCCTTCCGTGGGAGGTTCCTCGCCCCAATCCTCGAGCGGGATCAGGCCTTCGGATTTGTACTTGATGTCGACGAGAACGGTGTCCGCGCTGACGCGTACGACCCGCCCCTTCATGATCGTGTCCGGCTTGAAGCTGACGCCAGCGTCCTCAAGAGATTCCTCTTGGAGCTTCTCCCCGGACTCACCGAGGGCCTCCATCAAGAGCTTCTCTTCTTCCTCTACGGAAAGCGCCAGGCGCTTGACTAACTTCTGGGCGTGCAAACGGCTCATATGAGTTGTCTTGACCACATTCCTGTTCGCTCCGTTCCACCGTGAAACGGAGCTGGTCCCGAGTTGCGCGGGGTCATGCGCGCGACGCGGCACCTGCTCATCGCTCGACCTGCTCGGCTACGAGCTGCTGCAGGCGCTCCAGCACCTGCTCGATGGAGAGGTCACTCGTGTCGACCTCCACCATATCGTTGTGTTTCTCGAGGGGGGACGTCGCACGACTCGTATCCCGACGATCCCGCTCCTCGATCTTGGCCACCAGTTCCTCCAGATCGCAGGGCTCGCCCTGCGCATCCAGGTCTTTGGCGCGACGCATCGCTCGCGTGCGTGCGTCCGCGACGAGGAACACCTTCAACTGGGCCTCTGGGAAGATCACCGTCCCCATGTCCCGCCCTTCACAGACGAGGTGCCCTGCCTGAGCAACGCTCCGTTGCACCTCCACAAGGGCAGCACGCACCGGTGGATGAGCAGAGATCCTCGACGCGCCGTCGGAGACCGTCTCGCTGCGTATATCCGCTGAGACGTCCCGATCAGCCACGAAGGTCCGCCCCTGAGGGTCCTGCGTGATCTGGAGCGCAGCCGTAAGCGCACCCAGACCGTGAGCGTCGTCGGATGTGACGCCTCGCTCTCCGGCGATCAGCGCCACGGCCCTGTAGAGCGCCCCCGTGTCGAGATACCGCCAGCCCAACTCGTTGGCCAGGGACTTGGCGACTGTGCTCTTGCCGGCGCCTGCCGGTCCGTCGATGGTGACGACGATGCGCAACGCAAGCGACCAGCTATCTGGCCGCAATCCTTTCCCGCGCCAGCAGTTGCGGCGCGCGCACCCTGTTCCGGGCGAAGCCCGGTCCGAGGTGGTAAGGGGCCATCATAGCGACGGTGTAGGCGGGCCCAAGTCCCTACTCCAGCACGCCGTACAGGCTGGCGGCAGCGGCAGGATCAGAGCCCTGACGACCTCAGCCGGAGACGGCGGCCTGGGGGCGGAGTTTCCGCACGCGGAGTGAGCCGTCCGCCCATTCAATGTAGTTGGGGCACTGCTCCCACGCCCCGGTCGTGTAGAGCACGGACTTCGTTGGTCCCGCGGTGATGTCCGTCTCAGCGAGATCGTGGATGTGGCCACACACAAGCGCATCGTACGGATCACGCTCGAGTAGCTGCCGCACGCCATCCAAAATCGTCGCCAACCGACTGGTGGTTGCCGCGCCACGCTTGGCCAGCTTCTTCGCAGAAACCTTCCGATAGCGTCGGGCCAACCAGGTAGCGACCGAGATGGGGAGGTTTCGCACCAGAAACCTGAGCGGCGCAGCCCTCAGCACGCCCCGCGCCCAGAACAGGTAGCTGCGATCGTGAATACAGAACTGATCTCCGTGGGAAAGGTGCACCCGCAAGCCACCGAGGTCGAGCGCCACCTCCAACGCGAGCAGGTCGCAACCGGCATCGGCGAACCGCTTCCCCATGAGGAAATCTCGATTCCCGTGAATGATCCCGACGGGAATACCCGCGTCCACCAAGGCCCGCAGGCCGGTGAACAGGGGGCCATAGAACGGGCGCGCCCCTTGCCGAGGACCGACGTAAAAATCGAACAGGTCCCCGTGGATGTAAACCGCGGCCGCGCCGTCGGCTCCGACGCCGTCGAGGAAATCCGTGAATTGGCGCAGATACGCAACGTCCCCGTATCGAAGATGGACGTCTGAAACGAACACCACGCGTTCGTCGGCTCCATGCACGGCGGGAAGCATCGGCCCAAATCTACCAGCACGGGCGGCGAGATGGGGGCCGCATCCGAGCGCTGCTATGCACCGGACCCGTCGATCCCGTAGAGCTTCATCTTCTCCCAGAGGTTCTTCCGCGAGATGCCGAGGATCGACGCCGCCTGAGCCTTGTGATTGGCCGTGATCTTGAGCACCTCCTTGATGTGCTCCGTCTCAGCCTCCTCGACCACGTCCTTTAGCCCCTTGATCTTGCGCGGGACCTGCAAGGCCATCTTGTGGACAGGGCTACGCTCGACCAGATGCTCCCGTTTGAGGAAGGTCGCGTTGCCCGCGAGCGCAATGGCTCGCTCGATTGCGTGCTCGAGTTCGCGCACGTTTCCGGGCCAATAATAGGCTTCCATGGCGTCCATGACCTCGGGCTTGATCTCGTACGCCCGTCCACCTGAGAACTTCGCGATGAAGTGCTGGGTGAGCAACGGGATATCCCCACTCCGATCACGCAACGGCGGCAGTTGGAGCGGCACGACATTGAGTCGATAAAAGAGGTCCTCGCGAAACCGCCCCTCGGCGACCATCTCCTTGAGGTCGACCTTGGTCGCGGTGATGACACGAATGTCGACCTTGATGGTCTCATCGCCACCGAGACGCTCGAGCTCCCGCTCCTGCAGGACCCGCAGCAGCTTGACCTGCGTCTCCAGGGGCATGTCATCGATGTCGTCGAGGAAGAACGAACCGCCCGCGGCGCGCTCGATGCGCCCGACCTTGCGATCACGGGCGTCGGTGAACGCGCCCTTCTCGTGCCCGAAGAGCTCGTCTTCAAGGAGCGTCGATGGGATCGCCGCACAGGAGATCGTCACGAGTGGATGACTCCTGCGTGGGCTGAGATCGTGGATCGCCCTCGCAACCCGCTCCTTCCCGGTGCCGGTCTCGCCAACCACGAGGATATTCGAATCCGTGCGCGAGACGGTCTTCATGGTGCGGAAGACCTCCTGCATCGGGTCCGATGACCCGATGATGTTCTCGAAACGCACGATCTCCTGGACCTGCGCGCGCAACTCCTTGTTCTCCGCCTTCAGGTCGCGGAGTTCCCCGATCTTTTCGAGCTGTACGACGATCTGGTCGTTGACGAAGGGCTTCTGGATGTAGTCGTAGGCACCATCGCGCATCGCCTGAACCGCCGACTCGATCGTGCCGTAGCCCGTGATCACGATCACAGAGATCGCCTCATCGAGTTCCTTCGCTTGACGAATGAGCTCGTGGCCCTTCACACCGGGCATATTCAAGTCGGTGATGAGGCAGTCGAAGCGTTCACGCTGGACCGCCGCCAGCGCGTCGTCCCCCGTATTCGCGACCGTCACCTCGTGACCGACCTCCTGGAGATCTTCCTCCAGCGTCAGGGTGATGGACTTCTCATCGTCGGCGACCAGGACCTTCAAAGACGCAGCCTCCTTGGGCTCTTTGTTACGGGCCGAGAGCCGGGACAGCAAGATCCTACCTTCCCGGGACATCGACGCTCCTGGCCCGGGATCCCGGTCCGGAGATCATAAACGCAAGGAACAGCGGCTCCACCCGCGGGCGTCGCCAACCCAACGGCACGGGCTGTTCCCGGCCCGGATTCTGTCGGCGCCGCGCCCCGACCTCAGACGGGCATGCGTTTCGCGACGAAGCTGCCGAGCTTCTCCGCCGCGAACTTGGGCAAGTGCTTGAACAGCGACTGGGCCAGCCGGTACTTGGGGTTTGAAGCGTTGATCTGGGGCAACGCCTCGCCTTCCGCAAGGATGTAGGAATAGTGCAGGTCTCGCGGGACAAAACCCATGTTCTTCTTGAACGCGAACGCGCCCGTCCCCTTCCGGCTGCGGCCAAAATCGAAGCACTTGAGGCCACGCTCTACGGCGTGCTCCATGGCAGCCACGTACATGAGGTTGTTGGCGGACAGACGATTGGCGTGGTCGAGCGCGCCGGAGTAATACGACATCAAGGTGTGTCGCCAGACAAAGTTCATCACCGCCGCCACGGGACGTCCGTCATGCCGCACGGTGAGGACGTTGCAGTCGTCCCCGAAGAGATCCGCCAGGTGCCAGAAGAGGCTCCTGGGAAACACGGGCGACCCGAGCTTGCGTTTGTTCAGCGCGAAGAGTCGATGGAATTCGCCAAGCTCCAGGGGCCCCACATCGGTCTTGATATCGCCGCGCTTGCGAGCTTTGCGCACCTCCGCGCGAGACTTGCGCGGGATCATCCCGAGGACTTCGCTCGGATCGTCAGGCAGTTCACACGCGAACGTCGAGTAGAGGTCATTCGACGGCAACGCGAGGCCGGGCGGAGGCGTCAGGTGCCGGAGCTCCACGTAGCTGGCGCCGACATCCCTCGCCAGCCCGCGCCCATGCTCGACGAGAACGCGCGTCGCCTCCTCATCGTCCGCGAGAATGCCGCCGTAAACACCGAAGGGAACCGAGATCGCCGACCGTCCGAAGAACACGCTGCGGATCGCCACCATGGGCACGACCCCCACGACGGCGCCGTCCCGGTGCGCCATCGCGTAGCGACACTCGTGCTTGAACGTGTTCCGCAGCACATCTCGCCACAGCAGAGAATGGAATAACGTGGCCTCCGAGTGCTCGTCGACGTACGTCCTCCACGCGGCCTCCTCCCCCGAGGTGAGCTCGCTGACATGAACACTCACTCGTCGCTCTCCTCCTCGTCGGATCTATCGCGGCCCTCCACGATGCTGTCGATGTGGTAGTCGCGAAGGTCTCGACCCTGGGTGAAGATGATGATCTCGCCGATAAGGCCGATGCTCGCGACGATGATGCCCAGCACGACGAGGAAGATCCCCAGGACCAACATCGGTCGATCCGACAGCGCGTGGCCGATGACCAGGCGCACGTAGAGCATCCACAGACAGATGGCGAAGCCGACCGAGAGAAACCCGAAGCCCACCAGCCCGAAGAAGCGCAGGGGCTTCCTCGTGAACTTCATGAGGAAGAACAAGGACAGAATGTCGAGGAACCGCCTCACGTAGAGGCCCGGCCGCAGGACGGTGGATGGCCCCTCCTCCCTCACGTGCTGCATCGGGATTTCCTTCACCCGGAAGCCCTTCTGCACGGCGAGCACGCTGATGAAACGGAACAGGTCACCGTGAAAGTGCAGCTCCTCCACGACCTCTTTCCTGAACGCGCGGAACGCACAGTTCAGGTCGTAGATCTCCACCTTGGTGATCCAGCGCGTGTAAGCGTTGAAGAGCCAGGAGACCAGGCGAGACATCACCCCATCGACGCGAGGGTGGCGTCGCACAGCGACGAAGTCCGTGCCCTCATCAAGCATCCCGATCACCTTGGAGAGCCCCTTGGGATCGACCTGGGTGTACCAGGTCGACGTGACCACGTAGGCGCCGCGAGCCATGTCCACGGCAGTATCCAGGGCAACCGACTCTCCGAAGCAGCGACGGAAGCGCACGATCCGAACAGCGCCCCACTCCCTGGCAATCGACTGGGCGGCGTCGAAGAAACCCTCTCCAACCCCATCGTCGACGACGATGACCTCGTAGCTGCGGCCAAGCTGTTCTAGCTCGGTCCGCCACATCCCCATCATCTCTGTGAACAACGCCGGGTCAGGTTTCTCGTTGCTCGCGAGGACGACGAACGAGAGATCAAGCGTTGGTTCGCTCATGTTGCGACCTCCGTCACTGCTGCCCGCGCGATATCGGAGCGCCCGCGGCCACGGACGCGAACGATCAGGTCAGCCAGCAGCCCCATGAACAAGAAGTACAGGAAGGAGCAGAAGCAGAGAACGATGACGGCAGGGAGAATGATCGTGCCCTCCTGCCAGCCTTCGGCGAGGTTCCACGTCCATAGACCTGCGCTGAATACGGTGAGGAGCAGGAACCCAAGGCTGAGCATGCCGAAGTAGTGCACGGGGCGATCCGAGAACGTCATGATCATCTTGATGACGATGAGATCCGCGACGACCTTGAAGATACGGTCGAGGCCGTACTTGCTTTGCCCCAGCGTCCGAGGGTGGTGGTTGACGACCATCTCCGTCACCCGCGCCCCTGCGCTGGTGCAGAGCGCCGGCAAGAACCGATGCATGTCAGAGTACAGGTTGAGTGGCTTGACCACGCTCGCCCGATACGCCTTGAGGGTGCAGCCGTAGTCATGCACATACACGCCGGTGACCCAGCCGATGACGCGATTGGCGACCTTGGAGGGCAACCTGCGGGTGAACGCCCTGTCCTGACGGTTCTTGCGCCAACCGGACACGAGGTCGTAACCCTCGTCCAGTTTCTTGAGCAACCTCGGGATGTCTTGCGGGTCGTTCTGCAAATCCGCATCCATGAACACGATGACCTCGCCGTTAGCGACGTCCAGTCCGGCTGCCATGGCCGACGTCTGGCCCCTGTTAGCCCGAAGCGCGACCACCTGGAAGCCCGGTCGCGTGCGCACCTCCTCCGTCATGATGCGCAGTGAAGAGTCCGTGCTGCCGTCATCCACGAGGACGACCTCGGTCGACCGATCGAAGGTCTCCAGGAACCGGTTCAGGGTCTCGAACAACGACGCGAGGCAGGGCTCCTCGTTGAAAACTGGAATGACGATGGAGACCTGGGGCACGAATCGCTCCCTTGGAAGGTCGGGTACCGACAGAGGCAGCCGCTACAAGAGGTTGCCCTGCAGCCACATCGGACGAATAGGCCCTCCGGCTTGACCGAGGCGACGGCGCGGAGTCTGGCACGGGGCGGCTGCCCCCACAAGCAAACGCAGAGTCCGGCTCCGTCCTTGCCGTGTCCCAGGGTCGCGGGGTAGAATCCTATGGAAGTGACGGCTGCCACAAGTCCCCTTGGCGGCGAATCTTATAGCCTTTTTTGAACAGGGTCATGGAGCGAGTCCGTGGTTGACCTCGCCTCCCGCGTCCCCAGGAGCCCGCCCAGGTGAGCTCGATCCTCCTTCTCCACGCGGCAGGGCAAGACCAGGAAGCCCTGGCCGCCTACCTCAGCAAGGCTGGGCATGACGTCTCGGCGTACAGCACGCTCGAAGAGCTGGCCTCACGCGTCGAAGCGGGCGGATTTTCGGACGATTCAGCCGTCGTGGTCCTCCATGAGGAGACGCTCCCCGAAACCGCCGATCTCGACTTCCTCTCTGGCACTCCAGCCCTCGTTCTCGGTCGGCAGCGGCGACTCGAAACGGGCCCCGAAGTCGTACGCATCGAGGACCCCTACTTTCTGAACGAGGTCCTCCGCCACGTCAGAGATCTGGCCGAGTCCGGCGCGACGCCAACAAACGAGCCGGACCCCAGCGCCGTCGACCCTCCCCCGACGCCCGTCACCGGAGGTGTGGATCAGGGACTCGTTCTTCGCGGCATCGCGCACGCGCTCAACAATCCCCTCTCAGCCGCATCGGGATGGTTGCAGCTGTTGTCTGCGGACCTGGGCGAGAACGATTCGCGGGCCCGAGCCCTCAGTCAGGCGACGCGCGAACTACATCGGATCGAGCGCCTCCTCCAAGCGATCGGTCTCATCGGGGGACGCCCCAGTAACCTGCGCGCCGATATCGACCTGCAGGCCATGGTAGAGGAACGAACCGTCGCCCTCGAGAAGGAGGGGCTGCCGGTAACCCTCCAGTGCGGAGGATCGCTCCCGCGCATCCCTGGCGATCCATCTGAATTCGGGCTCATGCTGGATCTGTTGCTGAACTCCTTCCTCGAGGAGCGCGCTCGCGTCCAGGCACTTGAGGTCCGCGTCGCTCGCGAAGGATCGTCGGTCGTGTTGTCGATCGACGAGGAGGGCGGGACCCTACCCGGCGGATGCGACGTCTGGGATCTCGGGTTGCTCCTGCGCCGTTGCCGCCACAGTCGGGCCATCGGCATCGCCCTCGCCAGCCACCTCGTCCACCACCGCTTCGGCGGCGAAGTGCGCCTCGAAACCCGCGATGGAGACGCCGCCCGTTTCGTCATGCGCATCCCCGTCGCCACGGAACGAGGGGCGGGCGCGTGAGCACGGCCCCGGTCGTCGTTGTCCTCACGGACGGTGAGGCGAATCTCGCCCACTTCATGGATTTACTTCGTGATCGGGGGTACCGCGTTCTCGCCACGGCGCGCTCCTATGAAGCCGCGCTCTTCATCGCACGCAATCAGGTCACCGCCGTGCTCTTGCGAGCCACCTTGCTCCCTGATCCCGCGGAGGACTTCCTCCGGCAGCTGCGAGATTTCTCCCCCTCCCCCTTCATCGCCGTGACGGCGCCAGGCACCGAGATCCCGAACGTCTCGTCACCCCTCGTCGACCTATGGCTCGCTGAGCCGTATAGGTTCTCCGCGCTCGTAGAGGCGCTCGACTACGGGACCGAACGTTGCCGAGAGCGCGGCATGGCGATCCCCCGCCCCCGGCAGGCCGACCCCAAATCCCAGACAGGGCTGACGGACGGACGCATGTTGGCGACCGCGCCCCGCCTCATCGCGTGCAGCCGACTGCTGTCCGAACTCGAGCGGGATCGGGACCAGCTCCTGACCACGGGCCTCGAGATGTTCCTCGAGCTCGCGGACGCCGAGCGCGGGTCCATCATGCTGAAGTCCCCACGCGGCGACGCGCTTAAGTTGGAGCGACGATCGGGTTTCCCCGATGACATCGGCAAGCTGGAGCCGACCACCCTCGGCGAGTCCTTGGCTGGAGAGGTCGCCCTCACCGGCCACCCTCTGCTCGTAGAGGACGTCGACCCCCCGACGCGCGCTGATTATGCGGGGCGTTCCTTCATGATCGTCCCGCTGAAGGACAGACGAATCGTCCTCGGCGTCGTCAACCTGACCGACAGGCGCGGCGGCGAGGTGTTCACGCAGGATGACCTCGAGGTCGTCTCCCTTCTCGCCGGGCAGATGGCGGTGAACCTCATCAACTCGAACAAGTGGGAAGACCTCCACCGGATGACGGTCGTCGACCCGCTCACCGGTCTCTTCAATCGGCGCTTCTTCGACCGCCAAATCGCCATCGAGCTCGAGCGGGCGAAGCGCTACGACCGCCAGGTGACGCTCGCGCTGATGGACATCGACAATTTCAAGATCATCAACGACCTCAACGGGTATGCAACTGGCGACGCCGTCATCCGCAGCGTCGCGAAGATCATCCAGGATAACTTCCGCGAGGTGGATGTCGTGACCCGCTGGGGCGGCGACGAATTCGCCGTCCTGTTGCCCGAGACCGGCAAGCCCATCCCCGCGCGCCCCGGGGACGCACCAAGCGTCAACTACATCGAGCGCGTACGCCGCGCCGTCGAGAAGACCGATTTCCGCGAACAGATCCCTGACCTTACTGGCCGGATCACCATCTCCGCCGGCGCCGCGACCTATCCCGTCGACGCAGCGGAGCAGGGCAGCCTTTTCGCGGTCGCGAATCAGGCTCTGATCAGAGCCAAACGCGCTGGAAACAACCGGGTATGCGTCGCCGGTGACGACGGGTCCGAGTTCTCCGACACGGTGACCTGACGCCGGCGCCGCCGGCGATCACTGCAGGTCGGTGAAGATCGCGAGGTTGATGGGATCGAGCACGAACGCGAGATCAAGTTTGCCGTCTTCGATCATGGCGTAGTACGTCCCGTCGGCCTGCCGACGGCCAACCACCAGCGCCTTCCATTCCCCCTCGTCGGTCTGCGGAATGCCGCTGTTGGTCGCGCCCTTGGGTTCAAACCACCGAAACAGCAAGTGGGGCTTATCGAAGCCCATCTCGGGTTGGGAACCCTCCCCGATCCACGAACGGACCGCGACGCCCCCGGTCATCGCGTTCAGCAGCCGCCTCTGGACATCTGGCTTGAGCGCTGCTTCCACGCCGTTCTCGACCCGTGACAGGATCAGGTCTGCCTGCAAGCCGGGGACGCGACCGATATACCGGGTCACCGCGCCCTCCGCATTCGTCACCTCGACTCGCCCGACCTTGAAGTACGCGTCCGTGCACTTCGCTCGCCGCTCGAGCAAGTCCCAGTACGGGCGCTGCAAGAACGCGACGGCCGCGTCCTTGACCCAACCAATCCCGGGCTGCCCGACGACCCGCAGTGGCCGTGAACCGCCGATCGCCGCCCCGATCTGGATGCGCTGCTCGCCCGCCGTGCGCGCACCCGGCTCAGCGACCGATACGACCACCTCTATGTCGGTGTCGAATGGAGCCGACTCGATTTCAAACCGATCGAATTGCACGGCTCGGAGACTGGACAGAAACTGTCCAGCGTCCACCTCGTCAGCGAACAACGCAACGTCCGGCGCCGGGCGGCCCGGAAGCGTGATCCTGAACACCTGTTGATTGTGGCGTCGGAGCATGAGGGAGCCCGCGCCCTCTCGCTCAACCCGCACCCCCATGACCCGTGAGCTGGGAACATCCAGAGGACGTCGGTCTCTGTAGCGCCCGAGATCGCCCTCCAGTAACGGGAGTAGCCCGTCGCCAACGACAACGATCGGGAGCTTGCCGTCGAGCCCCGCCACGAGGCCGCCGTCACCCCGCCGGCGCCCTATCCGGACAACGTGTGATGCGCCGCCGGCTGTCCCGACCGTGATCCGCCACGCGGGTGGGTCTGTGAATTCATCGGTTGACTTCTGATCCCACAACCGCTCCCTAATCGCCGCAGACAGCACCGCGTTACGCAATCGGTCACAGCGCTCGCCGTCCGCCGGCGCGCCTTCGATCGGCACCCGCATGAACCAGCGAGCATGCCCGCGATCAAGCGACAGCACGCGAGTGCCCGCGCGATCGACGGCAAGGGACATCACCTCGAGGATCTCCAAACGCAACAGCGCCGGGTCCTGCGCGTCTCGGGCCTCGATCGCCAGCCCCCTCAGCACCTCCTGGGGCACGGAGAATATCTCGGAGCGGGTGCTCACGCGGCAAGCCACCTCGCCCGGTCCGACCTCAGCGCCCAAGGTCAGCGACAGCGGCTCCATCTGTGGCCCCGTCACCATAATCGTCAAGCAATCCCGAACGCCCAGCCCGAGCCCCTGCTCTCCCTCGGAGGTGGGCTCCTCAAACACCATCCGAATCGGTTTCAGAGCCTGGACAGTCTCCAGCAAAGCCTCGACAACCCGCGTCTTCGCTCGCACCGCCCTGCCGTCCTCCAGGGACTCGCAGCTCACCTGCCACCCTGCCGGGCCCCGGCCAAACGTGACAGGGTCCTTCAGGCGACGCCCACCCGCGTCCTCCAGACGCACCCCAGACACGTCACCGAGCACGAAGCTGCCAAAGAACGGCCTCCCGGTCCATTCGGGATGGACCACCCCTGCGCCCGACCGCAAGAAGATCGTCCATACGCCGAGCAGGACGCCAACGAGCAGCATGAGGATGAGCGTGGTCTTGATGTTCACCCGGTCAATTCCTGCGAACGTAATACGCGACCAGTCCGGCCAGCGCTGCGAGCAACGGCATGATCACGACGGCGACGACGGTGAAAGGCAACTCTAGTTTACGTGTGCTGATCCACCGGTCCTGCTGCTCGGTGCGAGGCACGAGGCCGATGGCGGATTCCCGGTCGGTCAGCCACGCCACCGAATTGAGCAGTAAATCTCGGTTGCCATACAGTGACCCACCGAGCAGCGCCCGGGTCTGAAACACATCCTCTGTCCCTACGACAACCAGACGCGCGGTGCCCCCGGCGTCAAGGCGCCGCTCACAAGCCACCGCCACACATGCAGCCCCGAGATTCTGGCGACGGCCGGGGACGCGCTGCACCTTTCCCGTTTCGGCTTCAAAGCGCACGACGTCCGCCTGCGCATGGGGCGAGACCTCCATGAGCCGGGTCGCCCGCTTCTGACCGCTCGCCTTCGCATCCACGACGATCGGTCGACAGATCCCCATGAAGACACGGACCCGCTTCTTCAGTCCGCGGACGATCCGGTGCTCACCGACACACATCTCCGAACTTTCCAGGACCCCCGGCTCACGGTTCGCGGGCCGGTTCTTTTCGTCATCCGCGATCAGCTGGGGGGGCAGGGACAAGCCGTACGGCTCGAGGATGCGCTGGAACGGCTCCGGACCGGCGGCCGACGCGCACACCAGGATGCGGCCTCCGCGGCGCTCGAATGCCTGAAGATTGCGGGCGGCTTGGGCATCCAGGGGCGCCCGTGGCGCGCCGACAATAATGGCCCGCAGGTGCTCCGGGACGGGCGCCGTTAGATCCAGGGGAACGGGGTCGTAGCCCTCCCCCTCCAGCATCCGGGACACGACCCTATATTCATCGGTGCCCGGCTCCATCCGTGCACGAAACCCCCTCAGCACACCGATGGGAATGGTCTCTCCGGCGGTGATCGAACGGAGCGCCGCGACCAGTTCTTCACGGACACGCCACGATCGCGGTGGCTGGGGCTGCACTCGAACCCGGCCAACGGACAGCATCCCCCACTGCATGTCGACCATCATGCGTCGCAACGGGATCTCAAGCTGACGCCCGCCGTGGCGCAAGATGACACGATTGAGTGTCTGCTTAGGCTCTATTCCGAGCTTGCGCGCGACCGCTTCGACCTTCATGGCCTGGCGTTCCTGATACGCCACGGTCAACTCGAGGTGCGGCGTCGCCTTCGCCCACTCCTGGAGCACCTGCCGGATGCGGACCTGAGCCCCTTGTAGGATTGGCTGGTACTCCCGGGCGAGGATCTCACCGCGAACCTGCCCCGACCCATCCCGGGCGCGCGCCTTCAGGTCGTCGTCGAAGCCCCAGCAATAGAACACTTCGAGCGGCGCCGCCAGGTCCCTGAGCAGCTGCTTCGCCAGCGGATCGAGCTCATACCTCTTGTCGTGGGTGGTGTCGAAGCGCAGATCAACCCGGTAGGAGAGCTGCCGCACCGCAGCTACGACACCGATAGCGAGCGCCGTTCCGAGGATGCAAATGACGACGACATTCACCGCGACGCCAAACCGATAGCCGCCCGTCAAGCCGACATCCTTGTCGCCCCGCTTGTTCACGCCCACTTTCGGGTCTCCAGGATGCGAGTCGTGTAGAGCAGGAACAGGCAGGAGAAAGCCAGCTTGTACGTGAGGTGCACGAGATCCAGCAGACCGCGGGCGGCCTCTTCGAGTTGCAAGTTCAGGTCTCCCGCCCTGACCACCGCACGCAGTGTGGGCCAGTCCTCAGGGATCACCTGCCACATCATCGGCGCGACGCCGATGAGGATCAGCAACACGACGCCGAGAAACGCGGCGAGGATCTGGTGACGGGTCAGCGCAGAGGCGACGAGGCCGACGGCGATGTACAGGGCGCCCGTAGCCACCACCGCCACGTAGCTGCACCAGACTGGCCCCATGGGCGGCGCGCCACCCGCCCTCGTGATGATCACCGCGTGGATGGGTATGACGAGCCACACCATGGCGTTGAAGACGAAGGCGCCGAGGAACTTCCCGATGACGATCTCGTGGTCACGGGCAGGCGTCGTCACCAACATCTCGAAGGTCCCGCTGCGCTTCTCCTCTGAGATCAATCGCATGGTTTGAAGGGGCACGAGCAAGAGCTGGACCCAAAGCGCCATGCCAGCGCTGCGCCACGTCATGTACATGATGTCGCCCGGGGTGCTCGGCATGATGATCCAACGGAACATGATCCCGTGCACCAGCCAGACCAAGGTCAACAGGGCCCACGACGTCGGCGACATGAGCTGGGACGCCAGCTCGCGGCGAAACAGGATCACGAGTCGCCTCATGCGCCGTCCTCCCTGCCGGTCGTGAGACGAATGAACACCTCCTCGAGCGTAGCCGTGACCCGGCTCAATTCGAGCACACTGCGCCCGGCACGCACAGCGGCCTCCGCCGCCCGCGAGGCGCCCTCTTGGTCAGGGGCCCTGACCGTCACGATGCCGCCCTCCGCCTCGTACTCGACGCCAGGGTCGTAACCATCGAGCGCGGGCCCGGTGTGGCGCACCTGAAACCCGGAGGCCCCCGCATCCCGCAGACGCTCGAGCCGGTCAGCGGCTCGGATCCGTCCCCGGTGAATCACGATGACGTCGTCGCACGTAGCCTCAGCCTCGGACAGGATGTGGGTCGACAACAAGACGGTCCGCTCTTCACCCAGCCCTCGGATCAATCCGCGCAGCTCGATGCGCTGATCCGGATCGAGCCCCGACGTGGGCTCGTCCAGCAGGAGGAGATCCGGTTCGTGCACCAACGCGTCCGCGATGCCGACGCGCTGCCGAAACCCCTTCGACAGCGTCCCGATAGGCGCCCTGCGCTTGGTCTCGAGTCCGCAGTGCCCGATCACGCGTTCCACCGCAGTTTTCACGTCACCGCCACGTACACCCTTCAGCCGCGAACGAAACCGAAGGTACTCGTATACCCGGAGGTCCTCGTACAGCGGCACCCGCTCCGGCAGATACCCGATGCGACGGCGCACGTCTTCGGATTGCCGGACGCTGTCGAACCCGGCGATCTTCAACCAGCCGGACGACGGCGGCATGTAGCACGACGCGATGCGCAACGTCGTCGTCTTGCCGGCGCCATTCAAGCCGAGGAAGCCGGCGACCCGCCCCTTCTCGACGCTGAACGACACGTGGTCGAGGGCGAGGAAAGGGCCATAGCGCTTGATGAGATTTCCGGCCTCGATCAAAGGACTCTGGCTCCGAAAGACAGGGCACGCACCCACGCCTAAGCGGACGGCGGCGCGCACGGTTGGCTCCGGCGCATTGTTCGTCCCCCTGGATGCGGGATCAAGGTGCGTGACCGCTCGATTAGAGGCGCGTCAGCAAGCAGCGGGCCATCCCGGCCGCTGGATCCAGCCATCAGCGAGGCGGAGCCGCCCGAACGAACGGACGGTTCCCCTACCCTAGATCAGCTCTTCACCTCGAAATCAGCGTCGATGATCTTCTCGTCACCGTCCGCCACGCCCTCGGTCGACTCGGGCCCGGCCTCTGGCGTCGGGCCGTCGGCGCCCGCCCCTCCGGTCTCTGCGTACATCTTCTCTGCCAGCTTGTAGGAGGCCTGCTTCAGAGCTTCGGACTTGGCCTGGATCTCACCGAGGTCGTCCGTCTCGAGCGCCTTCTTGAGATCCGCGGCGGCCGCGCTGATCGCGTTCTTCTCCGAGTCATCGAGCTTGTCGCCGTGCTCCTTTAGCTGCTTCTCCATCTCGTAGCAGAGCCCGTCCCCCTGGTTCTTGGCATCAACCAGGTCGCGACGCTTCTGGTCTTCGTCGGCGTGTGACTCGGCGTCCGCCTTCATCTTCTCGATCTCGGAGTCGTCAAGACCGGACGAGTTCTTGATGGTGACGTTCTTCTCGGCACCGGTGCCCTGGTCCTTCGCGCTGACCTTGAGGATGCCGTTCGCGTCGATATCGAACGTGACCTCGATCTTGGGGATTCCGCGCGGCGCAGGCGGGATACCCTCGAGGTCAAACCTGTCGAGGAGCCTGTTGTCTTGCGCCATCGGCCGCTCGCCCTGGGACACCTGGATGGTCACCGTCGGCTGGTTGTCATCTGCCGTGCTAAAGACCTGACTCTTCTTGCAGGGGATGGTCGTGTTCTTGTCGATGAGGGTCGTCATACGGCCGCCCAGCGTCTCGATTCCGAGGGACAGGGGCGTCACGTCCAGGAGCAGGACATCACTGCGATCACCCGCAAGGATCGAGCCCTGGATCGCCGCGCCCATGGCCACGACTTCGTCAGGGTTCACGCTGCGATTCGGCTCTTTACCGAACACGTCCTGCACGAGTTTCTGCACAGACGGGATGCGGGTCGAGCCGCCGACGAGGATCACCTCGTCCACCGCGCTCGCGTCGAGGCCCGCGTCACGAAGGGCTGTGACGCAAGGCTCCCTCGAGCGTTGCACGAACGGGTCGATGAGGCGCTCGAAGTCCGTACGGCTCATCGAAAGTTGGAGGTGCTTGGGGCCGCTCGCGTCTGCCGTGATGAACGGCAGATTGATCTCGGTTTGGTTGGAACTGGAGAGCTCGCACTTGGCCTTCTCGCAGGCCTCCTTCAAGCGCTGCAGAGCCATCTGATCCTTCCGCAAATCGATACCCTGCTCGTTCTCGAACGCGGATGCGACGTGGTCGATCAGAGCCTGGTCCAGGTCATCGCCGCCAAGGTGGGTGTCACCGTTCGTCGCGAGGACCTCGAACGTCGTGTTCCCGTCGCCAGCGTCCGCGACCTCGAGGATCGAAATGTCGAACGTGCCACCACCAAAATCGTAGATGGCGATCTTCTCGTCCTTCTTCTTGTCGAGGCCGTAGGCGAGCGCAGCAGCGGTGGGTTCATTGATGATCCTCACCACATCGAGGCCTGCGATCGTGCCCGAATCCTTGGTCGCCTGGCGCTGTGCGTCATTGAAGTATGCAGGGACCGTGATGACCGCCTTTTCGACGGTCTCTCCCAGGTGCGCTTCGGCGACCTCCTTCAGGCGACGCAGGACCTTCGCCGAGATCTTGACCGGCGCCATCACCTCGCCCCGCACCCCGACCTTCACATAATCGTCCGAGCCGCCCGTGATCTCGTACGGCACGGTGACCTGCTCGTCGCTCACCTCACTGTGACGACGTCCCATGAAGCGCTTGATGCTGAAGATGGTGTTCTTCGGGTTGGTCACCGCCTGTCGCTTCGCCGGCACGCCGACCAGCTCTTCGCCGTTGTCTGTGAACGCAACGACGGAGGGAGTGGTGCGGTTGCCCTCGTTGTTGACGATGACCTCGGGCTTGCCGCCCTCGACGACGGCGACCACCGAATTCGTGGTGCCCAGGTCGATACCGATGATCTTCGCCATGTTGCTTTCCTCCCGGTTGTTTGGGGTCTGCCCCTTCTATTGCAAGCGCGATGCCAGAGGGCGAGAGTCCGCCCCGCGGGCTCTAAACCTATGGAATAACTAATGTTGCGGCGCACCTGCCGCGACATCGGGATGCCGGCATTCCTGACAGAAGGGCAGAGGAAGCGCCAATGTGGCAGGAGCAAGGAACTAGGCTCGCCCCCACTCCGTCAGCCCGTACTCCTTGAGCTTGCGATAGAGGGTCCGCTCACTGATGCCGAGGGCCTTCGCCACTTTGCCACGGTTCCCCTCGTGGCGATCCAACTGGAGCCGGATCAGCTCCTCCTCCCACTGCTCGAGCGTATAGGCGGAGAGGTCGTCCACCGACACGAGGGCAGTTGAAGGCGACGACGGTCGATGATCGATCTCCGCAGGCAGATCCCCCACTCCGAGTCGATCGCCCTGCGACAGCAGCATCATGGTCTCGACGACGTTGCGGAGCTCGCGGACGTTGCCCTTCCAGATTTGCGCAGCAAGGATCTCCAACGCTTCGTCGGTGATGCCCATCACCTCTCGCCCGTGGGCGGCGGAGAATTCCTTAATGAACGCGGATACCAGCAGCGAGATGTCATCGGTTCGCTCTCGCAGGGGCGGCAACTCCAGGCTCACCACCTTGATCCGATAATAGAGGTCCTCGCGGAACCGCCCCTCCTGGATCTCAGCTTCCAGGTCCTTGTTCGTCGCACACAGCAGACGGACGTCAACCTTGACCGTCTTGTTGCTACCGAGTCGAACGATCTCCCGTTCCTGGATCACGCGTAGCAACTTGACCTGCAAGGAGAGCGGCATGTCGCCCACCTCATCGAGGAACAGGGTGCCCTCATTCGCGTACTCGAACTTCCCTTCCCGCGCAGCGGCGGCTCCGGTGAACGCGCCGCGTTCGTGCCCGAACAGCTCCGAGTCGAGCAACCCCTCGCCCCCCAGAGCCGCGCAGTTCAAGGCGACGAACGGCTCCCCAGCCCGGGGCGACAGGGCGTGAATCGCCTTGGCGACCAGCTCCTTACCGGTCCCGTTCTCGCCCTGGATGAGGACCGTCGCAGTCGTCGGCGCGATGCGACGGATGGTCTCGTACACCTGCACCATCCCCTGACTCCGGCCGACAATACCCTCGAACTCGTGGAGGCCGGAATCCGCCTCCACTCCCGCTCGGCGCGCACGCAATCGCTCGGCGGCCTTGCCAACGACTGAGCGGATCTCCTGCACATCCAGCGGCTTGGTGAAGTAGTGCACCGCGCCGAGCTGCATAGCCTCGACCGCGTCCTCGATGCTCCCCACACCCGAGATCAGCATCACATCGACGGGACGGGCCAACGCCCTAGCCACGCGTAGCAGTTCGGTGCCGCGATGAGCGCCGAGGTCGAGGTCGGTGATGACCAGATCGGGCGGCGTCGATTCCAACATCCGCTTCCCGTCGTCGAAGGTGAGCGCGACCGAAACAGCGTAGCCGGATCGCTCAAGCAACTCGGCCAACACGTCCGCGTGGTTGCGTTCGTCCTCGACGATGAGGATCTTCATGCGCGACGCGTCGCTCATGCGCCCTCCGGACCGTGTATCGGCAGCGTCACGGTGAACTTACTACCGAGACCTGGAGCGCTCTCGCAGATCACGTCGCCCCCGTGCAGCTGAATGATCTGACGCGTGATCGCGAGCCCGATACCGGTGCCGCCAGGACGGGTAGAGAAGAACCCGTCGAACACGCGGGCGCGCACTCCAGCATCCATCCCGGCGCCCGTGTCGATGAACTCAATCCGAAACACCTCGTCCGACGCAATCGTCTGGACCGTCAAGGTCCCGCCGTCCGGCATCGCCTGCAGCGCGTTGCGGATGATGTTCAACAATGCCTGACGCACCAGATCTGGGTCTACCCGGATGGAACCCGCCGCGCGATCCAATTGGATGGCGAGCGCCACGCTCTGGCGCTCGAACTCGGGCAAAACGAACGCCTGGATCGCCTCGACGAGCGTATTGGGGTCCAGCTCCTTCAAATCGAGTTCAGGCGCCTTGGCGAGCTTCAGGAAGTCGTTGACGATGCGCTGGAGACGCTGGACCTCCGAAGTCAAAAGCTCCACCCGAGGCAACAGCTTGGCGGACCCCACCTGGGGCCGCTCCCGGAGATCCTCCTCCAGGAGCTGCAGGCTGATGTTCATCGTGCTCAGGGGATTCTTGATCTCGTGGGCGAGCCCACCGGCAAGCGCACCCCACTGCGACAAGCGGCTCTCATCTTGCACGTCGCTCATGACTCAAACCCTTGCATCCGAGGATCTTAGAGGCCTCGCAGAAATAGCAGGCCGGGCTAATGGGATCAAGCTAAGGTCCCAACCGACACCGTGAACGCAGAAATCATCGAGATCCAGGAAGGCGTGGCCCCTCCGATCCCCGTCATCGAGAGGGTCGCCCGAGTCCTCGACGACGGAGGCCTCGTCGTCCTGCCCACAGAGACCGTCTACGGCCTGTGCTGCCGCGCCGGCAACGACGAGGTGGTCGAACGCGTGTATGCCGCAAAGGGCCGCCCTCGCGAGAGTCCGCTCCCGTTCTTGATCCCCGATCGTGACGCTGTCGCCATATTCACGAACGAGATCACCGGCCCCGCATCCCGCCTCATGGATCGATTCTGGCCTGGTCCGCTGACCCTCGTCATAGGTCCAGACGTCGGCGTCGCGCTGCGGGTTCCAGACCAGCCGTTCACCCAGGCCGTCCTCGCCGCCGCATCAGGTCCTATTCACGGCACCTCCGCGAATCTAACCGGCGAGCCCCCGGCCCAGGACGGCCGAACTGCGGCTGCCAGGCTGGGCGAACAGGTCGACCTCGTCGTCGAGGCTGGACCAGCGCGTCTTGGACTTCCTTCAACCATCGTTCGCATCCCCGCCGTCGGCCCCGGGGAGGTCCTCCGCGTCGGTGGAATCTCAGCAGCCGAAATCATGGATGAGGGGAAATACACCATCGCCCTCGTCTGCACGGGAAACACCTGCCGCAGTCCGATGGCAGCGGCTGCCCTCCGATATTTCTTGGCGGATCGACCGGGCTTCAGGGTCGTGTCGGCCGGGATCGCGGCGTCGGATGGCGCCAGAATGACGGACAGCGCAGCAGATGCGCTCGTCGCCGCGGGGATACCGGTCCCCGACCATCGCTCCCAACCCTGGACCAGCGACCTCGCCGCCACCGTCGATCGCGTCTGGGTCATGACCCCATCTCACCTCACGGCGATCCGCGAACTCACCCCGGAAACCGCCCCGCGCGCCCACCTGCTGGACCCTGACGGTGGCGCCGTGTCAGACCCGATCGGCGGCGGTCTGGCGGTCTACACCGCATGCCTTGAGCAGCTGCAGGAGCTTGCCCGCCAACGCCTGGAAGCCCTCCTGGGCACACAGTTGCCTTGACTCGACTCGCCAATCGGGTCTAATCTCGCGGCCACGGCCAAATCTCCGACAAATCGGCCGCAAACGTCAACGCGCAGTGGGTTTGGGAAAGCCTGGGGCCAATCCGGAAGACTGCGGAGATGGCCGCAAAGAAACCCGTAGAAGGTCCGTACTACTGATAGAAGTCAAAGGTTGCCGAGGTTGTGTTCCAGCACGTAAAGCTCTGATAATCCATCTTTTTTCCCTCTTCTCCTAGTCCACACAGCAGTTCTCCTTGGCAACACTTCCAACGGGGCGCGTCCTGAAAGACGCGCCCCTTCGCTTTATCTTCGACCGGCAAACATAGGCCCGGAGGCGCTCTCCAGTGCTCCTCAACCACCTGTTGAGAAGGGTGCAACGCCAGCTGGACATCACCGCAGAGCGAGACCCGACCGTGACGGTAAGTCTCGACACAAGCACGCCTTGGGTGCCTGGTTCCTCTTTTCCCCACACACCGCAGCGCATCTGTTAGCATCGCGGTTCCCCGGGATGGGTTGCGACTCATTCTGGGGCGATCAGACAAGAATAGGACTCTGGGTTCACGAGAATTTTCCCTCCCCAACCGCCCTCTCTGGCTCAGGGTTCTATCTTTCAATGGGGCCCGACGAACTTCGGTTCGTCGGGCCCCACTTTTTTGCTCAACCGCAAGCGGCGAGCAACGGGCCTACGCAACGAGCCCGCGCGCCATGACGACGCCCGGGCTCGTGTAAGACCTGCCGATCCCCGTCAGCGAATGCGTTCGAGTTGGAACGCCTGACTGAGCTGCCCACCTGGTGGCATCGTCAAGTTGGACTCCTTCGCGATGTAACCGCTCCGGGTCACCGACAGCTTGAAAGTGCCGCTCGGTATCCCGGTAAAGGTGACAAGCCCGAGGTTGTCCGTGCGCGGTCCACCCCGCACGCTCATGGGCTTACGCCCCGAATCGTCACGGATCATCAAAGCTGCCCCCACGACAGGATCGCCGAAATCGTCCGTGATCGTAATGGTCAGCTCACCGGACAGCGACAGGGTTAGGTCATGACGAATCTCCTGCCCTTCGGCCATCGTAATCGTCTCCGGATCCGACCCGACGTATCGCGTGCTGGTCACCGTGACGGAGTACTGACCCGGCGCTATTCCCTTGATCCGATACGTCCCGTCCGGGCCGGGCCGGGCACTGTTCTTGGCCTCTCCGGCCTCGGCCTGTGGGCTCTCGAAACTCGACGCTGCCGCCTTTTGCGCGACGACTGCCTCTCGATTGCTCCGATCATGCCGACGATTCACCGTGACGACGGCATCGACGATCGGGGTGCCGCTCGGGTCGCGAACAGTTCCCGTCAGGGCGCCGCCGCCACGCATGGTTGCGTTCACGTTGCCGGCACCCCCGGACGGGACGTGGACGTTCCTGAGCACCAGGTCGGGATAATCAGTGCAGCGAACGGTGACAATGTAGTCTCCGGGCTGCAGGGCCGGATAGTGGAAGTTCCCCCCCGGGTCCCCAAATGATCGCGCGGGCTTGGCGTTGCCCATCGACCACTGAAGAGACTTCATCGACCCATCGTCCTGAGGCCGGAGCGCGATCATGAACCGCTTGACCGGCTCACCCTTCGGCCCGGCAACGGACCCGATCAACACGCCGTTTTCCCGCAACCGGAAATGCAAGTTATCCGTGTCGGCGGGGACCTCGCTCATCATCTCGGACGTAAAGCCCTCCTTGCGCGCCTGGACGTTGTAGGTCCCCTTCACCAGGCCATCGATGCGCCAGTTGCCATCCTTGTCAACGGTAGCGCGGGCCTCGACTTTCTTCGCGAACGGTCGAGTGACCGAGACGAACGACCCTTCCGCAGGCCCTCCCCCCTGGTCCATGCACGTCCCGGCAAGGAAGCGACCGATCTGCATGCGGAAGTCCTGCTGGAGATGCTCTTCCGTTTCTTTCAACGCCACGCGTTGATCTTCGATGGCGACGTGGAGCTCGTGCGTCAGATTGAAAGTGAACGACCCCTTCCAGAGCCCGTCCAGCGCGTAGCGACCTGCCTGGTCCGTCACAATGGTCTTCGAGGACTGCTGACCAAGGTCGAATCCCGGGGGGAACCAGGCGTCAGCGAACGGCGGAATGGCCACCTCGATGCGGACGCCTCCGACTGCGATGTCATTTTCGTCCCGGACCACGCCACTGATCGCGCCGCCCCGATTGAGGCGCACGACGACGTTGTCGCGGAGCTCTTCCGGGCCCACGCGGAAGGGCTCGGACACCCCTATGCCAAAGCCATCGCGATGGGCAACGATGAGGTGATCAGCATCCGTGCCGAGGTCGGCAACGAGGAATTGACCATCGGCCTTGGTGCGGAATTCGGACTGGGCACGGACCTGGTTCATGAGCGGGTTGCGCCGCGCGACAAAGACGCGGGCGTTCTCGATCGGACGCCCATCCGGGTCATAGATGACCCCGGCGGCCGTACCCGTTGGATCGAGATAGAACTCGAACAGGTTGTTCTGTTTCGGATCGTAATTGTCGCCAACCCCGATCTGTGTCGGGCTACGAGCCGCGGTGAATCCCCCAGCATTGAACGTGAAGATCTGCGCGCCCGGCTTCAATCCAGTCACGCGAAAGCGTCCGTTCTCGTCCGTCTTCGTCGCGAACTTAGGAACCAGGACATCCGTCACATGGACGTCCACCCCTTCGATCGGAGTGTCCCGCAGCTTGTTCTTGACGACCCCCTCGATAGCCACCCCGCGCTGCATCTTGAACGTGAGACGATTGGCGACCCCCGCGGATACGGCCACATCCTCCACGTAGTCCTCGTACTCCGAGTGGTACAGCATCCACTTGACCTTGGCGACGGGAGCGCCATCAAAGACGAATGCCCCATCAGCCTTGGTGACCCGGGTCTCCTGCCAGCGGTAGGCCGTGCCTACGTTGCGAACGTGGGCGCCGGTCTTGTACCAGCCACGCACCTTCGCCCCCTCCACAGGCTTGCCGGAGTCGACGTCGACGATATAGCCCTCAACGCGGGCGCCCTTGCGCAGCGTAAAGTTGACGATCAGCCCGACCTGAACGTTGTCCTTGATCTGCTCCAGGTAACCGGGCGCGGAGCCGGAGATGTAGTGCTTGTTGCTAGGGGTCAGCTTCTCGATCTTCCAGGTGCCATCTTCATCCGTTGCCGTCTCTTGGATGACACGACGTAGGAAGCGGTCGTGGATGCGCTTGGTCGGGTCCTGATCGAAGTCGTAGTGGATGATCTGGATCGTCGCATCCTTGATCCGGTTGCCATGCTCGTCCTGAACCGTGCCACGGAGCTCGGTCGGATTGCCCTGGCCGCCCGCCAATGTCGGAGCGATGGCTGGGGGGGGCGTGCCTTGGGAGTTGCTGGTCGCGACCGCGTTGCCAACCGCCAAGACGCTCCGGCCATCCGAAGCCCCCGACTGCCCGGAATTCGCATCGGAAGCCGCTGGGGGGGCGACCGGAGGGCCATCTACGGCATCCGCATCTCTCAGCAAATACCAGCCCGCGATGGCAATAGCCACGATGACGAGCACCACCACGACGATCGAAATTGAGCCAATACGATTCACAGCGAGACTCCCAAACCTTCCCTGACGGACTGTGCGAGGGCCACGGACCCCGGGCCCGAAACCAGCCAGTAACCCTTCGACGTCGGACCCATGGCGACTCTTCCCCCAAATGGGATGTTGCTCCTGCTGAGCCAGTCATCGAACCCAGAAGGATACCCTAAGCTTCTTGCAGGTAAAGAGTTCAGGCTTGACGCGTGTTTTCCGTGGGGCGTCCGACAAAACCCAAAATCACGAAGAGAAGGACGCAGGACACCAACAGAAGCACCCAGGGACCGACCCCGAATCCGGCGGGAATGTACCCACAAAGCAGGGCAACGGCGCCGACGACCAGGGCATAGGGCATCTGGGTCTTCACATGATCCATGTGGTCGCACCCTGCCGCCATGGAGCTCATGACCGTGGTATCCGAGATCGGTGAGCAATGATCCCCAAAGACCGAGCCCGCCAGGACACCGCCAATGCTCGCCAGCAGCACCGCCTGCAGCGCCGCCACATCGGCCCCCTCAGCCACACCAAGCTCTGCCGCGTAGCTCATGGCCAGCGGCACGAGGATGGCCATCGTGCTCCACGATGATCCGGTGCTGAAGCCAACCACCGCCGCGAGGACGAAGACGATGCCAGGCAACATCGTGAATGAGAACGTGACCTGCTCGATGAGCCAACCGGCGGTGTTCATCGCCGAACACAGATCGGCCAGGGTCCACGCCATGATGAGCACCAGGCACGCGGTCATCATGGCCTTGATCCCGCGCAGGGTGGTCTCGCTGGCATCCTTGACCGTGAGCAGGCGCTGACCGAGCGACAACACCCAAGCGGACAAGAGGCCCGCCGCGCTCCCCCACAGCAACACGTTGTATGAGTTGGCGTTCCCGAACGCATCGCGGATGCGCTCGAACGTCCCCAAGGACTCCGGATTCTCCACGGAAGCGATGCCGTCCCAGTACAGCCCGAACAGCACCGTCGACACCAGGACGAGAATGGGGACCGCCCCGTTCCACCACCTCAGGCGCGTGGGATCGACCGGTTGCGCCCCGTCCATCTCGCTCGACGTGAGCGGAGTCGCGCCGTCGGCGATGAGCTTGCCCTCCTGCGCGGCGCGCCTCTCCGCCCTGGCCATCATCCCGAAGTCACGCTTGCGGAGGACAATCATCAACCCAAACGCCAGCGTCAGGATCGGATAGAAGTTGTACGGGATGGAGTCCAAGAATATGTCGTAGGCGCCGTCCCTGTCGTACCCGGCAAACGTGCCCCCCTGGTCGACGTATCCCTTCAACCACTGATCGATGTACCCGATCTCCGTGGCGATCCACGTCGACACCGGCGCGATGCAGGCGACGGGCGCTGACGTCGAGTCGACCAGATAAGCGAGCTTCTCCCGGCTGACCCGATAGCTGTCCGTCACCGGCCGCATGGTGTTGCCGACCAGCAGGGCGTTCGCGTAATCATCGAAGAAGATCAGCGTCCCGGACACCCACGTGATCAGCTGAGCACCCATGCGGGTGCTGCCCTTTCGCGCCAGCGACTCGACGATAGCCCGGACGCCCCCCATGCGAGAGATCATGGCGACGAGCGCCCCTAACAGACACGAGAAGACCAGGATCTTCACGTGATCGCTGTTGGCGATGGCACCGATAAGGTGCCGATCGAATGTGCGCATGGTCCCGCTGATCAGGGAGCCCTCCATCGCCACGACGCCCACCCACACGCCGACGAGCAACGAAAGCAAGACCTCCCTCAGGTAGATCGCCAGCAAGATCGCGACCAGTGGGGCTGCGATGGACCAAAAGCCCGCGACGCTGCGCGTGGCGACCGCCTTGCCGTCGACCATGGGATCCCCCGTCACATGGCAGGGCGGGAGTACGGCGTAGCCGCTGAGGAACGTGACATTGGCGATCTGCGCGTCCTCGTCATCCGCGAACCCGGAGACGGACGCGGTCTCGGAAAAGGACGTGTCGACCTGGCCCTCGTCCATGCACCGCAGCGCAAGTCGGCGATAGCGGGCGCCTTTCGTCAGGACAAAATCCGGCCTGGGCTCCCCATCGTCGTCCAACCACACGAGCGCGTAGGAGGTATCGGCCTGGAGCATCGGGGCTACAGCGGCCCCGGAAGCGAGGAGGAGGACGAGGGCGATCCCAAACAAGCGGCGTCGATGCATGGGCGCATTCCACGCCTGAGCGCCCCTCCGGTCAAGCCAGCCAGCATCCCGTATGATCCCTGCACATGGGCGGTCGTTTTCGCCGACGGCAGGATCAGGCAGCTAAGGACCACACCCCGACGGCGGCGTTCGGGCCCTCTCCGCTGGCCCGTCTCGCCAGTCCCGAGGGACTCCGGAGGAGCGGACCGGTTGGGGAGCAGCGAATGGGCCATGGCCGCCGTGCGACACGACCTGGAGGGTTATGCGATCGGAAGCGGCGCTTCCGACACATGCCGCGACGCTAAAAATATCAAGTGGCGCACCTCTTCATGCCGATAGGGCAAGAATCGTGCTCGGTTCACGATCCCGCGAGGAGCCACATTGGAAAATCTGAACAAGCAGTCTGAGAGTTCGGGGACAACCATGGGCAAGGAGCAAAGGGAATTTCCGCGGGTCTCCTCGCGCTGCATTGTGGGTTTCAGCTCGGTCGGAGACGACCAACGCTTCCACAAGATGCGGCAGAGTTCTGAGGGGCTGCTACAGAACATCTCCGGCGGCGGCGTCTGCGTGCGCATGGACGAAAACCCGGGCACCGGGCAGCTCCTCGCGCTGACAATCCGGCTCCCCCAAATGCCGACATCCGTCATCGCCCTCGGCAAGGCTGTGTGGACGCAACCCGTCGACGGAGGCACCGACGTGGGGATCGAGTTTTGGTGGGTCGGCTGGGAGGACGCGGGGGCGCAGGAACAGATCCGCAACTTCCTCTCCGACTCGCTACGCGAGAGTTCCGCGCCCGCGGACTGATCACGCTCTCGACAGCTCTCCGTACAGCGCCTCGATCTCCTCAAGTAAGCGCCTTGGGGCGTGCGATTCACGGACCCGCGCGGCGGCACGCGCAGCTCGTGCCGGGTCTGGATCTTCGATGACGGGTCGAAGCGCTCCCGCCCACTCGAGCGGTGTCGCCTGCGGATCGAGCAGCACGCCATCGTCCCCGAGCAGATCCCCTACCCCACCCACGGCCGGCGCCGCGACGCTCGTCCCGGACGCCATGGCTTCGAGCAAGCACAGCGGCGTCCCCTCCATCGCGCTGGTCAGCAACACCAGATCCGCCGCGGCGTAAAGATCAGGCAAATCCACACGCCAGCCCAGAAAGCGGACCCGGTCGGCTAACCCGAGATCGCGGGCCCGCGCGGCCACCTCGGGGCGCAGAGGGCCGTCTCCCGCGAGCACCAATACGGCGTCCATATGCGAGACCAGTGACGCGACGACATCAACCGCATGCATGGGCCGCTTGATGGAGACGAGTCGGGCAGGAAGCAGGATCACCCGCGTATCCGCGCCCACCCCCAGGCCTCGACGAGCAGCCGCCCGACGAGACCTGGCACCCGAGAACGCGTCCACGTCGATCGCGGGGGGGATGATCCGCGTACGCCCCTCCGCGGCCGTCCCGAGGACGCGCAACACGTCCCTCTCCTGAGAGGGCGATTGGCAGATCAGCGCATGCGACGCCCGCGCGGCGCGGCGCTCAACCCACCGCACCGCCGCACCAACCAACGCTCCAAAGTACCCCTCGAAGGTGTGCCCATGGTAGGTGTGAACGATGGCCCTGGTGCCCGCCCGCGCCGCCTCTATCCGGGCCAGCGCGCCCGCCTTCCCCTGGTGCGTGTGGACAATGTGGGGGCTTTGCTCGGCGATCAGGGAGGCCAGCACGCGCCGGGCGCGCCGATCCCGCAGCGGTGCGATCCTGCGGACGAGATCCGGGACATGGACGGACGATCCCGGCACTGAGAGCTTCCCCGCGCCCTCGTCGATCCCGGCCGTGCCATGAACGAGCAGCTGCTCATAGCGTTCCGTGTCCAGCCCCTCCATAAGCAAGGAAACGTGACGGGTCGGACCACCCACGTTGAGCCGCGTGATGCAGCGCAGAACACGCACCGGGATCATGCTGGGCATGGTACCCGCCTTCGCTGTCCCGCCGGTCCGCTACGATCCTCGCCATGGAGCCAGAGGCCGCACAAGACCTCGATGTCGTGGTCGACAGGGTCGTCTTCCGGTCCGACGACGGGGCGTGGTCCGTCGTCCGGGTCGCACGTGAGGACGGAGGCGGACGTTTCGTCGCCGCCGGCAAATTCCCCCTCCACCTCGAAGAAGGGGACCCGATCTGCATATCCGGACGCTTCGAGGATCACGCCAAGTACGGCCACCGGCTGCTCGTCACGAGCGCTCATCCCCGCCTACCGGCGACCGAGGCTGGAATTCGCCGTTACCTCCGATCCGGGCGCATCAAGGGCATAGGACCCAAGCTCGCCGAACGCCTCGTAAACCACTTCGGTGACGACACCCTCCGCGTCCTGGAGGACGACCCGGGCCGGGTCCTCGAGGTGCCCGGGGTCGGGAGTCGCCGGCTCAAGGAGCTCTCTCGCGCGTTCGCCGAGGGCAAGCAACAGCGTGAAGCGCTGGTGTTCCTTCAAGGCCTCGGCCTGGGGCCGGCGGTCTCCGGCGAGATCTGGCGGCGGCTGGGAGCCGACACCCTGGGACGTATCCGGACCGACCCCTACTCACTCACCGACGAGGTCCAGGGAGTCGGATTCGCAACAGCCGATCGCATCGCCAGTTCCGTCGGCATCGAGGCGGAAGATCCGCTACGACTCGCCGCCGGCCTGCGCCACGGACTGCATCAGGCGATCGACCAGGGTCATGTCTGCTTACCAGCCCCCGCATTGCTCGAGCGAGCGGTAGAACTTCTCGGATCCCAGCCGGACAACGTCCGCGCCGCACTCATGGAGGCCGTCGCCTCTGAGGCCGTCATCGCCAACGCGCCAACAGGAGACCCGGACGACGACGGTACCCCGCGAATCTACCTGCCGGTGATGCACCAGGCCGAGGTCGAGGCCGCGAGGTTGTTGCGGACGCTGAGGGATGCCCCCACCCCCGGCCCAGAAGGGCGCCTTTCATTCAACCCAGGTGACGGAGAGACCCGCCTCACGGAAGAGCAGGAGCGCGCCGTGGCGCTGCTCCTCTCCTCGAAGGTCGCGTTGCTGACCGGAGGCCCGGGAGTGGGCAAGACGACCGTGCTTCGGACCGTGGTTGACGCTTACCAGGCCGCCGGATTGAGGGTCGCCCTCGCCTCGCCCACGGGTCGTGCGGCGAGGCGGCTGTCCGACGCGACCAACGCGCCCGCCCAGACGCTGCACAAGTTGTTCGGCCTGGTCCCGGGCGAGGCTACCGGCGGCAAGGTCCTGGGCGAGGATGTCCTCGTCGTCGACGAGACGTCCATGCTCGACCTGCCCCTGCTGGTACGAGTCCTGCGGCGGCTCCCGGCGGCGACGGTCCTGATCCTGGTCGGCGACCCGGATCAGCTTCCATCCGTCGGCCCAGGCAGCGTGCTCAAGGACCTGATCACCTCGGCGGAGTTCCCAGTGGCGCACCTGACCCGCGTGTTCCGCCAGGCGACGGGCAGCGACATCGTGGTCAACGCACACCGCATCAACCGCGGCGAGGCTCCGCGTTTCCCTGATCGGGGCGAGCCTGGCGACTGCTACTTCGTCACCCGCGAAGACGCGGCCGACGGGGCCGACATGATCCGGCACCTCTTCTGCGAGCGCATCCCGCAGCGCTTCGGCATCGATCCACGAGAGGGCATACAGGTCCTCAGCCCGATGCACCGAGGCGTCACGGGAACGGAGGCCCTCAATCGCATGCTGCAGGAAACGCTCAGCGCCGGCGCCGCTGGGATCGAACACCGCGGCCGCAAGCTCCACGTCGGCGATCGCATCATGCAGACACGAAACGACTACGACCTCGAGGTCATGAACGGAGACCTAGGGCGGGTCATCAGCGTCGACGCCAACGGCCCCAGACTCGACGCCAAATTCGATGGTCGTCGGGTGTCCTTCGAGAAAAGCCAGCTCGACCACCTGCAACCGGCCTTCGCCGTGACCGTCCACAAATCGCAGGGCGGCGAATTCCCGGCGGTGATTCTCCCCCTGTTCGGGGAGCACTTCCTGATGCTCAAACGCAACGTCCTCTACACCGCGGTCACCCGAGCCCGCCGCGTACTCGTGATCGTCGGCAGCCCACGCGCCCTTCACCAAGCCATCCGGGACGACCGAATGGCCCGTCGGGCCGGCGAGCTCGAGCGCCGGCTGCGAGGGAACCGCCTGGACCCCGTGGCCACCGACGACCCGCGCTGGGACGCGAAATAACCCAAAGCGTTTGGCGGACAGGGTCCCCGTAAGTCACAATGTGCGGGTCTCTTGCGCACCCGCTGCGCATTCGTCGTCCACGGAGTGTCCCCATGCGCGCCGCCCCCGTCTTCGTCCTGCTCGCTGTCGTCGCCGTCGCCCAACCGTGCCCCGATCCCGGTGACGTTTTCTGGCAGCGCGACACGCTGCCGGTGAATCCAACGGGGCTACAGACCTTCAGCATCATCCCCGGGCTCTGCGAGGGCGAGGCCGCCGCGGTCGTCTTCGAGGTGCCTCAGAGTATGCCGCCGCAACAGATCACCCAGGTGGTTTGCCCGTTCGCTTCCGCCGGCGGCGGCCAGGGAGCCCTGGCGCTGGTGAATGTAGAGATCTATGACGGAGTCAGCTTCAGCGGCGCCACTGCGAACATGGGGACACAGGTCTTCGACCTCAACGCACAGACACAGAACGACCTTCAGGTCACGAGCTCTGCGCTCAACACATTCGATACGACCCAGTTCAATATCGTCGTGGGGAACGACCCCGTTAACCGTCGCTTCGCCATCGCGTTCCGCATGAACTTCAACCCCAACGGAAACTGCGCGTCGGGGTATTCGTCGACGTTCTTCACCGACAACACCGTCTCTCTTGGCCTGTTCTGCAACCCCGTCACGACGCCGCCCATGACCAGCCTGATCGACATCACGGGCCAGGGGTGGCGTGATGCATCCCTGGCTACGGTCACGTTCTTACCCCTCTGCCCCCTGTACTACGCCGGCATCTGGGCCATCCGCTGTTGCAGCCGCGACGCCGCGCCGCCCAACCCGTTCCAGGTCCTGCCGACCCTCGGCGTCCCGGCGACGTCACCCGGCACGACGGTCCTGCAGCTGACCGGGCCGGGGCTGCAAGGCGTCCCCTATCAATTCGCCCTGTCTTGGAGCGACAGCCCGCCAATCCCGACCCCATGGGGGAACATCCCCCTCGCCTTCGACTCGTTGGTGAACGCCAGCCTCAACCCGGCCTTTGGCGGGTCCTTCGTAAACTTCACAGGGACCATCGGCGCGAACGAAACCGCGACCGTTCTCATCAACGTCCCCGCCGGATTCAGCGGGATGGGTCTCGCCGCATACGGGGCCTGGATCGGCTATCTGCCCCAACCCCCGGGCGGCCTGGCCATCTCCGACAACATCCTGCTGCCGATCCAATAGGTCGCCACCTGCCAAACGGTCCTCGTCGACGGAATCCGCGCGTCGGGCCCAGAGGCCTACTGAGCCTTCTGGAACGCCACGAAGTCCTTACCCCGAGCGAGACGTCGGGTCACGAACATGATGGCGAGCAGAGCAACGACGAGCACCATGGCCGCCGTCCCCGACTCCATCGGATACACGTCCATTTCCCGCATGAGCGTCGCCCGGGACTCGAAATGTGGCGCCAGCAGGACCTCGAAGTAGCTCATGGGTGACAACATCCGCGGCGGCCCCGGGAGGCTGCCCAGCAGGGCATCAAAGATCATCAAGAACAGCAACCCGACGATGGTCGATGCCTTGAAGACGAGGCCAAACAGGGTGTAGAGAGCGCAGTAGAAAACGACAGCGCCCCCGGTCACCTGGAGCAGGCGCACCAGACCCTGCACGCTGGTCGGCCCATCGATGTCGTCGGTGAACATCCCTCCAGGGAGGCCCGCGCGGCACGCAGCGAAGCCAGCCCCGGCGCCGATCAGACCGAGGGGCAGCACGTACAGCAGCAACCCCAAGTACATCCCCTGAGCAATGCGTGCGCGCCCGATGGGCCGCGTGAGCAAGAAAGCCAGCGTGCGCTCTTCCATGGCGTCACGCACAAGCCCGGCGCCGTGAAACAGGCACATCAGCTGAACAACGCCGATGACCAGGCTCGGCATGACCTCCGCCAGGAACGTCTCGGCCGCCCCCGGCGGCGCTTCGCCGCGTACGACCGCGGCGATCCCTGCCGGGATCAGGAGAAGGAGCCCCAGAAACACCGTCTTGCGCGACCAGGAGACCTCCCGCGCGGTGAACGCCGCCACCAGGACGAGGGACTTGGCGAGAGGGAGTTGACCGCGGCTCATCGCATCAGCCTCTGGAACAGGGTCTCCAGGTCCTCTCCGGGACAGGAGAACTCGAATACCTCAATGCCGAGCGCCAACGCGAGACGCGGCAACTCCTCGGTGAGCGCCCGCGACGATGAGCTCGCAATGCTGGCGCCGTCATCCCCATCGAAGGCCACGCTCACGACGTGCTCGTGTTCAACGAGCGCCTTCGCCAGCGCCCGCGTGTCGCTGCAGCGCACCTGGAGCGTGAACGCATAATCCTCGAGCTCCTCCTGGATCTGCCCGAGCGTCCCTTCCGCCAGCAACATGCCCTTGTTCATGATCGCAACGTGGGTCGCCACCGCCTCGACCTCGTGCAGGATGTGACTTGAGAAGAGGACCGAACCTCCCCCGGCCGCGAACTTCTCGAGGATATCTACGACATCCCTGCGTCCGACCGGATCGAGACCTGTCATCGGCTCGTCCAGGAGCAGCAGCTTCGGGTCGTGGACCAGCGCAGCGGCAATGCGGGTGCGCTGACGCATGCCCTTGGAGAACCCCCCGCACCGACGATCCATGGCGTGTGCCATGCCGCAGCGTTCCAGAGCCTGCGCGGACCGTTCCCGTGCCTCCTTGGCGTCGAACCCGGCACAGCGCGCGAGGAACGTGACCATGTCCAGCGCGGACATGTCGTCGTAAAGCGCGTCGTCCTCCGAGCAGAACCCCACCTCGTGAAACACCTCGGGCTGGAATACCGGATTTCGTCCAAGCAGCCAGACGCTTCCGGACGACGGATGGAGCTGCCCTGTCAGCAGCCGCATGAAGGTGCTCTTGCCCGCTCCGTTGGGACCGAGCAGCCCGGTGATCCCGGTGGGGATATCCACGGTGAGGTCTGTGAGTCCGACCACCTGGCCGTACCAGCGGGCTAGCTCACGCGCCTGGATGACCGGGCTGCCTGGCTCTGTCGGAACCTCCAGGTCTTCCACGGCGATGGCCTCGCTCATGGCAGCCTCCCAGCCCTGAGTCGCCGCATGACGAGCCACGTCGACAGCAGGCAGAGACCACCAAGCACCAGCAGGCTCGATCGCGGACCTCGATCAATGTCCATGATCGGCAAGTCCAGGTCTACCACCGGACGCAGGTCGATCAGGTTGATGACGACTGAGAAGAGGCAGTGGTTGTAGGAAACGAGGTCGAACATCGAGTTCTGCGTCGCCTGTAGCAAGATCGAGGCGACGATGAAGCTCCCGACGGTGACGACGAACCAGATCACCGAGGCGTAGCGCGCGCTCTTCCCCATGGACGAGATGCCGAGGATGACAATGCTGTTGACCGTCGCCCAGACCAGGATGGCGGCGAAGGCTCGGGGATAGAGCGTCCAGGTGCTGGCGAACGTCCCCTCGAGGAACCCGTGGGCCATGCCCAGAACGATGACCACGGGCAGAACCATGATGAGCAACAGCGGCCTCATGATGACGAGGAGTTTGCCGAGGAAATAATCCCACCGGCTGATCGGACGGGCCAGATAGACCTCGAACGCATGACTCCGCATGTCGTCAGCTATCTGGGGCGCCCCGACAAGTGGCGTGAGGAGCGTGGCGAACCAACCCTGCCACGCCAGCAACATCCAGAGGACGGTGCTCAGGGACTGATATGCCTTGTCCGCCGGGACCTCCGCGATGCTCGCGTAATTCCCCATGCCCATCTGGGCGACGAAGCGGAGGACCGACTCCTCGTTCTGGGCGACGAAGTAGAGCCCGAACGACATGATGACGGCCGGCGCGAACGAACCAAAGAGGACGAGCTTGCGGAACACCCCTCGCGTTGCGTAACGGGTGCCATAGCGACTGATCGCCAGCGCCGGGAATGTGGACCGCGAACGCGGCGGCGCGGCCAGGCGGGAGTAGAGCCGCTCATGAATCGCCATCGGAGCCCCCCTCGACGCTCTCAAGGAAGACCTCCTCGAGCGACCGCATACCAGGCGTCAGGTGCTTGAGGCCGATCCCGGCCCCGGCTGCGGCTTCGAGCACAGGACCCGTCCCGCTACCCTCGGGCACGACCACCCTCAGGTCGCCTGATGTGGGGTCATACGACGTGCGCACACCCCTTTCTTCCAGCGCCTCGAGGAAGCGCGCCCCGTCGCCGACGAACTGGACCTTGTACTGGCGTTCCATCCCGCGTGTGAGTTCGGCAACCGTCCCCTCCCGTGTGACCCTCCCCGCGCTGACCACAACCAGTCGCTCGCACACCTCCTGGACGTCAGGCAGCAGATGGGTCGAGAGGATGATGCTGATCCCCGCCCGCGACAGCTCCTGGATCAGATCGAGCATGTAGCGACGGCCCTGTGGATCAAGTCCATTCGTAGGCTCATCGAGAAACAGCAGATCGGGATCGTGGACAATCGCGGCGGCCAGTTTCAGGCGCTGGCGCATCCCAGCGCTGAAACCATCGACGGGGCGGTAGCGGGACTCACCCAGGTTCACGTAGTGCAGAACCTCATGGGCACGCTTGACGGCCGCGACCTGCCCCATGCCTGACAGTTCGGCCATCATCGACACATAATCGACGGCGACCATGCCTGGGATGTGAGCGTCGCGCTCCGGCATGTAGCCGACCCGCCGACGCAGCTCAGTTCGATCCCTGCGCACGTCTCGGTCGAGGACGCGTCCGTCTCCCGCGTCTGCCTCCAGTAGCCCCAAGAGCACCTTGATGAGCGTGCTCTTGCCTGCGCCGTTGGGGCCGAGCAACCCGCTGCAGCCCGCGGAGATCTTGGCCGTCAAGCCGTCAAGCGCCCGCAGGCCCCTTCCGTACGTCAGGGTGAGCCCGGACACGGTGACAACAATGTCAGGGTCATGGGCAGCGGCGGCGTCAGCGGGATCCATGCTCATGGGAAGTGTCCGGCGCATGCTAACCCGTGACGTCGCGTACGACACGCACCGTCGACGACGTCAGGACGTCGTCGTGTCCGCGCCGCCGGTCGCCACCCGTTGTCTACCGCATGCGATCGCGTCGAAGGGGTTGCGTGAGGCTTCCCATCGCTACCGATCTGTCAGCATCAGTTGCGGACAGATTCCAAAGACCAAGTCAGCGGACAGCATGGGCGTGGCGAAGCAAGACAGACCCAAGGCCGCCTCCCGACTCGTGACGATTCACCACGGTTCAGCCCCGAAATTTGCGCTCCGGCCACGGGACCACCAGGGGGTTATTGCTGCACGACTTGCAACCGACCACATCGGCAGCAGCGATCCGAACAAGCCCCGGAGGCCTCAAGTCGTCGAGATCACGCTTGCGCCTAGTTGGGTGCCCCCTATGGTGGGGCCGCGGGTGGGGAAACGGGGTCCTGGCATGGCCTCTCTCCCCCGCAACGAGAATGAGAGAGAGAGGGGGCCGGCTGTTCACGCCTCTCGAAATTGGCAAACAATTGGGTTCATTAGACCTCATCAAGTCACCATCACATCCCACCTGACCGATCATCATCCGGCCCCCTTTTTCCTTCTCCGCTTGCGACGCGCCCCCGCGCTCTTACGAGGCGCCGCATCCCCTCCCGGAACATCCTCGCGAAGCGCGAACGTCGCTTGTAAGTGATGCGCGCGCCCCAATGCGAGAGGCGTTTCCCCGTAACGCCGTTCCATCGCCAGCAATCGACGCCGTGTCGCCGCGTCACTGAGCCAGACGTGTCCGTGACGCAGGTCGAACAGCGTCTTACCGATGAGCCGCACCATGACGAGTCCAGCCCGTTCCGCGCCACGAGCTAACTCGGCCGGATCGAACGCATGGAACGGGAACCTCTCCTCGGGGCGATCCGCGAGCCATTCCCCCGTCCCCGAAGACAAGAACTCCTCCAGTCCATCGAGATCATTCTGCTTGAGAAATGGATCGACTCCGCCGAAGCGACTGTCCAGCGACAACACCGCCCGACCATTGGGCGCCAGGACGCGGCGGACACTAGACAATGCGCGACGCCAATCGGAAGCAAACGAGAGGACGTCACCCTGAGCGACAACCAACGAGAATTGGCCGTCGCCGAATGGCTCCAAATCCACGAGATCCGCTTGCACTGCCTCAATCTCGCGATCTGGAAAGCTCGCCCGAGCGTTACGCTCGGCGACGTCGAGCATCTTGCGTGAGAGGTCGGAGAGGACGACACGGAAACCGGAGCGCAACAGCTTCAATCCGTAGATGCCGGTCCCGCAACCGGCATCCAGCACCGGCAACCCAAGGTCCGTCGGCAGGCTGCGCTTGAGGTCCTGCCACGAGACGTCCCGGTAGTAGGCCCAGTAGGGGTCCTTGGCGTAGATATCGTCGTAGCGCGGCGCCACGCGATCGTGATACCGCTGGTTTGGAGTCAGCATGGGAGAAAGCGTACCGGCAGCCCCGGGAGACGGCTCTCTCGGCAGCGGCCGGTTACCCCGCGCGCAGCTCCAACGAGCCATCCAGTTCCTGAAAGAGGTCGCGCACGAGCGCTTCGTCGCTGCCCGCACAGGTGAAGCCCAGGTCGAAAAGACGACCAGGGCCAAAGAAAGGCATGACGTCAGGGGTACGGGGACCTCCGGCATCATTCTCGGACGGCGGGACGATGGCTAAAGGTACGATGCCGCCATGGGACTCTGGGACCGAACGGCTGTGGCGATCGGCGTCGTACACCTGCACCCGCTGCCGGGCGCACCGTCGGCACAGCGGGACTTTGACGCCGTCCTGGAGGCGGCGATGTCCGACGCGCAGGCCTACAAGGACGCCGGCTTCGACGCGGTGCTGGTGGAGAACCACGGCGACGCTCCCTTCCGCAAAGAGCGGTGCGAGCCGCATGTAGCGGCTTCCCTGGCCCTGTGCGCACGCCAAATCCGCGATGCCTACGGCCTGCCCGTCGGCATCAACTGCCTGCGCAACGACGCCCACTCCGCCCTGGGAGCCGCGGCCGTGTCCGGCGCAGCCATGATCCGCGTCAACGTCCTGGTCGGCGCCGTCGCGACCGACCAGGGCCTGATCGAGGGGTGCGCTGATTCTCTCCTCCGCTATCGACAACGCCTCGGCGCCGAGGTTGACGTCCTCGCCGACGTCAACGTCAAGTTCGGGACCCCGCTTTACGATGCACCGGCGCCCGCCCTCGCCGTCACCACCATCGAACGGGGCGGCGCGCGCGGGGTCATCGTGACCGGCTCACAGACCGGATCTCCCCCGGACGTTGAGCAAGTGGCGGCCATAAAGGACGCCGTCGGCACACGCGGCCCGGTGCTGGTCGGGAGCGGCGCCGATCCCGCCAATGTCGCCGCCTTCGCGGCTCACTGCGATGGGTTCATCGTCGGTAGCAGCTGCAAGAGAAACGGCGACCCGCACCAGGCGGTCGATGTGGACCGAGCGCGAGCCTTCATGTCCGCCGTGAGCGACGTTAGAACAACGTCGTCAACGAGAGACGCAGATGCCTGAGACCCTGATACAGCGAGTGGAGACCGGCGCGGAGCGCGCGCTGGAGGAATATGTCCAGACCGTTCGGGGTCACGTCGAGGGCCCCGCGCCCATCGAGGAGACCGTGGAGAACATTGTCCAGGCGCAGACCGAGTTGATCTCCCCAGAGTTCCAGATGCCCGACGCGTACCGCCGGGTCAAGGAGGGAGCCCCCTACACCCGCAACCTCGTCTACCAGGACCCGAGCAACCGCTTCTCTGTCATCTCGATTTGCTGGGGACCGTTCCAGGAAACGAGCGTGCACGATCACATTCACTGGTGCGTGGTCGGCGTACTCGAGGGCGCTATCCACGCCATCGACTACCAGCGGCTCGACGACGAGACAGAACAGGGCCGAGCGCGCCTCGCTATCCATAAGTCAACGCTCCATCCTGCCGGCTCGGTCATCGGCCTGACGCCTCCCCCGCGCACCAACATCCACAAGATGAGCAACGGCGGCCACGCCCAGGCCATCAGCCTGCACACCTACGGTGACGCCGGCACCAAAGCTCGCGTGTTCGCTCCCGTCGCTGGCACCTTCGAGATCGTCGATCTAGAGTTCCACAACCCGTGATCGAAGGCGCGCAGTTCACGCTCCCCGGATCCGCCAGTGAACCGGTTGCGTGCGACCTCAGCCTCCCCGACGGCGACGGGCCTCACCCCATGGTCGTGCTCGTCCACGGCTTCAAGGGGTTCTCCGGCTGGGGTTTCTTCCCGCTCCTCGCCGAACGGCTTGCCGCATCGGGCGTGGCTGCGCTCCGCGTGAACTTCAGCCACAACGGCACAGGGCAAAGCGAAGATGCCGCTCACTTCACCCGCCTAGATCTCTTCGAACGCGATCGCATGAGCTATCGCCTACTGGATCTGCAAGCGGCCATCCGCGAGACCTGGGCAAGACACCCGGCCATAGCCCCGTCCCGTCTCGGACTCTTGGGGCACAGCCTCGGGGGCGCGGTCTGCCTCCTCGCTATGAAGAGCCTGCCCGCTCGGTGCCTGGTGACGCTGGCGTCGGTGGACTACACCCGGTTCACACCCGAACAGACCGAGGTCATACGCCGCGACGGACGGCTCCTAATCCCGAACGCACGCACAAAACAGATGATGCCCATCGGGATCGCGGCGCTGCGGGACCTGGAAGCACACGCGGACGAATACGACCTCGACGCGGCGGCGGCCATGCACGGGTGCCCCTGGCTCATCACCCACGGGAGCAAAGACCCGACCGTCCCTGTGGCGGCGGCCCGACGCCTCGCCAGCCTGGGGGGACCCCGGGCGACGCTGGATGTCATTGACGGAGCGGACCACGTGCTCGACTGCAAGCACCCATTCGCCGGCCCCACCACCGCGTTCGACAGCTTCGCGGCCGCCTCAACGGCCTTCCTCAACACACACCTGTAGCTTCAGTTCAGGGGCCGCAGTGCCGCGCCAGGCAGACGGACTGACAAAGAGGAGCTGCTGCTACACGCTGAACGACATACCGCACCCGCAGGTACCGGTCGCGTTGGGGTTCGTGATCACGAAACCCGCCCCCGTAAGGCCGTCGTTGTAGTCCACCGTGGAACCGCCGACGAAGAGCAAGCTCTTGCTGTCGATGAGGACCTTTGAATCGCCGTTCTCGAAGACGTTCATGCCCTCGATCGGCTCCGAAGGGGCTTCCTCGAAGTCCATCTTGTACTGGAATCCGGAGCAGCCACCTCCCTCGACGTGGATGCGCAGGCCCCAGACAGACGGCGCTCGAGCCTGGTCATCCAGCATGTCCTTGATCTTCTTGGCGGCGCTCTCAGTGATGTTCAGCATGGCTCGTTCCCAGTGTATCAAGAGCCCCTGGCTGATCACACAAAGGCGCGAAGGCGCCGCACTTGCCGGATCACGGACTGGGCCGCATGGGCGACGTTTTCCGCCGTCGTCGACCGGCCAAGACCGAAGCGAATCGACCCCAGAGCCAGGTCCGTGGAGCGCCCTATGGCGCGGAGCACATGGCTGGGCTCCACGGTCGCGCTCGTGCACGCCGAGCCGGAGGACACCGCCACGTCATCCTTGAGCGATAACAGCAACGCCTCGCCCTCCACGCCAGGGAACGACACGTTCAGGTTGCCAGGGAGACGCTCCACGGGATGTCCGTTCAGGATCGCGTCGGGCACGGCCTCCGAGAGCCTGCGCCACAGGTCATCACGCAATCCCGCCTCGCGCTCAACCGCAGCCTCGCGCTCGTCGAGGCACAGCCCCAGAGCGGACCGCAGTCCAATGATGCCCGGCACGTTGAGGGTCCCGCTACGCATCCCTTGCTCGTGGGCACCCCCCAAAATCTGGGGCTGCACGCGGGGAGCCCCCTTCAGGAGCACCAAAGCACCCACGCCCTTCGGGCCGTAGAGCTTGTGTCCGGATATGGAGAGCATGTCCACGTGGTCCCTCGTCATGTGGATGGGCACCTTGCCGACGGACTGTGCGCCGTCGACGTGGAACGGGACCCCGCGGCTGTGGCAGATCGCGCCGATGGCGGGCACTGGCTGCAGGGTGCCGACCTCATTGTTCGCAGCCATGATCGAGACGAGCAGCGTGTCCTCCGTCACCTGGGCAGACACAGCATCCAAAGAGACACGACCGTCCCCATCGACCGGCAGGCGCACGACCTCGGCACCGCGCCTCTCGAGTTCCTCCACCACGTCCAGCACGGCCTTGTGCTCGGTCACCTGGGTGACGATGCGGCGCCGTTTCCCGCTCCCACGCAGCTCCGACTCGAAGCGCCCGAGCAGCGCCAGGTTGATAGCCTCCGTCGCCCCCGAGGTGAACACGACCGTGTCCCCTCCCACGGCCATGGCAACCGCCGCGCGGGCCTCATCGACCGCCTGCTCCGCGTCCCAACCGTGCCGGTGAGTCCGAGAAGCCGCGTTTCCGAACCGCTCAGAGAAGTAGGGCAGCATGGCCTCCAGGACGCGCGGGTCCGTCGGCGTGGTCGCCTGATGATCCAGGTAGATGGGGAAGGCGCTCATGGCTACTCTCTCCCCGGATTCTAAGCATGATGGAGCAGAACCCGAAACCTGATAACGACGTCCGGATGGCCCGTAGCGGGTCCGGGGTCGCCGACGCGACCTGGCGCAGCCGCTTTGACCTGGTCGGCCCGGATCGCGCCCCTTTCCTCGAGGGCCAGTGCACCCAGCACATAGCCAGGAACACCACCGGCCAGGGTGGGTACGGATTCGTGCTCGAGCCCAAGGGCGCCGTGGTGACCGACCTGGATTTCCTCATCCTGGATGACCGGATCGCGATTGAGGCACCCGTGGAGCGCCGGGAAGCCCTCCAGGCATGGCTGGGCAAGTTCCTGCTCCTCAGTGACGCCGAGCTGATCGACCGCTCCGATGACACGGCCGGCCTCATGCTGGTCGGGCCGGATGCGGACGCGAGACTGGGGGCGGCACGCCTGCCGGAAGCCGAGGGCAACGGCGTCCTGCTGACGATCGCGGGAGCGCCCGTTATCGCCCGGCGAGACCTATCGTGCGGCATCCCCGGTTGGTCGCTCCGCGTCTCCAGCGACGCCCGCGACGACGTGCTAGCCGCCCTCGATGTGACGGTCATCTCAGCTGAGTCCGTCGACATCATGCGGACCGAAGCGGGTCGCCCTCGCTTCAATCGCGAGCTCAACGCCAGCGTTCTACCCAAGGAAACAGGCCAGGAGAGTCGCGCCGTCGCCTACGACAAGGGCTGCTACTGCGGCCAGGAGGTGGTCGCGCGACAGCACTTCATCGGCAATCCCCGAAAGACCCTCGTCGGACTGGTGCCGCGCCAATCCGGCACGCGGGCGGACGACCCGGTCACCCTCGACGACAAGGAACTCGGTGTGCTCGGCACCGTGCACCGCTCCCCCACCCTCGGACACGACATCGCGCTCTGCATCCTGAAGGGCGCAGAGCACGAGGCCGGCGCGGTGCGGGTGATCCAATCCTCCAACGCCGGACCCGTCATCGCCGACGTGGTCACGTTGCCGTTCGTCACTTGACGGCGAGCAGCTCCATGTAGAACACCAGGTCCTCATCAGGACCGATGTCTCCACCAGCGCCACGCTTGCCGTACGCGAGCTTGGACGGGATCACGAGCCAGACCTTGCCTCCGGGCTTCATGGTGAGGAGCGCCTCGGTCCACCCAGGGATGACACCGCCGACCGGGAACGTCATCGGCTCGCCGCGGCCGAAGCTGCTGTCGAACAGCTTGCCGTCACGTTTGCGCCACCCGGCGTAGTGGCAATCCACGCGATCCTGCCGCGTGGGCATCACGCCCTCACCCACCGCGACGACCTTCATCTGGAGGCCGCTCTCGGTGGCCTTCAGCTCCGCGGCGGGGGGCAACTTGAACTCGGGAACCGGCAGGGATTGTTTCACGCTGATCACCTCCAGATGCCAGACACCTTCACGACCGCCGCCCTGAGCCGCGGGGACCGCGATGCGCCACGCCTCGCCCGCTCGCATGAGGGGCAACACCTCCTTCAGAAACGGTATGGGCGCGGTGGCGATCTTGAGCTTCACGTCCTGGGGGTAGAAGTCGCTGCAGTCCTGCATTTCCTTGGCGGCGTTCCAGAAAGCGAAGCGGATCTGGACCGCGCTATCATCACCGCAAACATCGCCCGCGCCCGCCTTGACGACCTGGCAGGTCAAACCGGAGTCGGTCTTGGTCTGCTTCTTCGGATCAGCAGGGGGATACGTCGGCACGGTCGACAGGCCGAGGAGTTCGATCTCAAAAATCAGCGTCGACTTCGCGGGTATCCGAGGATTACCCGCGTCCCCGTACGCCAGGTCCGAGGGGATGGTCAGTTTGATCTTGCCGCCGACCGTGATCTTGGTGAGCCCCTCGTTCCACCCCTTGATGACGCGGCCCAACCGGAACTTCGCCGGCTCCCCCCCCTTGACCGAAGAGTCGAAGACCGAGCCGTCCTCCAGCCACCCCGTGTAATGCACCGTGACCTCGTCGTGCATCTTCGGGTGGATCTTGCCTGTGCCTGGGGCCAGGACGCTGTACTTGAGCCCGGACGCTGTGGTAACCGGGGACTTGTCCTTGGGGATGACCGGCGGGACATCGTCGCCCTGTGCGAGGGCCGCTGAAAACAGAAGGCCGGTCAGTAGGACAGCATAGGCATATCGCAAGGCTCTTCTCCAGACACGGTGCGGCCCGAGCCTAACCCTGATGTACGCTCCAGGCCAGAACCCCGACGGCTGGCGTGCGCACAGGCGCCGCTGCGGGGCCATGCCTTCGCAGCGCCTCAAACACGCAGGCGTTCGACCGGCAAGCCGTTCACCAGGTGGCTCTCCACGATCTCCTCCACGTCGCCGAGGGTCACCCCTCCATACCAGACGTTTTCCGGATAGACCACGATGGAGGGGCCACGCTCGCACGTATCGAGGCAGCCGGCCTTGTTCACACGCACGCTGTGTCTAAGGCCACGCTCCTTCGACAACTCCTTCAGCCTGGCGTGGATATCACGAGACCCCGAAGCCGCGCAGCAACCGCGCGGATGATCGGGGTCACGTTCATTCAAGCAGACGAAGACGTGTCGTTCGTACGGGCCCGCGGACATGCCTCGCTCGCCGCGGCTCAACTGCAGCCCATCGAGGCTCCGCAATTCAGGCACTTGTAGCAAGCACCGTTGCGCACCGTGATGTGCCCACAGTCGTCGCAGAACGGCGCGTCGCCCATCATGCTGCCCAGGTGGCTGGACAGAACGCCACGGCCCTGGCCGGCGGCGTCGTTGGCCGCCCCACGATCAGCAGGGATCGGGTCAGCATGCAAGGACGCCGTCTCGGCTGCCGCGCCTTCGGGGCCGGCGACCGATTCTTCAAACTCGCGGATACGGTCGCGCAGCTTCGTGTTGTCCTTGCGGACCTCCTTCTCCGCCTCAGCCAACCCCTCCTCAAGCCCGTCCGCCGGCTTGACGTGGACGAAGTCGTTGCGCCCCAGATACTCCATCGCCAGAAGCCTGAAGACGAAGTCGATGGTCGAAGTCGACCACTTGATGTTGGGATGCTCGACCGAGCCCTGCGGGTCGAACCGCGTGAAAGAGAACACGTTTACGAAATCCTCGAGCGGCACACCGTACTGCAGCCCGAGGCTCACCGAGATCGCGAAGCAGTTCATCATGCTGCGGAAGGCGGCGCCCTCTTTGTGCATGTCCACGAAGATCTCACCGAGGGATCCATCCTCGTAGTTCCCGGTCCGCAGGTAGATCTTCTGGCCTCCGACCCGCGCCTCCTGCGTAAAGCCAAAGCGCTTCTTAGGCAAACGGCGACGACGCAAGGGCGGCTTGACGGCATCCGGAACCGCCAGGGCCGGGGCTGCGGCCTCGACGGACGCGGTCGCCTCGCTCTTGGTCTCCTTGCCCGTATTCAGCGGCTGCGAGCCCTTGCTGCCGTCGCGATACAGGGCGACGGCTTTGAGCCCCAGCTTCCACGAGTCCATGTAGGCCTGATGGATGTGCTCCTCGGTGACGTCCTGGGGCATATTCACCGTCTTCGAGATCGCACCCGAGATGAACGGCTGGACAGCGGCCATCATGTGGATGTGCCCGGAGTGGTGAATGAACCGGTCACTACGCGGGCCACACCGATTAGCGCAGTCGAACACCGGGAGGTGCTCGTCTTTCAAGTGGGGCGCGCCCTCGATCGTCTGAGTCCCGCACGCGTAGACCTCCGCCCGCTCGACCTCCGCGTCGGTGAAACCGAGATGCGCGAGGAGGTCAAACCCGGGCGTGGCCCATGTCGCCTCGGCCACGCCGAGGCGTTCGCGGGCGTCGTCTCCGAGCACATGCGGAGCGAACGCCGACCGGAAATCGAAGACGCCCGACAGGCTCGACTCCACGTTGTCCAGATCCGCCTCCGAGAGGCCCTTCGACTTCAGCGCTCCCCGATCGATGCCCGCACATCCTTCGAGGGTCTGGTGGCCGAGAATCCAGTCCAAGATATCCCGCCGCTCGGCTTCGTCGTAGCCGAGATTCAACAGCGCCCGCGGGACCGACTGGTTGATGATCTTGAAGTAGCCGCCGCCCGCCAGCTTCTTGAACTTGACCAGCGCGAAATCGGGCTCCACCCCCGTGGTGTCACAGTCCATCAGCAGGCCGATCGTCCCTGTGGGCGCGATCACGGTAGCCTGCGCGTTGCGGTATCCGTGGCGCTCGCCGAGTCGGACCGCGTCATCCCAATCCTCCCGTGCCGCGCGGATGAGGTCGGCGTGCCCGTACTGATCATCGATTGCGTAGGCCGCATCGCGGTGCATGTTCGTGACGCGCAACATGGGCTCACGGTTCTTGGCGTAACCCGGGAACGGCCCCTTCTCACGAGCCATCTCGGCCGAAACCCGATACGCATGCCCGGTCGTGATGGCAGAGATAGCCCCGCCGACCACGCGAGCCTCAGCCGAGTCGTACGGGATGCCAGAGACCATCAGCAGCGTCCCGAGGTTCGCGTACCCCAGGCCCAGGGGCCGGTAATCATGACTGTTGCGGGCAATGAGCTCCGTCGGATACGACGCGAAGTCGACGACGATCTCCTGCGCAACGAAAAATACCCGACAAGCATGGCGATACGCCTCGACGTTGAACGTGCCGTCCGGATCGACGTACTTCATCAAGTTCAGCGAGGCGAGGTTGCAGGCGCTGTCGTCAAGGAACATGTATTCCGAGCACGGGTTGCTGCCCTCGATGCGATCCGTATTGGGGCACGTATGCCAGCGGTTGATGGTGGTATCGAACTGCACCCCAGGATCCGCGCAACGCCAGGCCGCGTAGCAGATCTTGTCCATCAGCTCCTTCGCACGGTAAGTCTCGCCTTCGCCCTCGGTAGCGCGAAAGCGGGTCTTCCACTCCCGGTCGTTCACGACGGACTGCATGAATTCGTCGGTAACGCGGACCGAATTGTTCGAATTCTGGCCGCTGACCGTCCGGTATGCCTCGCCGTTGAAGTCCGCCTCGTAGCCACCGTCAATGAGGAGCTGTGCCTTGTCCTCCTCGCGGGCCTTCCAGAGGATGAATTTCTCGATCTCCGGGTGGTCCATGTCGAGGATGACCATCTTCGCCGCACGTCGGGTCGTGCCCCCCGACTTGGTGGCGCCTGCGGCCTTGTCCAGCACCTCGAGGAACGACATCAGCCCGGAGGAGGTGCCGCCTCCAGCGAGCTTCTCGCCCTCGCCACGGATCTTGGAGAAGTTAGTGCCCGTGCCTGAACCGAACTTGAACAGGCGCATCTCTCGCTTCACCGCGTCAGCGATGTCGAGGAGATCGTCCTCAATGCTCTGGATGAAGCAGGCGGAGAGTTGCGGCCGCGTGTAGCTGTCTGCGCACTCCTCAACGTTGCCCGTACGCTCGTTCCAGTACCACGTGCCCACGGCCTTCCCACGAATGTCATAGCGGGCAGCGAGCCCGCAGTTGAACCACACTGGCGAGTTGAACGCGCCCATCTGGTTCACCAGCATGTGGGTCAACTCGTCCTCGAATGTGGTCGCTTCTTCCTCGTTCCGGAAGTAGCCGCCCAACGTGTCCCCCGCCTCCCGAATGGTGCGCGCGACACGATCGATAACCTGACGAACAGACGTCTCCGCGCCCGTAGGCCCCGCGACTCCGGCCTTGCGGAAGTACTTCGAAACGACAATATCCGTGGCGAGTTGAGACCAGCCATCCGGCACGTCCACGTCGTCCATGCGGAAAACCGTGCTGCCATCAGGATTGCTGATCACGGACGATCGCTTCACCCAGCGCTGCTCATCCAGCGGCTTCTGACCCGACTTGGTGAAATAGCGCTCCATCGCGACACCGGTACCTTCAGTGACCGGCGCGACACCCGCGCCTTGCTGCGCGGCCCAGCCTGGAGCCTTCGAGCGACCGTTGGAGTTCTGCATCGACGTCCTTCCCCCTCACCACGGCGCAGCCCTCAGGCTGGCTCGTAGCCCCCGCATTGCCATCATCCCATCGCACCGAAACTGACCGGCACCGGCGGCGCGACATTCGACTGGCTTGCCCCCAAAGCCCCGGCCTGAAGAGGACTTGCGTTACGGCCAAGCGGCCCAAGCGTCTCTCTTCAACGCCCTCCCAATTGGGGTCGGCACACCACCACCCCCAACATGTTGGGCAGGGGTCGATCATAGTTGGAGGTCGGCCCCTGTCAACGGCCTGCCGGGCAAATGCCCGGGTCACCCGCACGGGCACACAAGCGGCCGAACAGCACTGACCGCGACCAGAGCAGGCATCCTATCTCCCGGCGGCTAACGGATCGCCAGGACCGTCACTTCGCTGGCGCTTGCCCCATCGTATGGTGCAAGGGGCGGACACCCGGCCCTGGAGCCCATTATGAGCATCGCGACCCGTTCTGGCGACGATGGAAACACGCGCCTCTTTGGCGGCAGGCGTGTAGCCAAGGATGAGCCGCGCATCGAAGCGCTCGGTGCAATCGACGAGCTGAATGCGTATCTCGGGCTGGCGCGTGTGTCACCCATTCCCGCCGCTCTTGATCACATGCTCCAGCGCATCCAATCCGACCTGTTTGACCTCGGGAATGACCTCGTCACCCCACGGGATGACAACCCTGAGGCCAAAGCCGTGCCCCCGTTCCCTGCAGCCGCCCTCGACGCGGTTGACGCATGGTTGGTGCAGCTCGAGGACGGGTTGCCTCCCATGACTGCGCACCTCCTACCCGGTGGGCACCACGGCGCGTCCGTCCTCAGCGTCTGCCGTGCTCTCACGCGTCGAGCCGAGCGCCGCGTCGTCTCCCTCGCACGCCACGAGCGCATGCCTGGGGTGATCCTCCGCTACCTCAACCGCCTCTCCGACCTCTTCTTCGTCATGGCGCGCCACGTCAACGCGGACGCCGGGATGCCGGAGCCCGAATGGCAGCCGCGAGAGGACCGCGAGACCGAGGAATAGGCGCCCACCGGCACCCGAGACACAGCACCGATCGGACCTAGCTCATCTCGAGGTGGCCTGGCTTCGGGCCCTTCCCCCGCGCACGAAGGGCTCGATAAGCGTGGCTCGGTAGCTGACGCCCCAGCGCCGCCTCCATGAGCGCCGAAGCCTCGACCTGCGCGTCAAGATCGACGCCTGTCTTCACGCCCATCCCGTTGAACATGAAGATGAGGTCTTCCGTGGCCGTATTGCCCGCCGCCCCCGGCGCGTAAGGGCACCCGCCCAGCCCACCCGCCGAAGCATCGAAGGTCCGTACCCCGACCTCGTAAGCCGCCAGGGCATTCGCGCACCCCATACCGTAGGTGTCGTGGAAGTGAACAGCGCAACGGTCGAGCACCCCCTCGACTGCGAGGCGTCCGCAGAGATCCCTGACCTCACCTGGAGTGGCGCGGCCGATGGTCTCTCCCAAGCTGACCTCTGAGCAACCCACGTCCACAAGACGTCGCACCACCGACACCGTCATCGATGGGTCGATCCGCCCCTCATACGGACAATGCAGAATCGTCGAGCAGTAACCGCGGACCGTGCGTCCAGACTCCCTGGCGGCCGCGAGAACGGGCGCGAATCGCTCGAAGCTCTCCTCGATCGACGCCTTGATGTTCTTCTGATTGAACGTCTCCGACGCGGCGGTGAAGAGGGCCCACTGATCGACGTCCGTCTTCATCGCCCGCGCCACGCCGTGGTCATTCGGAACCAGCGCCGTATAGACCACCCCCTCCCGCCGAGGGAGCTGGGACGCCACCTCGTCAGCATCCGCGAGCTGCGGAATGGCCTTCGGGTGTACGAACGCCGTCACCTCAATCCGCCGGTGTCCGGCGTCCGCGAGGGCCGCGATGAACGCGACCTTGCGCTCGGTGGGGACCGGGTTCGGCTCGTTCTGCAGGCCGTCACGAGGGCCGACCTCGACGATGGTCACGTCATCCGGGCTCATAGGCTCATCCTGCGAGGGCCGGCGTCCTGGCTCCCGGGGCGTCGTATCACCGCGACTCCAATCGCACGAGGATCTGACCGATGTCGACCAGTTGCCCCGCCTCAACGTCGACCGATACCACCGTACCCGCTCTCGGGGCAGTCAGGCGATGCTCCATCTTCATCGCCTCCACCACGACGAGTGGAGCCGCCGCCTCGACGGAGTCCCCCGCAGCACAGAGCACCTCGAGCACCGTCCCTGTCATGGGAGCCTCGATATCGCCGCCCCTGACCTCACTGGCAGCGGCCCCGCCTTCGGACCCGTACGTCCGCCCGAGGACCCAGGTGCGCCCTGCGTGCGACACGACGACCCGCTCACGAGACACGTGAACGACGCCGCTGAAGCACTCGCCCGCGACCTCGACCACGAGTCGCTCACCCTCCGAGACGATGGACGCATCCAGTTCTTCCTCGCCGCGTCCAACGACGAGGTCATCCCCGCGACGCTCGCAGGACAAATCGATGTCCTGGCCACGCCATCGCAGTCGATGACGGACGCCGCTCACGATCCGCCCTCCGTCGGCACGATCCGAAAATCTCCGAGGCGGTCGTAAGGAGACCACCGGTCGCGCTCCAGGTCGTCGCTGGCCCCTTTCGGACCACGGCTCGTGAGGCTCAAGGCCGCGAGGGCGAGGACCGCGTCCGGGATCTCGTCCGGAGGATCCGGCAATGCGCTCGACTCCAGCGTGTCCGTGAAGGTGTCACCACGAGCAAACGCCTCACCCTGGAGTATCTCGATGAGATACGAGATATTCGTAGCCGGACCGATGATGTGAAGATCCCGCAACGCCGCGACGAGCCGGGTGCGGGCCTCCTCCCTGTTGGACCCATGAGCGACGACCTTCATGAGCATCGGGTCGTAGTGCCGAGTCACGTCCTGGCCTTCCACCACACCGCAGTCGATACGGACGCCTGGCCCGCCAGGCAACGCGAGGCGATCCACATGACCGACCTGGGGAAGGAATCCAGACTCCGGGTCCTCTGCATAGACGCGCGCCTCCACCGCCCACCCGTTCGGCGTGAACGCCGCCGGCAGCGCCTCCGCCAGCCGCGCGCCTTCGGCGATCGCCACCTGCCATTCAACGAGGTCCTGCCCCGTCACCATCTCGGTCACCCCATGCTCGACCTGCAGGCGCGTGTTCATCTCCAGGAACCAGAACGACCCGTCCTCCTCGAGGAGCAACTCCACGGTGCCGGCGCCGACATAGCCAACGGCCTTCGCCAGCGTGACCGCCGCTTCGCTGATCCGCGATCGCAAGGCGTCGTCCACGGCGAGTGAAGGGCACTCCTCGATGACCTTCTGGTGACGGCGCTGCAGGCTACATTCCCGTTCCAGAACCGGGACGACGTGGCCGTGCATATCAGCCAGGATCTGAACCTCGACGTGACGCGACGGACAGACGTAGCGCTCAAGGAGCAGGGCGCCATCACCGAACGCCGACTGCGCCTCGCGACGCGCAGAAGCGATCGCGCTCGCCAGCTCTGACTCCCGGCCGACCTTGCGCATCCCCTTCCCGCCACCGCCCATCGCAGCCTTGACGAGCAAGGGATAGCCGATGCGCTCGGCCTCATGGGCGAGCGCCGCGTCGTCGCACGAGCCCGCCGACCCAGGGACCGGGGGGACGCCGGCCTCCGCCGCGACGCGCCGCGCCTCGGCCTTGTCACCCATGCGACGGATGGCCTCCGGGGTCGGGCCGATAAACACGAGCCCTTCGGCCACGCAGGCCTCGGCGAAGCTCGCGCTTTCGGAGAGAAACCCGTACCCCGGATGGACCGCGTCGCACCCCATCTCTCGCGCCGCGGTGATCACCTTGGCGATGTTTAGATAGCTCTCCGACGCCGGGGCTGCCCCGATGAGGCGCGCATCGTCCGCGAGCTTCACATGAGGGGCCTCCGAGTCAACGTCCGAATAAACCGCGCAAGCGTCCTTGCCGAGCGCGCGGAGCGTGCGGATGACCCTGCACGCGATCTCGCCCCTATTCGCGACGAGGACGCGTTGGATCAAGGCTCCCCCTCACGCCACGCTGGAGAGCGCTTCTCCAGGAAAGCGGACAGCCCCTCCCGTGCCTCGTCGGTCGAGCGGACCTGCGCGATGAGCCCGGCCGTCATCTCCGTGACCTCGGCCATGGGCCGACCCAGGACCTTGTCGACGAGCTGCTTCGCCTGTCGAGAAGCCCGTGGACCGACGGCGAGGATCGCCTCGATCACCTCGCCCACCCGCGACTCGAGCTCCGAAGCCGGCACGGCCTCGCTCACCAGGCAGATGCCCGCTGCCCGCTGCCCGTCAAACGTCTCACCCGTCGCGAAGTACCTCCTCGCGTGGGCCGCGGGGACCTTGCGCAAGACAAACGGGGAGATCGCCGCTGGGATGATGCCCAGCCGCACCTCGGTGAAACCGAACGTCGCGGAGGATTCGGCGATGGCGATGTCCGCGCAGGCCACCAACCCTGAGCCTCCGCCGACCGCCGCCCCCTGGATCGCGGCGACCGTGGGACACGGGACGGCGACGAATGCCTGGAATAGACGGGATAACCGCCGCGCGTCCTCCCGGTTCTCCTCCTCCGAATAGTCGGCCGCCGCACGCATCCAATTGACGTCGGCGCCGGAGCAGAAAACAGGCCCGTCACCCCGAAGGAGGACACAGCCCAGGGTCTCGTCTCCCGCGGCCTCCTCAAAAACGGTCGTCAACTCGGAGATCATGCGAGCGTCGAACGCGTTGCGCACCTCCGGGCGTTGGAGCAGGACCTGAAGTGTCCTCCCCTCGCGTCGGACGTCAACCGTTTCGAAGTGGTGCGGCAACGGCTCTCCTACATCCGGAAGACGGGCCAACCCGTGTCAGTCACCGGCGCATTCAGGGCCGCGGAGATGGCCATGGCGACGACATCCCGGGTCTGCCCCGGGGTCACGATCCCGTCATCCCACAGTCGTGCGGTCCCGTAGTACGGATGCCCCTCCTGCTCATATTTCTCGCGGATCGGCCTGGCGATCGCCTCTGCTGCCTGCTCGGACAGCTCCTCACCCCGGGCGGCGAGCTGATCCCGCTTGATCTGAACAAGCACGCTGGCAGCCTGCTCTCCTCCCATCACGGAGACGCGGGCGTTGGGCCACGTAAAGAGGAAACGTGGGTCGTAGGCCCGCCCGCACATCGCGTAATTGCCGGCGCCGAACGAACCGCCGGTGATGACCGTGATCTTCGGGACGTCGGACGCGGCGACAGCCTGCACCATCTTGGCCCCGTCCTTGGCGATACCGCCGTTCTCATAACGGCGGCCGACCATGAACCCGGTGATGTTCTGGAGGAACAGCAGCGGCACCTGACGCTTGCTGCACAGTTCGACAAAGTGGGCGCCCTTCTGCGCCGACTCGGAGAACAGGATTCCGTTGTTGGCCACCACCCCCACCGGATACCCGCAGACATGCCCGAACCCGCAGACCAGCGTGTTGCCGTAGCGCGCCTTGAACTCGTGGAAGCGGCTCCCATCGAGCAGGCGGCAGAGGATCTCGTGGACGTCGTACGGCTCACGGGTCGAGGTCGGGATGACGCCGCCAATCTCGTCCGCCGGGTGCAGCGGGTCCTCTGGTGCGCGCAGCGCGATGTCCACGCGCTTGGTGACGTTGAGCTGGGCCACCACGCTGCGGGCGAGCCGGAGCGCGTCCGCCTCATCTTCGGCGTAGTGATCGGTGACGCCGGATGTCTTGCAGTGGACATCGGCGCCGCCAAGGTCCTCGGCGGAGACCTCCTCACCCGTCGCCGCCTTAACCAGCGGCGGCCCACCGAGGAAGATCGTGCCGTTGCCTTTTACGATGATGGATTCATCGGACATGGCAGGGACATACGCCCCTCCCGCGGTGCACGAGCCGAGCACGACCGCGACCTGCGCGATGCCCTCGGCGGACATACGAGCCTGGTTGTAGAAGATCCGGCCGAAGTGCTCACGATCTGGAAACACCTGATCCTGAAGCGGCAGGAATGCGCCCCCTGAGTCGACCAGATAGACACAGGGCAAGCGGTTCTCTCGCGCAATGGCCTGCGCGCGAACGTGCTTCTTCACCGTGAGGGGGTGATAGGTGCCGCCCTTCACCGTCGCGTCGTTCGCGACGATCATGCACTCGATCCCCTGGATCCGCCCCACTCCGGTGATGATCCCAGCCGACGGGACCGAGTCCTCGTAGACCTCATGGGCTGCGAGGGGAGACAACTCGAGGAAGGGCGTGCCCGGGTCCACGAGCGCGTCGATCCGCTCACGCGGCAGCATCTTCCCGCGGCCCCGATGCCGTTCGACCGCACGCTCCGATCCACCCTTCGCGACCCGAGACAGCTCCGATGCGAGCCCCGCCTCGACCTCACGATACCGCGCGAGGGTGTCGCGAAACGCTTCGCTCGTGGTGTCTATCCGGGTCTGCAGGACGTCCATGGGCTACTTGGATCGTCGACTTGCGATCGCCGTCACGATCAGCGAGCCACTCTTCTGGTCCTTTTCGAGCTTGAGTATCTTGTCCTTCTCCATCTGCAGCAGCAGTTCAGAGAAGCTACTGAAATCGAGATAGCTCTCGTCGAAGGTCGGCTTCTTCCGCTTGATGGTCTGCTTGACCATGGACGCCCAGAGGAGCTCTTTCCCGTCACGGAAGAGCGCCCGGACCGCGCCGCGGACCAGGTCATAGGCCTCCTTGGTCTTGCCCGTGATCTTGGCCGGGCTGGTCTCAGTGCGTGCCCGCTCGGTCTGGCGCACCAGATCCTCGTAGTAGATGAACTCGTCACAATTCTCGACCAGCAGCTTGCTGGACGCAGCCTTGATCCCGATCCCGATCACTTCCCTGTCGTTCTCACGCAACTTGGAGACGAGGGGCGAGAAATCGCTATCGCCGGTGACGAGGACAAACGTGTCGAGGTGCTCTTTGCTGAAAGCAATATCGAGCGCGTCGACGACCATGCGAATGTCGCCGGAGTTCTTCCCCGTGATCCGCCTCTTGGGGAGCTCGATGAGCTCAATGGCCGCCTCGTGGAGCTGGGCCTTGTAATCGCGGTAGCGACTCCAGTCCGCGTACGCCTTCTTGACGAGGACCTTGCCCTTCTCGAGTACCCGGTCCAAGACCAGGTGAATTTCAAACTTCTGATTCGGGCTCTGCTTCATGCCCAAGGCGAGATTGTCAAAGTCGATATAAAGCGCGATGCGCTTCTCGCCCAGGTTGTTGTTGCTCATAGGGTCTCCTGACCGGCATCCTATCAACGCGGCGCGGAGGGCACGACTGGCGCGGAAACCGTGGATTGTGAAGGACTTGGGGCCCTGATTGCTGGAACCCAGGCTTTGGTTGTTGCGACGGCGGTCGTATAAGAAGCCGGATGACCGAATCCGAAACGACCTCCACCTTCGACATGTTCGGCCTCTCAGAAGAGGTGATGGATGCCCTCAGATCCCTGGGCTTTGAGCATCCGACCCCCATTCAGGAGCAGGCCATCCCGCACGGCCTCCTCGGCCGAGACATCCTCGGTAAGGCCCAGACCGGGACCGGAAAGACCATGGCTTTCGGGCTGCCGCTCATCGAACGCGTCGACTCCAGCCGGATCGCTGCCCAGGCCCTCGTCCTGCTCCCCACCCGAGAGTTGGCCCAGCAAGTCGCGGAGCACCTCGAGAAGGTCGCAACATCGCGGAGCCTCAAGGTGGCGCTGCTGGTCGGCGGCGAGAAGGTCCGCTTCCAGCGCTCCCGCATCCCTGGACGCCAGATCATCGTCGGCACACCGGGCCGCATCCTCGACCTCTGCCGCGAAGGGTTGCTGCACCTCGAGTGGGCCGAGGCGCTCGTCCTCGACGAGTTTGATCGCATGCTCGATATGGGCTTCATCGACGACGTGCAGCGCATAGCAGAGTTCCTGCCTAGGGAACGACAGACCATGCTGTTCTCGGCGACGAATCCGCCGGAAGTGCAAAAGCTCCTCGGCCATTTCCTGAACAACCCAGAGGTCATCGAGATTGCGGCGGGCCTCAAGACGGCCGCCAACATCGATCAGCGGGCGCTACGCGTGACCCCCATCGATCGAATGGAGGTGCTCCTCCGGCTGCTCGAGCAAGACATCAAGAGCGACGACGACCAGGCCGTCCTCGTCTTCTGCAATACACGACGCATGGTCGGCGAGATCGACCGCGAGCTTTGGGGGCGCGACCTCCCGGCGGCAGCGCTGTCGGGCGACTTCGAACAATCCCGGCGTTTCCAGGTCATGGACGGCTTTCGAGAGAAGCGCATCCGCATCCTCGTCGCGACCGACGTCGCGAGCCGCGGCCTCGACGTGGACCACGTCGGACACGTGATCAACTTCGACGTCCCTCTCGAGGTCGAGGATTACGTCCATCGCATCGGTCGCACCGCCCGCGCCGGGCGCAGCGGTCGCGTGACCACCCTCGTCATCCCCGCGCAGGGTCGCTCTTTCGGCCGCATCCTCGACCGCCTGGGGGAAGACATCAAGATCGGTCGCGTGACCCTCTCTGGTGGTCAGCGGCGCGCGACCTTGATGCCCGAAGATCTGACGAGGAGCAATGGCAGAGGCGACTCCCGAGGCAGAGGCGACTCCCGAGGCGGAGGCGGCCCCCGAGGCGGAGGAGGCCCCCGAGGCGGAGGCGGCCCCCGAGGCGGAGGCGGCCCCCGAGGCGGAGGAGGCTCGAGGCGGCGGCGGTGATCGACCTGGCGCCTGGGGTCGAGGTCCACGCCGACGAGCTGCTCTTCCGTGCGACCTCATCCGGGGGCCCCGGCGGCCAGAACGTCAACAAGGTCGCCACCCGGATCGAGATCACCTGGGATATCGCGAATTCCCCTGCACTTGAGGACCCGACTCGAGAGCTGCTGCTCACTCACCTCAAGGCCAAGCTCGACAGCGAGGGCAGGGTCCGCATCGTCGCATCCGACCAGCGTACGCAGAAAGCGAACCGCGAGGCGGCACTCGAGCGTCTGCGCAACCTCGTCACGGACGCGTTGAAGCCACGGAAAAAGCGCAAGCCCACGAAGCCAACGAGGGCGTCGAAGCAACGCAGGCTAGAAGCCAAGAAGCGCCGCGGCGACATCAAACGGCAACGTCGCAGCGAAGATTGACGATGCGCGGGGCACGACTCGGTGAGAGCCGGCCCCGACATGCACGCACGAGAGGCCGCGGACGCGCGCTTAGAACTTGATCCGGCGCAGCTCTCCAGCCTCGGCGTCGGCGACCCAGAAGGCCTCGCCGTCATACGCTAGCCCGGTCGGGCGGCCCCCTACCTTGTAGGAGATCAAAATCGAACCAGCGTTGGCATCCATCTTGTGGATGACCTGCTCGCTCGGCTCCGTGTAGTAGAGGTGCTTGCCGACGAGGACGAGGCTGCAGATATCCGGACGGGTCGGGAACGCCCTCATGAACGTCCCGTCCGTATCCTTCACCTTGCGGGCCTGGCCAAGACGCGAAAGCCCGTACCAGATCCCCCCGTCTTCGTGATACAGGCCGGACACGTCACCATTCGCCAGATCGACCGGGATCGACAGCTCGATGGAGCCGGTTTCCGGGTCGATACGCGAGATTGTCCGTGACGTTCTGTCCGCCTGCCACACGTGCGTGCCATCCCAGGCGGTGCCCGCCAGCTCGCCATCGAAGGCGATGCTGAACAGCTGGGCCCCATCCTCCGGATTCACTTTGAAGATCTTCCGTTCGTCCTTATCCGCGACCCAGAGGTTCTCACCATCCCAGCTAAGTCCTTGCGGGCTTGGGCCAGGGCTCTTGATCGTGGTCAGAGTAGTGCCGTCGAGTTCGCTCATTTCCTGTGTGTTGTGGTTTGGGGGCACAGACACAAGGTCGGCCCCGGTTCCCGCTCAACGCGGTAGGCGCAAGAGATTCGGCCGGACAATACCAACGGGCCGCGGTGAGGCGAAGGGGGGGAACCCTCAGCGAGGACAACTACTCCCAGCCGGTGAATTTGAGAAATACCTCCAACCTTCGGTCGATCTCCTCACGATCGATCTCCAGCAGACGCTCAAGTCCGAATCCCTCCACCGTGAATGACGCCACGACGGTGCCGTACGCCAGGGCGCGCTTGAGCCCCTGGAAGGTGGTGTCCCCCGACTCCGCCACCGCCCCCATGAACCCCGACGCGAAGGTGTCGCCGGCCCCTGTGGGATCAAAAACCGCCTCCAAGGGATAGGCGGGCAGCGCGAACAGCTCACCGTCCTTCATCAGGATGGCGCCATGCTCGCCCTTCTTCACGACCAAGGTGGAGACTCCCATATCGGCGATGCGGTTCACCGAAGCGATGAGGTTGTCGCTACCCCCGAGGGCCCGCGCCTCGTCATCGTTCATGACCACGCCATTCACCTTGCGAATGGCCTCCAAGAGCGCATCACGTGAGCCCTCAATCCAGAAGTTCATCGTGTCGAGAAAGACGAACGCGTTGGGACTGAGCTGGTCGCGCACCCAGGCTTGCGTCACCGGGTCTCCGTTCGCCAGGAACGCGAACGGAGTGTCCGTAAACTTGCCCGGGAGGGTGGGCTTGAATTCACCCAGGACGTTGAGCTGCGTATCGAGTGTCTCCGCGACGTCCATCCGTCCCGCATAACGGCCCGTCCACCGAAAGGTCTTCGCCCCGGCACGCCGCTCCAGCCCCTCAATATCGATACCCCGGTCGCGCAGCATGGCGACATGCTCGTCCGGAAAGTCATCACCGATCACGGCGACCAAGCGGACATCGGTGAAGTGGCGCGCCCCGACGGAGAAAAAGCTGGCGGCGCCGCCGAGGACAGCCTCCCGGGTGCCGTGAGGTGTCGTGATCGTATCGAGGGCCATGGACCCGGTGACGAGGAGGGACATGAGGGGGCTCCGCTCTTGTACGTTCAGGAGCCAGACGGCTCCATGGACCCTGCTTCGCGCATGGCTTCGCGGGCTTCCCGCCGCGACAGAAACAGGAAAACACCGCCCAGGAGGCTCCACAGCAGCATCGAGAAGCGGTGGAGGACGGAGAGGCCGACGCTCAGCGACAGATTGTGGATACCAACGGTGCGGAAGAAGTAGCCGAACGCTGCTTCGCCTATGCCCCAGCCCCCCGGCAGCGCCGGCACCGCAGCGACGATCATGATGATCGGGACAACGACGACATACGTAAGCAAGACGGGCTCCGACAGGCCATGGGCCGCGTCGACACCCAGCCCGACACCCAGGATCCACACGCTCGCGATATTGAACATGTGCGAGACCAGGGAGATGGCGACGCAGAGCGCCATCTCCTTCCCCTTCGATCGATACAGCAGGAAGGCCTGGTCGAGCCGTTGCAGCGCGTCCGATCCCGGCAGGCGCTTGAGCAAGCGGTCGATGCGCAACCACTTGCGCACACGCCGAGACAAGAAGAAGAACATCAGCGCCGCCGCGCACGCCAGCATCAGAAACACCCACCGGGCGATGGTCCCGTAGGTGTCCAGCGCAAAGAGCAGAACGACCGCCGCCAACCCGGCGAGGACGAGAAGCCCGACGACGCGATCGACGATCACCGTGCTGACCGCATCAGGGCCTCGGCCCTTGTGCGCTCGGGCGATCATCACGGCCTTCACCACGTCTCCGCCCGTCATGCCCGGCACGACGTTATTGAAGAAAAACCCGATGAACGTGAATCGCATGGACTCGAAGAAGGTCACGGGAATGCCCTGCGCTCGCAGCAGGATCTGCCACCGCTTGATGCCGCAGAGGTACATCCCGAGGATGCACAACATCGCGAGCAGGTACTGGCCCGCGGTGATGCGACCATAAATCGTCGCGAGCCCTTCGCGGACATCTAACGTCTGCTCCACCCAACCGTCTTCTTCCCCACCCTCCGCCATCGCTACGTCGCTCAGCAGGACCGACTCCCTGAGGCCATCGACGACGAGGGACACGGCACCATCGAAGACGAGGGCGTCCCCCTCCTGCCCGTCGACACGCCAGCGATCACCGCGGCGGCGTATCACAGGAGAATCTGCCAGGTTCCAGGGGCCGGCGAGCTCGCCCGCGTCTGTCCTGACCCGCACCTCTCCCGCGATCTCCAGCTCTCGGCCCTTGACCACCCTCCCGGCCGTTCGGACCTCGTCGTCAATGGTCATCTGCCCGGCGATGAACCACAGGATGCCCCCGCCCACGAGGACCTTGAGCACGGCGACCAGATGACGCCGCCACCAGGGCGGCGGATCGGTAGCCGGCGGTGGACTCGTCATCGCGGCTGGACCTTGCTCAACGCGTCATCCATACCGCCCAACTCGGAGAGGAGGTCGTCGAGCACACCCCGCGCAAAGCCATCCACCCCGATCCCCAACGGATCGAGGGCAGCGGTCGCCACGGGGGTGTCACGGTCGTCGATGTTCACCCCCAGGTGGATTAAGCCAGATACGGCCGAAACGGTGGCGATGCTCACCGTGAGCTTGCCGTCTCCCACAAAGACATCGTCCCCGGAGCGCCGCACCGCTCTGGCGCCGTCCGAGCTCAACTCCCCCCGGACGCGATCGGCCACGAGGCAGGTCAACAAACGCTGGAGCATGACCACGTGCGGCAACGGACGGCCGAACAGCTCAACCAACAGATGGACCATGTCTCGGGAATGGATGTGCAAGCCCGCCTCGCGGTCAGCGAGGTCGACCAAGGCCTCCCCTTCGACGTGGCACGCGCCGCGAAACGCAACGGCGGCGTCGCCACGGAGCCCGAAGTGTCCACGGATGAAATGGGGGCGGAGTTGGGTCCCGTCATAGTCGAGCCGGGGTTCCAACGCGACCAGCGTCTTCAACGTTGTCATGGCCAGCGGGTCTTGCCCTCTCGCTCCCACCACACCATCCAAGCCGCGGGTTGGTCCCCGAAGTCCCTCCCGACCAGCCGCGTCAGCACATCGCGTGATGTCATCGACACGGAGCGGTCTGTGTCAGATAGCGCCGCGAGGCAAAGCTCCAGGGCCATCCGGCTCGGATACCACTCAAGGGTCTGCAGAAGTTGGACCTTGGCCACCGGGTCCACTTCCCGAGCGAGCGAGTCGGTGAGCTCCTCGCCGAAGCCCGCGGCGAGGACCCGCCGGGCCGCGCGAGAGGCCTCCGCCCGCACGGCCGGCGATTCGTCGCGCAACCCGCGAGCGATGCCGTACTCGGCGACGAGCCGCGCCAATCGGACATGCGCGACTCGCATGAGCTCCCGCAGATCAGGGAGGTCCGACACCACAAGGCGAGTCGAGAGGTAACCGAGGACCGCGCGGGTGCTCGGCAGCGATCCGTAGCGCAAATACGCCAACGTCCGCAGCGGCGCGCGGCCGTCCGCTTGCGCGCGCGCCACCAAGCGCTCCCGGTTTTCCTCCCACCAGCGCTCCCAGACCCCCGGCTCAAGAGGGAACCGTTCGCCGGTCAGCTCCTTCAGCGCGACCCAGTTCTCCTCCGCCACGATCCGGTCGGGGTGGCTGAGACCAGCGATCCGGTGCTCGGTCTCCAGGGGTTTCAACGCGGCGTCGAAGGCATTGATGGCGTCGGTCGCGAAGCGATCGACGGGCTTGTCGTCGCTGAAGGACTCGGACAACGCCGGGAGCGGGTAGCGCAGCGCGAGGTGCGCCAACAACGAGACGGAATCCGCCCGCAGGAGCGCCGACCTGTTCTTGCGACCGATGCGCCCGCAGTGGTGCGCGGCGCGCCCCATCTGGGAAACCGTCAGCACCTCCTGATCCATGATCCCGACGAGCGCCTCATGGATGAGGATGTCGGCATCATAGACATCGATCTTAGAGGTGCCGTCGGGCTCAGTCGCGGTGTAGAGATCCGACAGGTAAGCCTCAGTGCCCTTGCAGCCGAAGCTGAGAGCCAGGACGACAAGCAACGCGGTCCGGACGAGTCGCATGAATAGCCCCTCCCAGGTCACCCGGATGCTATCGGCCGCCCGCACCCCTCGCAACCGGAGCGGCCCCGTTCAGCGCGCAGGGGCCCCACGAACCGCCGGCAGGAGACGAGCGATGACGCGTCTGATGGCGCCGATGCGCGCCGCGGTCAGAAGGTCATGGGGAGGGCGTTGGACCAGACGACCTGAGCGGTCGACGGATTGACGACGACGGTGACGACCTCCACATACAGCCCAGCCATCACACTCCCCGGCGGGCCATTGAATGACCACAATCCGCTGGAGTTGAGGTAATCGTGAAAGATCGAACCCGTCGGCGACGCGATCTGGGGCAACGCGTCGAGGCCGATGCCGAACAACGGCCCGTTACCGCCGTTGTTCTGGAACGAGACCAGGTTCCAGAACTCTCCGTTGGAGAGCGCGGGCGTCGTCTGAACGGACGCGATGATGTCACCCACCCCCGTGGTCGTCAGCAAGAGCTGCACCGGAGGCGGCGGAGGGGGTAGCGCCGTCTGGCCGGGGTTGTCAGAGCAGGCCGACGCGGCGGAGCTGGCGGTCCAGTCGTTGGCCGAGTTGTTGTCAACGTCCGTCAGCCGAGAACACGCGTTCCCCGAAGCGTTGAAGGACCCCGACCAGGTGAGGCCGGCGGGAAGGTTAGGCGCGCCGCTCGCTCCGCCCGAGGCATTGCGATAGACGTAGTCGAGGGGCTGGTTCGAGGAGTCACGAAGGATGAGAATGATATTGCGCGTGTTCGTCCAGTTGTAGTTGTAGCCCGTCCGGACGCCGCAGGTAAACGAGGCCGTCGGCGCTCCCGCAGTCCCGTTCTCCTCGAGAACGAACTCCTCGCGCGGCCCGAGCATGATGCTCGCCGGCAGGGTGTACGAGCCCTCGAACGCCGGCGTGCCGCCACTCGACTGGTAACTCTCGACGGTGTACCCGCCAACGTTGACCGTCTGCGTGAGCGACAGGTTGCGAATCTCGACGAAATCCGGGGTGCCCGCGTTGAACTCATTAATCACGACCTGCCCATGAACGGGGAACATGGCGACCGCGAAGAAAACCAACGAGTAGATAATGCGCATGGACTCCTCCCCGGGAATGGGAAGCTGAAAACGGTGGATGAGGGGCGAAACGTCGTGCCCATGGTACGGGGGACAGGCCGGCAAAATCCACTCAAATGGCGTCGAGAAGCCGCTGCAGCGACGCCCGTAGAGCAGGATCCCCCTCTTCCTTCGCCCTGTGGCGAAGAGACTGCGGAGCGAGCCGACACAAAGCAGCCGTATCAGGCCACGCAGGACGGCCTGCGGCCTCCCGCTCACACACAAAATCGAACAACATCATCGACAGGGCATCGTTGCCCCGTCCCTCCCAGCCGAACAGCCGCTCCTTCGGTTCCTCGAGGAACGCACACTTGAGCACCACCCGGTTGAACGCGGCGGCGTCGAGGGCGCGTGCTGCGAGATCGGAGTCCAGGTTGCCGGACTCGAAGATGACCTCGTCATTCGTTCGATGGGCCTCCTCCATCAGCCGCAGGACCTCCGGACTGGGTGCCCGGAAAGGTAACGACCTCAGGATCATCCGGCGCTCCTCCGCATCGCCCTGAAAGTAGAGCTGCTCCACCAACCCACCCCCCTCCGGCACCCGCAGCAGCAAGTCAGCCGCGAGGAGATCACAGACACGCCACGCCGAGAGGTCCACGATGCCTCCGGCGAAGGTGGTCACGCCGGCCTGAACCAGTCCTCGCCCGACCTTCCGCGGGAGCCCCGCGAGATGGACCTCCAGGAATCCGGGGCCCTCCGTATCCAGACGGTCCAGGTAAGCGCCCCGGAGATCAACCACGCGCGGCTCGAAGGCGCCGACGAAGACGCCCTCGATGACCTTGCGTGGATCAGAGAGATTCACGGTCCCAATCCCCCTCCGGGTCCTGCCCACGCAACACCGAGTTGCCGTCGAACGTCTGCTTGCGATCAGCGTCCGGGCTCTCCAGCCACTCCGCCTCCGATCCGCGACCGTCACGGCCAAAGAAGTCGACCGGGTTCTTCCAGACCATGGTGTCGATGTCGTCGTCCGACGTGCCTGCGGCGCGGCACAACTCGACGGTCTTCGGAACTGACATGGGGTCACTCACCCCCCAGTCGCAAGCGCTGTTGATGATGACACGCTCGACGCCGTATTCCCGCACGATCTCGACCATGCGCTCGGGGGACATCTTGGTGAACGGGTAGATAGAGAAACCCTGCCAACAACCGGTGTCCCGGGTGATCTTGATCGTCTCCTCGTTCCCGTGATCGAGCAGGACACGGTCCATGTCGATGCCGGACGCTTGCACGATCTCAAGGCAACGCACGAACCCCTGACGCTTGTTGCGATGGGGCGTGTGGACCAGGATCGGCAAGCCGTGCTCAATGGCCAGGGCGATCTGGGCTTCGAAGAACCGCTCCTCGGTCTCGGTCATGTCGTCGAGTCGGATCTCCCCGACCCCAACGACGCTGTTCTTCTCCAAATAACGCGGCAGGACCTCCATCACCGCGTCATTCACCCGGGGGTCGTTCGCCTCCCGCGGGTTGAGGGCCATCGTGCACACGTGGTGAATGCCGAACTGGGCGGCCCGGAAGCGCTCCCAGCCAAGAAGCGTGTCGAAGTAATCGATGAAAGCTCCCACGTTGGTGCGCGGCTGACCGAGCCAGAACGCGGGCTCGAGGATCACCTTCACTCCGGCCTGCGCCATCCGCTGATAGTCGTCCGTGACCCGAGAGAACATGTGTGCGTGGGGTTCGAAGATGCGAGTCATGTCTCGTTACCTGGTTCTTCCGGAGCGTCCATGGCCGCCCTCTCGAGCAGAGAGTGCCGGATGTCGTCAAGCATGTTGGCCAACTGGCTGGCCCGCGGCGCCACCCCCTCCGTCTCCATCAGCGTCTGGCGCACGCGAGCGTCCGCCACCAACACAGTCGCGAGGGTGTTCACCAGCGCCGGCAACGACGCCGGCACCTCCGATAGGATGCGTTCCATCGACTCCTGGCCGTCCGGCGGCACCACGAGGGGGAGCAAGGCGCGCACGGCCGAAGCCAACCGCTGGTGGAGCTCGCCCGCGGCCTCGCTGGATGCGTCGGGCTCGTCGAGGACCTCAACCCGGGCAGACCGATAGATGTTCGCGGTCGTCTCCTCCATGAACCTCACGCGATGGACGCCGACCACTTCGATGTGGCTCGTCCCATCTCCGTGGGTCACATAGTCAACGACCTCACCCACACCGAACACCTGCGCGAACGGCGTCGAACCGGTCGACGAGGCCTCGAACCCCGGGAGCACCTGCGGAACCCCGATCAACCCGGCCCCGTCGAGGACGTCCCGCAGCATCGCCCGATAGCGCTGCTCGAAGACGTAGAACGGCAGCCGGACAGCCGGAAACAGCACCACCCTTGGAAGGGGAAACAGGGGAACATTCAACGTGATCGGCAAGTTCTCCCCCACCATTGCGACGTGACGCTATTCATGACGACGTGCGGTCATCGTATCAAGCTGGGCGCTCTTCGAGGCGCGGCGACTGGCGGAGACCGAACGGGCCGCCCATCATCGACGCGCCCGCTCCTGCAGGAAGCGGGTGAGCAGCCGAACACCGTAGCCCGTGGCGCCGACGCCCTTGTTGTACACACGGGTCGCGTCGTCCCACGCCGTCCCCGCGATGTCCAGATGGATCCAGTTGAGATCGCCGGTGAAGTGCCGGAGAAACTGGGCGGCCGTGACGGTGCCAGCGTGACGCCCGCCGATGTTGTGCAGGTCCGCAGAGCGCCCCTTCATCTGAGCGTCATAATCGTCGTCCAGCGGCAGCTGCCAGACCCGCTCATGGGTGGCTCTACCCGCGGCTTGGAGCGCGCCCATCGAAGCGTCGTCCGTACCCATCATGCCGGCCATGTGCTTGCCCAACGCGACGAGCACGGCGCCGGTAAGAGTCGCAAGATCGATGACCAGACCCGGGTTGTAGCGCTGCGCGTAGCACAGCGCGTCAGCGAGGATCAATCGGCCTTCTGCGTCCGTATTGAGGACCTCAATCGTCTTGCCGTTCATCGCGGTGACGATGTCGCCCGGCTTCGTCGCCTTCGACCCGGGCATGTTCTCGCTCGACGGCACGATGCCAATCACGTGGAGAGGCAACTTGAGTCGCGCAACAGCCTCCATGGCGCCGACGACCGCGGCGCCGCCACACATGTCGTAGCGCATCTTGTCCATGTCGCCCGCCGGCTTGATGGAGATGCCCCCGGTATCAAAAGTCAGGCCCTTCCCGACGAGGCAAACCGTCGGGCGACTCTTGGACTTGCGTCCGTGCTCAAGGATAATCAACTTCGCTGGCTCGACGCTGCCCCGGGAGACAGAGAGCAACGAGCCCATGCCGAGCGCCCCCATCTGCGCCTCCGTCAGGACTCGCGCCTTCAAACCGGTCGCCTTGGCCATGGCCCGGGCTGAACGCGCAAGGATGGTCGGGGTCATGTAGTTGCCAGGGTTGTTACCCAGATCCCGCGCGGTGGCCACCCCCTGGGCCACCGCGTCACCGATCTTCGCGCCGGCGCGGGTCGCCGCCGCCTTGGCCGTAGATGTCATCAGGGAGAGCCCCGCGGGGCGCCCCTTCTTACGATCCGATTTGAATTTGGTGAACTTGTACGACGCCAGGCGCCACCCAACGACGGCAGCCTCCGCAGCCCGCGCAGCATCACCCGGAACCGCATGCAAAGCGATGGAGACGGATGCCGACCGACCCGCCACCCGAGCCGCCGCGCCCACGGCCCTGCGAACGCACTCCTCGGAGAACTCATCCTTCTCTCCGATACCGCAGAGGACGACGCGCTTGGCCTTGACTCCGCCGGTGGGCACCAGCATGCGCGTCTCCTGCACCCGACCCGAAAACGCCCCGTTTACGAACGCCGCCTTGAGCTGCCCCCCGAGCGCTCGGTCAAGCCCCCCGTGCGCCAGCTTCGCGCCCTTCTTCGTCTTCGGCATGGGCACGACCAGCACGTCCGCGTTGCTTCGCTGCGCTGCCTGCGTCTCGACCTTGATCGCCATGATCTCTCCTCAAATGACGACGTCGTCGCCCGCCTCGAACCGGCCACCGCGCTCGACGACCCTCGTCGCGGAGCGATGTGGATCGTGCTCGAGCACGATCGCCCAACCACCCTCCGCCGCCCGCCTCAGCAAGCGACGCTTCTCGTCCATGAGCGTCCTCGGGCACAGGTCATAGCCCATGGTCCAAGGAATACGCACGTGGCTCGCCAGCGGAATGACATCCGCCGGAAAAACCACCGTCTCCTCGCCCTCACCTGCGCGCACGACCTGCAAGCCCTCCGTGTGCCCCGCGGTGGGATCGACAAAGAGTCCGGGCAGGACCTCCGCCGCTCCCTCGTGCAGGACCAGATCGAGGTCCAACAGCGGCTCCCAATGGCGCCTCAGGTAGCTCTTCCGCTCGCGCTCGTTGGGCTCTCTCGCCGTATCCAGGTTGGTCCGCTGCAGGTGATGCCGAGCACTCGGAAAGGTTGGAACCGGGGTGCCGTCGGCGGCGCGCCGAGTCACCCCGCCTGCGTGGTCGAAGTGGAGATGGGTCAGGATCACATCCGTGATGCTCTCTGCCTCAATACCGGCGGCCTTGAGCGCCCCCACGACGCCCGGCACCCCCGGCGCATCCACGTCGTAGAGGCCCTGCTCCTTGTCCGACCAGAGATTACCGGTCCCCGTATCGACGAGGACCTTGCGCCCATTGCCCTCGAACAGGACGACTCGCAATTCAAGCTCGATGCGGTGCGCCCGGTCGGGCTCGTAGGAACGCTCCCACAGCACCCGTGGGACGTTCCCGAACATGGCGCCCCCATCAAGCCTGAAACGCCCGGTCGAGAACGTGCGCACCTGCCAAGGCCCGGCCTTCATTCCTCGGGCTCCACCGGCGGCAGCTGCTCGCCGATGGCCTCCAGGATATGGGGTATGGCGACCGCCAGGCCCATCGAGTCAATAGCGCAGCCGGCCGCGAAACGATGGCCTCCTCCCCCGTGTCGTTTCGCGACGCGACACACGTCTACGGTGCCCGCGGACCGCAAGCTCACCTTTGTGCGCGTCTTCGTGATCTCCATGAAGAAGACGCCGACCTCGACGCCCTTGACGTGGAGGAAGTGATTGACGATCTCGAACGCGTCCCGGGGCACGGTGTCGTTGAGCCTCAGGAAATCCAGGTCGACGGAAGTCCAGATGAGACGCCCGTCATGCTCCAGCTGCAGCTGCGACATCAGCAGGCCGAGGAAACGCATCTTCCCGTGCGGGACCTGGCAGTGGGTCTTGCGCCAGACGCTGTGTGGATCGACGCCGGCCTGGAGCAGCTCCGCCGCCATCCGGTGGGCCTGGGGTGACGTCGCGCTATACGCGAAGCCCCCCGTATCGGACGCCAGGCCGACGTAGAGCGGCTCGGCCAGATGGCGGTCCATCCGTGCGCCCATGTGGCGCAGCAGGTCATACGTAAGCTCGGCGGACGACGAGACATCGACCGTGATCAGCGGCAGATCGAACAGGTCGTTGTCGTAAACATGGTGATCGACGACGATCTTCGTGCCCCTGGAGCGCCGGACCGGGTCCAGCATCTTTCCCAGGCGTTCGGAGCCGCCGATGTCGGTCGCCACGATGGCGTCCGCCTCCAGGACGCGCTTCTCGTGGCGCGCCCCGTTATAAACCTGGAACTCCCCCCGCTCGTATAGCCAGCGAAGGTCATGCGGGACAGAGGAGCAATTGATGACCATCGCCTCCTTGCCTCGTCGGCGAAGGTGACGGCAGAGCGCGATCGCCGAACCGAGACCGTCCCCATCTGGGGTGACGTGGGTGGTCAGCACGACGGTCTCGGCTTCCTCCAATCGCCGCGCGATGCCCTCACGCGCAGCGGCGATGTCGTCGTGACCGGGCGCCGCGTCCCTCGTCATCTCAACCGAGCAGGGACTCGATCCTCTCGCGGATCTTGTCGGGGAAATTGCCGCTCACCTGATCAACCTTCTGCCCATCCTTGAAGAAGAGGATGGTGGGGACGCTCATGACGCCATACTGGGTTGCCAGATCCGGGCTCTGATCGACGTCGACCTTGCCGATGAGGACGCGGCCGTCGTATTCCTGCGCCATCGCATCGATGGAGGGCGCGAGGGCTTGGCAGGGGCCACACCACGTGGCGCCGAAATCGACGACGGCAACGCCGCTTCCACCGGTGACTTCTGCGTCGAATACGTCCTTGTTGATCTCTCTCGCGGCACCCATGAGCATCGCCTCCTCTGCGTCGGGGCAGGGATGCTAACAGCCGCCCCGATCCGTCGCTACTGCTCAGGCGCATCGTCGATGAAGCCACGCGTCATCGACTCCGGCGGACGCTCTCGAAAGACCGGAGGCGGCCCCACGGCATCCGGCGCGTACGTCTCCACACGGAACGCTGGCCCCCGCCCCGGGGCCAGCTCATCCTGAATGCGATGGTCACGCAGCATGCGACCCGCCAGCAGGTGCAGGAACACGCGCGGCGCCAACGTAGCGGCGGAGGTCCACAGCGCCATGATCATCATCTGCCAGAACGCGGCTGGGAGCGGGTCCTCCCCCGCCATGATCTGTCCCGTCATCATGCCGGGAAAACTGACCAGGCCGACCGCGAACAAGCTGTTGACACTCGGCGTCACCGCCGCCCGGAGCGCCGCCGCGACCTGGGGTGCCACCGCCGCGCGACCACGGAGGCCGCTGAGCAAACGGTCCTCGATCTCCGATCGCCGCTCCGTCAGCCCGGTCAAGAAACGCTCGCCTGCCAGGGCCGTCGCGTTCATCGCGTTACCCGCGAGCATCCCCGAGAGGGTGATCGCGTAGCGCGGCTCGAACGTACCAACGCCCCCGACGACAGCCCCCAGCGCGAACACGGTTAACCCCACCACGACCGGGAGGATGGCCGCGACAGCGAGCGGCCACAGCCCCAACCCCGGGCCACTGCCCAACACACCGAGGGAGAAGAACGCCGCGAGACAGCAGATGACGCACATGGCCAACAGCACCAAGGCGTCATGCTCGACATCGAACAGCGGGACGAGCACGTATCCGACGATCGATAGCTGGACCGCACCTCGAACCGCCGCGTGGATGAAGCGCCCCTCGTTGCCAACCGACGCGGAGCGCAGCACCCACCAGACAACGACGACGGGGATCAAGAGCAGCCAAAGTCCCACGGTCGTGATGGGCGGCGCCTCAAGAAGAACCCGGCTCATCCGTCGCGCCCCGCCTCCTCGAAGGCCGCCGGAATGAGGTCTCGAGGCGCCCCCTCCCCCTGCACCTCGCCGTCGTACATGACGACCAGGTGATCAGCGGTCCGCGCCAGGAACACCTCGTCGTGGCTGACCAGGAGCAACCCCCGTCCCGATGCGGCCTGCGAGCGGACCAGATCCGCGAGTCGCCGCGCGGCCACCCCGTCGAGCCCCTCGGTGGGTTCGTCCAAGATCAGATAGTCCGGCTCACCCGCGCACGCGATCGCGATCCGCGCGCGGCGCGCCTCGCCACCGGAGAGGGACGCCCAGGTCTGCGACCTGACCGAGGGGTCAAGCCCTACCGCTTCGAGCCACCTGGATACCCCAGCCGGCAGCGCAGCGTCGCCCAGCGTTTCGTCCGGCAGACCGAGGCGTTGTGGGACCATGGCGACCCGCCGGCGAAACTCCGGCAAAGAAGGAGGGGTGACGACCTCACCGTCGAGCCGCACCTCCCCGGACGAACGGGCATCCAGCCCCATCACGACGCGCAAGACCGTGGACTTGCCGCAGCCGGACGGCCCAGTCACCCCGACGACGCGGCCGGGGTCCACGCGCAAACACACGTCGTGCGCGAGCACCGTCACCTCTCCAGCGATGGAGAGGGCACGTGCAATCGATGTGGCCTCCAGGGACATGGCTGTCGGACTTCCTCCTGGTGGTTAGTCTATAGGCACTTCCATGCGCAGACTCGCTCCGTTGGTCCTCTTGCTGATCCCCGGCGTCCTCGCGGGCCAACCGCCCACGACGCCCAATCGAGATCCGGCCGTGGCGCTGGCCAAGAAGATCGCCGACGACGTCTCGGAGTTCCGAGGCCTCCCCTGGAAACGCGAGGTCGATATCGCCTCGTACGACATGGGGGAGCTCAAGGCCTTCGTCATGAAAGCCCTGGACAAGGAGATGCCTGACGCGCGCGCGGCCAGAGCCACACGTGCGCTCAAGCTCCTCGGCCTCCTCCCCAACGACTACGAACTGAAGAAGGGGTTCAAGGAGATCCTGGTCGAGCAGATCGGTGGCTTCTACGACCCCGAGGCCAAGCAGCTGCGCATCATTGACCGTGGAACGGTCGAGGGCGACGCCGTCGCCAAGATGGTCGAGCGCATGGGGCTCTCCGCCCAGGACATGGACCGGACGGTCATGGCCCACGAGCTCGTCCACGCGCTCCAGGACCAGCACTTCGACCTCGAACGCCTGCCCCTCGACCGCGACGACGATGACGACCTCGTCGTCGCCGTCTCCAGCCTAGTGGAAGGGGACGCCACCCTTTCCATGATGGGCATGATGATGCCCGGCGTCGACGCCGGGACGCTCTTCGGACGGGCAAAACAACTGGCGCTCACGGTCAAGCTAATGGGCGGCCTCTCCGGCCTCGCTCCGGGCGACATGAAGGCGTACAAGAATGCCCCTGAGATGCTCAAGGAACGGATGATGTTCCCCTATCTCGGCGGCCTGCTCTTCTGCCTCCAGGCAGGACAAGGAGACAAGACCTTCAAAGGCGTCGACGCCGTCTTTTCCCTGCCACCCCTGAGCACGGAGCAGGTGCTACACCCGGAGAAACGGCTCGGCGACGAGCCCGACTGGCCCCAGATCCTGGAGCCCCAGTTTCAAGACGGCGCTGCTCGGCCGATCTACCAGAACACCCTCGGCGAACTGTTCACCCGCGTGATGCTGGAGACGGGCATAAGCAAGCGCGCGGCCAGGACAGCCGCCGCTGGTTGGGACGGTGATCGCTACATGTTGTTCGAGGGCGAGGACGGCGCCGACGCGGTCATCTGGCTCTCCACCTGGGACACGGAAGACGACGCCAAGGAGGCCTTTACCGCCCTCCAACTGTGGGTAGGGCACCGCAATGGGCAAAAGGATGACGTGTCGGCAGCCGGGATCATCAGCCGGCAAGGCATCGACGTCTCCCTCTGCATCGGCATCGACATGGCGCAAGCCAAGGAGCTGGGGCCCGCGATGCTGCGCGCCATGAAGCGCAGAGAACGCACCACCCTCCCCAAGAGGGCCGCCAAGTGAGCGACGTGCGGAAGCTGGTCAACCAGGTCCTCGACGGCGAACGGCTGACACCGGAGGAGGGGCTGTTCCTCTACGAAAACGCGGCGCTGCCCGACCTCATGCCCGCCGCGGCTCGCGTCCGGGAACGCTTCAGTCAGCCCGAGACGGTGACCTATCTCGTCGACCGCAACGTCAACTACACGAACGTCTGCATCACGGATTGCAAGTTCTGCGAGTTCTACCGTCCGCCGGGCCACGACGAGGCGTACGTGCTCGACCGCGAGCAAATGTCCAGGAAGCTGACCGAGCTGCGCGATGCCGGCGGGACACGCGTCCTCCTGCAAGGTGGCCACCACCCCGACCTGCCGATCTCCTGGTACGAAGAGCTGCTCACATGGATGCGGGATGAGTTCCCGACCATCGAACGGGACGCGTTCTCGCCCCCGGAGATCGAGCACATCTCTCATGTCGAGGGGATCCCGGTTCGCGATGTGCTCAAGCGGCTGAAGGACGCCGGACTCGACGGGGTTCCCGGCGGCGGCGGCGAGATCCTGGACGACGAGATCCGCACCCAGGTGTCGCCCAAGAAGACCAAGACGGCCGCCTGGCTCGACGTCATGGACGGAGCCCACGAGCTCGACCTGTACACGTCCGCGAGCATGGTGTTCGGCTTCGGCGAGAAACCGAAGCATCGCGTCAATTCGTTCACGGCGCTACGGCAGCAGCAAGACCGCTCACTGGAGCGTTACGGCCGTGGCTTCATGGCGTTCATCTCCTGGCCGCTCCAATACGAGAGCCGTTACGGCCGGGTCTTCTCCGGCCTCAAGGGATGGAAGTTAGGAGGCTCCGCGGACGACTACCTCTTCCACACCGCCTTCGCGCGGCTGTTCCTCGACAACATCCCACACTTCCAAGTCTCCTGGCCGACCATGGGCCTCGCCGTCGCCAAGGACGCCTTGCGAGCTGGCTGCGACGACATGGGCGGGACCATGATGGAAGAGAACGTCGTATCGCAGGCGGGATCGGTCCATTCGTGCGTGACCGAACAGCAGGTGAGGTCGACCGTAGAGGCAGCCGGGTTCACGCCCAGGAAACGGAACTCGCGCTATCACGCCCTCGAACCGACCGGAGACACGCCCTGAGCGCGCCACAGAGAGCCGTCCCCGCCTCGACCCTCCAGGGGCTGATCTCATCCCGTGTGGAGCACTGGATGGATGTGCTCTTTGTCGGTCTCTCCCCCGAACTCGTCAGGCCCGCGTCATTTCCTGCGCACCTCGCCACCGTACGCCAGGGCGGTCACATCCCGGGCGATCCGTGGGACGCGGTCTTCGTACGATGGAACGGTGAAAGTGAAGGCGCCCTCGCTGAGACGCTGAAGCAGGCCGCGGCCGTCCTGCGACACGGCGGGCTGCTGGGCCTGGTGGCCCAGCCCCCAGTCCCCGAGGACGCGGGGCCACTGGATGAACTACTCCGGCCATTCGGCGACCCGCGGGAGGTCAACACGGCGGACGACGGCGGGCTCATCGTCGTGGTTCGCAACCTCGCCGCGGGTCGCCAAGACCTGGTGGGGCTGCGGCGCTGCTTGAGCGCCCTGTCCGCCAACGTGGATCGGCTCGAGGCGCTCACCTCGGATCTCAGCGAACGCGCCGCCGGCCGACGCCCCATAGACGGCCGCTCTCTCAAGGAGATGATCGGTCACCTCGGCGACATGGATCGCGACGGATACCTGGCCTGCGTACGCGCGATCCTCAACAACTCCGAGCTGGCGGAGACGCCTGTCGATCTCCACAGCCTCCTCCTCGAACGAGACCACAACGGGCGACCACTGGCGGAGCTGGTCACCCGCTTTCGCCACTTTCGCTACCAGTCAGTTGACCTGATCAGCGAGCTCGCTGAGGACGACTGGCTACGCACCGGGGTCAGCCCTGACGGCCGCGAATCCACCGTCGCCGACATCGTCCGCACCTGGGCTCGAGTCGAAGAAGAGCGGCTGATCGAGGTCGAGCAGCGGCTCAAGTAAGAGGCCGCCGGGCCCCCGGCGCTATCTACACGACGTCGAAGTCGCCCAAGCTCGAGGACCAGTTGTCCCGCAGTCTGTCAGCCGTCACGTCGTCGCGATAAACCCCGCACACGAGGCGCAGGTGACTCGGTTCGGGACGCCAACCTGCGTCGGCGAACGCGGCGTACTCAGGAGTCCCCGAGCGAAGGAGGGCGCGAACAGACGTCGACCCCGATGCCTTGGCGCGGGACTCCATGTAATGGACGATGCCGTGGAACGCCGGATGAGGTCGCAGCACCGCGTCGCAGACAACCGTTACCGGCTCGTCGCACCAACCGTGGCGAAGGGCGATCGCCGCGACGAGAACGCCGTTGCATTCGCGCGCCTCCAGTAATTCGTAGGCCACATCCGGACGGTCCGCGTAGCGCCAGTTCAGGTAAGCCGCGTCACGAATCGTGGTGATGTCGTGGCGTGGGGCGACCTCGCCGTGCAGCCAGTCGCAGTCCTGTGAAAAACGCTCAACGGGGCCGACCACCACCTCCTCCGGACACGCGGGATCGGGGGCACCGGCATCGGTGACGTCTGCGGACATCAACTCCAGGACGTCATCGTCTATGGGCGTATAGCCGATGAACCGAGCGCCGATACGATACGCCTGTGGGTTCGGCAGGCCGTACATGAACACGTTGCCATCCGGATGGCCGTAGTGCTCGACGAACGGCAACGCGGTCTTCACGAAGAGCCCGGCGCGCTGGAGACCGCGGCGAAAGTCCGGATGGGTGAAGCTGTCGACAATCTCCGATGCCGTGACGATGCCGTCGCCGACCTTCACCCGCCGAGGTACACCGGCGAACTGGCTGACGACCCTGCCATCGGCGGCGCGGGCCACCCAGATCTGGGTGCCCGCGGGATTATCGAGGTGCAGCCACCGCCATAACTCCGGCGGCCGCGAAGCCCCGAACACCGCCCCGAAGGTCTCGAGGATGCTCGCCTCGTCGCCAGCGCGGTAAGGACCGATCTCGATGCGCGGCGCACCCATGGGCTCAGACTACGTCGAAGTCACCCAGCGTGAAATACCAGTTCTCCTGCAGCCACTCGAGCGTAAGCCGCTCCGGCTGGAAGGTGCGGGCAGTGAACACGAAGTGGGTCCGGCGCGGCTCCCACCCCAGCCCCATGACCCCGTCCCATTGTTCGCCGCGCGGGTTGAGCATCAGTATGGCTCGTTCGCATCCTTGCGCACGGCCGCGGGACTCGATGTGGCGGATGACATCCGGCAGCACCCAGTGATCGGGCTCGGCAAGCAAGTCCGCCACCGCTAACTCGTCACCACCGGACCAACCTCTGCGGAGCACAGCGATCGCGAACACCAGGTCTCGGTGATCGCGGTATTCCCACAGCTCGTACGGGTTCTCCGGCCGATCGGCATAGCGCCAGTTCAGGTAGCGCGTGTCACGCACCACGATGCACTCGTGGGCGGACTCCACACGGCGATAGAGTCCATTGACGCCCTCACCGAATCGGTCGACCCGGGTCGCTCGGCACTCGGAACTCAATGCCGCGTCCGCGCCCGGCCCGATCTCCCGGAACAGCATGTCGACCTCCTCGACATGGGTGTATCCCAAGAAACGCTGACCGATGCGAAAGTTAGCCGGGGTCGGCAACCCATACATGATGATGTCGCGGTCGTATCTTCCGAACGTCTGGGCGAACCACTCCCCCGCCGACGCAAACGGCCCCCGCCTCTTCAGCCCCTTGCGGTAGGACGGGTCGGTGTAGCTATCCACGATTTCCCCGAACAGGGCCGGCCCATCCGGGAGCTTGACCCTGCGCGGCACCGCGCAGAATTCACTCACCACCTCGCCGTCCTCGAACCGGGCGAGGTGCGCCTGCAACCCCTCAGGGTTCCCACAATAGAGCCACCGCCATTCATCGAGCGTACGACCGTCACCGAAGACGCGATTGAAGACGCGCAGGATCTCCTCGTCGTCGCCGCCGCGATACAGGGATATGACGACGTCGCTCAGGTCGCGGGACATTTGACGATCTTCCATGTGCGGAGCGAGTCACCGGTCGCTGGCTCGACCGCTCGGCACCAGAATTCCATGGGCCCGAGTTGCCCCCAGAACGTAACGGGGAACGTGAATGGGCCGGCCACCCCGGGGAACACCCCCGCCGCGAGAGAGAACTTGGGGTTGCCTGCGGTCTCCAGATACACGCCCTCCACATCCGGAATGGAGATGGTCGGAGGTTGGTCCGCGGCCTCGACGACCTCGAGATCAAACGGACATTCATCATCCGCCGCGATGGCGTCCGCCCGCGCGTGCAGGTTATTGAAGGTGCGCTCACCGGGCGCCCCCCAGAACTTCCTGAAGTAGCGACGGGCGCCGACACGGTTGCGGAACATGGACGCGTTCGGGCGCCCCATGGCAGAGCGGGAAAAGTGATGCACAATCCTGGCCGTAGGCACGTGCCATAAGCCGATATCCGCTTCTCCGTACCGCCGGAACAGGTCCGTGTCCTCGTAGTAGAGCGGATAGGCGGGGTCGAACAACCCGTGCTGCAGGAACGTCTCCCGCCGGGCCAGGAAGAACTGCCCCGAGAGCATGGGCAGGCGTATGGGCTCCGAGGCCGTCCAGAACTGATGCGCGTCCTGTGCCCGCCTGCGGATGGCATAGCGCGCGACGCTGTCCTGATGACGCCCGATCTCCGTAAGCGCCTCCTTGTACGGGTCCGCCAGTTCGATGGGAGGCAGCAGCACGTGCCCGTCGGGATCGAACGACGCCATCGGGCCGACGACGGCCGGCCCTGGCAACGCCTCCACGGCGTCGATCAGGGTCGCCACGCAGCCCGACCGCACGTAGATATCCGGGTTGCTCACCAGATGCCACCGCCCCTGAGCCACCGCCAAGCCCTGGAGATTCCCGATGGCGTAACCCACGTTCTCGGTGTTGCGTATGAGCCGCACCTCGGGGCGTGACGATAGGCGCTCGAGCTTCTCGTGGTCTTCATCCCGCGATGCGTTGTCGATGAGGATCACCTCGACCGTCGCCCGGCCGCCGTTCAACGCGATCGGCTCGTCGAGCAGCGAAGCCAACAGCCCGTCCATGTAGATCGTGCTGTTGAAGTTCACGACGACGACAGAGAGATCGGGCGCGGTCACGAGGCGTCCTCCTCGACCTCGCGGAGCCGTGCCTCTAACTGCCTCACCCGCCCCCGCAGTCCGGCCTCGCGTTCGGACGCGGCGATCAGGCTGCGGTGTAGCTCGAGGGGCCGCATCCGCGCGTGGGCCCGCGCCCCGTCGAGGACCTCGGCGCCCGAGGGCACGGGGTGCGGGCTCTCGATCGTCGCTTCCGGTAGGTGCCCGAGGCGACCGGACTGAGCCAGGCGGACCAGGTAATCGAGGCCTGGATCAGCCGCCGTCTCGTCCAGAAAACCGGCGCTCTCCAACAGGGAACGACGGGCGACGAGAGTAGACAGGGACGCCGCCGCCGTGGCCGGATTTCCCGGAACGATCTCGGGGCCGGCCACCTCACCGGAACGCAACAGACGATCCGTATGCACGGCGCTCTTGTCGGCGACCATGAGATACATGACGGCGCGTTCCACGTGATGCGCCATGGGTCGGTCACCAGCGATGATGAACGCGAGCACCTCCCCCTTGGCTTCGAGGGCGCCACGATTGACGAGCGCGGCGAGGCCCGTGTCCGCCGGGTGCTCCCGAATACGGAGACGGTCCGCCATGTGTAACCGGGACGCCGCGTCACCTAACGGCGTCGATGACGCGATGACCACCTCCAGCGGGGCGTAGTCCTGAGTGAGCGCCGCCTCGGCGGATTCCAGGAGCGCAGACGCCTCATCCCCCACCACGACGACGGTCACAACAGGGCGACTGAACCCGGGGCCATCCACGGCGGCCGCCTCGGGATCCGAACCGGGCACCGGCAAGCCCCCCAAGTCAACGGCCTCGCCACCCTCCAGGCGGTCGAGCGTCGAAGCGAGCAGTTCAGCGTCAGGTGTCGCCATCCCCCGCAACGCGGTCCGCGCCTCGGGGAGCCGCAGGAGCCGCGCGAGGTAACCGGCGAGCAGCAGCCGGGCGGGCGCGGACTCCGGCAGCAATCGGACCGCCTCGATAGCGTCAGGCAGGCCGTAATCGGGCTCCGCCCCGGCCAGCAGGACGTTGCGCGCGAAGCCGTAGTGAGCGCGCCCGGCCTGGTTCGGGTCGTCGTAGTCGAACACCGCCCCGCTCGACGCTTCCACGCGGCACCGCAGCTCGCCCTCAAACGAGAGCTGGTGGTTGAACACGTTGCGGTATTGGTGCTCCGTCAGCCGACGCACCTCCTCATCCTGGTACATGAGCCCGTACCAGACATTGCGCAGGGGATGATCAACGAACGGCCGCGCCTGGAAAACCAGCTCGCCCTGGTCCAGATCGACAATCCAACGGTGCGTGGGATTTCCGTTGGTCATCTCTCCAACGCGCGAGGGCACCTCGACGAAGCCACGGCGGGCGACCCGGGAGAGCTCCCGGCACGCCGCGACCGGATCAAGCACGTGCTCGAGCACCTGGGTGCACCAGACAAAATCGAACGCGTTGTCGTCGAACGGCAGCCGCTCAGCAGGCGCCTCCACGTACTCCACGTCGGCACGCAGCACCCCGGGCGCACCATTGCGCTGAACGCAGGACGCGAACGTCAGATCGCAGACCACGTCAGCTCGTGAAAACGCATTGCCGGCGCCACCGACGTCCAGCACCCGATCCGAGTCGGCGATCCCCAAGGCACGACAGGTCGCCGCCACGTCGTCGTCGAATGGCAGGTTGGCGCCAAATTCGTTGTCCGACGTCACCGGACCGCTCACGAGGCCCCCTGCGAAGTAATCCACTCGGTCTCGGCGAGGAACACCCCGAGGTCGTCACCGTCGTGGTCGACCCGAAAACGCGCCCACGCCTGACGCTGATCGAGGATGTGATCGCAACTCTCGTCGAGCAGGAACCCGGAGACATAGAACTCGCCGCCCGAGACGCGCAGGGGCACGCGCACGACGGCGTAGCCACCCTCGCCCTCGTACGACATACCGGCATCGAGAGAACGCGATGTAAACACCTGGACCTCGTCGCTGCGATTCACGATCAGGCCAAGGTGGAATTTCCCTTCGCCCGTCGGATTACGAAATCCCAGGTGGAAATCCACGTGGTCCCCTGACCTGAACGAGTCCACTTCCTCCGTCTTCCCTGCGGGGCACAGCTTGACGTTCGTCAGGTGGGCAGCGGTCGCGCTGACCGCATGGCCGGTCGCCGCGAGGCGAGCGGCGCGGCCGACCGCCCGCGCGTGGAAGTAGTTCGAATACTCGTCCGTGACGCTCGTCGAGTCCCCCGCCATCACGACCCGCCCGCCGTGTATCCACAGGCACCGATCGCAAATACGCCGAACCTGAGAGATCGCGTGGGAGACGAACAGGATCGTCGTCCCCGATTGCCGGATTTCGTTGAGGCGCTCGATGCACTTCTGTTGGAACGCGTGGTCCCCGACGGCGAGGACCTCATCGAGGACGAGGATGTCCGGATCAGCCACCATGGCGACGGCGAAGCCCAGCCGCATGCTCATGCCCGAGCTGTAGATGCGGACCGGCTGATCCATGGCATCGCCGAGATCCGCGAACGCGGCGATGTCGTCGAACCGGTCCCTCACCTCCGCCTTCGAGACACCCATGAGCGCCGCGTTCATGAACACGTTGTCCCTACCGGAGAATTCCGGATGGAACCCCGCGCCCAGCTCGAGCAGGGAACTGAGGCGGCCGTTGATCTCCACCCGGCCCGTCGTCGGGACAGCCACCCCTGTCACCAACTTGAGCAGGGAGCTCTTCCCCGCGCCATTGGCGCCGACCACGCCGAGCGCCGAGCCGCGCGGCAACTCAAAGCTGACATCTTGAACCGCCCACTTCTCGGTGTGGCGCTTGGCTTGCCCGAAAGAGAAGAACTCGACGAGACGGCCCGAGGAATCGGAGTAGATCTTGTACCGCTTGCCGAGGCCTTCGGCTCTTACTGCGATACGGTCGTCAGGCTTCATCGGCGAACCCGGGCTTGAGCTTCCGGAACACGGCCAGGCCGATGAACAAACACGTGAACGCGCACCCGGCGAACACGCCGAGTTCGAACCACGGAACGTTGCCCGGCTCCGTCACCGGGAGCGCAATGGAGGACCCACCGCCTTCGATCTCCGCCCGCAACGCATGCAGCTGCTCAGGCGTCCAGATGAAGATCTCCCGGTAGATCGAGATGATGTAGGTCATCGGGTTGTACTTCAGGATCGTCTGCAAGAGCGGCGGCGGCGCCGTCGACTTCGCGAACATGAAGATCGGGCTCATGAAGAACCAGAACACCATGAGCATGGGCACCATCTGGGTGATATCGCGAACGTAGACCGTGATCGCCGAGAGCAAATACACGATCCCCATGGTGAACAGCCCCTGCAGAACGAGGGCGATGGGGAACATCCAGAGCATGCGGGGACCATGGCCTTCGAAATAGCCCACCGCCACCGCCACCATCAAGAAACCGACCACGCTGTTGATCATGCTCACCAGGGTCATGTAGACCGGCAGGATCTCGGTCGGAAAGGCGAACTTCTTGATCAGGCCTCCATGCTCGAGCACGCAATTCGACCCGCGCTGCACGGTCTCGGCGTGGCCGATCCAGGGGACCAACCCACAGAACATCGCAAGCGCGAAGGTCGAGGGGCTGCCGACCGACGTCTTCGTCTCGAATAGCTGGGAGAAGACGACGTAGTAGATGCCCAGGAAAGCCAGCGGCTGAAGGACCAGCCACGACTTACCAAGGACGCTGCCGCGATAACGTGCGTTGAGTTCACGCCGCGTGAGCGAAACGAGCAACTCACGAAAGCGTACGCACTGTCGAGCCAGGGCGATCAAGTCTGAGATCCTGCCGTGTCGAGGGTCGGTAAAGTCGCGGGTAACTCAGCGCCGACACATCGTTCGAGCACCCTGGGATGATATCCCCACGGCGGTGACCGATCAAGCGTGAGCCCTTCATGGCGCATTGTGTAAACTTCTCCTCAGAGGACATTTACGTCGGGCCGCTTCGTGCCCGCACGTTTGACCGGCCCCGTTTTCCTGTGATATTCTTCCCCGCCTTTCGGCGCACGAGCCCGCCGCTCCCAACTTCGCATTCACGAAGGGCGCAAGGAAGACGTTCCCGGTCAGTGAGCCGCAGATGACCACCGACACCGACAGCCCCTCCACCTCGCCCGAGGCGGCTCCCGGGACCTCGGCCTCGACGGCCCGTCACATCGCCGTCCTGGGTGGGGGCCTAGCCGGACTCAGCGCCGCCAGACGACTCGCCAACAACGGCTTCTCGATCACCGTCATCGAGGCCTCTGATCACGTGGGCGGCCTCGCGGCCAGCTTCACCAAACAGACCGAGTGGGGCACGTTCGACTACGACAACGGACCGCACCGCTTCCACACCGGAGAAGAGCACCTCAACGACGAGGTGCTTCGCCTTCTCGGCGAGAACGTCTGCATGGCGAACCGGCAGTCACGCATCTTCCTGTTCGACCGCTTCTTCCACTACCCGCTCCAGGGCGCGAACATCCTCAAGCTCCCCAAGCGCGTCCTCATCAAGGCGTTCTGGGACTATTTCATAGTCAAGCTCCGGAGCCTGTTCGGCAAACGTCTCAAAGACGAAAACTTCGAGAACTGGGTCGTCAACCGATTTGGTCGCAAGCTGTATGACATCTTCTTCGGCGTCTACACCGAGAAGACGTGGGGCATCCCCTGCTCGAAGATCAGCGCTGACTGGGCAGCCCAACGGATCACCCTGCTGTCGTTGTGGGATACGGTCAAGAAGACCCTGTTCCGCCCCAAGAACGTCCCCCGCACGCTCGTCTCCGAGTTCTTCTACCCGCGCCATGGTGGGATCGGCACCCTCTGTCGGCGCTACGCAGAGGAGCTGGAAAAGGAGGGGCACACGGTCCACCTGAACGCCCCCGTCACAGCCGTCGAGGTCGAGAACGGACAAACGGTTGCCGTCCGCCACAGGACCGCAGACGGTGGCGAGGTGCGGCTCCCCTGCGACGGGGCGATCGCGACCATCCCCATCACCAAGCTGGCCGGCATGATCGAACCCCCAGCGCCACAGTCGGTGAGGGAAGCGAGCGCAGGGCTGAAACATCGGTCGATGATCTTCGTCTATTTGATTCTCGACCGACCAAAGGTGACCGACGACCACTGGATCTACCTCCCCGAACAGCGGCTCACCACGCACCGGCTGAGTGAGTTCAAGAACTTCTCCCCCGACGCCGCTCCGAAGGACAAGACCCTGCTCTGCGCCGAGATCACCTGCGACTACCAAGACGACGACTGGAACAAGTCCGACGACGAGCTGCAGGAGATCGTCGTCAAGGATCTGACCGACACCATCAAGCTCATCGACGCGAACGAAGTGCTCATGACGTTCTCGCGCCGTGAGCGTTACGCCTACCCTATCTACGACCTGGAGTACCGCGAGCGTCGAGACGCGATCATCGAGTTCATCGATCACATCGGTCGGCTCGAAACGACAGGACGTCAGGGCCTGTTCAAATACAACAACATGGACCACAGCATCGGCATGGGCCTCGCCATCGCCGAGAACCTCGTGGGAGGCGGTAGGGACCACAAAGAGGTGGCCACCGAGCAGAAGTGGTTCGGGTAGCCGCGCACAGTCTCCTCGGACGCGCTCGCGATGACGCCGGTGATGACGGATCTCACCCAGAGGGCTGCTGACCTCCCACTCGAGGAGGTGCCGTGCTACCTGTGCGGACGCATCGATGGCGAGGTCCTCGTAGAGGACCCCCCGTTTATCGTCAAATTGTGCGCCGGGTGTGGGCTCGGCTACACCTCTCCGCGCCTACGTGGTGATCGCATCCACGAGCTCTACGACGACGGCTACTTCAACTCCGAGAGGGCCGAGGACTTCGGGTACGCAGACTACGAGCTCGATCTCGACGCCTACCTCAAGACGTTCCGCCGCAAGCTGAACGCGCTCGAAGCGCACTGCCCGAAGCCGCCCTCACCAATCCTCGAGGTCGGCTGCGCGGGCGGCGCCTTCCTCAAGGTCATGAGCGACCGCGGGCACGAGGTGTGGGGCATCGAGCTCGCGGACGGTATGCTCGAGGCTGCCCGCACCCGTTACGGGTTCGAGCATCTGCTCCATGGTCGCTTCGACGAGGTCGCCGACGCGCTCCCCAAGCACCGCTTCGGCATGGTCGCCATGTTCGACGTCATCGAGCACGTCCCCGACCCCGCTCGGGAACTCACGATCGCGCACCAGGTCCTGGCGGACGACGGCGTCCTCGTCATACAGACCCAAGACGTCAGCTCGCGTACCCGCAAGATCCTGGGCCGCAGATGGCACCATTTCAAACAGCTCGAGCACATCTACCATTTCTGCCCGGACACGATCCGCGAGCTGCTCTCCCGCGCTGGCTTCGAGGCTGTCCTCCTCACGCGGCGCCACGCAGGCAAATACGTGTCGTGTGCGGAGATCGCCGATCGCGCGCACCGGGTCGGGCGACTGCCGCGGTGGCTCTGCGCCCCCATCCGCTGGATGGGCCGCACCTACGTGTACTTGAATCCGCTCGACGAGATGTTGATCCTCGCCCGCAAGAAGGGCATGGCGTGACCGCAGCCGCCCATCCAAAACACCGGTCGCGGGCCAACTGATCATGGAAGCGAGCGCCTACGCAGAATTCCGCGACGAGGAAGGCAAGCACTGGTGGTTCATCGGCCGGAAGAACATTTTCTGCCACCTCATCCGCCGCATCCTGCGAGATCGCGAGGGCCGACCGACGACCGCGCTCGACCTGGGCTGCGGCATGGGCGGCATGCTCGACGAACTCGCCGTTCACGCGCAGGTGTACGGCACCGACATCGAGCAGTCCGCGCTCGCTCACTGCCGCGACCGCGGGTACTCGCGCGTCTTCAAGGCGCACGGGCAGCGCCTGCCGCTACCGGACGCATCGCTTGACCTGATTTGCGCCTTCGATACGCTAGAGCACATCCCTGAAGAGCGTGAGACCATCGCGGAATGTTTCCGGCTTCTCAAGCCAGGCGGCCGCATCTTTCTCTCGGTACCGGCGTACCAGATGCTCTACTCGCACCAGGACAAGGTCGTGCACCACCAGCGGCGCTACACGGTCGGGGGACTGGCCCGCAAATTGACCGAAGGTGGGTTCAGGGTCACCCGCGCGAGCTACATCAACTTCCTGCTGTTCCCTGCGATCCTGCCGATCCTGATGCTGATCAAACTCAAGGAAGCGATCTCCCCCCCCGGCGACGACATGTCGAGTTCGAACGTGAGCATCTCCCGACCGGCGGGGTGGATCAACCGCATCCTCGCGGCGATCTTCTCCTTTGAGCGGCACCTCCTCACGGGTTGCTCAGTACCGGTCGGGCACTCGCTGATCGCGATCGGGCAGAAGCCAGACGAGGAGACCGGGGCATGACGTCGCGCGACCTGCTCGCGGTCATCGCGCTAGCCGCGATCGTGGGTGCGCTCGTGCTTCCCGTCCTCCTGGCCGACGACGTCTATCTCCCTCGTCACCCGGACACCCTCGACGTCCCTTGGAAACAAGCGGCCGACCGTGCCCCGGACGCCGCTGACCGCAGCGTCAACTTCGCCACCTCCGACAAGTTCAACCTCATCTACCCCGACCAGATCTACGCCCGGCAGGAAGCCGAAGATCACGGTCGACTGCCCGAGTGGAACCCGCTCATCCTGGGCGGCGTCCCCCACGCGGCGAACCCGCTCACGTCCGTGTTCTATCCACCGGGCTGGCTGGTCCTGCTGGTGGATCGCGAAGACGGCCCGCTCCTCGCCGCAGGCCTCCACGTGTTTCTCGCCGCGCTGTTCGTCTTCATGCTGCTGCGTATCACGGGCCTCGGGAGCGTCGCCGCGAGCGTGGGCGGGGCCTGCTTCGCCCTGTCCGGATGGGTCGCCGCCCACCTACAAAACACACAGATCGTCGCCACCGTCGCCTGGTGGCCGTTAGGGCTGTTCGCCATCGAAGCACGCCTGCGAGGGCACGCCCGATGGAGCCTCATGACCCTCGCCATCGCCATCGCCATGATGTGGCTCGCCGGATGGCCCCAGCTGGCCTTGCTGGGCACACTGGTCATCGCCATTTGGGCGGTCGTCGGCATCTGCGCGCGGCTGCGCGAGGATGATCGGGCCCGGGTCGGTCGGCACGCCGGCGGCATCTTCATCTTCGCGCTCGTGGGGCTACTGCTCGCGAGCGTCCAGCTCCTCCCCACCGGCGAGTTCATGCAATACGCCGGCCACAAGGACGCCAGCATCGACTCCCTCGTCGACCAGCGCTTCCGACCAATCGGCTGGACCGGACTGGTCCTCCCCGGATTCATGGGGGACGCGTCCGACGGCCAGTGGCAAGACCACTGGGGTGCCATCATCGGCATGGGCGAAGGGACGGCGCCCGCGGCTCGACCCCCGGCCGTCATGAACTGGGGCGAGCGCACCATCTACCCGGGCATCCTCACGCTCGCCCTCGCGGTCGTGGGTCTCCTTTACGCCCGCGACCGCGTGCGCTGGGGCCTGGTATCGATCGCCGCCGTCGGCGCCGCGATGGCGACCTCTTCGACCGTCATCGCCGGGCTATCCCACGTACCCTTCTTTGACGTCGGAGCCCCGGCCCGCGCCGTCGTACTCCCCGCCTTCGCCATCGCCTGCCTCGCCGGCTGCGGGTTCCAGGTGCTCCTCGACGGACACATCCCCCGCATGCTCCGTTCCGTCCGGTTCGTCACCATCGCCACCGCGATCCCGATGGCCCTGCTCACCGCCGGCGTGCTGTGGTCTTTGATCTGGTCGGACGACATGCTCTGGATGCTCGTCGAGCTGCTTAAGACCCTCGACATCGCGCAGAGACTCGCCCCAGGAGACCTGCCGGACACGGCGCAATGCGTCGAACAGCTTCGCCCAGCGTTTGGCGACCTAAAAGCCGATCTGATCCGGCTGCTCGCCGTCGGAGGCGCCGGATGGTTGTTGCTGATGGCGCGCATTCGACGCCCCGCATGGGCCCCCCGACTGGCGCTGGCCGCGGCCGTCGTCATCCTCCTCGACCTGCTGACGTTCTTCATCCCCCCCAACCTCCCGGTAACCAGCGACGGGCTGTTTCGAGCGACTCCGGGGATCAGCTGGCTGCAGGACCGACTCGAGGCGGACCGGTTCATGCGCGTCAGCGCGACCGCGGCGGATGCCGCCAACGAATATCACACCCTGTTCGTACCCAACACCGCGTTGCTCTACGGCCTGCACGACGCGCAGGGATGGCGCGAGCAAGTGCCCCTCTGGTATCCGGACCTGTGGCGCGGCACATCCGCCATCGTCCGCAACGAAGGGATCTCGGGGATCGCGGCCGATCAGGCCGACTCCAAGGTGCTCGACCTGGCGCGCGTCCGCTATCTCGTCTCCGCCCACCGGATCCCAGCCCTGTCCGAGAAGCTCGTGTATCCGCTCGACCACGCGGGCCGCGCGACCAGCGACCTTTGGATCTACGAAAACGAGGACCGCCAACCGCGGGCATGGGTCGTCCACAGCGCCCGATGCCTCCCCGACAGTGAGGCTCGCGACCTGCTAAGGAGTGGGCAATGCGCGCTTGACGCCGAGGTGATCCTGCACGCCTGGCCCGACGGCGTCAGCAGCCAGCACCCCACCGCCGAAGGGGTGGACACGGTGCAGTTCCAGCGCCAGGACCCCGGACGCCTCGCCATGACCGCGACGACCCACGGCGCTGGCTGGCTGGTCGTCAACGACACGTGGTTCCCCGGCTGGCGGGCGTGGATCACGGACGAGAGCGGCTCTCGCACCGAGGTCCCGGTGGCCCGCGCCTGGACTGCGTTCATGGCCATCCCGATTGGAGTCGGCGAGCAGAAGATCGAGTTGGAGTACAGGCCGAGATCCATCACCGTGGGCGTCGTCCTTACCGGGCTCGGCTGGATCGGCGTCCTCCTGTTGCCGCTGCTCCGAGCCGCGACTTCCGCCCAACGGACAACCCGCTCGCTGCCGGACACGTCCGGTCCGGAGGCCTGACGTGAACGCGCCCGAACCACTGCGTGCGCGTCCCGTCCTCGGCGCCGCCGCCATCCTGCTTCTGTTCCAACTCGCGCTGTTCTTGCCCTACGTCTTCAGCGACGAGCTGTTCTTTCCCATGAGCCCGTGGGGCGCCCCGCCGTGGGGCCCAAACGCCGACCACCCGATCCACGAGAGTCAGGACCGTGACGGCTCCGACAAGCTGTCGTTCAACTATCCGAACGTCCGCCGGTGGCTCCGCGAGGTCGACCGCGACCCGGAAGCGCTGCTATGGAACCCGGACAACTTCTGCGGCATCAGCTTCCTCGCCACGCAGAACACGCACGTGCTGTATCCCCTGAACACGGTCTTCCTCATCTTTGGCCCTGATCACGGCATGCTGGCCACGGCGATCTTGCACGGATGGCTCGCGTCCCTGTTCGCATGGATGGTCCTGCGACGCGTGGTCCGCAACGGCCCGGCCCTCGTCGGCGCCGCCGTCTACGGCGGCGGCGGTTGGTTCCTGGCGCATCACGACATGATCCAGTTCGCCCACTCCGCCGCGTGGGTGCCCCTCATGTTCCTCGGAGCGGATAGAGCTGCGGCGCGGCGCGGCCCCAGCGGGCCGGCCCTCCTCGCCTTCGGGTTTGCGCTGAGCTTCCTCGGTGGCATGCCCCAGATCACCGTCCTCGGCCTCCTCGCCGCCGGCATCGCGTGCGCCTGGCGACTCGGCGCGATCAGCCGCGCCGCCGGCGGCCGCGTGGCCTCGCGCGGTTTCGCGCGGGCCTGTTGCGGGGTCTTGCTCGGTATCGCCTTATCAGCGCCGCAGTTGCTGCCCACCATGGAGATCCGCGCGGACTCCGCGCGCTCCCGGATGCCCCTCGAGGAGATGCACGGCCTCGCCGGGGGCGGCCTTGAGTTCGCCGAGGCGGTCATGCCCGGTGTCCTGGGGGACTCCACAGGCATCGAGCGCATGGTCCTCGACGCGGACGACGCAGAAGCCGCCGACGCTTTCCGAAGCGAGCTCTACAAACGGGGCTTTACCCTGTCCCGGGCGAACGGCCTGACGGCCATCGGCCACACCTTCCCCGAGCGGGTCATGTATCCGGGCATGGCAGCCCTCCTCCTCGCCCTGGCGGCGGCGTGCCGTCGCCCGAGTTCGCGGACCGCCCTCGCCTGGATCTTGATCCTGCTGGGGGGGCTCACCATGACCGGGACCGCGGCTCTGGATGCTCTCTACAAGATCCCAGCCTTCCAGTTCGCCAACCCCCGTCGTTTCGTCTTCCTGGTGGTCATCGGAGTGGCCTTGCTGTCTGCGATCGGCTGCGAACGCCTGACCGGCCCCCGCGGCCTGCGACGCCCGCTCATCGCGGCGGCGGCGATCGGGGCGTCGGTCCTGGCGCTCCTGGTCGTCGTCATTGCCTGGCCGGCCCACATCCTCGACGCGGTGTCCGATCAAGGAGCGGACGACCCTCAGGCGACCTGGACCTTGACGTGGCTACGGATGCACGCGACCCGGGCGCTCCTGCTGATCGGAGCTTCGGCCGCCGGATTCTGGGTCGCGACGCGATCGAAGGGCCGCTGGGCCATACCCGTCGTCCTCATCCTGCTCGCCGCCGACCTCTCGTGGTTCAACCAGAGGACCAACCCCGGCCAGGACGGGACCCACGCGCCGTTCCCTGAAACGGACATCGTCCGGTGGCTGCGCGAACAGCGAGGCGACATCGCCAACGACCCAGCCCCGGACGGTAGCGGCCTGTTTCGGATCATCCGGTACAAGAACCCGGCGACGAATTTCCCTGGCACCGACGCGGACGTCCCCCCCCTGACTCCGAACCTCAACCTCATCTATGAGATCCAGGACGTGCAGGGTTACGAGGCGGTCACCGACCGCCACGTGGAAGAGCTCATGGAGCTGGTCGAGCCGGGCATCATCCTGCAACACCACCTCCTGCAAGAACTGAAGCGCCCAGAGAGCCTCGCATCACCGATCCTCGACCTGCTCGGCGCGCGCTATGTGCTCAGCCCCGCGCGATCACTTCCCGGCTGCTCGCTGGCGCCGCTGCCACCCGAGTGGCTGATGCGCGAGCGCGTCGCCGTACACGCGCGACCTGCGCCTGCACCGCGATTCCAGACACCGCCGCGGGTACGTATCGTCGAGGACGAGGACGCAGTGAAGGCCGTGCTCGGGGCCGCGAACTTCGACCCCCGAGAAGAAGCGGTGGTGCTGTCGAGAGACGCAGAGGCGCTGGGGCTCGTCCCCTCCGATGCGAACACCTGGGTCCGCGCCGGCCCACCCGCCCGGATCGAGGTCGTCAGCTACCGACCCACCCGGGTCAGCATTCGCTACGAGGCCACGGTCCCGACCGCCGTGCTCATCGCCGACACCTTCCATTCGGGATGGTCGGCCACGGTCGGCGGGGAAGATCTCCCGCTTGTTCGTGCGGACCACGCCCTTCGCATGGTCCTCCT
>NYSS01000151.1 GCA_002683135.1 Planctomycetota bacterium | reverse complement strand
TGGTGCATCCGCTGGTGCATCCGCTGGCGCATCCGCTGGTGCATCCGCTGGCGCAGCCGCTGGCGCATCCGCTGGCGCAGCCGCTGGTGCATCCGCTGGTGCAGCCGCTGGTGCCTTGGCCCGCGGGGCTGGACGATCACGGTGACCGTCGCCGCGCCCACCCCGATCATCGTCGTCCCGCTTCGAACGTACGGGGTCCATCTCCCCCGCGGTCTTGAATTCGGGGAACTCCTCCCGATGGCGGACGAACAGCGCACGGAGGATGTCCTCGATAATCGAAATCTCACGGTTCATCGACTCGATCGATGCCCCGGTAGCTTCGAAATGGGAAAGGACGTAGGTGCCGCGCTTCTGCTTGGCGACGGGGTAGGCGAGCCTGCGCTCGTCCCAGACATCGACGCGCACGGTCTTGACGCCGTGCTTCTCGAAAAACTCGTTGACGCGTCCCACTCCCGAACCAGGCTCCTCGGATAGGAGGCTGTTGTTCAGGAGGAACATGCCTTCGTACTTGTTGAGAGTCTCGTCCACTTGGGTGTCTCCACGGAGGACCTTCCGTCCGCACCTCACGGTCGACTCATCCGCCACGGCGCGCGCCGCTGAAAACGGATTCGAAGTCCCCCAGTCAGTGACACCAGCCGAGGGAGAGGCACGGTTCAGTTGTAATTGGAGGCTCCCGACGTCCTGGCCATCCAGGAAACCGAGCACCCCCCGAGCGGCACGCGCGAACGCCTCCGCCACGATGGGCACCTCCACGTCAGTGAACGGGGAGAGCACATGCTCTCTCCACACCGACGGCGGGACGCCGCCGATCCCTACCCGAAGGCGTGGGAACGACTCAGTCCCAAGAGCCCCTGACATCGACCGAAGACCGTTGTGGCCTCCCGCCGAGCCCTGCGCTCTCAAACGGAGGACCCCGGGTTCCAGAGCCAGGTCGTCCACGACGACGAGGATCCTTGCCGGGTCCACCGACGTTCCAGCGAGGTACTCCAGGAGCGCCTCGCCAGTTCTATTCACGTAGGTCTGAGGCTTGACCAGCCGGTAGGGCCCGACCTCCGTCTCACCTCTCGCTGCCAGGACCGAGCCATCGCGCTCAAACGCATGTCCGCGCTCTCGCACGACCCGATCCAACACGAGGAACCCGACGTTGTGCCGCGTCGCCTCGTACTCGGGACCGGGGTTACCGATCCCCACCACAATCCGTTCTTCGCTGCTAGCCGTCGGAGCCCTCGTCCGGCTTCCGCTCGGTGATCACCTCCGGCTCGGACCCGTCGTCGCCATCGGCTGTCTCCCCTTCGTCCTCAGCTTCCGGGGTGTGCTTGTAGTGGAAGGTCGCGATCGTTGTCTCCGGGGAGTCGACGAGCGTCGCGCCCTCCGGCATTGGGATGGCGCCCGCCTCGATGTGCTCCCCCACGTGCAACTCGCCGACCTCGACCTCGAGATGGTGCGGAATGCCTCGGGGCAAGCAGCTGACGCGCACCTCGCGCGTCACGTAATCAACGATCGCCCCGGAGACCTGCTCAGGCTGCCCGACGAACTGCAGCGCCACGTTGACCGTAACGGAGGTGTTGTCGTCCACGCGCCAGAAGTCTGCGTGCTGAATATGATCGCCAAGCGCGTCGTACTGAACGTCCTTGAGAAGACAGATCTGCGTCTGATCACCGACCTTCAGCTCGAACATGCGACTACCCCGTTCGAAGTCGCGGGCGAACGTACGGGTGTCGAGTGAGAAGTTGGCCGTCGGGCGACCCATTCCGTATAGGTTCACCGGCAGGCGCCCCGCGCGACGCAAGCGACGGGCGTTGGCCGACCCGAGCGCGTCGCGTTGCTCAGCAGTGAGGGCGACGATCTTCATGACTTTCTCCGGGGCCGGCGACGCCGACCCTTGTTGCCTTGCTTCTCTTCGCTCAGCGGGCGCGCTGGGACGCCCACCACCGTCTCGCCGGGCTTGACGTCCCGGCCAGCTGGTACCACCGCGCCAGCTCCCGTCCGACCCCTTCGGCCCACCTTGACGGGAGCTACCAGGACCGTGCCCGATCCCAGGTGAACCCCGTCCTCCACGATCGTGGAGTGATGGTCCTGGCCGTCCCAGTTTGCCGTGATGGTCCCCGCTCCCACGTTCGCCCCCGCGCCGATCTCGGCATCACCGAGAAAGGCCAGGTGCATGGCCTTAACCCCCTCCGCCAGGGTGCTTTCCTTGACCTCGACAAAGGCGCCGACGGCGGCGCCCTTCTCGAGAACGGTCCCGGGACGGAGGTGGGCAAAGGGTCCCACGGAGCAGCGGGTCGCGATGCTAACACCCCTCCGGATGACCGTAAAGGGATGCAGAACCGTTCCCGATCCGACGCAAACCCCGACTTCTACATATGTTAGGTCAGGGGCGGACACCTCAACACCCGACGCCTGAAGGTCCTCGATGACCCGCCGACGCATCAATTGCCGCGCGGTCGCAAGCTCTTTGGGATCGTTGACCCCACGGGCCTCGTCCGGGTCCCCCATGGGAACGGCGGCGACCTTGTCCGCGAGTCCCACGAGATCCGTCAAGTAGTACTCGCGCTGAGCGTTCCGGTTCTTCACGCGCGGCAGGAGGCGCCGCAGCGCATCGAGGCGAGTGACGTACTGCCCCGCGTTGACCTCGTCGATCAGCCGTTGCTCGGCGGTCGCGTCCCGCTCCTCGACGATCTGGACACAGCGCCCACGGGAATCCCGGACAATACGCCCGAAACCCTTGGGATCGTTGAGCTTAGCCGAGATGATCGTGACCTCCGCTTTGGCCCGGCGATGCCTGCTGAGGGCTCTCTTCAGAGACGCGGACGTCACCAGGGGACTATCCGCGTTCAGGATCATGACGTCGTATGCCCCCCGCTTGGGCAGGGCGGCCATGGCCTGTTTGACCGCGTGGGCGGTCCCGAGGGGTCTGGCCTGCCGAACGAATGAGAGCCCCGGCTCGCCGGCGAGGGCCGCTCGGACCTCGGCGAGGCGCTTCCCGCCGATCACGACGATGCGGGCGGGCTTCAACTTACGGGCCGCATCGAGCACGTGCCCCACCACGGACCGCCCCATGAGATTCAGCAGCACCTTGGGGCTGGCGCCGCCCATTCGCTTGCCGTCCCCCGCCGCCATGACAACGACGCAGAGGGCCCGCCTCGGTTTCGGCATCTTTTCCCCCGAAAAAAGCAGGAGGCTCGGGACCACGCCCGAGCCTCACAACTACCCCGCTAGGACTCGAACCTAGAACGAGAGGATCAGAACCTCTTGTGTTGCCATTACACCACGGGGTATTCCCTGCTCTGATCGTAGCGGAGGGGGCCCGCCCATCAAGAAACAGACCCTTTTGGCGGGCCCCCAATAAAATAATTCAGGAAACACAATTGCAAGGCCCACACAGGCTTGCGTAGCCTGACGATCGGAATATACCGATGGGTACGTTTGGACCGGCCGTTGATCCTGAGCGTCCCGGGTGCCCTGGAAGGAAAGATCTCAAATGAGACCACTGCACATCTGTCTGGTGGCGACGCTGGTACTGGCCGCTTGCAGCGGCGGGGGCAGCAGCGGCGCGGCCGGTGGTGGCGGCTCTGAGGCCGCCCTCGGGGGACCCATCGAAGGTCTTCCCGCATCCGCCCTCGCGGCCTTTGAGCGGGGTCGCGCACTGATGTCCCACCGGTTCACCCCCTCCGAGGGCCTCGGCCCCTTCTACAACGCGACATCATGCGCCGCGTGCCATGAGGTGCCGACGACCGGCGGGTCCGCCCCCCTGTACAGAAACTTCTTCTTCGCGGCCCAGGGGTTTCCGCCGTTCCAAGGCCCGGTAGCCACCGCTCCGGCGATCCCGAGCATCGTCCTGCCCAACTTCCAGTGCCCCCCGTTTAACCTCCCACGACCGACCATCCCCCCGAACTCCGTGCTCTTCCCGGTCGTCACCCCGCAGCGCAATGCGCCACCCATGTTCGGTATCGGCTTGTTCGAATTTGTCAACGACGACACGATCACCGGCAACGCCGATCCGGACGACGCCAACGGTGACGGGATCAGTGGCCGTTTCAACCGGACTCCGACCTTCGATATCGGACGGTTCGGCTACAAGTGTCAGGCCAACAACATCGAAGCGTTCATCCGCGGCGCCGCCCAGAACCAGATGGGCATGACCACCGACCCGGTCGCCGGCAATGCAGCGATCGTCAGCCTGTCGACGCGGTTCCTGCCACAGGTCGGCGGTGGGCAACTCTCCCCGACCACGGACAATGACGGCATCCCGGACCCTGAGATCTCGATCAACGACTTCGCCGATATCATCGCATTCTGCAGGTTCCTGAAGCCGCCCGAGCGCCTACCGGACACGCCGGAATCGATCGCCGGGGAGGCGCTGTTCAGTTCGATCGGGTGCACCGCTTGTCACCTGCCGGAGCTCTCGAGTTCCATCGGCCCACTGGCCGCACACACAGACTTGCTGATCCACGATCTGGGGCCCGCGTTGGCGGACGGCGTATCACAGGGCCTGCCCCAGCCGTCAGTCTTGAGCGGCACCACCGAAAACGAATTCCGCACCCAGCCCCTCTGGGGCCTGCGGCACCACGCTCCGTTCCTGCATGACGGCCGCGCGGACACTATTGAACAGGCCATTCTCGCCCACGCTGGAGAAGCCGACGCGGCACGCCTCGCCTACGAAGCGCTCACTCAGGTCGAGAAGGACAACATCATCGCATTCCTGGAGATCCTCTGATGAAGCGCTCTACCTTCGCGATGGTCGCAATGATCGCGGTCGCCGCCATGGTCGGGGTGTTCGCTGGCTCCTCGCCTGCGGAGTTCGTCGACGACAACACCCCTGTCCCGCCCGTGGGCGCCGAGGGAGGCCCCCTGTTCCCTCTCTCCAGCGGAGAGCTCGCAACGTGGATCAGCGGTCGCCGCGTCTTCGACCGCGACTTCCATAGCGAGGACGGGATCGGATTCCCGGACTTCAACGGCGACTCGTGTCGTGGCTGCCACCAGGATCCGGCCATCGGTGGAGCTGGCGGACTCGATCTCAACGTATCGCGGTTCGCGTTCGATAACGGCGGCGCCGGGCCCTTCACGAACCTCTTCGGTGGTCAACTCAACCACCGGTTCCGTCGCCCCGACACCCCGGGTCGTGAAGACCCCCCAAAAAACGCGGACGTCTTCGAACAGCGTCAGCCGCCCAGCATCCTCGGCCTCGGTCTTATCGAGCTCGTCTCGGAGAGCGAGATCCTCGCCAACGCAGACCCGAACGACGCGAACGGAGACGGCGTCTTCGGCTATGCCCGCTTCATCAACGTCAACGGCGTCGATGAGCTCGGTCGGTTCGGCTGGAAGGCCGGCGTGCCGGCGATCCAGGACTTCTCCAACGACGCAATGAGCAATGAGCTCGGCATCACCGTTCCGGACGCGAGCCGCGGCTTCGGCTTCGAGACGGACGCAGACGGGTTCCCCGACCCTGAGGTCTCCCTCAGCGAGATCCAGGACCTCTCGTTCTTCATGTCCAACCTCGCAGCACCGCCTCGTGGCGGGGCAACGAGCCCGCTGGTCGCGAACGGTGAGGCGCTGTTCAGCCAGGTAGGCTGCGCTCTCTGCCACGTACCGATGTTGAACAGCAGCGTTGGCCCGATCTTCCCGTACTCGAACTTCCTCCTGCACAGCGTGGCGCCCCCGAACTTCCGCGGCATGGCGGAGCCGGACGCGCCGTCTGGCTTCTACCGCACGCCGCCGCTGTGGGGGATCAGCAAGACGGCGCCGTACATGCATGACGGCTCGTCCGAGACGCTCATGGACGCGATCTTCGCCCACAGGGGCGAGGCGACGTCCGCCAATGCGATGTTCAATGAGTTGTCGGCTGGCGAGAAGACCGAGTTGCTCGCGTTCCTAAACGACCTGTAGTGCTGACCAGGCTCGGAGTCCTCGCCGTTCTCGCCTGCTCGCTCATCGGGTGTGGGGAGAACGGCGGCGCCTCCGCCCCGCCCTCCACAGGGGGCGACTCCACCCCGTCCTGGCCGTCTGAGGGGCCGCGCGCCGTATCCGCGGCCTGGCCCCCATTCACTGTGATGGGCAGACGCGCCCACCCGGGCAACCTGAAGTGGCGCATCGATCCGGCTGACTGCCCCGTCGCACCGGAGCGTTTCCGCGAAGCTGCCATCCGCGCCATGAACAGGTGGCAGGACACCGGAGCGGCGCGGTTCATTGAAGTAGAGCCTGCCCGTCAGGCGGATCTCGTCTTCTCCTGGCACGGTGGAGAGCACGACGAATGTCGCTTCATCGAGTGGGACGGAGGGGTCGCTCACGCCGCGGGAGAGGGCCCGGTCCTCGCCGTCATTCACTTCAACAAGGACGCCGACTGGGATCGGCGATCGCTCTTCTGCGCCGCCCTCCACGAGATCGGACACATCCTGGGACTCGGGCACAGCCCCGTCGCCCACGCGGTGATGTATGGGGGCTACGACGAGACCCACGTCGCGCTGACCGAGCATGACCTGGCGGGGCTACACACGATATACGGGGGCGGAGAGGACGCCGAGAACGACCTCGCCATCGTTCACTTCGACGCCGATGGGACCCCGAAAACCGCGGCCCCTGCGCTGCGGAGGGTCCTGCCAGCGGACTGCCGATTCACGGTGCTGGATGCGAACGGCGACGGCAATGACGACGTCATGGTGTGGCGCGGTGATCGCAAGCTAGGCCCGATGATGCGGTACTCGTTCATGATCAACGCGCGCATCGAGAAGTCCACCGGACCATTCGTCGGGATCACGCGGCCTGATCGGGACACCTGGGTAGCCGAAGCCCAGAACGGGGACACGGTCCTGCTCGATGTCCGGGACGACGGACGCTACGTCGCCAGCGGCTTCAACGACGCAGGGATACCCGGAGAGCCACTGCCCAAGGGGCCCCTCGTCCTGAGGAACGGGCTCGCTGATCGTGACGGTGACGGTGTGCTCGAGCAACGGACGCCCTTGTCCCCATGCACAGCGAGCGGCCAGAAGATCGTGGCGTCAGCCGATGTGGACGGCGACGGACACGAGGATCGCCTCGTGGTCTCCGACAGCGTCCGCGGCTCGTTCATCATGAAGTGGCTGCTCACCGCCGGGGACCCGAACGGCGCCGCCGCAGGCGCGACCATCACCGCCAAGAGCCTGTGCGTCGGCGACCTCGATGGTGACGGCCGCCCGGAAGGGGTCGTCCAAGGCCTCGTCAAAACACGTTAGAACGACCAGGATTACCCGGGAGATACGGGTTCCATTGGCCGCAGCTTCCTCCGCCTTATACACTTGGTTGTAGTTCCCGCGTCGCTCCCAGAGGACCCTCGATGTCGTTGCCCTGCCGGACCATCCTGGCAATCGCCTGCATATCCCTGCTGCTCGCATCTTCTGCTGCGGGACAGGCATTTCAGGAGACGACGACGACGGCCGGGATCTCCATCCCGCCGAGCGCGGCCGCCTACCTGGGACGGGGCGCTTGCTGGGGTGACTTCGATGGCGACGGTGATCAAGACCTCATCTTTCCTGTAGGGGGGACGCTGCCGGTCCTCTATTACCGGAATGACGGCGCCGGGAGCTTCACGGATACAACCGGCGCTGCGGGGCTCGGGGCCTCCCCTGATAAACCCCACGCCTGCATCGCGGGCGACATGGACAACGACGGCGACCTGGACGTCTTCCTCGCCGTCCAGTACGAACCGAACCGCTTGTACATCAACGACGGGAGCGGGAGCTTCACGGACGAAGCGGCGGCGCGTGGCGTCGCTGCGGCGGTGACGAATGCCTTTACTGCTTCCCTCGGCGACTACGACCGCGACGGATGGGTCGACCTCTACGTCGGCAACTACGTCTCGGCGGCGGGGGTCGGAGAAGCGAACCAGTTGTTTCGCAATCTGGGGAACGGCTACTTCACTGACGTAACGGCAACAGCCGGAGTCGGCAACACCGGCCTCTGCTTCACCGGCATCTTTCACGACTATGACGACGACGGGTGGCCGGACATCTTCGTCGGCAACGACAAGGGTTGGTATCCGGGACAGCAGCCCGACACCACGTACAGAAACAACGGCAACGGCACGTTCACCAACGTCGGCGCTGCCATCAACACGCAGTTCGCCATCGGAGCGATGGGCGCAGACTTCACGGACGCCTTCAACGATGGGGGTTGGGACATCTTCGTCTCAAACACGAGCGCCGGTCACCTGTTCCACGTGTGGAACCCCAACACGATGCAGTACGACGAGTTGGCCGTCACCTACGGGGTTCAGGCCAACATCGAAGGCTGGGCCGTGAACTGGCTGGACTACGACAACGACGGGTGGCAGGACCTGTACGTCGTCCACTCCTTCCTCGGCAACCACATGTACCGGAACCCGGGTCCGGGAGGCGGTCCATGGACGAACATGGCACCGAGCCTCGGCTGTGAGATCGGCAACTCGACGAAATACTCCAGCGCGATCGCCGATTACGACAACGACGGAAACGTCGACATCCTGGTGCCACGTCCGAGCAACCCAGGGGTCTTGTTGCGGAACACGCTGAACGGCGGATCTTGGATCCGGATCGTGCTCCAGGGCACCACGAGCAATCGCTCGGGCATCGGCGCCAAGGTGTCCGTAAGTGTCGGCACGGTGACCACGTCACAGACTCTCCGCACAGGCCAGGGATATCTCGGTGGACACGACCTGCGCCTGCACTACGGTCTCGGCGCAGCCACGGTCGCGGACGAGGTCCGTGTGACGTGGCCGTCCGGGCAGACCCAAGTCCTCAACGGTCTGGCGGCGAACCAGGACCACCTCATCATCGAACCGTCCCTCGCGGTGTCCGCCATGCCCATCCCGGGGCTGTCTATCAATCTGGTGATCAACAGCCCGATGGAGCCGAGCGCGTCTTTCGCGACCGGTCTCTCCGCCAGCACGACGACGGGATTCCCGATTGGCGACGGCCGCTTCATCCCCATCGACATGGGCGCGTTGCTCACGCTGACCACGACGCCCGGCAACTTCATCATGCCGGCGCCGAACGGCACACTCGATGCGACGGGACTCGGGTCGATCCTCCTGACGGTCCCCCCCATCCCGTCTCTCACGGGACTGACGGTCTACGCCGCCGCCGCCATCGGCAATCCGAGCGCGCCGCTCGGGATTTCGTCGATCCTCGGCCCGACACGCATCACCGTCCAGTGACCCGAGGGCGCCCAAGCGTTAGCATGCGCACGTCCTACCCCGTGGTGTAATCGGCAACACAGCTGGTTTTGATCCAGCTATTCCTGGTTCAAGTCCAGGCGGGGTAGCTCTCGTGGTTGCTGATCAAGCAGTTACGACGACCGTGGCGGGGAGAGGCACGCACACCGTCGATCCAGGGCTCGGCATGCGGTAGCCTGGATGGGCTCATTACGCTCCCCCGTCAGGAAACCCACCATGCGATCAATCGTCGTTCTGCTGTGTCTGTCGTTGAGTGTCGTTG
>NYSS01000150.1 GCA_002683135.1 Planctomycetota bacterium | reverse complement strand
CACCCAATGCCAACTGGTGGAGCAGCCTCGTCCCCAAGGATTGACGACGTGCTTCAGGTGACGGGTGATGTTTTCAACAAGACTCACCGGGATAAGCCCGTATTGCCAGAAGAGCCTTCGCTTCAGAGCCGGGCGGGGTATGGCAAAACCATTTGCTATACAATGGCGGCTTTGTAACTTTAGCCGCATATCCCATACGATTCCCTGGAGTCTGACCATGAAACAGAGTGTGATTTTCGCCTTGGTAATCTCACTGATGTTCTCAACTGTTTGCATTTCAGCGGAACGTGGATACGCAGTCGTCGTTTCCAAAGCAACGCACGCCAAAACGACTTGGAAGTCGGTCGTGGATGCGCTCGTTTCCAAGCATACTGCGACCGTCGTTGTGTTCGACGAAAGTGTTAGCGATTCCCTGCAAGACCTGCAGACGCAATTTCCACGATTCACTTGTTTCGTTGCAACTCCCGAAGAAGCATCGCGAGATTTCGTCGCCGCAGTTCACCAACTCACGCGCCAGTTCGACAACGATCCCTACACCGATACCCTGTGGGGAATCCTCACCGGTTACGACGCCGACTGTGCCTTGCGAATTGCCAAGACTACAAAACCCCTAACCGTAAACAAGGTCGCATCCGGAACAGAAGTCGCGCTGGAAAAGTGTCAACAAGGCATCTGGTATTGTGAATTAGAGCAGCATCGAATGGTTCGCAAGGAACTGGGGAAACCGGCCAAGCAGGAACGAGGACCTGCCGATACGACCAAGGCGCTCGTCGATACTCTCAATAGGTATCAGGCCGATCTTTTTGTGACCTCCGGGCACGCAAGTGAACGGAATTGGCAGATCGGTTTTCGCTACCGAAACGGCAGCTTCCGTTGCGAAAAAGGTCGGCTGTACGGACTCGATACTCACGGCGACAAACATGTTGTGGAATCCAAGAATCCCAAAGTCTTCCTTCCGATTGGCAATTGTTCGATGGGACACATCGACAATCGCGACGCCATGGCTCTGGCCTACATGAATAGCGCCGGCGTGACGCAGATGATTGGTTACACGGTACCGACGTGGTTCGGCTATGGGGGCTGGGGATGCCTCGATTACTTCGTCGAACAGCCGGGACGATATACGTTCGTCGAGGCGTTTTTCGCGAATCATCACGCGCTGGTACATCATCTGGAAAATAAAACCGGTGACCAGCGAGGACTGTCATTTGATCGAGATGTCGTAGCATTGTACGGTGATCCTGCTTGGGAAGCCAAAATGGCAGACGGTGCCAAACATTTTGAACAGACGCTCACAGAAACAAACGGCGTGTACACACTTTCGATCGTGCCGAAAATGGGCGACCAGTCGTTCAAGCCGGTCAATACGAATGGTTCGCAGCGTGGCGGTCGCCCAATTGTCGCGTATCTGCCGCACCGCATCGGATCAGCAGAGATCATCAGCGGACTTCAGCTGCAACCCACGATTACCGACGACTTTGTGTTAGTTCCGTTGCCGAAAAACTACAAGCCCAATCGTGAATACAAAGTCGTGTTTCGCGCCGCTCCCGTTGGGGAAAGAATCTCCCAGCAAGACAATAAGGCCATCAAGAGCGTCAATCCGAATTCAACCACCGAAGTTGATGATCGCTTTCCGCCCACATCTACGTCACCTAGCTCGCGCGGACGTTGACTCGACGTCCGAGATAGAAAGTACTTGCAGTATGAGATATTGCCTGTTTTTGTTTGCAACGTTTTGTGCGCTGGATTTATCTGCCGCCGAACGCCCGAACATTGTCTTGATCATGGCGGACGACCTGGGATTCGCGGATCTAGGCTGTTACGGATCGGAGATTTTAACTCCGAATTTGGATGCAGTCGCCGCGCAAGGGCTGCGGTTTTCTCAGTTTTATAACACAGCAAAATGCCACTCTTCGAGAGTCTCATTGCTCACGGGAATGTACTGTGATCAGGCAGGCGGCGCATCTTTAAGCCGCGGCGCGACCATTGCAGAAGTGCTAGGACAGTCAGGGTATTCGACTGCGATGGTCGGCAAGTGGCATTTGGATCGTCAGCCGACCGATTTCGGGTTCCAGCGTTACTGGGGACACTTATCGGGTGCTACAAATTTCTTCACCGGAGATGACTCCTTTCGGTATAACGGCGCCAAGTTTCAAGTGCCAAAGATGCTCAACGGCCGTCCGTTTTACACGACACATGCGATCGGTGATTTTGCCCTGAAGTTTCTGGATGAAGCGACGGCAAAAGAGGATCCGTTCCTGCTCTACGTGGCCTTCAATGCGCCGCACTATCCGTTGCAAGCGCCTGAGGCCGATGTCAAAAAATGCGACGGCCGATACGACGGTGGCTGGGACGAACTGCGTCAGACGCGGTACGCAAAGCAACTCAAAAGTGGCCTGATTGACAAAAAGTTTAAACTCAGTGAACGTCCAAAACACATCCCGGCTTGGAGCAGCCTTAGTGCCCAAGAACGGCAGTGGGAGTCGGACCGCATGGAAGTGTATGCGGCAATGGTGCAGGTGATGGATGAGAACATCGGCCGCATGATTGCTAAGTTGAAAGCGAAGGGAGTTTGGGAGGAAACGCTGTTTCTATTCTGCGCGGACAACGGCGGTTGTCCTTTTGAGCGAACCCGCGGTCGCTATCTCAAGCCATGGGACCCGAAATCTTATTGGACCTACGACGCTAGTTGGGCGCACGCGAGTAACACGCCTTTCAGGCTCTATAAACAAAACCAGCACGAAGGCGGTATTAGTTCTCCGCTCATCGCACATTGGCCAAACGGAATGCTGACCGAAGCCGGCAGCATTACCCAGCAGCCAGGCCACCTCATCGATTTTCTAGCTACCTTCATTGATGTAGCAGCCGCAAAATACCCGACACAAATCGGCGAACGCCGAATCGAACCGCTCATGGGAAAATCACTATTACCCATATTACAAGGCAAAGAGCGGCAGCCGCATGAGAATCTGTATTTTCATTTCGGCACCGACCGCGCGCTTCGAAATGGCCCATGGAAAATCGTCTCCGCAAAACTCGGTCGTTGGGAGCTTTACAATATGGAGAAAGATCGCACCGAGATCCGCGACCTCGCCAAGCAATATCCCAATAAAGTGCAGACCATGGCAGCGGAGTGGTTCCGTATCGCAAAGGATGTTGATCGACTCAAGGGCCGCCAGCTGGCGCCCGTGAAGCAAAATCTCAGCAAAATCAGCTTCCGTAAAGACACTTCCAAACAAAACCAGTCTGATAAAGATTAGATCTTCGTGCTCGCCGATGGGAACGAGCTGAATGAATTCCATACGAACGGCCAACCGTTCAATTTAGACCCCAACACTTAAGTCGAAACATGCCGGATCGACTGCCCGAAAGCACATCATGAAAAGTCGAACCTATTTTCTTTTGATATTGTTGTCGACTGTTGCCGCCAGTGTTTTGGCTGATAAACCGAATATCGTGGTGATGCTCGCTGATGACATGGGTTTCGGTGAGGTCCAGCATTTCAATCCAAAGCGCGGGAAAATTAAAACGCCACACCTCGACCGTCTGGCGCAATCCGGCATGGTCTTCACTGACGCCCATAGCGGGTCCTCGGTCTGCTCACCAACGCGATACGGCCTGATGACCGGTCGCTACGCTTGGCGCACTCGCTTGCAACGAGGCGTACTCACCGGCGGGGAATCGCTCATTGCCCAGGATCGACTCACTCTCGCCAAGATGCTCCGGAAACAGGGCTATCACACTGCCGTGATCGGTAAGTGGCATTTGGGCATGTTCTACGACGGCGTGAAGAACGCCGGCAAGGTCCAAGTCGGTGCAAAGATCACTCACGGGCCGATCGACCGAGGTGGCTTTGACGAGTTTCATGGTTTTCACCACGCGCGGCAAATGGATGTGTGGATTGAAAACGATGTAGTCGCGCACCGAATTGATGCCGTTGAAATGCTGCCGAAACTCACCAGTAAAGCGGTCGAATACATTCACAGCCGAAAGGATAAGGGGCAGCCCTTCTTTCTCTATGTGCCCTGGAATTCGCCGCACAGCCCGGTCGTCCCTACGAAGAAATGGCAGGGGAAAAGCGGGCTCAACTCCCATGCGGATTTTGTGATGCAAACCGACGATTCTTTTGGCCAGGTTTTACAAGCACTAAAGGACACCGACCAATTCACAAATACTCTCGTTATCTGCAGTTCTGATAACGGTACTTCCGGACCCACATCCAAAATGTCGCAGCTAATCAAGCTCGGTCATCATCCTAGTGGCGACCTTCGCGGCTCAAAGGCGGACATCTGGGATGGCGGACATCGCGTACCCTTCATCGCGTCCTGGCCGGGAGTGATCAAGCCGGGCCGTCGCAGTAGCACGTTAGTCTGCCTGACCGACATCTTCGCCACAGCTGCGGAAATCACTGGCCATAAACTACCGCCAACCGAAGGCGTGGACAGTATGAGTTTTGCACAAGATCTACATGGCAAAGCAGACCTGTTTCGAACAAGCGTGATCCACCATTCCATCGAGGGACAATTCGCGATCCGCGAGCATAATTGGAAACTCATCTGTTGCCCCGGCTCGGGCGGTTGGAGCAAGCCCGGGACCAAAACAGCACTCAAACAAGCGCAGATGAACGGTCAGCCGTCGATTCAACTTTATGATATGGAACAAGATTTGGGAGAACAAAAAAACCTCGCCGCCGAGATGCCGGCGAAAGTAAAGGCGCTTCGGAAAATGTTGGATGAGGATATCAAATTGGGCCGCAGTACCAGCGGCCCTCGACAGAAAAACGACGTTGCGATTGTGGTGGACAAGTGGAAAGCCAAATCGGACAAGAATAACAAGAAAAAGGCAAAGTGAAAAAGTGATAGGTCCACTGCGAATATCGTTCTTGGCTCTCATCGCATCACTGATTTCCACCACCGCCTGCGCTGACAAGCCGAATGTCCTGTTCATTGCCATGGATGACTTGAACGACTGGGTCGGCTGTCTCGGCGGCAACCCACAAACTCGGACACCCAATCTCGATCGGCTGGCGGCAAGCGGAGTTTTATTCACCAACGCTCATTGTGCCGCACCCTCGTGCAACCCGTCGCGGACTGCCATTTTCACCGGCATTTCTCCACATCGTTCCGGCCTTTATCAAAACGGCCAGAAAATGCGCGAGGTGCTTCCAAATGCCGAGTTGCTCCCCAAGACGCTTTCGCGAGCGGGCTATTGGTCGGCAGGATCGGGAAAAATGTTGCACTATTTTATCGACGCCCGTTCTTGGGATGAGTATTTCCCTCCGAAGGACACGGAAGATCCCTTTCCCCGTACGCTCTATCCGAAAAAGCGACCGGTGAGTCTACCTCGCGGTGGACCCTGGCAGTACATCGAAACTGACTGGGGCGCACTCGATGCCACCGACGCCGAATATGGTGGTGACTATTTAGTGACCGAATGGGTTGGAAAACAGCTTGCCAAAAGACACGATCGGCCCTTCTTTCTAGCCTGCGGCATTTACCGGCCGCACGAACCCTGGTTTGTGCCAAAGAAATATTTTGATGCTTTTCCGATCGATAAAATCCAATTACCGCCAGGTTACCGCGCAGATGATCTCGATGACTTGCCGCCTGAAGGAAAGCGACACGGACCGAACCGCTACTTCGACCATATCCGCAAACACAACCAATGGAAGCCCGCGATTCAAGGATACCTCGCGTCGATCTACTTTGCCGATACGATGCTCGGCCATGTGCTCGATGCGCTTGAGAAAGGGCCGAACGCCGAGAATACAATCGTCGTGCTCTGGTCCGATCACGGCTGGCATCTCGGCGAGAAACAGCACTGGCAAAAGTACACCGGTTGGCGAGCATGCAGCCGAGTACCGCTGATCGTAAAAGTGCCCAAGGGCTCAGACGGCCTCACCGGCGGCACACAACCCGCCATTTGCGATCGACCCGTCAGTCTACTCAGCCTAGCACCAACCCTATTGCAGTTATGCGGACTGCCGCCTCAACAGAGACACGATGGGCCCAGTCTCCTACCGCTGCTTGCTGACCCAGACGCCGACTGGCCGCACATCGCACTTACCCATCTCCAGCGAGCAGGGAGTTTTGGACTGAGCGATAATCGATGGCGGTACATCCATTACACCGGTGGTGGCGAAGAACTTTATGACGTGCAATCCGATCCGTATGAATGGCACAATCTTGCCGAAAAAAAAGACCATCAAGTTACTCTTAATCGCCTGCGTTCCTTGGCTCCCAAGCAATTTGCCAAGATTGTTCCGCCCAAGGTTCAGTCACTGCCCGCACTCACGTGGAAACCGCTGGCAAACGGCGCCAAGGCCCCGGTCTCCAAGCCGGACGGGAACACGTTCGATGTGGTATTCATTAACCGAAGCACTCGCGAAGTGGAGTTGTTTTGGATGGACCGCAATGGAGGGCAAAAAAGGTACGCCACGATTGCGGCCGGAAAGCAACAACGGCAAAACACTCGACCAGGTGCCGTTTGGATGATGGCCGCCGGTGATCCTCCACAACCACTCGGCTATTTTGAAGTCGGCGACCGTTCGGCACGCGCCGTCGTACCGAAGTAATGGGTTCACGCCGATTCTCATTTCCCTCGACTGAAGAGTTCCGCGGCGAATCGACCACCAAGGACTTCACCGAGTGGCAACTCCTGAAATCTGCGGCGAGACGAATCGCGGCAGGACTCCCCGAGGGACCGTGAACTCCTCAATTTCCACCGACGTGAAACCGGCCGCTTCGATTGTCTGCGCTGTATCTCGGTCTGGATGACATCCGTCGCCCACAAACTTCCAGATCGGTCGCAAGACACGTTGCAAGAATCGCAGCCAGCTTTTCCCTGGAGCTGCCACATGTTCAATAAAAAAGAACTTTCCACCCGGTTTGAGAATACGACGGATCTCAGCTAACAACTGGGCGGGCTCGGCGACTGAACAAAGCACGAGCGTTCCGATGACCGCTTCGATGCTGTCATCATCAAACTCCAGTTTTTCAGCCTTCGCCAGCCGAAATTCCATATCGACTCCCAACTCCGATCCTCTTTGCTTCAGGAGATCGTGCATAAACGGATTTGGTTCGATCCCGATGAAGCGACAGCCACTCGGCAGATACGCAAGGTTCGCGCCAGTGCCCGGGCCAATCTCGACCACTCTGTCGGGAAGATTGGCGAAAAGCACTTGTTTGCGATCAGCAATGTACGGTTCGTACTTCGCCATCGCTTTGTTGTACAGTTTTGCAAATACTCGCTTGCGCAAGCCGACACGAGGTGGACAGCAGTGGTGTCGCTCGTCAGCCATCGGAAATACCTCGAGGAAAAATAAGCCGGGAACGACTCGCCACACAAGGATAACAAATATATGTATGAGGAAAACAGAGGCTGCCTTCGTGAGGTGATCTACTGGACTTCGACATGTTGGGCGATGGCGCCGGTTGAATTGTGTTAAAGTGTTTTACAACTGGATCCGGCTCGCTGGTATTGAGCGAATGCCAGGTCCAGAATTGCGACCAAACATTGTGTCCTCTCAGGAGCCTCGCCATGCCGACCCTCAGAATCTGCTACCTGCTTTCGATTTTCCTTGCAACGATTTGTTTTGCACCTTTGGTTTGGGCAGAGGAATCGGTTTCGCTGTTCGATGGCAAGACACTCAAAGGATGGGACGTTCTTACCTGCGAGGCAGTCGTTAAAGACTCCGCCATCTTACTGACAGCGGGAAATGGATTGGTTCAATCCAAGAAACAGTATTCCAATTTTGTGCTGGAATACGAATGGAAGGCCATAAAATCCAAGGGTTGGGATTCGGGCGTCTATTTTCGCTACACCGACGTGCCCAAGGGGCGATCCTGGCCCGGTCGTTATCAAGTCAACTTACGCCAGGGCATGGAAGGCGACCTGGGCGGATTTCCTCAGGGCAAGAACAAGATCGCAACCAAAGACGGAGAATGGAACCACTTTGAGTTAACCGTGAAAGGATCCACGGCCGCTTTGAAAGTCAATGGCAAGCAGGCGTGGAAGGTAGACGGAATCAAAGTTCCTAAGGGGTTCATTGCACTCCAAGCCGAGATCCCAGGCGGCGGACAGTTCCTGTTCCGCAAGGTCCTGATCCGGGAATTGGGCGATCAATAGACGCGGCGAAAAACTCACTTTCTTTTGTTGGATGAAAAACATGAAGTGGCCACTAAGATCTCTGCATCGTTTAAGCGACGTTTCGGTAAATCATACTGCGATTGTCGACAATAGAACACGTTGGATTATTGCTGCCGGGTTGGTACTCGGGGTGCTCGTTCCCTCGTTGGCACAGGCACAAGAAAACTGGCCGCGTTTTCGTGGCACCAATGGCAATGGTGTGGCGGCAGATCATGTCGATCTGCCGAAGACTTGGACCAAGACTGACCACATCAAGTGGGCCGTCGATGTGTCGGGTTGGGGTTGGTCGTGCCCGATTGTGTGGGGGGATCGCGTTTTCCTGACCACAGTGGTCGGTGACGAAAAGAACACCACGCCCAACAAGGGACTCTATCTCGGCAAAGGTGTTCGCGATCCGGCAAAAGGAACTCATCACTGGTTGGTGTATTGCTTTGACGTGAATTCAGGCAAAGAGCTCTGGAAGCACGAAGCCCATACCGGCCGACCAAAAGTACCTCGACATCCCAAGAGTACCTACGCAGCGGAAACCGCAACGACCGACGGAAAGCGGCTCTACGTGTTGTTTGGAGATTTGGGGCTCTACTGCTACGACTTCAGCGGCAAACCGCTCTGGTCCAAAACGTTCGAGCCCAAGAAAACCGCCGCCGACTATGGCGCCGCGGCCTCACCCGTAGTGCACGATGGACAGGTATTCGTTGTTTATGACAATTTGGAATCATCCTGGATCGCTTCCTTTGATGCCAAGACTGGCAACGAACGATGGCGAGTGCCGCGTCGCGAAACACACTCGTGGGCAACTCCGCTGGTTTGGCAGAATAAAATCCGAACCGAGATTGTCGTGCCCGGCAAGAATCGGAACCGCAGTTACTCACTCGATGGGAAACTGTTGTGGCAATTCGATGGGAAGATGTCGAACCTGGTGATTCCGTCACCCTTTGCCGCTCATGGATTCTGTTATATCGCGTCCGGCTATATCGGGGACGCTCACCGACCGACGTTTGCCATGCGACCAGGTGCCAGCGGAGACATCACTCCAAAGGGCGATTACCAAGAGAGTGAGTTTATCGAGTGGTACCAGGGAACATCATCAGCGTACAACACTTCTCAGATCGTCTATGGCGACTATCTTTATACGCTTTACGATCGCGGGTTTTTCACTTGTCACGACGCGAAAACCGGCAAGGAAGTCTACGGCAAGACACGTTTTTCTCCCAGCGGTTCTTTTACTGCATCGCCTTGGGCGTACAACGGACATCTGTTTTGCTTGAGTGAAGACGGTTTGACTTACGTGCTCAAAGCCGGTCCGAAATTTGAAATCATCGAAAGAAATGATCTCGATGAATTATGTCTGGCGAGTCCAGCCGTCGTGCAAGACAAGGTACTAATTCGCACCGCATCTCGGCTGTATTGTATTTCCGGTGGCGGCAAAACATCTGCTGGCGATTAGGATCTTTGTAACGGAAACCATCTCCGCATCGTGGTTACCTTTTGGCCACGGGAAAGGGATAGAGCCCTTACTTGCCGTTGATTATGTGTCACTGTACGAGACATGCAGCATGAAGTTACTCATCT
>NYSS01000149.1 GCA_002683135.1 Planctomycetota bacterium | reverse complement strand
CAAGATATTTTAGATTCTGGTTGGGGGACAAATCATAAGAAATGCCTTTGCGTGAAGGCAAGTAATGGGTCACCCACTCAAATATTCAAAAAACGGAACCCACATTGCACGCGTTCTCTGAATTGCAATGAGTTAGAGCGGTCTCTGGATCATGAAGATAATGCTACAAAGTTTACCGCCGAAAATGAAATTAAAGGGATGATCAAGAAGTGCCGAATGACCGATAAACAACATGGACACATTGAAATTGTTCCGATATTGGGGCACTCATTGAAGAAATCACCAACTATTGTTCTAACCAAGCGACGCATTGAAATGCTTGGCGACTCTGTGTCTATAGGCATGTTCAAATACATTTTACGCAGTCTGGGGAAGTTATTCATGTCGCCACCAGCTACTCAGTGAAATTGGTCAGAGCACCGCGAAGACGGTGGCCGATGGTCCTGGACCTCGGCACACTCAAGAATGTGGTGGGGCGGTGGGATATCTTACGGGCGGCATGTACAGTACACGGTATCACACTGTATTTGATCAAGTGTTAAAAAGAAAACGGATACCTGGGTAGAGTAATCCCAATTTCAGACATATGAAAAAATCTCTCACGTCCTGGCAAAATCAAAATGTGAAGTTGTTGGGTTTGTGTTATTGAACACTGCAAGGTGATGCCGATTGAGCTCGACAGCCACATGCAGGCTACGGGCGACACGGGTAATTATGTCGATTCAAGCCTATCACCAGTGATAGCACATGATTGAAACATTTCTCATGAGAAAAAAAAATTATAGGATTGATCTTTACACTTATCTTCATCAATTACAAATGTGTCTGACTCCATTAATGGAGTCACATTGCAACAATTGCATAAACACGAGATTGTAACGGCTAATTTCCCGACGGCTAATTCGATTCAGCTGGAAAAAATCGTTCTTGCTATTTGTCACCAGTGCACGGATTCTGCGTGCGTGCACTTCGGGATTTAGGAGGCCGCATGTTGTTGTACTCACCAAAATGCGTCGAAGATGTCGTCAATGTTAATCTCCCACCAGCTGCGCCGGCCCCGCCGTGTGCGGCGTGCGCGGCGACGTTCCTGTGCGCATTGTTGTTGGTGGTGGTGCTCGCGGCGCTCCTGGAGGCACTGCGCCCGGCGTTCACGGGAGGCGCTCAGGTGTCGTAATCGGGGGACCGGGACACCGCTTCCAGACTGCTGATTCTACTTCGGTGGAGAAACTCACGGACGGCCATCGTCGCGACACGCTCGACGGTTTCCCCCTCCTTGTTCTGGGCGCACGGGTCCGCACCGCCTTCCACGAGCACCGCGACGACCGCCAAGTGCCCACCCCGGGCCGCGACATGGAGGGCGGTGTTTCCGTCGACGGTACGGGCGCGGACGAGCTCGGCCGCGTGCTCCACGAGCACCTGTACGGTCTCCGTGTGCCCACCTCGGGCCGCCAGGTGAATCGCGCTGTGACCGTCGATGTCGCGCCAGTCGACCTCCAGTGGGAACGATGCCGCGCCCTCGGGAGGGGTGTGCCCCCGCGGGTGCTCGGGCGGGTGCTCGATGAGATTACGCGCCCCCCCCCCATTTCCCTCGTCAGCTAGGTCCAGCAGTCTGCGCTCCGCCCGTAGAAACTCGTATGCGGCATCCGTGATCTTGTACTCGTACCCCCCCTCGTCCTCGACGGTTTTACCGTCCCCCAGCAAGGCGTCGAGGAAAGGGCCGTTGTTCTTCACCTCGTTGTATGTGATACCCACGAGAAACCGCAGGCGGGGAAACATGCAGACGAGTCTGTGCCAGCGGAAGGCGGTGGTAACGAAGTTCTTGTCCATGTTGTACGGCGCCACGTAAAAGTCCCGTTTCTTGATTGACCTGTGGCGCCGTAGCACCTCGGAGAGGTACGCGCCCATCTCGTACACCATGTAGACCTTAACCGCCTCGGTCTGCTTCCACTTGTCCTGGGCCCGCTTGTACATGCACTGTACGCCCGCCACGTCGAACCCCACGAACGACTTGTCGTCCGCGCAAAACTCGAGGCAGCGGTGCACGCCGTCGCCGTCCCACAGGTGACAGCCGTTTAGTGCGGCTTCGATGCGCTGGCGGCATCGCCGTGCCACCGTCCGCCGTGAATCGTCCGTACGGCGCTTTTTGCGCGCGGGAGACGTGCGGGCGGCGGGGCCATCGGCGGCGAGCCCGTCGCTGCCTTCGTCGCCGCCCTCGTGAACACTGGCACCGCTCTCGCCGTGGACCGCCTCGGGCGGTTCTTCATCGGTGGACCCGCCGCCCGTGCCGCCGCCGTCGCTCGCATCGTCGCTGTGGCCCTCGGCGTCCCGCATGTTGTCCCGCATGGCGGCGCGTTTTTTACGGCGGGTGGCGCGGTCCTGGCTCTTTTCCTCGCGGGTTTTGGGCGCGCCCATGGTGCTTCCCCTGCCTCCCCGTCGGAGGCGGCACGGGCGGCGGCGCTTCTTCGTGGCGCCCGGCGCCTGGTGGCCACCGTGGGCGCCGAGGCCGCTGCGTGGTTCCTTGGCCGCGCCGTCTTCCTCGCCGCCCCCCTCGTCGTCCCCGTCGTTCTCGCTCTCTGACTCGCTTTCGGAGCCTGCGTCTTCGCCCTCACGCGCACTGGCGGCGACATGCGCCGCCAGTGCGCTCAGGTTTTCCACTGCGGTTTTCATGGTGTCGATGATGCGAATCAGGTTGGGGGTGCGTTCATCGCCCCGGAACAAAGGGTCAACGTTGTCAAGGACGGCCTTGAGGACAGTGGACGAGAGGCGCAGCTTCTGCGACGGCTCGTCGACGGTAGAGAGCAGGTGGGTGAGCCTTGCCTTCCATGATTCTATTTCCATCGCCAAATAATCCCCGCCGCAGTGATTTTTAGCCCCCGCCGCAGTGATTTTTAGCCGTTACAATTTCGCGTATACGAGGTCCTCGTAGCTCGTAGCTCAGTGGCTGACGCAAAGCAGAGCGCGTCCCGCCCGACGAAGGTTGCACAGAGGAGGGCAATGCACCTTTGGACATACACACGTGGATCGGAAAAATGTGGGCCAAGGCGTGAGGAATCACGGTATCACACCCTGGTGGGGCGGCGGTGTCCTGATAATTGTCATGTTGCTCTGGTGGACGCTATTCTTCAAGGATCCCAACCCGGGGCTTTTTCCCAAAAAGAATGGTTCGTGCCCAACGTGTGTGCAACGACGGTTTCCCCCCCGTGTGCGGTATATACCCCCCTTTGGGTGATGCCCCAGGGGAGGAGGACGACCGCAGCGGCCCCCGTCCGCCCGCCGCAGCGGGGTGCCGTCGCCCTTCCACGGGCGGCGCGACGTGGACGCGCAAGGGGGTATATCCCGCCCGCCGCCCTGCTCGCTCCGCGTGTCCCACGCGGGGGCGGGGCGCGCCCCTGTGTGGCGTCCACGACCCTCGGCAGCCCGAACGAGCCGCCTGTCCGCGCCTAGTACGAACAGCAGCCCCCCCCCAAACGGGCCGTCTCACACCGACGCCCTACTGGTGCCGCCCAAAGAGCACGGGCTGAGGACGGGCAATGATGTGATACTTTTTGGTGGTGTGTAAACTTTGTCGGCCTTTCCCTTGATCAGAGCGTCGGGTGTAGGCCCCCTCTTCTCTGCACTTCACCACTGACACCCCCCCCCACGAACCCCAGAGAGGTGGACCCACCCCCCCTTGTACAACAGTAGAATAATCCACGGGAACGCTGACGTTCATTCGCCTACCTCGGGTAAAGATACATGGGTGTCAACAGACCTTCGCTTGCCCCGTTTTCACGTCTGCACTGCCATGAGGCCCCCCGCGTCGTGCGAAGCATGCGCGTTTGTGCGAGGGTCTGCCGCCAGCATGGCGGCAACGTCATGTAGCTCGATGGACGTCGCTTCCCTCTGCGCCGTCCATCCACCGTTCGCAATCGGCAGGTTCGGGTTGAGGGTCGGAAAACGCAGGAGCGCCTCGACGGCGCCGAGGACGAGGGGGTAGTGCCACGCTTTCCAATCGTGGCACACGGGGGGGAAGGCGCAGCCGAGGGCGGTGCGGTCTTCTTCGGCGGGTACGCAGCGATTGGGGTCGGCGCCGTGGTCCCGAAGCAGGTCGATGACGGCAGCGTCCCACACGGACGCGGCATTCATGAGGGGCGTGACGTGTCCACGGGGAGGGTTGACGCAGACGTCAGGGTGTTGCAGGAGCAATTCGACGGCTTCACGGCGCCTACGGTCATCCCCGAACCGCCCATCCCCCAGGACTGCGTCGTTGAGGGCGGTCCACCCGCGGGCATCCTGGAGGGTCACGTCGGCACGTTGCAGTAGCACCCGCACGACGGCCACGTGTCGCCCCCTCGCGGCCAACATCAGCGCAGTCGTCCCCTGACTGTTCCGTGCGTTGACGTCGACACGGCCCACAAGGAACACCACCAGTGTGGTATGGCCGTGGTGACACGCACGCATGAGCGCGTTGCCGTCTTCGTTGCCGATGCCGCCACGCAGTTGGCGCGTGTGGGCGCCCATGGCGAGGAGGAAGGCCACGTGCGCAACAGGGCCGTTGCGCTGGACAACGTAGACAAGCAAGTCGTCGAGGTCGGTCAGGGTCGTGCCGCGCCGAATAGCGTCGTACATGGCCTTCTCGTGCGCAGACGGAGCGAAGGCCTCACGGGCGGTGGTACCGCACTGCAACACGCGCGCTCGGTCCTTCAGGGTGACATAGGCCGCCACGGCTTTCCACATGTTTGGGGCTTGCCCGAAGGGTGAGGGGAACATGTGATCGCAATTGGGCCCGTCGTCCATGTCTCTGTCAAATAGCTTGCGGTATTCTTATATATACCCCAGAGCATCGGGGAGGGGTATTCTGTTTGACACGTGCTGCTGGTGAGGGGGTTGTGAACGCTGACGCCCCTAAAAACAGTGTGTTTGACAATGAGAGTATTCTGTTGTGTGTGCTGTTCATAGCGTGAATCTTAAACTACGTCATTGGGTCCCATTCTGAAACTGCAAATCTACTCAAGGTGTGGTTCACAAAAATCCAGATCCATACTCACTAGTCGTTCGGGACGTCCTACGCTGGCGCTTTGGTGGTGGCGGTTCGACGACCTTGGCCGCCGACTCCACAAACTCTTCCGCTGCCTCCCGCGCACCTGGTCCACCCGGCGAGAAATTGACCCGCACTTTGGCCGCCAAGAACATGCCGACCATGCGCGTGTAGAGGTAGAGTTTATGTCGAATGTTTCTAAGACGACTGCGCATGGCCTTCGCTGCGAACCCCTCGTCCCAGTTGTCGATGAATGTCGGCGTCCCTTTACCCACCCAAGCGTCACGATTGTAATAAAAGGCATCGGCGGCTGCAGGGTACGCCCCGATGTTATCTAGGTCGCAGTAATCCCCGTGTCGTACTTTGGCCTGGATACACAGCTCGCTATCGTAGACGAAAATCGGGGTGAATGCAGTCCTCGACCATTGATCACAATCCTTAATGTTTGTCACACCGATAATGGCTTCATCGAATACGTTTCGCGGTTCCATAAGGAGCGCCTCGCTAGCTGATTCGTGTTCCCGCATAAAGGCAATTGCGCGTTGCGACGGTAGGAGAGCAGGGTCGACGTTTCCGCTGTAGCGGTAAAAGAGAACGCAATATGGTCGTAACATTTTGGATGCGGTCAGTTTCAGTTTCAGTGGTCCGATTCGCCAGGCCAAAATGCTTTGGAGAAAAAAATCACAAACGAGGAAACTCGGGCCCTAACTCGCCAATGTGTTGCAAACAATTATTTTCTTTGCCAGGATGATTGGGACCCGGGGTCCAACAATTCTGCAGTGTCCGAATAATTGTTTGCAACCAATTGAGTGCACAGGAGCTCAT
>NYSS01000148.1 GCA_002683135.1 Planctomycetota bacterium | reverse complement strand
TCGGGTGTTCGAGTCCTCTCGGGATCGCTCTTCTCTTTGTTTGCCCCGCCTTCTCCGACCACTCCTGAGGCAAACCTGAGGCAAAACGAAGCCTCCCTGACTCCCAACTTCAGAGGGATGTCAGATGGGTCGTGTGTTCAAGCCTCGCAGGCCGCTCAAGGACGGTGGAGCTACTGCAACCACTTGCCACGCTGTGGTGGTAGCCTGCATGGACTCGCTCTTGAGGCTGCCATTGGACAAGCGCCATGCTTCGATTCCTCATTGTCACGCTCGTGCTCGCCCCTGTCGCCGTCGCACAGCTGGTCACCTACGACTTCAACAACCTGAACGGGTCGAACCCCTATCCTTTCACCCTGCTCGATGCACAGGACAGCTGGTCTGAAGAGACGTTCAACGCCACCAACCGTTGCGGAGTGACGGCGACATTGTCGCACGACGCAACTCAGTCTTTGCGTTTTCAGGAAGTGGGACCGGGCTTCGGTTGTGACGCGTCGAGAATCAACGACGCGAACTTCGGATTCCCGCCTTACGTCGGGACCGAGACGAACGCGTACTTCCAGGCCGACATACAGGTCGGCTACTGGGGCGGGTCGTTCGGGCTGGCCTACGACACGGACCTCGACGGCAGGATTCGTGGCTACCAGCCCGGCGAGCTCGGGGTTCGATTCAGAGTCGGGACCCACGCGAACATTCAGCTCCAGCTGATCGCCGCTGACGGGACTTCCGTGAGTGCGCCGCTGTCGAGCCTCGGCCCGGTCTCCGGCGGCGACTGGCTGCGGATCGGAGTCACGATGGACCTGACCGCGGCCAACGGAAGCGGGTTGGGTGCCGTGGACGTGCAGAACATCACGGGCGGAGCCACGATGCTCACGCCGGTGCCGGGCTTGCAGGCCGTGCCGCTCGGGCTCGATCAGACCGCCGGGAACGCCACCAACCCGATCGCGTGGAACGCGGTGTGGCTGCACTTCGAGGGCGCGACCTACGGCCTCGACAACATCCAGATCGGCGTCAAGCTCGTGGAGTACCAGGTCAACTCGCCGTTGGCGAGGATGATCGTGGACGGCGTGGTGGGCTCGATCTCCAGCCCGGCAACGGTGAACCTCGCGGTCGGCCAGGTGGCGATGGTCAGCTTTCAGAGCAGCAACGCCGGCACGGTCTGGGAGGTCGGCATGGGCGCGGCACCCTTGATTCCGGCCTCCGCGGGCGCCTTCCTGACTCCCGACGGCGACCTCGTCAACATCGATCTGGCCGACCCGCTCTTCTCGTTCCTGTGGGGTGGCTTCGCAAGCCCGCCCCTCGCCAACATGACGGTGCCCATCTCCTTCGCCTCGCCCACGAGCATCTCGGGGCAGCTCGCCGTGGGCGACCCGACTTCGATCACCGGCGCCCGCCTGTCTCAGCCGGTGCGGGTCATCGTGCCCTAGCGCGGAACTGCGAGCCGCGACAAGTGATTCTCATCTCCAGTTGACCGTAGATTCGTTTGAGGCGGCGCCTAACGAGCCGCACATGCCCCTACGGCTGAGTTCCTCACCCCTGTGGGTGACACACTCAGGATGGCTCTCAGTTCTCAGCAGCTACGGCATTGAACATCCGAATCCCCCAGGCAAGCAGGACTGCGCCGACGATGAAAGCGGCGGCCAACGGCGCCGAGCCGATCGAGCTGGAATTGCCCTTCACCGTTGGCATGTGGGGGACCACTCAGCCCGTCGAAATCGAGCTTGTCAAAGGCAGGAACGTCTTGACGTTCTCCCGCTTGGGGGTGAAGCAGGAAGTGGCGACGAAGGGTTTCACCCTCAAGCAGATCACCCTGACGCCGCTCTCCAGGTGACGCGCGTTGTGTCGGGCTATCGAGTTTCTTGGCTCTGCCGGCCCTCTCGGGACTGATCGATTTAACATATTTCATATCAGTCACTTGTGCCCTTGACCTGATGGTCGCGCAGCCTCAAGAGCGGCCACAAGGGTTCCATAAGTTCATCAGATTGCGCCGCTTGAGCGGTGGGTAGGGGTATTTTTGAGACATCGTCGCGCCCCGGGGCCGTTTCCGGCATGCCGACCGCGACTCACTCCCCTATCCAGTCCCGTAATTGCCTGTAGAAGGAATTTTGAAATGAAGTTAGTTGCACTGACGGCGATCGTTGCGCTCTGCCTCACGACTGTGTCGATGGGCCAATGCGCCATTACCAACGCGAACAACCCGGGCGCGTCTCTGACTCTGAACGGGACGAATGGCTTCGCCGGGTGTTCGGGCGAACTCGTGATCATGAACTTCACCAGCGACCAGGTCGGATCACCGTTCGACATCTGCTTTGGCCCGCTCGCCGCAGCGTGCACACCGCTGATCGACGACGCCATCGAGCTCGATCTGGCGATCTCCTACTCCTTGTTTGGCGGTGCCTGTGGCCAAGGAACCCTCCCGCCGGTCGGGCTGGGCTTCGGCGCGGCCTCCATGGACTTCGCATTCGTGTCGGAAGCTGGCATTGGCAACCTCAACAACCTGCAAGCAGGCGCTGTTGACGCGACCGACCCGGACGGCGTCTCCCTGTCCGAGGTCAGCACCTATGCCGTCGCACCGGCCGTCTACCCCTGGGTCACCGTCGGTGACGACGCCAACCTGGATCTGACCGGTGATGCCTGCTGGGTCGACGTGAACTTCTATGGCACGACCTACAACGGCGCGTTCATCAACTCCAACGGTGAGGTCACCTTCGCCTCCGGCACCAGCGACTTCACCGCGACCTACGGTGAATGGGCGAGCGGGATGCCCCGCATCGGCTGGGCGGCGGACCTCGAGCCCAACAACTACGGCAGTATCACCACCAACTTCCTCGCGGACGGCTTCCGCGTCGACTACGTCGACGTGGCCGAGTGGGGCACCGGCGGTACCGGCGTCATCAGCTACAGCGTTGAGGTCTCGACCTCGGCGGGCGCGAGCATCACCGGGATGATCGAAGACGGCACCTGGGGCACCACCGGGCAGTGCCTGGGAGCTTCCAACGGCTCGCTCGGCACCGACCCCACGGCCGGAGCCGGAGTCAGCTTCGATGCCATCCTCGCGGCCGGCGGCGGCGGCATGGGTTTGCCGTCGGATATGTGGGTGGAAGCGGCTGGCGGCATGGTCTCCGGCGCTGGCTCCTCGTACACCAACATCCTCTTCCCGGCAGCGGACGGCTCGAGCATCTCGGTCAACTAGCTTGATCCTCCCGTCTCCCGCTCCGGAGCCGGGACGAAGAAGGCCGGTGCGGCACATGCCGCACCGGCCTTCTTATTGCCCCCGCGGCAGGAGACCCTATCTGTTACCCGCTCGTCCCCTGATCGTCGCGGAGGGGTCCTTGCCCTGTCGTCGATCAGGTTGACCGACGACAACGGGATCGCATCCAGCAGGATGCGAGGTCGATCCCCCCCTCGGGTAGGGGTGGCTCCAACCGCCGCTTCAAATCGATCCTCACTCAGCTAACATGCCGCCATGACTGCACCTCAGGCCCCGTCCCGTACAACGGCTGTCGGTCGCGGCGCCGGTATCGGACTCGCACTCGGCGTCGCTATCGGCGCAGCCACGGATAACGTTGGACTGGGTATCGCCTTGGGGCTCGTATTCGGCGCGGCGATAGGGCAAAACGCGTCGTCGCAAGACGACGCTGACGCGCCCAAGGAGGAGTAGCGCGATGAGAACTCACGCGGTGAGGTCACGCCTCGCGTTCGCGCTCCTCGCTGGCCTGATCTGCGTTGGAGGTTCTCTCGGTCAGTCCAAGGTCGGTGATGCGAAGCCGCAGAGCGGCCTGCAGTACTGGGCGCAGTGGCGGGGACCGACGTGGAACGGCGTCGCTCCACAGGCTGATCCGCCGGTGACCTGGAGCGCGACGGAGAACCTGCGATGGAAGACGCCCCTCGAGGGCAAGGGGTTCGCGACCCCGATCGTGTGGGGCGACCGGATCTTTCTCGTGGCGGCGCTCGCCCTCGACAAGAAGATGGCGGTGCCGGATGTCATTCCCGCCGACACGCCGAACATCAACAAGCACCCCCAGGTGAAGGGCTCGTGGAAACCGCAGCGGTTCATGGTCGTGTGCCTCGACCGGGTCACCGGCAAGGTGCGCTGGCGTCGCACCGTGCACGAGGCGATGCCGCATCAAGGACATCACAACAAGGGCGGGTTTGCCTCCGCGTCGCCGGTAACGGATGGCGAGCACCTGTACTCCTACTTCGGCTCCTTCGGCCTCTATTGCCACGACTTCGAGGGCAAGCTGATCTGGAAGCGCGATTTCAAGCACCAGGCGATGGAGGACTCGTTGGGCGAAGGCAGCTCACCCGCGCTCTTTGGAGACACGCTGGTACTCGTCGTCGATCAGGAACGGCAGTCGTACGTCGTGGCGATCGACAAGCGGACGGGGAAGGACATCTGGAAGCAGAATCGCGAAGAGACCTCGAACTGGAGCACGCCGCGCATCTTCACCCACGGGGGGCGTCGCCAGGTGGTGGTCAACGGGCAGACGGTGCGGTCGTATGACCTGGCCACGGGTGAACTGCTCTGGCGATGTAGCGGGCACACAGCGGGCGCCATACCGATGCCAGCGGTCGGCCACGGCCTGGTCTTCACGGCCAGTGGTTGGCGCAAGGACCTGCTCCAGGCGATCACCCTGGGGGAGCGGGGCGATTTGACCAACAGCGACAGCGTGGCCTGGACGCTCCGTCGCGGTGTCCCCTACGTGCCATGTCCCATGCTCTGGGGAGACGAGATCTACCTGCTGGAAGACCAGACCTTCTTCTCCTGCCTCAACGCGACCGATGGTGCGCGTCACTACCTGAAACACCGCTTGCCCGGCGGGCTCAAATTCAGCGCGTCCCCCGTGGGCGCGGCGGACCGCATCTACCTGCTCAGCGAGGAGGGCACGACGGTGGTCCTCCAGCGCGGCCCGCAAGTGAAGGTGCTGGCGATCAACGAACTGGACGAGCTGTTCCGCGCGTCGCCAGCCATCGTCGGTGACGCCATCTACCTCCGGGGCTCTGATCACCTGTACTGCTTCGCTAAATCTCCGCGCTGACAAGACCCATCACGATTCGCGCGGTCGCTGAGTGCCCTTTGACTGGCTGCACTTCCGTTTCGTCCCCGCTCTTCCCCTCACCGCAGCAGCGCTCTCCAGGTGTCGGCGGTGATCGTTGCCTGGCGTTCGAACGTGAATAGTTCGGAGACCGCTGCGCGGCCCTCCGCCGCCGCCGATTCAGCCGCTTCCCGATCGCCGAGAAGGGCGGCCACGGCAGCCGCCAGGCCTTCGCTGTCCTCCGCGGTCCTGACCACGTGATCCGGCACCTCGCCGAGACCCCGGTGACCCAGCCCCGTCGTCACCAGGGGGACACCGTGAGCGAGCGCTTCCAGGTTCTTGATGCGAACCCCCCGTCCCAACCGCACCGGGGAGAGGACCGCGGCTGCGCGCGTCAACTCGGTCGCGAGGTCATCCACAAAGCCGAGGACTTCCACGCCTGCAGCTGCTGCGCGTAGGGCTGCCGCGTCATCTCGTGGGAATCCCGCGCACACCATCTTCACTGACGGCCTGCGCTGTTGCAGTGCGGGGAACACATCCTGGACGATCCAATCGAGCGAATCACGATTCGGGGCGTGCCCCGGACTGCCAAAGAAGAGCACCCGGTCCGGGTCGGGATCACGACGGACTTCGGGAGGCACGACGATCCCCGGAGGTCGCACGCCAACCGACAGCCCGGGAACGAGACGCTCTAGGTCCGCCCCGTCTTCTGCGGACAGCACGAGCCGCTGGGAGAACAGCGGGTAGATCTTTCGTACATACGACGCCCACCTCGATGCATCGTCACCTGATCCCCCTGCCTCGTGGTCAACCAGAACCGAGGGCAGCCCCGGGGGGAGCTGGTCCACGTACTGCCCCATGGTGCTCTGCTCCACGTGGGCGAGGTCGTAGGATCGCGCTTGGAGCGCTTCTCTGAGGGCGCGGCGGATGCCAGACCGGCGCAGCTTCACCACCGACACCGGGAAGCCGGTCGAGAGCATGCGGAGCCCCGTGGTCCCGCGCTCGGTCGTTCGGCGCACGGGCCCCATGTCGGTGGAGAATCGTCGCTCGACGGCGCGGAGGTCGTGGCACAGGGGTCGGACAGAGTCCAGCAGGTGCCGCTCTCCGGGACGGTACGCGCATACGAGCGTGATCTCGGCCACGTCCGAGAGATCAGCGAGCAGGCGGCTGACCAGCCGTGCGCTGCCATGCCCCGCGTCGGGTGATGGCAGATAGGGATAAAGGAAGATGACTCTCACGAAGGGCTCCGAGCCTATCGTTTCCGCGCCCGGGCGATGCGTTCGGGACCATACTCTGCTCGCCTCACCCGCTCAAATGGTGATCGATGGGGGGGGCGGGCGCGACGCTGACGTGTCTCAGCGCCGGTCTATCCACCCCAGGGGCGGCCCAGGGCCAAGCCGCGCGCGGTAGCTACGGAGCACGGCCTCGAGGTCGGCGACGACCTCGGCGTGCTGCGCATGGACATTCCTGGTCTGCCCGCGGTCCTTGGAGAGGTCGTACAGCTGGGCACGGGGAGCGTCCACGAGCAGTCGACCACCGGAGAAGTCACTGTTCGATTGACCGGTGAACGGGAAGACAGCTCCGCCTCCGAATGCGTGGTCGCCGACGCGCTTCCCCTTGAAGCCGCCTTCACCCCGCGCCGGGATGTACACCCACTTCCCCTGACGAACGACCAGGTGACTCGGGTTGTTCGGTGAGATGATCAGCTGTTTCCGCACGGGCGTGGGGGGGCTACCGACGAGCGTCGGGAGCTGGTTCAGGCTGTCCGGAGCCTCCGCCTTGGTGAGGGATCGCCCGGCGACGGCGGCGAGGGTCGCCAGAAGATCTACCTGGCCAATCAGGGCATCCGATCGTGACCCCGAGGGAATGCGCCCGGGCCACTTCGTGATGAACGGCACGCGGTGCCCTCCTTCCCAGGCGCCGAACTTGAAGCCCAGGAGGTCGCCATTGAGGCGGTGCCCGGCGGACCAGGCGTCCTGTCCACCCTGGTTGAGCATGCCGCCGTTGTCGCTGGTGAAGATCACCAGCGTGTCATCCGTCTGCCCCGCAGCGTCGACCGCGGCGAGGACCTCTCCTACGAGCCAATCCAGTTCGTGGATGAAGTCGCCGTAGCGACCACACGCGCTCGTCCCCATGAAGCGGTCTGCGGGAGTGAAGGGGTGGTGGATGTTGGTCGTCGCGAGGTACAGAAAGAACGGCTTCGACGCGTCAGCCGCCCGTGATCGCGCCATCCAGGCGAGGGCCTTGTCCTTGAACGCTGTCGCCACCTCCTGGTCCCGATAGCGCTCATGGGCTCGCCGCCCACCGCCCAGAGCGCGGTAGCCGCCCTTCTCTGGCCACTTCTGCGTCACGCTCTCCTGTCCGCGGACGATGGGGTCGGCCGGATCCAATCCGACGACGCGGTGATCTTCCACGTAGACGTAGGGTGGCGAGCTGTTCACCACCGGCAGACCGAAGTAGTAGTCAAACCCGAGCTCCAACGGCCCGGGTCTCAGGTCCCCGTTCCAGTCGGGGCGCCGCTCTCCGAATCCGAGGTGCCATTTGCCGACGCAGGCGGTGTCGTAGCCCGACTCTTTCATCACCCGCGCGACCGTGAGATCGCTGGTGTCGATGCACAGCGGGAGATCGCGCGCGATCGGTCCCCACAGATTGCGGCGGAGCGGGTACTTCCCGGTCAAGAGTCCGTAGCGCGATGGAGAGCACACGGCGGCGGGAGAGTGGGCGTCGGTGAACAGCCGCCCGTCCCGCGCCAGGCGATCGATGTTCGGCGTCGCGACCTTGGTCGCGCCGTAGCATCCGAGGTCTCCAAATCCGAGATCATCCGCATAGATCAGGATGACGTTGGGCTTGCGGCCGCTGCCGTCGGTGCCGGGGTCGGGGAGGCTGCAGGCGATGAAGCAGGATGCGTAGAAGCCGACGAGCAGCCCTGTCATGAATGTCCGGACTCTCATCCTCCCAGCGTAGCCTCTCTTCTCCTCGGGTCCGACTCGTCAGCCCGGCTGCTGGTACGATCTGTGTCCAAAGATCCTTGCCCCAAGAACGAATGTGCGCGCGAAGCTGTGGCTTCAGGCCATCGCGCCAGCGCGTCAATCGCCACCCCAGGAATCGTTTCCATGCCGGGTCGAACTCTTGCCGTCGTCGCGCTCCTCACCTTGCTGCCGCTCACCGCGGCAGCGCAAGCGCCCCTGCAGCTCAACACGGTCCTGTTGGGCCAGATCACCGCTCCATCGTCGCCCTGGGTCGCGGAGTGCCAGGCGTACACCGACTCCATGGGCCGGGACTTCGTCCTGCTCTGCCGCGGAGACTCCGGGTTCTCGGTCTACGACATCACGAACCCAGCCAGCCCGATCCTGGCGTCGTCCACCCCGAGCACCACCAACGATTTGAAGGACGTCGCCGTGAAGGGGACCACGGCTTATCTGACGCAGCAGGGCGGTGATGTGCTCGTGGTCGATATCAGCAACCCGTACAGCATCAGCGTCGTGAATACGATCTCAGTGTCGTACGGGCACAACGGCAACGCGCAGGGGGACCTGTTCGCGCTGACGGGGACCTCAGGGTCCTTGCGGCTGTATGACATCTCGACCCCGACCAATCCCGTCTTCCTGACGTCGTACAACAGCCTCGGCATGAGCTCCACTCACGACGCGGAGCTGGAGGAGAACGGCACCAAGCTGTATGCCCACACGTTCAGCGGCAGCACGACGCGCATCCTCGACGTGTCCAACCCGTCGTCACCGACGGAGCTCGGCCAGATCCCCTACGGCAACCACAGCGGGGTGACCATTCAGCGTCCCAGCGGGCAGATCGTCCACGGCGCCATGCGTGAAGCCGCCGGTGGTCACATCCGCTTCTACGACGTGACCAATCCCGCCGCGCCCTCCTACCTCAGCTCGTACCAGCCCCCCACGGCGGTGAACGGCTCGATTCACAACGCCGTTGCGGTCGACGATCGCTGGGTCGCCATCGCTTACTACAACGACTATCTCCGCATCCTGGACATGCAGGACCCGAGCAACCCCGTCGAGGTCGGTATCTATGACCCGACCGTCACCAATGTCGGCTCCTCCATCTTTGCCGGGGCATGGAGTTGCGATCACGTGCGCACGTTCACCAACGGGACGCAGCGTTACATCGTCACCGAGATGTACGGTCCGGGCGGTTGCTACATCGTCGATTTCACGGGCGGCCAGGTGCCTCCGCAGTACCAGACCAACTCCGGATTCCAGGCCAGCCTCAATGTCAACGGGGTCGTCGGGAGCCAGTACGCGCCCGCTATCACCAACCTGGGCATTGGGATGCCGGGCAACCTGAACATGCTCAGCTTCAATGCGGGGCAAGCGTGGGACATCGGGGCGGGCGCTGCGCCCTTGGTCCCGGCCAGCGCCGGCGCGTTGACCTCATCCGATGGGCAGATCGTGAACCTGGATCTCGCGGACCCGACCCTGTCCCTGTGGTTCAACTTCCTGCAAGGTCCGGGCTACCCGGCGGCGCCCATCGTGTCGCTTCCGTTCTCGTTCGCGGCCGCCACTTCGATCTCCGCGCAGATGGTGGTCGTGAGCCCGAGCAATGCGTCAGGTATCGCGTTGTCGCAGGCGGTGCGGTTGATCGTCCAGTAGCTCGTGGGTTTCAATCCGTACCGGTCGGTAAGCTCCATGCCGTCACCGGTCCCCGTGAAATAACCAAGATCAGCAACCATGGCTTTGAGCCCACCTCCTCGCGCTCCGCTGGCCGCCTTGCTTGGCTGCGTCACCCTGCTCGTGGCGAGCGCGGGTGATCCCCCGGGATCGCCTCGTCGGCGCGGCGAGGAGCAACAGGTCAGCTTCAATCGCGACGTGCGGCCGCTGTTCTCCAATCGGTGCTTTCACTGTCACGGTCCGGACGAACACGATCGCAAAGGCAAGCTCCGCCTCGACCGCGCGGATGGTCCCGACGGGGCGTATCGCGTGCGCGGCGGCACCCAGGCGATCAAGCCCGGATCCCTTGAAGAGAGCGCGATCTGGTACCGGCTGACCACGCCGGATGAAGATGACGCGATGCCGCCGGCGGGTTCCCACAAGAAGCCACTGAATGTCCAGGAGCGGGACATCATTCGACGGTGGATCTTGCAGGGCGCCGAATACGAAACGCACTGGGCCTTCGTCCCGCCCGCCATGCCTGCCGACGCGCAGGTCGACACCGTGAGCTGGAGCTCGCAACCGATCGATCGTTTTGTGATGCGCAAGCTGGAGGCCGCGGCGCTGACGCCGAGTCCGCGGGCCGACCGGCGCGCCTTGATCCGGCGCCTGAGTCTCGACATCACGGGCTTGCCTCCGACCCGTGAAGAGATCAGGGATTTCCTCGCGGAGGATTCGGCTGATGCCTACGAGGGGCTGGTCGATCGCCTGCTCGACAAGCCGCAGTACGGCGAACACATGGCCAAGTACTGGCTGGACCTGGTGCGCTTCGCGGACACCAACGGTGTTCACCACGACCACTTTCGCGACATGACCCCGTACCGCGACTGGGTGATCCGATCGTGGAACGAAAACTTGCCCTACGACCAGTTCGTCACCGACCAGATCGCGGGCGATCTTCATGCTGATCCGACAGACGATCAGTTGATTGCCTCCGGCTTCAATCGCCTGCACATGATCATCGATGTGGGGACCGCCCTCCCGAAGGAGAGCTTCACGCGCAACGTCATCGACCGTGTCACGGCCGTGGGGACGGCCTTCATGGGGCTCACCGTCCATTGCGCGGTGTGCCACGATCACAAGTACGACCCCCTCAAGCAGGCCGACTTCTACAGGCTGTTCGCGTTCTTCAACAACCTCGACGCGGCGCCGGAGACCGGCGGCCGCAGCGGGGCTGATTTCAAGCGGGGCTTGCAGCCTCCGTACATCAGCTTCCCGACGGCGCAGCAGGCAGCGGAGCTCGCCGAACTGGACACGCAGATCTCCGCGACGAATGGACGGATCAAGACCCTGAAGAAGGACGTGGGCAAGGCGGCGGACGATGCACGCAAGAAGGCGTCCGCGAGCAACCTCAAGCAGGCTCAGGAGAAGCTGAAGAGGTTGCGGGGAAAGCGGAATGAAGTGCGGGTCAACGTGCGCGCCGCGATGGTGATGAAGGAGCGGGCGGATGCGCGACCGGCGCACCTCCTCATCCGCGGTGATTACGAGAATCCGGGCGACCCCGTCGGCCGAGGGACCCCGTCGTTCTTGCCGCCGATGAGGGACAAGGGCAGATCGAAGACGCGCATGGATCTCGCTGAGTGGCTGGTGTCGCGGGAGCACCCGCTGACCGCCCGCGTGGCCGTCAACCGCGTCTGGCAACAGTTCTTCGGTGTCGGGATCGTCAAGACAGCGGAGGACTTCGGCGCGCAGGGGGAATGGCCCACCCATCCAGCGCTGCTCGACTACCTGAGCGTCTCTTTCGTGGAGTCGGGGTGGGACCTGAAGGCGCTGGTCAAGCGGATCGTCATGTCGGCCACCTATCAGCAGTCCTCGAAGGGGAGGACCGAGGTCTTCGAGGAGGACCCGGACAATCGATTGATCGCGCGCGGGTCCCGGTTCCGCATGGACTCGGAGATGATCCGCGACCAGATCCTCTCCACCAGCGGCCTGTTGAACCCGAAGATGTACGGGAAGAGCGTCAAGCCACCCCAGCCTCCCGGCATCTGGAAGGCGGTGAGCTTGCCGAGCTCGTATCCGAGGACCTACGCGCCGGACCGCGGCGACAAGATCTACCGGCGCAGCGTCTACACGTTCTGGAAGCGCGGCATGCCGCCGCCTCAGATGACCATCTTGAACGCCCCCGCGAGAGAGTCGTGCATCGCGCGCCGAGAGCGCACGAACACGCCTCTGCAGGCCTTGCTGTTGATGAACGAGGGCGAGTACCTGAAGGCGGCGCGCCACCTCGCCGCCGCGACCTTGAAACAAACCTCGGTGGCCACGGACCGACTGAACATCGTCTACGAGACCATCACCTCGCGTATTCCGGACGCGGTCGAGAGTGCGGCGCTGCTGGCGCTGGCTCGTGAGATGGAGTCGGTGTACGGGCGAGAACCGGCGTTGGCGGAGGCGCTGTGCAAGGGGGCGACTATCGAAGCGGGTCAGCCGGTCTCGGAGCTGGCGGCGTGGACGATGGTGGTGAGCGCTGTGTACAACCTCGATATCACGAAGACGCGGGAGTAGGGGCATGCACGGGAGCTTCCACGAGTACAACCTGCTGCAGTCACGCCGTCAGTTCCTGAAGACCTCCGGCATGGGGCTGGGGACCGCGGCCCTGGCCGCGTTGCTGCCGCAGAACGCGGCCGCGATGGGCGGCGTGCATCACCCGCCACGGGCCAAGCGGGTCATCTTCCTGTTCATGGCTGGGGCGCCGAGTCAGCTCGACCTGTTTGACCACAAGCCCGACCTCCAGGGGCTCTTCAACAAACCGCTGCCCAAGAGCATCAGCAACGGCCAACGTGTGACTGCGATGACCAGGGGCGCCACGCAGCTCGTCATGCCCTCCATGTTCAAGTTTCACCGTCAGGGGCAGAACGGGGTGTACTGGAGCGAGCTGCTTCCCCACCTCTCCGAGGTGGCGGACGACGTCTGCGTCATCAAGTCGTTGAACACCAACGCCATCAACCACGACCCCGCCAAGACCTTCTTCTGCACGGGATCAGAGATACCGGGCAAGGCGAGCATGGGTTCCTGGTTGAGCTATGGGCTGGGCTCGATGAACCGGGATCTGCCGGACTTTGTCGTCCTGACTTCGGCGTACTGGACCGGCGGGACGCGCAACGTTCAAGGCCTCTACAGCCGACTGTGGGGTAGCGGCTTCTTACCATCGAAACACCAGGGTGCAGCGTTTCAGGCGTCCGGCGATCCTGTCCTCTTCCTCTCCAACCCCAAGGGCGTCGACGCCAAGGTGCGACGCCGGATGCTGGACGCCGTGCGCGAGGTCAATCGCAAACATCACGCCGAGATCGGTGACCCGGAGATTCAGACCACCATCTCCCAACAGGAGATGGCGTTTCGCATGCAGGCATCAGTCCCAGAGCTGACCGACATCTCCAAGGAACCGAAGGACGTCATGGCCATGTACGGGCCGGAGGTCCACAAGACCGGATCGTTCGCCCGCAACTGTCTGCTGGCACGTCGCATGGTGGAGAGGGATGTGCGTTTCATCCAGCTCTTCCATCGCGGTTGGGATCACCACTCGATCCTGCCCAAGCAGCTGCGGGGCCAGTGCTTCGATGTGGACCAGCCATCGGCTGCCTTGATCATGGACCTGAAACAACGGGGCCTGCTCGACGATACGTTGATTGTCTTCGCCGGGGAGTTCGGCCGCACGGTCTACGGGCAGGGCAAGCTGCGCCGCGACGACTACGGTCGCGACCATCACCCCCGGTGCTTCTCCGGATGGCTCGCGGGCGGCGGCATCAAGGGCGGAATCTCGTACGGTGAGACCGATGACTTCAGCTACAACATCGCCAAGGACCCGGTGCACATCCGCGACCTGCAGGCCACCATGCTTCACCAGCTTGGGATCGATCACGAGAAGCTGACCTTCCCGTTCCAGGGATTGGATCAGCGACTCACCGGCGTTGAGCCGGCTCGAGTTGTCCACGACATCGTGGAATGACGCGGCGCAAATCCCGGGGATCGAGGTGTGAGTCCTGCTGCTGATGCGACCCACTCCGGGCGACAACTGGAGTAGAGTCGAGGGTGGTCGCCGTTTATTCGATCCGCTCCGCAGGTACAGGGAGTCCCACTCATGTCGAGAGTCGTTTCCGCCGCCGTGGCCTGCGCTTGCCTTGCCATGAGCCTCCTGGGACAGGGGGGGCCCGTCATCCCTTCGGGGATGACGACGGTGAATTTGTACGCGGTCGCCGGACCATCCCTGGGTGGCATCGTCTTCGACCCGCTCGGCGGCGCTCTCTACGTCGCAAACTACGGTGGGGGCTGGATCGAGTCCCACCCCGTCACCCGCGATCCTGTCACCGGGCAGATCACGGGATTCGGGACCCCAAGCGCGATCGCCTCGGCGGTCTTGCCCTGGGGCCTGGACAAGTTCGCCGGGACGTATATCTGGACGACGTACAACAACACACTGGATCAGTACGCCGCCTCGGGAGCGTTGGCCTCGGAGGACCTCACGGTGGCGGGTGTGCCCCAATGGACGGGCGGCCTCAGGATCGTCCCTCCGGGTTTGCCTGGAGCCGGCAACTGCTACGTGTCTTCCTACACGCAAGGCAGCATTTACCAGATCCCGCTGACGCCGAATCCGAACGGGAACGGCACTTTTCAAGTGCCGCCGAACTCGGCCACCCTGTTCGCGACGACCCCGGTGGGAGCAGAGGGAATGGGGTTCATTCCATCCGGTCCCTACGCAGGATCGATCCTCCATTCGAATTACGACAACGGCGATCTGACGGTGATCGTCCTGGATACGGTCACGGGGCTGCCGACAGGACAAACGGAGACTTTCATCACCAATGTCCAGTGGCCAATGGGCGTGGACTTCGACCCGTTGACCGGTGATCTTTTCGTGGCGACAAACATTGGTCTAAATCCCGGCGGCAACCTGTACCACTTCAGCGGCACGATCGCAGGGGACTACCAGTTGAACCAGCCCGGCGCGTCGTTCGAGGTCAACGGGGTGCAAGGTAGCCTCGTCGCGCCGGCGCTGACAGTGGCGCCCGCGGGCACGCCGCTCACCGTGGCCTGGACGAGCACCAACGCCGGGCTACCGTTCGACGTGGCGCTGGCGATATCGCTGATCCCCGCGGGCTACGTGAGCCCCGGCGCACAGATCATCAATATTGACCTGGGGTCCCCGTACAACTGGGTGTTTGGCGGGACGTTCACCAATACGTTCGCGCCTGCCTCGTTCACCTACGCAGCCCCCGGGAGCTCGGTCGCTGCGCAGATGGGCGTCGTCGACCCCACCTATGCCCTGGGGGTCGCGGTCTCGCAACCGAACCTGATTCAGTAGTCTCGGCGCGCATCAGGTAGAGGAGAGCGTCCCGGGTTGCCTCCTCTTCCCGGGCATACCGTGCCTGCTCAGCTTCTTCCTCAGCGCTCGCGCATATGGATGATCGCGCGGGCGAAGGCCTCGCCGATCAGCGCCATCGTCTTGCCGCAGCCTAGATAGTGATAGCCGCCGTTTGAGGCGCCCCGCTTCCACGTCTTCTCGTCGTCACCCAAGATCTCGGCACGGTACTTCGCCATGTACGCCTTCTGCTCCGGCGGCGTCATCTTGCCGTCGTGATTGGCGTGCTTTGGGTGCTTGTTCTTCAGGAAGCGGGACATCTGCTTCACCTTGCCGTTCTTGGCGTCGATGACGGCGAGGGGTTCGTCCCAGAAGGGTGCGGTCTGCACGGCCGTCACAGCGCCCCGGAATTCCGGCATGGAGGCCGGCGCGGCCATGGCGGCGCGGAAGTTCTGATGCACCACGCGCTTCTTCGTCTCTTCGGGCTTGATGAGGCCGCCCACGCCCATGACACCGATGACGAACGGGAGGTCGGGCGCCTTGAGGTCCTTGCGGACGTCGCGGATGAAGGCGGCCATGCAGGAGCTGTACGCGTCGTAGCCACCGGGCTTGTCACGGTTGGGGTAGGTGCCTCGGTCGACCATGTCGTTCCAGCCCTGGAACCAGGCGAAGCCGGCGAGGTCGTATCCGTCCTTCTGGTCATAGGCCGGGTAGACGCGCTTGATGTCGGAGAGGACGGAGTTCACGTGGTCGATCATCAGCCGGTAGTACTTGCCGGTCGCCGCGACCTTGTCCGCCTTCCCTTTTTCGACCCCGCCGTCGCGCTTGGCCAGCTTCGCGAGCTGGTCGTCGTTGAACACGTACGGCCCGGCGGACGGTGGGCGGAAGTCGGTGTGCAACGACTTGCCTCCCCATGCCGTCTTGATGAGGAGGACCGGCCCGTCCGTGGCCTCGGCCATGGTGATGCCGAAGGTGAACTCTGGCCCGATCTTTCCGCCATCCTCGTCAGGCCGCCGACGCGCGCCATAGCCCGCGGTCAGCCGCCCCTTCCCCTCTCCGTTGCCTGCACCGCGTCCCGCGGTGAGATAGGAGATCCAGACATCCTCACAGACGGTCGGAGCTCCGTCCGCGCCCTGCATCTTCGCGAGCAGGGGCGCGGTCTTCGGATCATCGCCGATGTAGTCGAGGGTCTCGACCTTGGCGTGGCCCTGCATGTTCGACTGGCCGGCGAGGACGTAGACCGTGAGGCGCTGGGCCAACAGGGGCGTGGGGGAAAATGCCAGGATGAGGACGAGTGCGAGGGACTTCATCGGGTGGCTCCGGAGGGGCTTGCTGGGGTTTGCTTGCTCGAGGCGCGTCGTGAGCGCGGTCGGGCGACATCGTCCTGTAGATGATACTCGGGTCGACTGTGCCGGCTCGGTGGGTTCGGGTGACCCGGGCGTCCAACTCCAGGATTCGACTATGGTGGCACCTGTATCCGCTACTCCGTCGTGCGCCCTGAACCGCAACTCAATGTGATGAACAGAAGAACTCACGGCTCACCTCTTGCCCTCGTCGTGGGCGTGGTCCTGGTCGCCGCATCCGGTCTCCGAGCTCAGGAGCCCGAGGTCGCGGCGGTCGACTTTGCGCGCCAGGTCCTGCCCGTGCTGTCGAACAAGTGCTTCGTTTGCCACGGACCGGACTCCAAGCAAGGGGATCTCTTACGGCTCGACTCGTACGAGGGCGCGACACGCGATCTGGGTGGCTATCGGGCTATCGACCCCGCCGACCTCGGGAAGAGCCGTATCCCGGTCCGGATCCACGACGCCGCCGATCCGATGCCGCCGCGGGACTCGGGGAAGACCCTGACGCAGGAGGAGCGGGAGCTCATCACCCGTTGGATTCAGGGGGGCGGTAAGTACGCGAAGCACTGGGCGTTCGTCCCGCCACGGAAGCGGCCTCCGACCCAGAGCGGTGGCGCCACGGGCCACCCCGTTGACGGATTTGTGCTGGCGGGACTGAGAGACAAGCGCGTCGGGCTCGCGCCCGCAGCGGACCGTGGCGCGTTGGCGCGGCGCGCGGCGCTGGTGTTGACGGGGCTGCCGCCCGAGCCTGCGACCCTATCCCGGTTCCTCTCCGATGCGAACTCCGGAGCCTATGGGCGTCTCCTCGATGAGTTGATGTCGAGCACCGGATACGGCGAGCATCAGGCTCGCTACTGGTTGGACGCGGTGCGCTACGGCGATACCCACGGCCTCCATCTCGATAATCGCCGCGGTATCTACCCGTACCGCGATTGGGTGGTCCAGGCCTTCAACGACAACCTCCCGTTGGATGACTTCATCACCTGGCAGCTCGCGGGTGATCTGTTGCCTGAACCGACCGTGGCTCAGCAGGTCGCCACCGGCTTTGTGCGCATGAACCCGAGCACCGCAGAAGGCGGCGCCATCCCGGCGGAGTTCCAGGCGAAGAACACCTTCGATCGGACCGAGACCTTCGGCACCGTGATGCTCGGGATGACGATGACGTGCGCTCGGTGCCATACCCACAAGTACGACCCCATAGAGCAGGAGGAGTACTACCGGCTCTCGGCGTTCTTCAACAGCACGGCCGAGCCTTCCATGGACGGCAATCGGTACGCGTATGCTCCCGTGGTCTCCGCGCCGGCGAACCAGGCGGACTGGAAGACATGGAACCTGCTCGAGTCCGAGATGATGGAGCTGGTGGCCGGCGTTGACGGCGATCGCCCGCCGGTCTTGGCCCACGCGCGTGCCAGCGCCCGGTGGTCCTCCCGCGACTGGATGATGAGTAAGCGGGTGACCCCAGCCGCGGATGCCCCCGGGGCTGACCAGATGACGGCCGTGAAGGGCCTCCCGGGGGTGAAGCGCAAGTTCACCCTGAAGGCGGATCAGGCTGTCTGGGTCACCTGCTCCTTGAAGGTGTCCGTCAATCAGACCCTCGAGCTGGTGGCCTCCGGGGCTGCGGGGTCGAAGGTGTGGCTCGACGGGGAGCTTCTCACTCCGGCCCGGAGGAGTCCCGACCCACGCAGCGTTCGGTTCACCCTCTCGCTGTCCAAGGGGACGCATGCGCTGCGTCTCAAGCTGGTCGGTGCGAAGGCCGCCGTTCCGGTCGGGGTGCAGGTGGAGAACCCGTGGCAGGTCCTGGCGAAGGCGAAGGCGTGGGACGCCTGCAGCGGGGGAGAGCGTCTGCGCATGATCGCCGACCCGCGCGGTCCTGTTGCGTCGGGTGTTCTTCAGCGACGCGCCGCGGACCTGGCGCGCCGGGTGGCGGAGGCGAAGCGCGGGTTCACCACCAGCCTCGTCGCCCGCGACCTCCCCAAGCCCCGGGCGACCCGTGTGCTGAGTCGGGGAGAATACGACCTGCCCACGGGTGATCCTCTCGAGCCCGGGGTGCCCAAGGTCATGGGGTCGTTCCCACCGGACGCACCGCGCAACCGCCTCGGCCTCGCGCGCTGGTTGACGCAACGGAGCAACCCCCTGGTCGCCCGTGTCCTGGTGAACCGCATCTGGCAGCGGGCCTTCGGCGCCGGTCTCGTCCGCACCCCGGAGGACTTTGGACTGCAGGGCCAGCACCCGACCCACCCCCGACTCTTGGACTGGCTCGCGGTGGAGCTTCAGGAGAGCGGCTGGGACATGAAGCACATGCTGCGCTTGATGCTGACGAGCCGGACGTTCAAGCAGCGTTCGGTTTGGCGCGGCGACATCGACGATCCGGAGAACCGTTGGCTGGCGCGTGGTCCTCGCTACCGGCTGGATGCGGAGGTGGTCCGGGACATCGCGCTCTGGGGTAGCGGTTTGCTCGACCCGCACATGGGAGGTGAGGGGGTCAAGCCTTACCAGCCGGGCGGGCTCTGGTCGGCCCTGGCCCATCCAGCGAGCAACACGAAGCGCTACGTGCAGGACCCGCGCGAGAAGCTCTATCGGCGCAGCCTCTATGTCTACTGGAAGCGGACCAGCCCGCATCCCATGATGATCCTCTTCGATGCGCCAAGCCGCGAGGCGAGCTGTGTCGTGCGCTCTCGCACGAACACGCCCCTGCAATCCCTCGCCTTGTTCAATGAGACCCAGCGGTTGGAAATGTCCCGTGTCTTCGCACAGCGCCTGTTGCGTGAAGCCGCCGATGACCGCACGCGAATCAACCGCTTGTTCACGCTCCTCGCGAGCCGAGATCCGACGCCACGGGAGCAGCGGGCCTGCGAGGACTTGGTGAAGAAGATGCGCGAACGTTACGCGGGGGCAGAGGAGGATGCCGCTGCCTTGCTCGATCGTCCCGGGCATGCCAAGCGCGATGAATCGACAGACCCGGCAGAGCTCGCGGCGTGGTCCCAGCTCGTCATCACCGTGTTGGCCAGCGACATCGCCATCATGCTGTACTAGGGAGACCAGAAGGGTTCTCATGCACGAGACAGATCCTCACCGCGAGTTCGAGTTGATGCTGACCCGTCGGCAGCTCTTCGGTCGCGCCGCCATCGGACTGGGGACGGCGACCCTGGCGGGCATGCTCGGCCCGGAGCTGCGCGCCGCGGGTCCCGGGTCAAGCGCCGCGTCGACGGGGCATGTCTTGCACCACGCGCCGAAGGCCAAGCGCGTGATCTACCTGTTCATGAGCGGCGGTCCGAGTCATCACGACCTGTGGGATTACAAGCCGGAGATGCGGGCGATGTACGGCAAGCCCCTGCCGGAGCACATCCGCGATGGTCAGCGGATCACGGGGATGACCAGCGGACAGAAGACCCTGCCCGTCTGTCCGAGCAAGTTCGCGTTCAACAGGTACGAGAACAACGACCGGGGTGTGTGGATCAGCGAGCTGCTCCCGCACACCGCCAAGGTCGCGAAGGACCTCTGCGTCGTCCACTCCGCTTTCACCGAAGCCATCAACCACGACCCGGCCATCACCTACATCCAGACAGGCAGCCAGATCCCAGGACGCCCCAGCCTCGGCGCCTGGCTGAGCTACGGGCTCGGCCGGGAGAACGAGGACTTGCCGGGTTATGTGGTCATGCACGCCCGAACGAGATTCCCCGAGCAGAGCCTCTTCAACCGTCTGTGGGGGACCGGCTTCATGCCCTCGGATCACCAGGGCATCTTGATGCGTAGCCAGGGTGATCCGGTCCTCTACCTCACCAACCCCCCAGGCGTGACGCGGGAGGATCGCCGCGCCCAGCTCGACGCGCTCGCGGCCATCAACGAGGGGCAGCATGAGCACTTCGGGGACCCGGAGATCCTGGCGCGGATCAGGCAGCACGAGATGGCCTATCGCATGCAGGCCTCGGTGCCTGAACTGATGGACCTCTCAGGTGAAGACAAGGAGGTGTTCGAGCTATACGGCGAGGACGCGCGGACGCCGGGCACCTTCGCTGCGTGTTGCCTCAACGCGCGGCGGCTGGCCGAACGCGGCGTGCGCAACATCCAGATCTTCCACCGCGGCTGGGATGCGCACGGCAACCTGGTCGGCGAGCACACGTCACAGTGCAAGGACATCGATCAGGCGTCGGCCGCGCTGATCACCGATCTCAAGCGCCGCGGCATGCTCGACGACACGCTGGTGATCTGGGGCGGCGAGTTCGGCCGCACCGCATACTGCCAGGGTGGCTTGTCGAAGAAGAACTATGGTCGAGACCATCACCCGCGTTGCTTCACCATCTGGATGGCCGGCGGGGGAGTGAAGGCAGGGATCACCTACGGTCAGACCGATGCGTTCGGCTACAACCTCGCGGATGCGGACGGTAACGCGATCACTCCGCAGCCGACGAAGGAGCGCTGGACGCCGGGCACGATGCATGTCCACGACCTGAACGCGACGATCTTGCACCTGCTGGGCATTGACCACAAACGCCTGACCTATCGCTATCAGGGACGGGATTTCCGCCTGACGGACATCCACGGTCACGTCATCGACGACGTGATTGCGTGATGGAGGTCGGCCCCCTCCGCCGCGCTGAATCCGGGGCGGGTCCCTATCCGATGGAGATGCAGGTGTCCGTGTCTAACCGCGGCCTGCCGGGCGTCGACGTCGCCTGACGTTGTTGCCGGGGCCGCTGCGTGCACCCGACGCGCCACCTTGGGACTCCTGGGCCGAGGAGCCCTGACCGCTCTTGCGGCGGCGGCGTCGGATCTTGGAGGATGGACTCCGCGTTGAGCCGTTCTTGTTCGCGGTGGCAGGGCGGGACCCATGCCTGTTGGCGCCCCGGCCTTGCTGGTGCCGCTGGGGGCCGCCATCGGGCGCCGCTGTCCGGAATTCCCGCAGTTTGATCCGTGGGATGTCCATGTTGAGCTGGCTCTCGATGGCCTTGATGTCGGGGAAGTCCTCGCGGGTGACGAAGGTGTAGGCCTTGCCGGTGCATTCGGCGCGACCGGTGCGGCCGATGCGGTGGGTGTAGGCGTCCGGGGTGTTGGGGACATCGAAGTTGATGACGTGGCTGACCTTGGCGACGTCGATGCCTCGGGCCGCGATATCGGTCGCGACCAGGACGTTGTAGCTGCCGTCACGAAAGCCCTGCATCGCCCGTTGGCGCTGGCCCTGGCTCATGTTGCCCTGCAGGGCAACGGCGCGATAGCCATCGCGATCCAGGTCCCTGGCGAGGCGCTTGGCGCGGTGCTTGGTGCGCAGGAACACGATGGCTGACTTGAACTCGTCTGCGTCCATGAGGTGGCGCAGCAGCGCGCCCTTGCGGTCGTTTTCAACGGGGTAGAGGGCGTGCTCGATCGTCGCAGCCGGCATGGAGTGCGCGAGCTCGACGACGTGGGGGTCGTACAGCACCTGGTCCGCGAGGGACCGGATCTCCTTGGGCATGGTGGCGGAGAACATGAGGTTCTGTCGCCGCGTTGGCAGGTGGGCGATGATGCGCTTGATGTCCGGAAGGAACCCCATGTCGAGCATGTGATCCGCTTCGTCGAGCACCAACACCTCGATGTCGTCCAGGCGCGCGTCACCGCTGCCCATCAGATCGAGGAGCCGTCCGGGGCAGGCGACGATGATGTCGGGGCGACGGCGTAACTCGCGCACCTGGGCGCCGGCGGGGACTCCCCCGAATACGGTCACCGCGCGGACGTCGGTGTACTTGGCGAGTGTCTGGGTCTCTTCGTGAATCTGAATGGCCAGCTCACGGGTCGGTGCGAGGATCAGGGCGCGGGGATGGTGCCCGCGGGCCTCGGCCAGGTACTCGATGATCGGCAGGGCGAACGCCGCCGTCTTGCCGGTGCCGGTCTGGGCGAGACCGAGCACGTCGCGGCCGTCCAGGACCTGGGGGATGGTCGCGGTTTGAATGGGCCAAGGATCGCGGAACCCCGCTTCGGAGATCGCGCGGAGGATGTCGTCGCCCAGGTCGAAGCGCTCGAAAGCGTCCCCTGGACGTGCGGGTCGTGTAGTCGTCATGCAGGCTGAATCCGGTTGCCGAAGCGCTCCGCCGTATCTGCCGGCATCGCGCCCAACCCATCCAGCAGTAACAGGTGAGGTAGGAGAGAAGGCGCTTTCTCGGCTGGGACGCCCTCGGAGGGGTCCAGGCGGGACTCTGCTGCGCGCCCGGTCCCAAGATGGGGACCACGACCGGCAAGGGTAGCGCTCTTTTCCACAAGCCAAACAGCTTGATCACCAATTACTTGCGTCGGTGACCGGGGTGGTCTCGGTCCCTTCCATGCCCAGGGCATGCCTGCGGCGCCTGGCATGGGGGGCCTCGTTGACGTTCGTTGTGGCGCGGGTGTACGGTTTGTTGGCGATTACCGGGGCGCCCACCATCCGGCCGACAGGTGTCCCTGGTGCGTATGCGACCCGTTGAAGAACCCCGCCGGGCGCGGCTATCCCAGGGCGAGCCCGGCCCCTCGAAAGGTCCTCCCTCATGTCGAGCAAACCGACCCGTCGTACGTTTATCCAGGCTTCCTCCGCAGCGATCGTGGGCGGCGCTCTGCCGAACGTCGCGAGAGGGGTGCACTCCCACGGCAGCAGCGAGATCCGATTCGTGCTGGTCGGATGCGGCGGTCGTGGGACCGGCGCGGCGGCCCAGATCATGAACACCAAGGGCAACGTCAAGCTGGTCGCCGTCGCGGACGCGTTCCCCAACAAGGCGGCGTCGACCGTGAGGACCCTGAAGAAGCGTCACGCCGGCAAGGTGGACGTCCCCGAGGAACAGATCTTCTCCGGTCTCGGTGCTTACAAGCAAGCCATTGACGTGGACTGCGATCTGGTCGTGATCGCGACGCCGCCGGGCTTCAAGCCGCAGCAGTTCGAATACGCGATCAACAAGGGCCGTCACGTCTTCATGGAGAAGCCCGTGGCTACGGACGCTCCGGGTGTGCGGCGCGTGCTGGCCGCGGTCGAGACGTCCAAGCAGAAGAACCTGATGGTCGGCGTCGGACTCCAGCGTCGCCATGAGCCGCGCTACATGGAGACCGTGAAGCGTCTGCAGGACGGCGCCATCGGCGACATCATCACGCAGCGCGTCTACTGGAACGGATCCGGTATCTGGCATCGCGGGCGTCAGGCGGAGCAGTCCGAAATGGCGTTCCAGGTCAACAACTGGTACCACTTCAACTGGGTGTGTGGCGACCAGATCTGCGAGCAGCACATCCACAACATCGACGTCGCCTGCTGGATCAAGGGCGCCTACCCGGTCGAGTGCAACGGCATGGGTGGTCGGGAGCAGCGGATGGGCGGCGACGCTTCGAAGTCGCAGATCTTCGACCACACCTTCTGCGAGTACACGTTCGCTGACGGTACGAAGATGTACAGCCAGGGTCGTCACCTCGCCGGTGGCTGGAACAAGGTCGGCGAAGAGGTGCACGGGTCCAAGGGCACCGCGACGCCCAGCGGGCGTATCCGGTCGGATCAGGAGTGGCGCTTCAGCGGAAAGAGCCCGGGCGGGCACCAGCAGGAGCAGCATGACCTGATCGAGGCCCTCATGGCGGGCGAGATCTATAACGAGGGTGAATACGGCGCCAAGTCGACGTTCGCGGCCATCCTCGGTCGCGAGGCCTGCTACTCGGGCAAGATGATCAAGTGGGACAAGCTCATGAAGAAGGGCCGGGATCTGGCCCCGGGCATCGACGCGTTCACGATGGATTCCGCGCCGCCGGTCGTTCCAGGCAGTGACGGCAACTATCCGCTGCCGGTGCCGGGCGTCTACAACCCGTACGCTTGATCCTGACCACCCATCGCTGAGTTGCGATCAACAGGGGGCCCTCTGCGAGGGGGCCTCCTTTTTTGTGGATCAGCGTGCCCGCGGAGGAGCGAAGGCGAACATGCACGACCGCCTCGCGCAGGTGGCGGGTTGTTTCGGGTCGCTCACCCGACGCCGGTGACCTTGGACGGGCCGGCCAGCACCGCGAAGTCGGTGGCCGTGACGTTGGTGAACGCGGGGTTGTTGGCGACCTGACTGAAGATCTCCGAGGCCTTGTAGTCCAGCATGGCCTGCCGGTCACTCCACACGTAAACGCCGCCGTAGGTGTTGTTCTCTTCGTTGGCGAGCCAGTACTTGGAGATCAGCCCGGGGATCGCTGCGAACGTCGGGGCCAGCTCATCACAGGCTTCGGCGTACTGCGCGTGGGCCAGACCCTCGAGGTTGAAGTTGATGACCAGGATGTGCATGGAGAGTGCTTCCTTGATGGACGGCGGTGGCCGTCAGGAGTCGTCGGCGGGAAATTTCTTGTGTCACGCCCGTGTGGAGCGCCTACCCACGCCTGCGATGTGCGGGCGTGCGTCGAATACGCTTGTAGATTAGACGATCTTGTGAAGGCGGAGTAGACGTCGTCTCGGGTAGGGTCATGCACTGCGACAGGAGGATCCTGGCATGAGTATCGTGACGGTCATCGTGGGTGTTGCTGCTTTCGCTGGAGTGGGGTGTGTGCTCTGGGCGCTGACCACGAGCCAGCGGTCGATCATGGTCGTCCTGATCGCTGCTGTCGTCGCGCCCATGGCGGCCCTTGTCGCGTGGTACGCATGGGCCGAGTCGCGGGACATCCCGTGGACGGTCGGCTTGGGGGCGGTCGCCCTGGCCAGTGTGGCCGCCGCCGTCCGCCACTGCGGCGGGGGCGGGGGCGCTCCGCAGGGCCCATAGCAGCTGCTTCCAGCCTCGCCGACCACGCTGGACTCGTTTCCGCGGGCGGCTCTTAGTACCTTCTTGCCATGCCTGACTCGTCCTCAGCCACGCCCCCGCCCGCGACGCCCGACCAGGCGCTCGAGCGGCTGGTGATCGGGAACCAGCGGTTCCGATCCGGTGATTCCGCCCCCAGGGATGAACAGGCAGAGGTCGCGACGACCAGCGCGGCGCAACAGCCCTTCGCGACCGTGCTCGCCTGTGTCGATTCCAGGGTGACGCCGCAGCGGATCTTCGACCAGGGCCTGGGGGACATCGTCGGCGTACGGGTCGCGGGGAACACGGTCTCGGACGCGGTGCTGGCGAGCCTCGAGTTCGCATGCGAAGCGCTCGGGACGCCATGCCTCGTCGTGCTGGGCCACACGCGCTGCGGGGCCGTGGCTCGGGTGACCGAAGGCGGTCAGGTGGGACACCAGCCGGGGCCCACGGACAAGCTCCGTCGGGCGGTGGATGCGACCTCGTCGGTGGACGGCGGCGCGTCCGCGCACGACGAATTCACCGACGAGGTGGCACGGAAGAACGTCGAGCTCACGGTCGCCGACATCCGGGATGAGAGCCCGGTGCTCGCTGCGCTTGAGCAGCAGGGGGGGCTGCTGATCACCGGCGCGCTCTACGACGTCGCGACCGGGGCGGTGGTGTTCCTGCCCTGAGCGGTCGCGGCGCCGTCCGGGAACGGATGGACTGCTGCGACCGCAACGATCCATCCGCCTTGCGCACAGCCTGTGGCGCTGGCTAGTTCACGACCACCGTGTCGATCGCCAGGTCGCCGGTGAAGCTCGTGCCAGCGGTGTAGCTGAAGCGGATCGCGACGACGCTGCCCGT
>NYSS01000147.1 GCA_002683135.1 Planctomycetota bacterium | reverse complement strand
ATTATATACGATGTTTTTGTTGGATTTAGATAAATAAGAGTGTAACCATTAATAAGGACACTCTTATGGCTAGACCAAAACCTACAATAATATTAGAACATACCGACAATCAGACCTATCGTAGTGAGCAAGTACTCAAAGCAACCGCAGTATATTCCGTGTTCTATAAAGGAGAAGCGATTAATCTTCGGAGCCTTAATTCGTTGGTCAATTTTCCTGGTCCAAAATACAAGAAAGTATCGTTTTCTAACCCAGGACACGCAATCAATCTAGCACAAAGATTGAATAAGTTGTTTAGATGTAACGATTTTGAAGTATATGTACTAACAAAAGGTGACAAGTTAGAGATATAACGTGAACAAGATTGAGTTAATTGATTATATTAACGAAAATACCACCAGAAAAATCTCAGGTAGAAAAAAACTTACTCCAAACGATATTTTTATTAGTGACAACGATTCATCTAGGGGATTTAGGGTATCTGCCTTTGGTCGAAATATCATCGCCAAACATTTCAAAAAATATACCATAGAAATTAAGTCTGAAACTGCAATTGGAACAGGAAAACAGATACTTATACTAGATAAGTACTTAAATTCCCCTTATTATCTAAAAAAATCTCAATTAGTTCTATTTGAAGAGGTTATTGCCGCAGAATTACTGATGATTGACGGGGATATAGACCTTTGGGTAGAAAATAAGACATTTTTTAACTCAAAAACTTGACAGAATCTCGATTTGTGATATAATAGTAGTATATTCAATAAAGAGAGGTTAATATGACTAATAAAGTATCAACAAACGACTTAGATGTGAGGGTAGTTCGTCCTAGTGATGTTAGGGCTGAACTTAATTATGCATTTAATCGTAAACGTCCTGTATTTATTTGGGGTCCTCCAGGGGTTGGTAAATCAGAAATTGTAGATAGTATTACACAAGAAAGGTCAGGTTTTATGATTGACCTTCGTCTTGCTCTGATGGAACCAACTGATTTGCGAGGTATTCCTTATTTCAACGAAAAAAATGGTACCATGGAATGGGCCACTCCGTCAGACTTACCTAGTCAGGAGTTAGCAGACCAATATGAATCTGTTATTTTATTCTTGGATGAAATGAACCAAGCACCGCAATCAGTTCAAGCGGCGGCTTATCAGTTAATTCTAAATCGTAGGTTGGGTTCTTATGTTTTACCAGACAATGTTTTAATCGTTGCGGCTGGTAATCGTGAGAGTGACCGAGGTGTTGCTTATAGAATGCCTTCACCACTTGCTAACCGTTTTGTTCACCTTGAAATGGGTGTTGACTTTGAAGATTGGCAGACTTGGGCATTAGAGAACAAAATTAGTGCTGATGTTGTAGGTTTCTTAACTTCAAACAAGATGGACTTATTTAACTTTGACCCACGAACTGCCTCAAGGGCATTTGCTACTCCTCGTTCTTGGACTTTCGTTTCAGAAATGTTACCGAAAGATGGCGAAGATATTAGCAATAGTCGTTTACACGACCTAATTGCTGGAACAGTTGGTGATGGTGTTGCTACTAAGTTTATGGCTCACAGAGCCTTATCTAGTAAGTTGCCTGTTCCTTCTGATATTCTTAGTGGTAAAGTTACTACACTTACAACTGAGGCGAAAGAAATTTCAGCAATGTTTTCATTGACAACTTCACTATGTTATGAGTTGAAAGATTTTGTTGACCGAAATGGCAAAAAGAAGATGGACGAGTTATACAAGATGGCTGATAACTTTTTCAACTTTATGATGGAAAACTTTGATACTGAAATGACAGTATTGGGTGGAAGAACTGCTCTTAAAGTTTACAAGTTACCTCTAGAACCTAGAAAAGTTCCTTGTATTGAGAAGTTCTTCAAAAAGCATGGGAAACTGATTATTGAGGCCCATAATGCGTAAATCTCAATAAATTAACCACTCTTAAAGAGGGATGTCTATTGACTTCCCTCTTTTTTTATGGTACAATAATATATATGATATTTGAAACTATAAAGCATTCGGCCCAAGAAAACGGGTCAAAGACTGCTATTGTCTGTAAAGATAAACAATATACTTATTCTGAACTTGTTAGAAGTGTAGAAAATCTGGCTGCCGTGTTATCCACTGCGATAAAACCTGGTGAAAAAATATTGTTTGCTAGTGAAAAGGAATATCATTATGTGCGAATGATACTTGCTTGTGATATCCTAGGAGTAACATTTATTCCAACTTATCCTAATCCATCAGAAGATTACTTGTTTAATATTATCGATGCCTGTAAACCAGACCATGTTATAATGAGTGAGCAAGATGCTTTAGAACTAGAACCACACAGAAATGCGTTGATATACGCAATGAACCCTAATCACATTTATACAGTATTGTTTACTAGTGATTTCACAGATGAATTAAAAGCCGTGGCACATACAGGTGCGGGATGTTTACTTGCTTGTCTGAATAGCATTGTTATTGGTGGCTTAACAAAAGATGATGTAGTGTTGTCGCAATTGCCACCATCAACTGTTGCTGGCTTATATTTGTATTCATTGCCTGGATTAATTAAAGGGTGTACTGTTATAATGGAACAGTTTAATGCTGAACGATTTTCAATGCTATGTGAAGAATATAAACCAACCATAGCCACGGTAGTATCTAATGATATGATACCGACAATATATAATTTAAAAGATATGTCACATTGGCGAGAATTAAGTATAGATAGCACTGTTATATCTGAAATTCTGGTAGATACTCTATTTGCTAAAGGTGTTCCTGCTATTAGAAATTTGTACGGACACACAGAAACGCATACACCATCATTTACATTCTTAATTAAATCCGATACAAAACATAAGTTACAACTTGAATGTAATAAACAATACGAATATAAATTAGATAGATATCACAAGTTATGGATAAAAAGTCCGTTATTAATGTCTAAATACATCAATACACCTACAAAATTTGACAAAGAAGGATACTGGTGTACTGGTGATATATTTGAACGCAAATATAATAAGTTATTTTATAAAGGAAAACAAAATGAAAACGAATTGGGAACTAGGTAAAGAATTATCTGATTATCATTTTAATAAGTCAATAAAAGACACTGAGTCTTTTCAGTTATGTGGCCGATTCGTGGGTGACTGGGAAGATGAATTAGAAAAAGCATACGAAACAATGGAAACAGTTACCTGGGGTAACAGATGGGATAAAAAAGGACTTTCTAGAAAGTCAGACCCACGTGGTGTTCTAAAAGAAAACGAATTAAAAGATATTATCGATGCTGGTGGTGACCCAGAACAACCAATGTATCATGGCACACGTGATATTGGACCTCAAATGCAACGAATGATTGATATTCTTGGCATGGAAAATCCAAGACATAAGTTACACATTCAACTCACAGGCGAAAGTGTCGCAATGCATTTGGACAAACATTATGAGGCAGAAGAAAAACATGATGGCAAAGAAGTGCGTAGATTTTTAATAGCATTAGCAGATTGGGAACCAGGACAGTTTGTTGTTTTTGGTAATCAAATATGTGAAAGATGGGTAGCAGGTAGCATTCTTACTTTTGAATGGAAAGATATGCCACATGGTACTGCGAATGCGAGTTTACATAAACGACCATTTTTATCTGTTGTTGGTTCTGTTACAGATAAAACAAGAGATTTTGTTGAAAATCCGAAGTTAAAACATTATCTTCCTGGGTCTCAATTTTTAATTTAAATGTAAGGAAAAACTTGACAGATTCGTATTTTATGCTATAATTATATTATAATCAATAAAAAGTATAGAAAATGATGGATACATCGAAAAATCACAGTTATATCGAGTTTAACGATACAAAAGTATTAAAATACTTTGACAAGTATGATTTTACTAAATCGGCTGAAACAATCATAGATGTAAAACAAAATAATAGTCCTTATTCTTTTACTAAAGAAGAATTATTAATTGCGTCTGTTGTTGCGACTAAATTCAATAAAACTTATGTAAAATCTGCCGGTGAGTATGATATTATTAACGGCGATTTTATGAAGACCGCTTTTAGTAACAAAGATATACTTATTGGTGTTTTAACTAAATATCCCGAATTAATTACCGAAGAAGACCGAAAAGAAGCAGGAATTATAATGAAATATCTTGAAGATGAATTTTCTTTTAAGATACTTGCCGACACTTTAACTGATTTTGAAACATCTATAACTAAATTTTTGTCACCCGAGACTGAAATGAACAATAGTGTATTTGGAATTGCCGCTTTTATTCCTACTTATTATAATAATAGTGTAAAAAACGAAGTTCTTAGAGATAGAAGTACCAATGATGGACATTTAGGCAGAATAGGTGAAAAGGTTAATACTGAAATTGAAATACTTACATCAAAATATCTAGCAGATACTCAATATGGTGGTTCTGGTTATATGATTAATGCTATTACAACTGATAATCATAGAGTAACTTTTTTCACCTCAAACGAAGATATAGCAAACAGTAAAAAGAATATTAAGGTTTCTTGTAAAATTAAAGCATTGGGCACGGCATGGAATGACGAAAATATCAACGAAACCAAGATAAATTACGTCAGAATCTCGTAAAAACTTGACAGATCCTCGATTTATGTTATAATAGTAGTATATTTAAAGAAAAGAGAGGTTAAAATGAGTACAGATTATATTTTAAATAATACAGAAGGTCTAGTTAGTCCATGTTGTGGTGAGATTATGTGGGAAGACGGAGACCGTTGTCCTGCTTGTTTTGATAACTGTATGGGAATTACTCCTGCTGAGGCATTCAGTACTCCTAAAGAAATTATGCTAGAAAAGTTAAAAACATTCGCAAGTCCTAGTTATGAGACAAGTTTGGCAAAGGGTCTTCCTATGGAAATGCTTGATACAATTAAAGCAACTTTTCCAGGTGAATTTTTATACAGATATAGAGGTCCTTCAACTCGAACATTCACAAGGTCTCCAAATAATACGATTATGGAACACGCAACCTCATTCGCAATTTATTACAAGTAGATAATTATGGCTGAAACCAAGACAGTAACTAATGAACAAGAATTAGATAATGCTTTAGATGAAGTATTAAAGGCTAACGGTGTTGAAATAGATGACACTTTACCGCCGCCAGTAGTTTTTGATTATACTGATAAAGAAGTTAAAGAGATGATTGTAAGTAGTCGTGTTAGACTTCTTATCCGTCATCCGTTTTTCGGCACACTTGCTACTCGATTGAAACTAGTCGAGGCAGAATGGGTTCCAACTGCTGGAACTGACGGCAGACATTTATATTATAATTCAGATTTTTTTAGAACACTTACTCCAGAACAAATTGATTTTGTAGTAGGGCACGAGGTTATGCATTGTGTTTACGAACATTGTGGTGAGTTTGGTCGTTTGATGGACCAAAAAGAAGACGACCGAGATATGAAACTTTGGAATATTGCGGCTGACTTTAAAGTTAATCAAGCCCTAGTTGAGGCAAGGGTCGGTGAAATGCCAAAACAAGCACTACATGACCGAAAATATTATAGAAGTTATACCGAAGAGATTTACGAACACCTTAAAGAAACAGGCGAAGCCGATGATAGAGAAACTTTAGATGTTCATATGTTTGGGCCTGATGGTAAAGATAATGAAGAAGGTGATCCTAGTGGTCGAAAAGCACCTATTAAAATTTCACCAGAAGAAGCAAAAGAGATTAAAGACCAGATGAAACAGGCAGTAATACAGTCTGCTCAATCAACGGATGCAGGAACTCTTCCTGGTGACATCAAACGAATTATTAATGGAATGACTAATCCTAAAATGGATTGGAGAGAACTTCTTAACATTTCAATTCAGAGTTTAGTAAAAAGTGATTTCACATTTATGAGGCAATCTCGTAAATCAAGGTCAATGGGAGTTTATCTTCCTGGTCAAAAGAATGATGAAATGATTGATGTTGCGATTGGACTTGACGTATCAGGTTCTATTTCATCTTCAATGATTGAAGAATTTCTTGGTGAAGTTTACGGCATTATGCAACAGTTTCAAGACTTTAAAATTAGAATTTGGACATTTGATACAGATGTAAATCAAAGAGGTTATAAAGAGTTTGACCCATATAATGCTGACGAACTCAAAGAATACGAGATTGTTGGAGGTGGTGGTACTGATTTTGAATGTAACTATAACTTTATGAAGGACAACGATATTACTCCTAATAAGTTTATTATGTTCACAGATGGTATGCCTTGGGATTCTTGGGGTGACCCAGACTATTGTGATAGTTTGTTTATCATTCACGGTACTGACCAAATTGTTCCTCCATTTGGTGAACACGCCTATTACAGCCAAGCATAATGAATGAAGCAAACTTAAGTTACTTATTGTGGATAAAGTATTCTAGTCCTGAAGATGAGGTAAGTTTTGCAAAAAACATACCTATAAAGTATCTCGATGATGTTAGAAAATTGTGTCCTGGAAAGTTTAGAGTTATATATCGAGGACCTAGATATGATTGGACTAGATCCTTTACTTTGAAAAAGAACGCAATAAGATTTTCACTCTACCCAAAAAAATAGAAGTATAACAGTTCATAGTTCTCAAACCCCACTCTAAACAGTGGGGTTTTTGACATCTGGAATTTGATAAATATTCAACATGAGAGATACCCTCCTTCTGAACGCAGACGGCAATCCTTTAAGTGCCGCACCACTTTCAACACTCACCTGGCAAGAGAGTATTAAACTCGTATGGCTTGACAGAATTAACGTCCTGGAATGGCACGAGGATTGGCAGGTTCATAGTCCTAACATAACAATGACGGTTCCCAGTGTTATGATGGTTCGAGAATATGTTAAACGAAGGTCAAATACGTCATTCAATCGAAGTAATGTTTATCTAAGAGATAATTATATTTGCCAGTATTGTAAACAGATGTTTGGTCATAAAGATTTAACACTAGACCATGTTATTCCCAAATCTAAAGGTGGTAAAACTGAATGGACAAATGTCGTTTCTGCCTGTAGAAAATGTAATAATGATAAAGCAAGTCACACCCATATCAAACCCTATAAACAACCTAGAAAGCCAGATTTCCTACAATTAGTCAATGGAGTCAATGTCAAACACATCGACCATGAGATTTGGTTGAAGTATATTACCCTCGATTCAGAGAAAAAAAGAGCATAAATTAGTAAAAATGCTTGACTTTTTATTTTCAATCAGATATAATAGACTAATGAATTGTAAAAATTCATATTATATAATATTAATTTAACAAATGACAAGGAGTAATCATATGTCAGAAACACAAGAAACGGTAGCACCAGAACAAGTGGCTCAACCGAGTGTAACAGTAAACGACTTGGTCAATATATATAACATTATTGACTTAGCATCAAAACGTGGTGCCTTCCAAGCGAATGAATTATCATCCGTGGGTGCAGTTGCTAATAAAGTTAAAACATTTGTAGACCATGTTCAAGCGGCTCAACAAGCGGCAGCAGACGCAGAGGGCGAAGAAAAGGCGGATGTGACTGCAGATAAAGGAGAAGATAATGGCTAACTTTTTAAAACACGTAGGCAATCATAAAGGAACTAATACTCGATTGAGTGTGGCATTTCTTCGTCTACCTGATGAACCAGAGAATGCTTTGGTAGTTTACAGTGATTCATTACCAGACAAGTATCACGATGATTTCATGTCTGCTCTTGAGTCATCAGAAGGACAAGCCGCTACAGAGTTATACGAGGTTCTTTCTCGCAAAGTATTTTGGAACGGTAACAATATGCTAGAGACTTTACATAAAGAAGGTCTTTTAAAGAAAGTGCCAGTTGAGTCAATCATAATGTCACCAAACTCAACTACTTCACTTCCATTGACTGATTTATTGAAACAGATGGACGATATTGCCGCAGGAGCAGAAAGACCACAGGATGAAGGTCCAACAGTTCAGGAAAGAATGGAAGAACAAGTTGATATGAGTATTGAGGAAGATAACAAAAAGATTGCTCAAAACTTATTGATACAAGCAGTTATGTTAGAAGAGGAAGCAACAAAGAAACGTGCTGAAGCAGTTAAATATGATCCATCACTTGCTGAGAAGGCAGAAAAGCCTGCTAAACGTGGTAGAGGTAGACCTGCAGGAACTACAGCAAAAGCCATGAAGGCTAGAGCAGAAGCGGCGGCACCAGTAGAATAAAGATAATATAATTTGAGGGCGCAAAGATGATGGATGACGATCCTAACTTTGACAAGTTAATGGAAGAAATTTTTCCAATGAGTATTCCTACTGAATATGTAGAAAGTATATTGGTAACATTAGCAAGTGGGCAAGAGATTGAAATGTCAGGTGATGAATTATTACATCCGTTACCACTTGCCGATGATTTAAACTGGGAAAAACTTGTACACAGATTCGATAAGATTGCTGATGTTCAAGTAAAAATCAATGTAGCAAAGATTAAAGAAGATGTTGAGACCAATGTAAAGTCTATATTAGGTGCCCATTTTGATGATGACACTTCGGATGGTGAAATCGAAGATGAGAATAAGGAGACACTGACCGATAATGATTAACATGATTCTGGCTGTTGATGATAATGGCAGTATTGGTTTTAAAAACGGTCTTCCCTGGCCCAAGTTAACAGAAGACTTAAAATGGTTTAAACAATTGACTGACAAAAATGTTGTAGTCATGGGTTCTACTACTTGGAAAAGTCTTGGTATTCACGCACCATTAACATCCAGATTCAATTATGTAATAAGTTCATCTCATAATAAGAATGATTTTTCAGGTTGTTATGGAGTTCGTAATCCATCTCAAGATTCTATTGAACTTATTCTTACTTCGTTAGACTTTAATCATCCAGGCAGAGATGTCTTTGTGATTGGTGGAAAGACTCTATATGATGAGGCTTATAAGTATTGTGAGGCTATATTCTTAACTAGAGTACACGATATCT
>NYSS01000146.1 GCA_002683135.1 Planctomycetota bacterium | reverse complement strand
TCTTCATCTGCTCGAAGAGCGCCAGGTTCTCGTCGACGGCGCGGCCCCGGTGAGGGCTGTCGCGCCCGGGCTCGGTCAACGTGCCGCGGTGCTCCCTGATCTCTTCAGCTGAGAGGTGGTCGACGTACGCCTTGCCCTCCCGGATGAGGTGCTTGGCCCACTCGTACAGCTGCGGGAAGTGGTCAGAGGCGAAGAAGAGCCGGTCCTCCCAGTCGAACCCCAGCCAGCGGATGTCCTCCTGGATCGCCTCGACGAACTCCGTGTCCTCCTTGACCGGGTTGGTGTCGTCGAACCGGAGATTGCACTGGCCGTCGAACTCGTCTGCGACGCCGAAGTCGAGGCAGATGGCCTTGGCGTGGCCGATGTGAAGGTAGCCGTTCGGTTCGGGCGGGAAGCGCGTGTGGACGCGGCCGTCGCTTTTCCCCGCGGCCACATCGTCGGAGACGATCTGCCGAATGAAGTCCAGGGGCGCGTCTGTCGATTCGGTGTTGTCAGTCATTGCCCCGGGAAGCTATCGCCTCCGGATGCCGCGGGGAAGGTCATCGGTGCGGAACGAAGAGGCCGGGAGGCCGGCGCCGTTGAACAGATTCGGCTCATCGGCGTCACCCCAGGCGTAGCGGGCCGCAGCGGGGGACGAGATCTGCGGACTGGAGACGAGGATGGTCTGGCCGTCGATCTTGGCTGTCGCGACGACGAACTTGCCGTCCTCTGCGGCGATCTGGAAATGGCTGGGTGCGCCGTCACGGGCGGTGAGGCCGGCGGCATGTTGGAAGCGTAGGCGGATGGCGTTCCCCTCAACCCCCATGCCCGCGTACGCGGGCCCGGAGAACGCCACGTCCTTCCCGTAGTCCTTGGCCAGGGCCCAGCGGGCCAAGCGCTCTCCCACGTCCCGCTTGTTCTTCGGGTGGATGTCGCGTGGGTTGCCGATGTCCATGGTGACCGCCATGCCTGTGTGCTTCAGGCCGAGGGTCATCATCTGGGCCTCGCGGAGCTCGGCTGCCTGCCCCGTGTCTCCGCCGTAGTTGTACGGCGCGATCTGCACGAAATAGAAGGGCAGGTCTCCCTGGCCGAACTTCCCGCGCCAGTCCGTGATCATGGCCGGGAACAGGCTGCGGTACTGGAAGCCGCGGGTCCGGTTGGATTCTCCCTGGTACCAGAGGAAACCTCGCAGCCCGAAGGGGACCAGCGGCGCGATCATCCCGTTGTAGAGCGCGGTCGGCTCGTTGGCGCCGAAGCGGGTCGACGCGGGCATGGGGGGCAGTTGAGCCATGCTCTTGGCCTTGCGGCACCGCCACGTGCCGGCGAGAGACACGGCCTGGGTCTTGTCACTGCTGCGCCGCAAGCGCATGGCGTTCTTGCCGCCGGCGAAGCCACCGCCACCGCCCGTGTCGACGCAGCGCACGCCGATGACGTTGGCGCCCGCCTTGACCAGCCGTCCCGGGACGCTGTAGCTGCGGGGGACATTCCACATGCCGGGGCGCTCCATGCCGCCGACCTTCTCCCCGTTGAACCAGGTCGTGTCCATGTCGTCGACGGGCCCTAGCTCGAGGGTGAGATCCTTGCCCGCCCACGCGGCGGGCACCTCCACCATGTGGCGCATCAGCAGGACGCCATCGAATGCCCCGACCTGCTTGTCTTCCCAGATGCCCGGCGTGCTCAGCTCGTCCCAGCCGCTGGGGTCGAAGGCGTCGTGGGTCCATCGCAGATCCCCGTCGAGCTGTTTCCACCACGCCGCGAGTCGTTCCTTCTGGGCTTTTTCGGCGGCGTTGCTGCCGCGCGCGAGCTGCGCGGCAGCCTCGAGGCCCGCGTCGAATTGGCCGTGCTTGGCGAGGGCGTCACGGCTGGTCCACGATTCGCAGACCGTGCCGCCCCAATCCGATGCGATGAGGCCGATGGGGACGCCGATCTCCTGGTGGACCTTGCGGCCAAAGTGGAAGCCGCATGCGCTGAAGTCCAGGGCCGGCGCTTGCGCGCTGCGCTGCCAGCTGCCTCCGACGTCGGATTTCGGGGCCGGCGCGATGGCGTTCTGGACGGTAAAGAGGCGGACGCCGGGGAGGTCGGTGGGCCCGAGATCCTTGATGAAGTCCTCTGCGCTCTGATCGGATCTGCGCGTCTGACTGAGGCGCCATTCCATGTTGGATTGGCCGGAGCAGAGCCACACGTCACCGATGGCCACGTCGTTGAACACCCGATTGGTGTCGCCGCAGGTGACCGTCAATTTCTGGTCCAGGGCGGGGCCGGCCGTCTTGAGGGTCGCGTTCCAGGTCCCCTCGGAGGACACGTGGGTTTGGGCGGAGGCGCCCCATGATGACGTGATCTCGATGTGCTTGTTGGGGGCTCCCCAGCCCCAGATGGCGACCTGGCGGTCCCGTTGGAGGACCATGTGGTCGGAGAACAGGGCGGGGAGACGAAGATCCTGGCCGGCGAGCGGTAGGGCGATGAGGGCGAGAACGATAAGGCGCATGGCAACTCTCCAGGGGGCGGAGCCTATCATGCCGCCATTCGACCGGACGTGTTCGCGGGCGTCGGGGACATCGATCAAAAGACGTGACGGATGCTGTCGAAGCGTTCGACCTGTCCGTCGACGGCCACGGCGACGCCCTCGTCGACGAGCCGACGACGTTGTTCGGAGGGGGCGTCGTCGAAGCGGCGTGGGCTGATCTGTCCTCGGCTATTCACCACGCGGTGCCAGGGCACCGTGCCCTGGCCGGGATCGAGGGCGGCGAGCGCGAACCCGACGTGGCGGGCGACCTGTCGCGATCCGAGGTGGGCGGCGACATCGCCGTAGGTCGTGACCTGCCCCGCTGGGACGGTCACCACGACGGCGTACACCCGCGCGTGGAAGTCGGGGCCAACGATGCGTCGAGGGCCGTGTCGCTCAGGGTCGTACGGCATGACGGGCCCATGCTACCGAAGCGCGCGTCGGCGCTGTGCTCCGTGAGGGCGGGCTACGGTCAGAGGCGCTTGATGCGCACGTGGCGGAAGCTGACCGGATCGTTGTGCCCCGCGAACCCAAAGTGCCCCTCTGTGCGGGTTCGCCCGGCGTGCGCGTTACCCGAGAAAGGCTTGTCGATCTTTGAGAGGTCGGTCTCGAGGATGACGTAGCCGTTGAGTTCGACCGTGATGGTCGACCCCTTGACGGTGACCTCCTGGAAATTCCATGTCCCGGCGGGGCGCAGGAACCCGCGGTGGGCCGGGGCCATTCCGTAGGCTGAGCCATGCACCTGCCAGTCCTTGAGGTTTGCGTATTTCTTGTGGGTGTGATCGATGACCTGCAGCTCACACATGCCGATGTACGCGGTGTCTCCGCTGCCCGGGTAGCGGATCGCGAGGCCGTTGTTGCCGCCAGGTGGGAGCTTGAACTCGAGGCGGGCGACGAAGTCGTCGTAGGTCGCCTTGGTGTAGATCGTCCCGCCCGCGCCTGCGCGGCACCGGATCGCGCCGTTGTCCACCTCGTAGGTGTGGGTGGGGCCAGCCCAGCCGCTGAAGTCCTTGCCGTTGAAGACGCTCTCGAACGCCGTGGACGCCCGCTTGGCGAGCATGCGGTTGGCCTCGTCGGCGCCGATCTCGCGGATGAACAGGTTGCGCCAGCGGATCTCGCCGCCGTGTGTCTGAAGCTGGATGGCCCCCCGGGTGGGGACGGGGCGGTTGCGGTCGAAGTAGTTCTCGAGGATCGTGTCGTCGACGATGAACTTATCGTTCATCCAGACGGAGACCCGCGACCCCACCATGCGTATGCGGAGGCTGTTCCACTCTCCGAAGGGGCGGTCCGCGTGGTGTAGGGGCCGGTTGGCGTAGCGCTTGTTGTTCCACAGGGCTCCAGATCCCTTGTCTGCCCCCAGGTTCCATTTTCCGCCTGCCTCGGTGGTGTCCCAGATCTGGACCTGAGGGATGTAGCGGAGGTAGACGCCGCTGTCCGCCTTGGCGACGGTCTTGTACTCGAAGGTAAACTCGAAGTCTTCGTACTCCTTCTCCGTCGTCAGAAACACGCCCTTTCCATCGTTGACGATCTCGCCGTTCTCGACGCGCCAATGGGCGTCGCGGTCCGCGTTCCACTTGGCCTGTTGTTTCGCTCGCTTTTCGGGAGACATGGCCGCCTCCTTTTTAGGGTCGAGGTGCGGGCGCCCACGCCACCCGGTGAGGCCTTTTCCTACCAGGAGTGGGGAAAACCCCTCCGGTGGGGTGACGTGTCCTTGCGCGGGGAGGGCGGAGACCAGCAGGAGGGCCGTGGCGACATAACGGATCATGCACGCATGATAGTCCACGAGCGCTACGATGGTGGCGTGCTTGTCCGTTCGTTTGTCGTGCTGCTCCTCGCCGGATCGAGCGTCGCCCAGGATGCCACCGGGTTCGACCGTTCGGTGGGGCGGCTGCTAGAGGGGCATTGCATCCAGTGCCACGGTGGGGGCAGCCCGAAGGCGGACCTGGATCTTCGCGGCCTGGGTGGGGACGCCTCCTCCGTCGCCGAGCTGGGCATGCTGCTGGGTGTCCGCGACCGACTCCTGGCGGGGGACATGCCACCGCCGGGCCGGGAACGCCCGGGTCACGACCAGGTGAAGACCGCGCTCGAGTGGGCCAACGGGGCGCTGGCCGCCCGCGTCGGACGCCTCAAGCTCGACCCGGGCCGGGCGACCATCCGGCGGTTGAGCCGCGTCGAATACGTGAATTCGATCCGCGATCTGTTCGGGATCGAGACGGAGGTCGCTGAGACGTTCCCCGCGGATGACCTGGGATACGGGTTCGACAACATCGGCGATGCGGTGACGTTCTCGACCCTGCACATAGAGAAATATGCGGTGGCGGCTGAAAAGGTCGCCGCTGATGTCATCAGCATGGAGGTCCCGGGGGAGCCGGCGGTGCGCAGGATCCAAGCCGCGGAGATGGCGTCCACGCTCGGTGACCGCAGCCTCCGCGGTGGCGCCCACTTCCTGTTTACCAACGGGAGGGTGTCGGCGACCGTGGAGCTCCCGCGTCGAGGGCGCTACCTGCTGCGCGCCGGTGTCTGGGCGCAGCAGGCCGGCCCCGAGAGGGCCAAGGCGGACCTCCTCGTGGAGCGCCGTCGTGTGAAGACCCTGAAGGTGAAGGCCACGCGCGAGAAGCGTGAGGTCTACGAGTTCGAGCTGGACATGGAAGGGGGCAGCCGTCGGGTCAGCCTCGCGTTCACCAACGACTACTACCGGCCGGACGACCCGGTGCCCAGCGAGCGTGATCGCAATCTCGTGGTTGAGTGGCTCGAGGTCGTCGGCCCCATTGATCAGCCGCCGCTCACGCGGGGACATCGGTGGTTGTTCGCCGCGGATCCCGGGCACGGGGGCGCGGCCCGCCGCGGGCGCCCGATGTTGCGGGAGATGCTGCGTCGGATCTGGCGGCGCCCGCCCACCTCATCCGAGATGTCCGGCGTCGGTGGGGTGATGAAGGACAAGATGGCTCGCGGGGCGAGCTTCCGCGAGGCCCTGCGTCTGGCCCTGGCGGCGGCGCTGGTATCCCCGAATTTTCTCTTCCGCGTCGAGCTACCGAATCAGCCAGATTCGGCCGTCGCAGAGGACATCGGCCCGTGGCAACTGGCGTCGCGCCTGTCGTACTTCATCTGGAGCAGCACCCCGGACGATGAGCTCTATCGCCTCGCGGCCAAGGGGACGCTGGGGAACGGAGAGGTCCTCGTGCGCCAGGCGCTGCGCATGCTGCGGGACCCGAAGGCGACCGCGCTCGCGACCCAGTTCGCGTCGCAGTGGCTGGAGCTGCGCAACCTGGCCGACGCGTCTCCTGACCCGGGTCGATTTCCTGGCTACACCGATGCCTTGGCGGCGGATCTGCGCACGGAGACGGAGCGCTTCTTCGAATCCGTGCTGCGTGAGGGTCGTCCGGTCCAGGACCTGGTTGATGCCCCCTACACCTTCGTCAACGCGCGCCTGGCTCAGCACTACGGCCTGGAAGGGGCATTCGACCAGACGTTCCGTCGTGTGGCGCTGAAGGACGGTCGGAGAGGTGGCATCCTGGGCCACGGCAGCGTCCATGTGGTCACGTCGAACCCGACGCGGACCTCGCCCGTCAAGCGCGGCAAGTGGCTGTTGGAGAACATTCTTGGCACGCCGCCCCCGCCTCCGCCGCCCGGCGCCGATAGCTTCCCGGGCGAGGAGTCGATAAATGACGCGGCCACGCTCCGCGCGCGGATGGCCGAGCACCGCAAGAACGCGACGTGCGCGTCCTGCCATGTGCGCATGGACGCGCTCGGTCTGACGATGGAGAACTTCGACGCGGTCGGCCGGTGGCGCGGTTCTGAGGGCGCCCGGCCGGTCGACGCAACCGGTGAATTGCCGGACGGCCGCAAGCTCGACGGCATCGCCGCGCTCAAGGCCTTTGTCCGTCGGGATCCGTTGTATGTCCGCTGCGTGGCGAAGAAGCTTTTCGTGTATGCCATCGGCCGAGATGTGTCGGACGCGGACGCCTTGGCGCTGGAGCTGCTGGTCTCTCGTATCGGTGACGCCCCTTCGCTCGAAGAGCTGGTCTTAGCGATCGTTCGGACAGACGCCTTCCGTCGCCGCCGGTCTCCGGGGTAGGCTGTTGTCCATGGCACACGTCGTTCGCAAGCAGAGCCTGTCTCGTCGCGCGATCTTGCGCGGTGCCGGGGTCGCGGTGGCGCTGCCGTTCCTCTCCGCCATGACCCCCGCGCTCACCCGTTCGCGGGGCGCGCGTCCGGTCCGCACGTGTTTTGTCTTCGCGCCGAATGGCATGAAGATGGACGACTGGACACCCAGCGGGTCGGGCTCCGACTTTAGCTTCGGGCATATCCTGGAGCCGCTCGATCCATTCCGGAAGCAGGTGTTGGTGGCGACGCATCTGGCGATTGATGGGGGCCGTGCCCACGGAGACGGCCCGGGCGACCACGCCCGTAATGCGTCCACCTATCTGACGTGCGCCCATCCCAAGAAGACCGGCGGCAGGGACATCCACGTGGGCGTGTCTGTCGACCAGGTCATCGCGTCCGAGGTCGGGTCGGCGACCCGATTCGCGTCTCTCGAGCTCGGCATGGAGCGGGGTAAACGCAGCGGATCTTGTGACTCGGGTTATGCCTGCGCGTATTCCAACAACGTCTCGTGGCGGACGGCGACCACGCCGGTCACCAAGGAGACCAATCCACGAGAGGTGTTCATCCGGTTGTTCGGAGATCCGGGTGAGATCGCATCACAGAAGGAGCTTCGGGCCAGCGCCCTCGACCGGCGCAGCATCCTCGACGCGGCGCTCGGGGATGCCCGGCGCTTGCGCCGACGTCTCGGGGCGGTGGATCGTGCCAAGCTCGACCAGTATCTCGACTCGGTCCGTGAGGTGGAGGCGCGCTTGAAGGCTGATGCCGAGGCGGAGCCCGATACCAAGGGCATGCCGGTTGACGTGCTTGATGGGGCGAGCCGCGGTTACGCTTCGAGGCTTGGGGTGATGTACGACCTCGTTGCGCTCGCCTTCGAGGCGGACCTGACGCGCACCGTCACGTTCATGCTCGGCGGCGCGGGCAGCAATCGCAGTTACCGGATGGCGGGCGTGACCAACGGCCACCACACCCTCTCCCATCATGGAAAGAAGCCTTCCAATCTCGAAGGGATCCGTCGCATCAACCGCTGGCACGCGGAGCGGTTCGCCGAGTTCCTCAAGCGACTCGCGGAGACGGGTGACGAGGACAGCGATTTGCTGAGGCAGTCCATGGTCGTCTTCGGCTCCGGGCTCGGAGACGGGAACCGGCACGATCACATGAACGTGCCCGTCCTCGTCGCGGGCAGCGGCGGCGGACGGTTGAGGACCGGTCGGCACCTGATCCTGCCGCGACGCACGCCCATGGCGAACCTCCACCTTTCCCTCATGGGGAAGGTCGGGGTGCATCGCGAGCGCTTCGCCGACAGCACTGGAACCCTCGGCATATAGCCGCGCCCGATCTCTTAGAACACGATCAGGGTGCGGGCGTCGGAGACCGTCCAGTTGGAGCCGAACAGGGTGTACCCACCCGCCGGGTCCTGGCAGATCCACTGGGAGAACAGCGTCGTTCCCGGAGTGATGGAGGTGGGGATTCCCACAGATACGCTCGCTGCTCCCGAGGCAGACGTGGCGAACACTCCCTGGGACTGGTTCGGCCACACGAGGCTGGCGGGGGAGACGTCGAGCCAGATCGGGCCGGCGATGCTGGTTGGCGGGAACGCGTTCAGGGACAGCCCCAAGGCGGCGGTTGCGTTGGGCGCTGCGCCGAAGAGGGAGGCGGTCACCGTGGTGCCCGGCGTGAGCGGTGTCAGCGCTTGCTCCGGTGGCGCGGCGCCGAGGATGGTGCCGCCTCCGGGGCCGACGATCGCCCGGTTCTCCAGGGCCTGGATCCGGAGATCCCAGAGCAGCCACGACATGGAAATGCAGCCTAGGTCGAGGTCGCCGTCTCCGTCCGTGTCTTCCAGGTCGAAGAAGGTGGGGCCGTAGTCGTACTCGATCTGGGGCACGAGCATCATGTCGAACGGACTGCTGAACGACCCGCTGCCCAGGCCGCGCCAGATGCGCAGGACCCAGGGCGAGACGTTGGGGCCGCTCCCCGGGGTGGCGCAGGTGCCCCAGAGCAGATCGGGGCGTCCGTCCGCATCGATGTCGGCGATCCGCGCCAGGTTGGCGCCGGCGGTAACGGCGCACGGCGCCCAGGGCACGGTGACGGTGATCGGCGACGCCAGGGTGGTCGCGCTGGACGTGGCGGATACGCCGACGTGCAGGCTGAATGTTCCGGGGACGTCGGTCTGGGAGAACACGTCGTCGATCCCGTCGCCGGTCATGTCGGCGACCATGGGGTTGATGACCACCGGCCCGGCGCCCGCGGTGGTCGAGAGCATTGGGAAGGGGCCAGTCAGGGTGAAGCCGGTGCCCAGGCCGTTGCCGATGAGCGCGGAGAATTGCGGCGCGCCGCCCGGGCCGATGCCGCTGAGGAGGATGTCTCTTGCCCCATCCCCGTTGAAGTCGCCGGTGCGAATCGACGTGCAAGGGGCGGTCGCGATGGTGTCCTGCGCGACGAGCGCCATCGTCGCGGGGTCATAGTTGGCGATGCTCACGGCGGTGGCGATGCCGGAGGCAAACAGCTCGGGGTAGCAGAGCTCTATCGGCGGGGTCCCGTCCATCTCGTCGAGACGCATCTCGAAGGCGGACATCGGCCACAACGGTCCGCCGCCGGGCACGAAGACGCCTCCGCCCTGGTTGAGCATCGGTCGTGGGCCGTACAGTCCGCCGCGGATGAAGTCGTTGAGGCCGTCTCCGTCGAGGTCCACCGGGCCTATCAGCATGTCCTGGGTAACAGATGAATTGGGCACGCCGGCGAGGGACTGGACCGGTCCGGGGGGCGCGAACGAGATGTTGGCGGCCCCGACGAAGCACTCGATGTAGCCGGTCTTGTAGGTGATGAGGTCGGGGATGGTGTCGCCGGTGAAGTGACCGAACAGGCACGGCGAGAGTCCCGGTGGGGCCGTTCCGATCGCCAACGGTGGTTTGGGGGCGAAGTACGTCTGCGCGGCGACGGGCGTCGCGAGGAGAAGGATGAGCGCCGACGTGACCTTCCACATCACCGATGCGAGCCTACCAGATGGCTCTATCGAGACGGGAGGGACGCCTCGAACTGCCGCCACGCGGCGACCATCCGGGTCTTCACCAGCGGGTGCGTTTCAGAGCGGTCCGTCGACTCGGATGGGTCGGCGCTGATGTCGTACAGGGCGAACGGCTTGGTCTTGGCGGGGCGCACGATCTTCCAGCGGTCCTCGACCAACGCAGCCCGGCCTCCGAACGCGAAAGGGATGGGCCGCGGTCGTGTCGTCATCGCCCCGGAGAGAAGGGGCATGAGGTCGACGCCGTCGAGGGGCGGCGCGCCCTTCGGTAGCGGGACGCCGGTTGCGGACAGGACGGTCGGCAGGTAATCCAGGGTGCTGCATGGCGCGGCGATCACCCGTGCTTGCTTCAGCTGTCCAGGCCACTCCATGAGTCCGGGGACGCGGATGCCGCCCTCGTAGAGGTCGCGTTTGCGCCCGCGCAGCCCCCCGGACGATCCGGGCGCCTTGTTGCGCCCTTCGGGGCCGTTGTCTGCACAGAACCAGACCATCGTTTCGTCGGCGACCTTCAGCTGGCGCAGGTGTGCCCGTAGCCAGCCGACGGCGCGGTCCATGGCGGTGATGCAACCGAGATAGTGGCGGTGTTGATCGCGAGTCTCGGACCGGTACGGCTCCTGGTCCCCTTCGCTGGCGACCACGGGGAGGTGGGGAGCGTGGAACCAGATGATCGCCAGGAACGGCTTGTCCGCGCCGACGCTATCACTGATGAATCGCGTCGCCCGATCCATGATGAGGTGGCTGTCGTCCTTCGCCGCGAGGGCCTCGTCCTGGACCGATTGGTCAGGGCCGGTCCAGTACCTCGTGCCGTAGGGGGACCCGGTCTTCGCGTTCTTGCCGACGCCGCCGGCCCAGCTTGGCGGGGTCTTCATGGGGTCGAAGGTGGGCACCTTCGCTTCCGTTGAGAAGCACACGTCGAAGCCCCGATCCCACGGTGGCGCGTAGTGCTTGCGTCCCTTTGCTGTGCCGCCCCGATTGCTGTCTTTGATCGTCTTGGTGAGGGTCCCGAGATGCCATTTACCGAAGTGCCCGGTGCGGTAGCCCGCCTGCTTGAGAATGGCTGCGAGGTTCGGCTCCGATTTCGGCAGGTGCCCGGCGTTCGCGGTCGGGATCCCATACCTCAGGTGATGTCTGCCGGTCAGGCACGTGCCGCGGGTGGGGGAGCACACGGGTGCGCCGGCGTACCAGCGGTCGAAGCGCACGCCGCTGGCGGCCATGGCGTCCAGGTGCGGGGTCTTCAGGGTGGGGTGGGCCTGGTAGCCCACGTCCCCCCATCCCTGGTCGTCCGCCATGACGAGGACGACGTTGGGGCGTTGGGCAGCGGCGACAGCGCAGAGGCCGACGAGGAATAGGAGCCGATAGGCGGTCGACATCAGGGCGCCGGGCATCGGTCAGGCGATGATCTCGTTCACGAGCTCGCCGTGGACGTCCGTGAGTCGGAAGTCGCGTCCTTGGAAGCGGTGCGTGAGCCGTTTGTGGTCGAGGCCGAGGAGATGAAGGATCGTCGCGTTGAGATCGTGGACGTGCACAGGGCGTTCAATGATGTTGTAGGAGAAGTCGTCCGTTCGCCCGACCTCGACGCCGGGCTTGACGCCGCCGCCGCACATCCACGTGGTGAAGCAACGGGGGTGGTGGTCGCGGCCGTAGGTGGTCCGCGTAAGGTTGCCCTGGCAGTAGGTGGTGCGTCCGAACTCCGTGGTCCAGATGACCAGGGTGTCGTCCAGCATGCCGCGTTGCTTCAGATCCTTGATGAGGGCGGCGCAGGGCTGGTCGATGTCCCGGCATTGATTGGGGAGGTCGCCGGGCAGGTTGCCGTGCTGATCCCAGCCGCGGTGCCAGATCTGGACGAAGCGGACGTCCCGTTCGGCCATGCGGCGGGCTAACAGGCAGCTCGCCGCGAAGGTCCCCTTCTTGTTCACGTCAGGGCCGTAGAGGTCGAGGATGTGCTGCGGTTCGTCCGCGATGTTCATCAGGTCGGGGACCGACTTCTGCATGCGGAATGCCATCTCGTATTGCTGCGCTCGAGCATCGATCTCAGGGTCGCCCTCACGCTCGAAGAGCCGCGCGTTGAGCTTGGCGATCGCGTCGAGGATCCGCCGCCGTGATGTCCGGTCCATGCCCGGAGGGTCGTTGAGATACAGGACCGGGTCACCTTGTGCGCGCAGGGCGACGCCCTGGTATTCGGATGGGATGAAGCCCGTCGACCAGAGGCGGCTGAACAGGGCCTGCGCTGACTTGCGGCCGGTCCAGGTCGCGGTCATCACCATGTACGACGGCAGGTCATTGTTCATGCTGCCGAGGCCGTAGGAGATCCACGATCCCATGCTGGGGCGACCGGGCAGCTCGTGGCCGGTCTGAACGAAGGTCATGGCCGGGTCGTGGTTGATCGCGTCCGTCCACACGCTGCGGATGATGG
>NYSS01000145.1 GCA_002683135.1 Planctomycetota bacterium | reverse complement strand
CCGATCGAGGCCCTCCGGCACGAGTAGCCCTCAGAGCTCCATCCGCGGGACCCGGCGAAGGAGGGCAGAGGCGCGCGCGGTCCGTTCCCTCCTCGCTCGGGGTCAGGGCAGATCGAGCCAGGTGATGAGCATGCTCGGGCTCGCACCCGGGACAGACACCTCGACGACGCCGCCGCTCGCACCCGTGAACGGGAGGGGGATGCCGCTCAGCGGCTGCGTGATCAGCGGTAGGACCTGCGTCACGATGGCATTCAGACCGCCGAGCGCGGCGGTCGGGTTCGCCCCGGCTATGGTGCCCCCGCTCGTGGGGGACACGGTCGCCGCGCCTGGCGTGATCGTCAGCGCGCCCACCGTCGGGTCGATGGAGATCGTCAAAGCGGCCGACGCGGTGATCCCCGCTTCCAGCACCGGGACCTGGACTCCCGCTGCGGGTTCAGCGAGGAAGATGAGGCGCTGGTTGCCGACGAGCAGCGACGCGGCGTCGCCCGTGGCCGCGAACACGACCGCGGGGGCGATGGTCTGACGCACCCGCAGCGTCACCGGAGTGCTGGCGGGGAACGCATCAAATCCGGCCCCGGGCAGCGTCAGGGCGAGCGCGCCGGCCGTGAGCGGGGATCCGCCGAGGTCGCTGAGGTCGAGATCGAGCGCGCCGGCGATCGTCAGCGCGGCCAGGGATTGGTTCATCAACTCGTCGTCGATGCCGAGCGCGAAGTCGTACGCGACCCCGTTTATCGCTGTGGTCGGACCGAAGGTCGGCACCGATCCGGTGGTCGTGAGGTAGTCGGTGATCGCGGGTGCACTGGGCGATGTCTGGGTCGGCGTGGCTTGGAAGTCATTGGCGAGGGTCAGGCCGTCCGCGTCGTAGCACACGGAGTTGATGGGAAGATCGACCACCATGGGGATGCCCGAGGCGGAGAGGTCGACGCTCAATGCGAGGCCGGCGAGCAATGGGTTGAGGGCCGAGGGGATGACGAGCAATGCGCTCTCGAATGCGGTGGCGAGCGCCGTCTCCACCAGCGGCTCGATGAGCCCGATGAACAACCCCAGGATGCCCGTCACCTGCATGTTGAAGTTGACGAAGCTCGCGCTCGTGTTCTGCAGGGTGATCTCGGCTTCCCCCTGGGCGTTCGTCCCGATGATCATGTCGCCGCTGATGACGACGGAATCGGCCGTGATCGTCGCCGTCTCGGAGTACGCGCCCCCGAACAACTGGGTCCCCGTTATGTCCGCGGTGATGGAGAGCGTATTGAGCGTGATGGCCACGCCGATGGCGCAGTTCGACGGGAACAGGTCGAAGTCTACGGTCGTTGGATCGAAGCTCGCGCCCGTGAACGTGAGATTGGCGGTGAAGGCGCCCGTGGGGATGAGCGGGATGGTGGGGACCGCGGTGAACAGGGTGTTGAGCGGGAGTTGAGCGAGCGCCGCTTCGACCGGCGGCTCGATGGCATCGAGGGCGGGCCCATTCATGCGCAGGGCGGTGCCAGGAACGCCGAGGGATCCCACGGGGGCTGACACGCCGTTGATCACCGTGATCGTCCGCTCGATTACCTGTCCGGATGTGGTGGAGATGCTGGCCGTGATCGGGTTCATGATGCCGACGGGAGTCAGGGTGCCAGCAGCGAACGCATTCCCCACCGTGCTAGCGGCCCCGCCGTTGACGGCGAAGCTCGAGAATGACGGGCCGTCGATGGTGCCGTCAAGCGTCACCGATCCTGAGACGAATGAGCCGTCAGTCGCGGACGCGAATTGCACGTCGTAGACCTCGACAGTGGCCTGGTCGGTGGCGAGCCCGTTCGGCCCGAGGGTCTGGAGTTCGACCGTGTAGCTGCCAGCGGTGTCTGTGGAGAAGACCGGGAACGCCCCTTGTGCGTTCTGCAGCTGCGGCGCAGCTCCACCTGGCGCGCTGGTCACGGCCCATGTCGGGTTTGTGCCGGTGGGGATCACACCGGCCGCGTTGAGCATGGCCGAGCCGTCCAGGGTCACGGCCTGGTCGACGAAGGTCGCCGCGTCTGGCCCCGCGTCCGCCCCTGGCAGGACGAAGGTGAGGGATACGCCGTTGGAGACGAGCACACCGCTGGGGTCCAGGAACACCCCGACCGAATAGAAGGTTTGCCCCACGAGGGCGAGATCTCCGATGGTCAGCGATACCTGGGCTGTCCCGGTGGCAGGGAAGGGCATGCCCATCCCGACGTCGATCGTCGCCGGCGTGATCCCGACGGGGAGCGTCACCGGGCCGACCGTCGAGGGGCCCGGGTCCTGGTCCGCGATCCAGTGGAAAGGGACCCCCGCGGGTCCCGTCAGGACGAGCGCGTGTGTGACGGACGGGTCGAGGGGGAGGTTGGCGTGGCTCGTCGAGCCGTTGACGGTGAGAGTCTGCGCGCTCACCCATGTCGAAATCGCCAGCGCGAACGCGGTCGCGCGCAAGATCTGCGTTCGGGACACTTGGGGAACTCCAGGCACGGAGATGGAGCGAGGGACCGCCTCGCCGTAGCTACCCCCACGGGGCGCTTACACCCGATTGTTGCACGTATTCACAGCGTCGGTCAACGCGGTGGATCTGGCTATTCAACGGGTTACGATGGCCTCGGCTGGGTTCTTGGCCCAAGATCGGCCGCGACGACGTTTTTTGAATAGTGACCCATGTCCCCGGTAACAGCCCCGATTGCGAAGCCCCTCGCCTGGATCGAGGGGACCGTGCTCTCTCCGGACGTCGCCCGTGTTCCTCTCGAGGATCGCGGGGTTCTCTTCGGTGAGTCCGCCTACGAGGCCGTGCTCACCCGTAGCGGCCGGGTCTTCGCGCTTGAACCGCACCTGCGTCGCCTCGAGCGATCGGCTACCGGGGCGGGCATTTGTCCTGCCGCGTTTCGAGATCGTATTCGCGGCGCTGTCGATGCCTTACTGGAGGCTGGTGGGGAGGGGGACGGGCTCCTGTATCTGCACGTGACCGGCGGCGCTGCTCCGCGCGAGCACGTGCCTGCTGTCGCCGCGGTGCCTGGCGTATATGCGACGCTGCGGCCCTTCGACCGCGCCGCACTCATGCGGGCGCAGGAGGTCGGGATCGACATCGCGACGTGTGACGATGAGCGATGGCGTCAGGCGCACTGGAAGACGACGCAGCTCTTGCCGAACATCCTCGCGAAGCGTGGGGCGGCGGCCATTGGTGCGCAGGAGGCCGTGTTCGTGGATGCAGAGGGCGTGCTCCTGGAGGGCGGCAGCAGCAACGTCTGGGTCGTCACGGGGGGGGTAGCGTTGACGCCGCCCCTCACCCGCAACATCCTCCCCGGGGTCACCCGGGCGCTGCTCCTCGAGCACGCGTCCGATGGGGCCCGGGAGGCTGATGTCCCGAAGCGGTTGCTGGACGAGGCTGACGAGGTCTTCATCACGTCGACGACCCGTCCCGTTCTCGCCGTGGTGCGGGCCGACGGCAAGGCCGTCGGCGACGGCGCTCCCGGCCCCGTCACGAGGGCGCTTGCTCAGCGCTTTCGTGATCTGATGGACGCGGACCTTAGCGCCTAACTCCCCGGCGTCTGCGCGCATCCTGAGGAACCCGTGCGTCGCTGAGGCTCGCGGCTGCCCGGCCGGTCAGTCCGCGAAGGGAGCTAGGTCGTCCGGGGTATCCAGGTCAATGCCGACGTTGGGGTTGTTCACTGAAACGAGGCTGACGCGGTCACGGTGTTCGCGGTAAACGGTGTGCCCTGGTGCGTCCTGCGGCAGCGCCAGAAAAGCGTTCTTGTAGGACCCCCCGAACAGCACGGGGTGCCCGAAGACGTCGCCACACACAGGCCTGGCGATGAACTCAGGATCGGGGGAGCGGTGAAAGGCATCCACCAGGGCGTTCAGGTCCTCGGGGGTCACCAGGGCGTGATCGACAGGATGCACGAGGAAGGCGTCCGTCTCCGCGGGCAACGCCGCGATGCCGCAGCGAAGGCTCGACGTCTGGCCGTCAGGCCAGTTCGGGTTCTCGACCACGGTGGCTCCCTGAGCGATGGCGATCGGGCGCAGCGCGTCGGCCTCCGCGCCGATGACGACCACCGCTCCGTCTACCCGAGACGCCGCGATCGTCCCGAGGACATGGGTAACGAGGGGTTCGCCGCGCAGGAGCACGAGTCCCTTGTTGCCGCCCATGCGTCGCCCCTCGCCGGCAGCCAGGACGACGGACCAGACGACCATCAGCGGGGCTCCGACGTCTGGCGCCTGAGGACTTGCCCCGAACGCTCGCCGCTGAACGTGCCGTTTGAGATGGAGGCGCGTCCGTTGACGATCACCCAGGGTATGCCGATGGGCGGCTCGTAGGGTTCGTCGTATGTAGCCCTGTCTGCGATCGTCCCCGGATCGAAGACGACGAGATCGGCGTGTGCGCCGGCTTTCAATGTGCCGCGCCCTTCGAGGCCGAAGGTGGATGCCGGCAGACCGGTCATCTTGTGGACCGCGAGCTCGAGTGGGAGGACCGACCTGTCGCGGACGTAGCGGCCGAGCACGCGGGGGTTGTTGCCGGCGCCGCGCGGATGGGGCCGCGCCGCGCCCCTCGCTCGGATGCCCGCGTCGCACGCGACCGCGACAAAGGGAGCACGCATGATCGCCTCGACATCCGGCTCGCACATCTTGTGATAGACCATGCTGATCCGGCGTCCCTTCGATTCGATGAAGAGATCGATGGTGGTCTTGGCTTGGGCGTCGCGGTCGTCTTGTCCGAGGCGCTTCTTGGCGGCGGCCTTGATCGTCATCCCGGAGAGGGTGGCGTTGTTCGGTGCGAAGGCGATCTGGCAGTATGCGAAGTCGCCGAATCCCATGCGCTTCATCGTGCCCAAGAGTGACCGGTGCATCTTGTCTCGGAAGCCGGCGTCGTCGTTGAGCTTCTTGGCGAAGCGCCCGCGCGTGATCTGTAGCTCCTTCGCCGGGAACAAGACGTCTAAGCTGGTGCTGCTCGCCGTGTACGCGTACTGATCGCCGGTGACTTGCATGCCGCGATCCCGGGCGTCCTTGATCCGGGCGATGATGTGCTTGCTGCGTCCCCAGTTGTTCTTGCCACTGGCCTTCAGGTGCGAGAGGTGGACGGCTATGCCGCTCTCCTTCCCGATCCTCAGTGCCTCGTCGATCGCGACCAGGACGTCGTCCCCTTCGTTGCGCATGTGGCTGACGTACAGGCCGCCGTGCTTCTCGGCCGCTCGTGCGAGGGCGACGAGCTCCTCCGTCTTTGCGTATGTCCCTGGGACGTAGATGAGCCCGGTGGAGATGCCAAAGGCCCCCTGGCTCATGGCGGTCTCGACCAGGGCCTGCATGCGCACCAACTCCGCCGCTGTTGGGTCACGCGCGGCGGTCCCCATCACGGCTGAGCGCACGGTCCCGTGGCCGACGAGGCTGCCGTAGTTGACCCCGATACCGCCCTGCTTCAGCTTGGTGAAATGGGCGGAGAAGTCGGCCACGGAGCCGCCGCAGTTGCCCGTCACGATCGTGGTCACGCCCATGTGGAGAAAGTTGAGCGCGTCCCTTCGGCTGAGGGCCTGGCTGTCCGCGTGGGCGTGGACGTCGATGAATCCCGGCGCCACGACCATGCCCTTGGCGTCGATGGATGTCTTGCTCGCGCGGGCGGAGAGGTCTCCAACAGCGACGATGCGACCTGCGCGGACGCCGACGTCAGCGCGTCGTCCCGGTGCTCCGGTGCCATCGACCACGGTCCCTCCGGTGATCTTGAGGTCGAGGGCGGCGGGGGGCTGGCTGTGGACGGACAGGGAGAGCGCGATCACGACGAAGAGGAGACGCATGGAGGACAGAGTAACGGACCGATCACTCCACGTGCAGCAGGGCGACCTTCAGATAGCGCCCCTCCCGGGCAGTCGTCTCCTGGCCGGAGAGCCCGTCGCCCTCGGCGTTGATCAGACGATATACGTCGGTGTGGTGGTGTCGACCGAGGACCTCTTCGCGGAGGCGCCTGGCGTGAGCGAACCGCTGCTGCAACAGGACCCGCAGCTCGTCGGGCGCCTCCGGCCCGCCGAGCAGGCGGCCGTCCGGATCACGTACGGCGAACATACGCGCCTGGCGGCGCGGTTTCGCCGGAAGGCCGCTGAAGGCGCTTTTTGTACACCCACGGCCCGCCGGGCAGGCTCCGTCCTTTGAATACGACGTTCACGGCCCGGTGGTCGCAGGCCGTGGGGCCGACGTCAGTTCGGGAAGCGGAGCCCCTCGGACGTGCCCTCGGGGGCCGAGACGAGATGGCCGACCCTTGCTAACCTGCGCCCGCGTCCATCTCCGGCGGACTGCCGTCGTCGCCGATCCGGGAGGATGGAGGGGGGATCACGCCATGACCGACGAGAGCAAGCCAGCGGCACCTGCTGACGAGACCGCGCAGATCGGACGCGGCGCTCTGTACCTGACGATGACGAAGCTCTACTTCATCGTCGGGAGCTACGCCATCTACTTCGGGTTGCCGCGCCTTGGTGGCATACGCGGAGACGCCTTGTTCGCCGACTACAAGAAGGTGGGCGCGCTCCTATCGATCATCGGGACGGTGCTGGTCATGGGCACGACCCAGGCGATCGCGCGTTTCGTGGGTAAGGAGCCGCACAAGGCCCGAGGTATCGCGCGTCGCGGGTTGATGTTGCAGATGGGCTTCGGGGCGCTGATCGCGGGGGGATACTTCCTGATCGCGCCGCTCATAGCCCGTGACGATGCGCTGGTCGACGCGATTCGCATCTCCGCGCTCATCCCGTTTGTCTACGCCATGTACTCGGTGTTCATGGGCACGCTGAATGGCGAGAAGCGCTTCGCCGAACAGGCGCTCATGGACGGCGGCTTCACGACCTTGAAGATCGTCTGCGTCCTGGGGTTCGTCGCGGTGTTCCAGACGGCCGCGGGTGGGTACGCGGGGTTTGCCGTCGCGGCTTGTGCGGTGTTTGTCTCATCCGGACTGATCGTCCGACGGGGACACCGAAGCAAGGATCTCGACATCGGCGCCGATCCGTCGGGCAAGAGCCTGTTTCTGTTTCAGATCCAGACCGTGGGGTTCATGCTCGTCGTTCAATCGATCGTGCAACTCGACATCTGGTACGTGGGCTGGTGGGGCGGCTGGGACGAGATGCTGCCAGAAGGCCAAACGCTGACCCAGGCTCAGGCGGCTGGGGCGCTGTACGGGAGCGCCCAGTTGTTTTCGCAGATCTCTTATGCGGTGGTGATCTCTCTGACGTTCGTGCTGTTCCCGTTGATCTCCGGTCTGGGAGAAGACGTGGCGGCCGCGCGGCGCTACGTCCGCGAGGCCGTCCGGTATGCGTTGATCATGGTGGTCGGGGTCGCGGCGGTCCTGACGGCGACGCCGGCGAACACTCTGGATCTCCTGCTGCGCTCATTTTCCCAGGCACGCGAACTGGTCCCGGGGGGGGAGGAGGCGCTGCGCTGGTTGGGGATCGGGTACGTGTCGTTCTCCGTCCTGTTCGTGCTGTGCGCTGTACTCAACGCGGCCGGACGACCCAGGCAGAGCATCCTGCTCATGCTGATCGTCCTGTGCGTCCAGGTGGGCCTCGGCTATCTCTGGCTGCCCCAGCACGGGATCGTGGGGCAGGGGGTCGCCGGATTGGTGGGTATGAGCGTTGGGCTCGCCGTCGGTCTGTGGCTCATGGCCCGGTGGATAGGCAACGTGTTCCCGATCGCTACGTGCGTACGCGTCCTCATCGCCGGCGCCGCGGTCTACGCGATCGGCATGCTGTGGCATCCGGACGGCAAGATGATCACCCTGGTCAGGTGCGTCGCGTGCGGCGCCCTCTACCTGCTCCTCGTCGTCGTCATGCGGGAGTTCCAGAAGGCTGACCTGGAGAAGTTCCGCAAGGTCCTGCCTGGAGGAAAGAAGGCGTGATCGAGGGCCGTCTCATCACGGTCGTCGTCCCGGCGTACGAAGAGGACTCGTTAATCGGGCGGACGCTCGACAGCATCCCGCAAGAGGTGGACCGGGTCATCGTCGTCGACGATGCTTCGCCGGACAGCACCGCTGCACAGGTCGAGGCGCGCGCCGAGGCGCGCGTGCGACTGGTTCGGCGGAAGACCAACGGCGGGGTCGGCGCGGCCATCGTCGACGGCTACGGGGCCTTCCTCGAGGAGGTGCCGGAGGCGGACGAAGGGGCGATCTGTGTCGTCATGGCGGGTGACGCGCAGATGGACCCTCGTGATCTGCCGTCCCTCCTTCACCCGATCTTGCACCTCGGCGCGGGCTACTCGAAGGGCAATCGACTCGGGAGTCACGATGTCCGGGACGTGATGCCCCGGACGAGGTTCGCCGGGAACGTGGTGTTCACCATGCTCACCAAGGTCGCGAGCGGTTACTGGCACATCGTCGACAGCCAGTGCGGATACACGGCGATCACGCGGGGTGCGCTTGCGCGGCTCGAGCTTGGGAGCGTCTACCCGCGGTACGGGTTCCCGAACGACTTCCTCGTCAAGCTGAACGTCGCCGGGGTGAAAGTGGCCGATGTCCCGGTGCGAGCCATCTACGGAGAAGAGAAGTCCGGTATCCGCGCGTGGAGCGTGCTCCCGCGGATCACGCTCCTGCTGTGGCGCGGGTTTTGGTGGCGCCTGTGGCGCCGGCACGTGGTCAACGACTTCCACCCGCTCGTGTTGCTGTACGTGTTCGGCGTCCTGCTGACCGTGGTGGGCTTGGGGATGGCGACGTGGATCACGGTCTTACGGGTCGGGTCGGGGGCGGCGCCGACCGCGGCGACGTCCATCTTGACCGCCCTGTTCATCCTCACCGGGTTCCAGTCGGTCCTGTTCGCCATGATGTTCGACATGATCCATAACCAGGACTTGAAGGTGGTCCCCTGACGTCGTGCGGGTCCTGGCCCTCACCACCTCGTTCCCTCGCGCCGCCGACGATTTCGCTGGCCGCTTTGTCCACGATCTGCACGCGGGGCTGACTGACCTGGGTCACGATGTCACCACCGTTTGTCCGGCCACGGAGGGTGCTCCGGAGCGCGAGGAGACCGAGGCGGGGGAGGTCCTCCGTGTTGCGTACGCTTCTCCCGGAGACATGGACCTGTTTTACGGCGATGGCCTGGAGGCGAACTGGAGGCGGGTGCGTCGGCCCCTAGCCAAGCTGCGTGCCTTCCGCATCGCGGCGCGCGATGCGCTCCGGCGACGCATGCCCGACGCCCACCTGGTGGTGCCGCACTGGCTTTGGCCTTGCGCGCGGCCGGCGACCGAAGCCGCGCGGGGCTCCGGGGTCCCCGTTGTCGGTGTGGGCCACGGCGGCGATCTCCATGTGCTCGGTCGCCGGTTCATCGGTCCCTGGTTCGCGCGCGGTCTGCGGGGGAGGCTGCGTGGCGCCCTCGTCACCACGCGCGCGGGTGCGCAGATCGTCAGGCGTCGCCTCGGCGTCGACCGCGTCCGCGTCGTTCCCATGGGCGTTGATCCCGCACGATTCCGAACACCCCAGGCGCGCCTCGAGGGTTTGCCTGACTCCTATCTCCTCGGTGTCGGGCGGCTGCTCCCGATCAAGGGCTTCGACGTGCTTCTTGAGGCGGGCAGACGGGCGGGGATCCCTGTGGTCCTTGCTGGTGAAGGCCCGGAAGAGTCCAGGCTCCGGGCCCACGAAGGTGACGGACGGGCTGTAATGCTCGGGCGCTTGGGCCCTGATGCTGTCGCGGCGGCGATGCAGCATGCGCTCGCGGTGGTTGTCCCTAGTCGTGTTGTCGGCAGCGGGCGCACGGAGGGCTTTCCGGTCGTCGCCGTGGAGGCGCTCGTCGCCGGAGCGCCGGTTATCGCGTCGCGAACTGGAGGTATGGGGGATCTTCTACCGGACGAGATGCTGGTCGCGCCGGACGACGTGGAGGCGCTGACCAGGGCGATCCTTGCAGCGGAGGAGAGATGCCGGAACGGCGAAGCGTTTACGCCGCCGGTGAAGCTCCCGCTGACGCGTGTGGAGACAGCGGGCGCGCTGGTCTCACTCCTCGATGACGGTGACGGTGACGGCCGCGAAGCGTCCTTCCCAGGCGACGGAACCGTTCTTGCTGACCCGCATGGAGAACGCGGTTGAGTGCGGCGGCAGCACGCAACGGGTCTGACGGCGGCGTCGGGCTTCAGGAGATCCGGCACTCGGGAGCGGCTTTTTCGGCAGCGGCGCGCTCCACGTCAGTCAGCTCGCCGACTTCAAGGCCTCCGAGGGGGCCGTCGAAGGCCCGGGTCATGGCCTCCGCCAACTCCTCCGGTGGGACCGGTCGGCCTAGGATGTCATCGATGGCTGCGGTCCCGGGCTGCAGCGGATTCACGGAGAGCACGATGGACCCGTGCTGCAGCACCCGTCCGTGAGTCCGACGCTGGGCGGAGCCGACCAGCTTTCGTCCTCCCGCCACGAGGTCGAGGGTCGTCACCCGGTGAAAGCAGAGCACAGGGTCGGTCGCGGGTGAGGCGCCCTCGCGTGTGGATGTGTCGACTCCGATGGAGGCCAGGGCTTCCCTGATGGGCGCGTGCAAGGCTGCATAGCTCTCGCGGGTCGGGCAGCTGACGAGCGGGTGGTCCTCCGGCAGGGTTACCGAATAGGTCAACTCGTGCCAGTGCACGATCGCCCCGCCGCCCGTCATCCGTTTCACGACTGCCAAGCCGGAGGCGAGCAAGCCCTCCAGGTCGGCCCGGCCCGGCTGAAATCTGCCGAGGGAAACGGCTGCGGTGGCCCACCCGTAGAGGCGGAGGGTCGGGGTCGTAGCGTTGTACACCAGTGCACGATCCACGGCCATGTTCCAGGCCGGTTCCGCGGCTGCGTACGGGAGCAGTCGGCCCTCCGCTACGCGAGCTCGGGACTCGGCAACCATCGGAGGTCGAGGCTTCGCGCGGCGAGCACCTCATCGACACGCGACACCGGGGTCGTGTGTGGCGCGAGCTTGAGCCGCTCAGGGTCTTCGTCTGCCTCTCGCCGGATCGCGGTCATGGCCGCGACGAACCGGTCCAGCTCCTCGATGGTCTCCGTCTCGGTTGGCTCGATCATGAGCGCGCCCTTCACGTGAATAGGGAAGTACACGGTCGGGGGGTGAAAGCCGTAATCGATGAGTCGCTTGGCGACGTCGCCGGTCTGGATGTCGTTCGGCAGATCCTTGTCGTTGAACACGACCTCGTGCAGGGTCGGCGTGTCGAACGGGAGCGGCAGGACGTCCTGTAGGCGGGCCCGCAGATAGTTCGCATTGAGCACCGCCTCTTCGCTCACCTCACGTAGGCCCGTTCCGCCCAGGGTGCGGATATAACTCCACGCTCGAATGAACATGCCCCATTGCCCCTCGTAGGCCTTGACGGGTCCGATGCCGTCCTCCGCTTCCGGGGCGTATGGGGCGAGCGCTTTGTTGAAGCCGATGGGTCCGGACCCCGGGCCGCCGCCACCGTGGGGAGTCGTGAACGTCTTGTGCAGGTTGAAGTGCATGACGTCGGCGCCGATGCGCCCGGGCTGGAAGACGCCCATGAACGCGTTGAGATTGGCGCCGTCCATGTACACGAGCGCGTCATGGTCGTGCATTGCCTTGGCGATCTTCTCGAACTCGCGCTCGTAGATACCGAGAGTGTTCGGGTTGGTGATCATGATCGCCGCGACCTCGTCGGAAAGGTGGGGCTCTAAGTCCTCGAGGCGCAGATATCCGTCGGGTCCGCTCGCCACCTCCTTGCACTTGAAGCCCGCCATTGCGGCAGAGGCGGGGTTCGTCCCGTGAGCCGAGTCAGGGATCAGGAAGACGCGCTTGTCATCGCGGCCCTTGGCGAGGTGGTAGGCGCGGATCATGAAGACGGCGGTCAACTCGCCGTGTGCGCCTGCAGCCGGTAGCAGGGACATGTGATCGAAGCCGCTGATCTCAGCCAGATCCTCCGCGAGCTCCTCCATGATGGCGCGGTGCCCGGCGGTGAACTCCTCGGGCCACAGGGGATGGGGGTCCCGCCAGTGGGGGTCCGCGGCGATGGCTTCGTTCACCCGCGGGTTGTGCTTCATGGTGCAGCTGCCGAGCGGATACAGGCCGCGGTCGATGTCGTAGTTGAACTTGCTCAGCCTCGTGTAATGGCGGATGACGTCGATCTCGGTGGCCTGGGACATGGCGCCGATGTCCTCGCGTTCCAAGAAACCCAGCTCCACGTTGTCGAGCTCGGGGTCCGGCGTGTGGACACGGAACCCCGGCTTGTCTTTGCGGCAGAGTTCGAAGATCGGTCTCTCAGGAATCGTGCGCATGGCGCTTCACCTCCTGGATGAGATCCCGTATCTGGGGATAGTGGAGCTCGGTCAAGGCGACGAGGTATTGGTGCTCCCTGTCCGGCCACCAGCGCGTCAGAGGGATCCCCATGACGAAGCCGGATGCGCGCAGCGCCTCCCATAGCTGCGGGCGCGCCGAGGCGTCGACGACGAATTCGTTGAAGAAGCTCCCGTCGTGGACGCGCTTCAGCCCGACCTCCTCCAGCGCCTCGCAGAACGCATGTGCGGCGCGGGCGCTCTGGCGGGCGACGTCCTGCAAGCCTTCCTTGCCTAGCAGGGAGAGGTAGATGGACGCGCGCAGGCACATGAGACCCGACGAGGTGCAGATGTTGCTCGTCGCCTTCTCGCGACGAATGAACTGCTCCCGCGTCGCGAGGGTGATGCAGTACGCCTCACGCCCGAGCCGGTCCTTCGTCTTGCCCACGAGGCGTCCCGGGATCTGCCGGACGTGCTCCTTCTTCGCTGCCATGAAGCCCGCGGTGGGGCCGCCGAGCTGCACAGGAATACCGAAGCTCTGCATGTCGCCGACGGCGATGTCGGCCCGGAGCGGGTCCAGCAAGGCCATGGACTGCGCCTCCGTGCAAACGGAGATGACAAACGCGTCATCGGCCACAGCCGTGCCTTCCTCGATGACGCCGAAGAAGTTGGGGCTCTGGACGATGATCGCGAGCGCGTCGCGCTGCACGTCCGTGGGGATATCCACGATGGTTCGGCCGGTCTCCGGGTCGACCGGGAGCACGTGGAGCTTCACGTCGTCCTGGAACTGGAGATAGGTGTCGAGCACCCGTCGGTACTCGGGATGGACGGCATCACTGACGTACAGGTCGGTGGCCTTCTTGCGGATCCGGCGCGCCATCATGACCGCTTCGGCCATGGCGGTGCTGGCGTCGTACATGCCGCCGTTGGCGAGCTCCTGTCCGGTGAGCATGCATACGTAGGTCTGAAACTCGTAGTACATGACCAGGGTGCCCTGGGCGAGCTCTGGCTGGTACGGCGTATAAGACGTCACCCACTCGCTCCGCGCCGCGAGCGAGTCCACCGGCGCGGGCACGTAGTGATTGTAGAGGCCGCCGCCGACGAGGCTCACGCGCGGCGCCGGGCCCTTCATCTCCTCCAGGCGGCGCATCAGGGAGGCCTCGGGGAGCGGCCCGTCGACCTGGAGCGGTCGGTTCATACGGACGGCCTGGGGGACGGAGCGATAAAGGTCTTCGACGCTTTCGACGCCGATCACCCGCAACATCTCCTGCCTGTCCCTCTCCGTGATGCCGGAGTAGCGCATCGTTAGAGCCTCGTCACTCGGACGAGTCGACCACCCTTTGGTAGGCGGCGTCGTCCAAGAGATTGTCGAATTCCGAGGGTTTCTCCATGCGAACCTTGAGCATCCACCCCTCGTTCCAGGGGTCCTTCTTCAAGGTCTCCAGCTCCTCGATCAGCCGGTCGTTGCGCTCAACGACCTCTCCGGTCATCGGTGCGTAGAGGTCGGAGACGGCCTTGACCGACTCGATCTCACCGACAGGCTCGTTCTGCATGATGTCCTGGCCTACGTCCGGCAGGTCCAGGAATACGAGATCGGAGAGGTGGCGGATTGCGTAGTCGCTGAGTCCGATGTACGTGAACTCACCTTCCACGCGCGCCCACTCGTGCGTCTTCAGGTAGCGATATCCGTCGGGACGTCCCATTCTCGTCCTATTCCTTTTTTCTTCGATAGAAGGGCAGTGGCATCCGGCGCGCGGAGGCCTCGTGTCTGCGGATGCGCACGCTGAAGCGCGCGGCGTCCTGTGCTTTTGTTTCGACGATGGCCGTTGCGATGTTCATTCCGAGAGTGGGGGAGAGCGTCCCGGAGCACACGGCTCCCACCTCGGACCCGTCGACGAGGACCGTCGATTCGGTGCGAGCGATCCGTGGCCCGGCCACGACGAGACCGATGAGACAGCGGGCCGGGCCTTCCGCGCGAACCTTGTCAAGCGCGGCCCGGCCGACGTAGTCGAGGTCCGAACGTACGGCGAAGTCGAGGCCCGCCTCGTAAGGATTGATGCTCGGGCCGATCTCATGGCCGTGGAGCGGCATGCCGGCTTCGAGCCGCAGCGTATCGCGCGCGCCGAGCCCACAGGGGATGAGCCCGTGCGCCCCGCCGTGCTCAAGGGCAGCGTCCCAAATGTCACGTGCCCGCTCGCTCGGGACGATGAGCTCGAAGCCGATCTCACCGGTGTAGCCCGTCCGGGAGGCGATCACGGGCCCCATGGGGCCCTCGAAGGCGCCCATCCGGTAGTAACCAAGTTGCGATGCGCCATCGATCCCCATCGCCTCGAGGATGGCGGCAGAGTTCGGCCCCTGGATGGCGATCATGGATTCCCGTTCAGAGTCGTCGATGACCTCGACGTCGAGGTCATCTGCGAAGCTGTTGAAGACCTCCAGGTCGGCGTCGCGATTGCCCGCGTTGATGACGAACAGGAGACTGTCCTCGCTCTCACGGGACACCAGGACGTCGTCGATGATGCCTCCGTCTACATTCAGGAGGAGGCTATAGCGCACCCGCCCGATGGCGAGCTCGCGGGTGTCCAGCGTCTGGCAGCGACCCGCCAGTTGATCCGCCTCTGGGCCCTTGAAGCGGACGCGGCCCATGTGGCTGATGTCGAACAAACCGGCCTGCTTACGTACAGCGTCGTGCTCGGTGCGGATGTCGGAGTAGGTGACCGGCATCTCCCAACCCCCGAACGAGACGAGGGACCCACCAAGTTCTCGATGCGCGTCGTTTAATGGGGTGGTTCTGGTCATCGGGTTCGTGCCATTAGAAAACGAGGGGACGCGTGCCGGCGGCTCGCGTCCCCTGTCAGTGTCTTTCAGGGAGGCCTGTCGATGCCGGTCCGGTGACCTGAGAGTTTCGCCGCGACCAACGGCTTGCCCCTTCGGTGCCTCCGCTCGGCGGAGGGCTCTCCCGGCATCGCGTGTGACCTTGCGCTCGATCCGCGCATCCGCGCGGCGAGGGTCTTTGTTTGTATGTGCTGTCGTTAGCCCTGGTCGCGTGCCTCCCCGGGATGCGGGTCCTCGACGAGCCTGGTGAGCAACTCGTCGATATCGACTGTGTCGAGATCTTCCGGACGGATCGCCGGTAGATCGCGGAAGCGATGATACTCGTCATCGCCGAGGAAGTCAGGCTCCAGGATCGCGCGCCCAGGCATGTCGGCCAGATCGCCCCAGGACGGATCGTCCGGGGAATCGTCCCACCCATCGGTGTCCGGGTCACGGTGGATCGGCTGTACCTCTGTCAGCGGAGCGTCGGCCAGCGCGACCGACCTGTTCGTCACTTCTCTTACCAGCGCGTCGGGCAAGGATTGGCGGCGGAACAGATCCGGGTCCAGGCGGTGGCAGATCGCGAACTTGTGGACCGCCTCGGCGCGGAACCCCTCGTCAAAAGCGATGCGCCCGAGCAGGAAATGGGCCCGCACGCAGGACGGTCGGAGCGCGATCACGCGCTCAAGCAAGGCGCGAGCCCGTACGGGGCGCCCGAGCCATAGCAGCATCCGTGCGCGGTGACGCAGCCACCGGGTCAGCAAGGACCTGCGGACGAAACTCGACAATTGACGCATGGAGGAACCGCGGGGGCCGCAAATCACCACCCGGGGGTCAGGATTCTACCTGCCAGGCCATTTCCGCCAAGAGAGGAGCGGCGGTGCAACCCCTGCCCCCTCGGCTGGTTTCCTGCCGATAAGGGTTTCAGGGGCACCGTCGGTGCCCAGGGCACCTTGTGGATGCGGACAGGGAATCCCCATGACGATCCGGGGCGATCTCCTATCAGTCGATCTCAGTAACGTCTTTCAGATGCTGGCCTTGAATCGGAAAGGTGGCCGGCTGACGGTGCAGGATCAGGGCAATCTGCGCAACAAACGCCGCCTCTACGTCAAGGATGATCGGGTCGCCCTGCACGAGTCGCTTCCTGAGCGCCCCATAGAGGCCTTGCTCGTGGAAATGGAGGTCCTTTCCTACGAGCGCTACCGGGAGGTCTTGGAGAAGAGCGCGCGCTACGGGACGGAACCTGCCCGCTTGCTACAGCAGATGGGCATCCTCGACGAGGCCCAGGAGGACTCTGTCCGGCGGCGGATCGCCGAAGAGGGAGTGCTCGAAGTGTTCCTCTGGCGCCACCTCACGTTCGAGCTGGACGAGGTCGCCGAACCGCCATCGGACGACGCTCCGTACTTTGGTATCGATCATCTCATCATGGAGTCCGCGAGGCGCCAGGACGAGTGGGCGGAGTTCGTTGAGACGCCCGGCGTAGACCGTCAGATCTACATATGCGGTGACCCGTCTTCGGTCAGCGCCGTTCCTGACCTCGAGCCAGTCTCCCGCATCGTGCTCGATCACGTCGACGGCGAGCGTGGGAGTCCGCAGATCGTCGAGCAGACGGGCCTGCCCAGGTACTTCGTCGACGTGTCTTTGAGCGTGCTCCATCAAGCCGGTCACATCCAGCGACTTGGATTTTCCGACCTCATGGCGACGGGCGACCGCCTGGTCGCGAGTGGGAGCCCGGGGTCGGCGCTGCATTTGTTCCGGACCGCCTTGCAATTCGATCGGCGCGACCTGGCGTTGCACGGACGCCTGGCTCACGCGTATCGGGCGGATGGCCGCGTCGCGAAGTCTGCAGCGCATCATCGTTTTTGCGCCACCAGGCACCTGGATGCCGGGCGTCGTCGCGATGCGATCACCCTCTATCAGACGGTGCTCGAGATGTTGCCCACGGATTTCCGGACCCTCGAGCGTTGCCTCGAACTGCTCGCCGAGGAAGGGAGCATCGCCAACGCTGACGATCATCGAGTCTGCGAGAACGCCCGCAAGCTCCTCACCTTCTATCTCGATACCCGACAGGACGAACGGGCGCTGGTGATCATCGAGGGGCTGCAGCGCCTCGTTGATGACGCGGAGCTGATCGGATTTGCCGCCCGTCTCTATATGCGGACGGGGCAAACCGAAAAAGCGGCCCATGCGTTGCTGTCGCAGGCCGCTTCGCGGCAGGATGCCGAGGATCTGGATGGGGCGACGGATGCCTATCGGACGCTGCTCGGGATCGACAGGAAGAATCGTCAGCTCTACCAGGCTCGGATCGCGGAGATCAAATACGCCCAGGAGGCGAAGCGGCGCCGCAAGCGGAGAGCTCGCGGCCTGCTGGCTGCGGCCGCGTTGCTCGTGGTCGCTGCGCTTGGCTATGTCTCCTACGCGGCCGCTGCGGTGTCCGAGCTCTCGCGTTTGCCGGATTCGGATCCGATGGATATGGCGGCCGCTGGTCGCCGCATCCAGCGGCTGGAGGCTATGCGGGGCGCCTACCCCGTGACCCTGGCGGCCTTCGAAGCCGGTGATCGTATCGAGCGCCTCCGGGAATGGACACGTGGGGTTCGCGAGCGTGAGGAGGCCAGGTCGCGTGAGGCCCGACACGCCCGGGGACCCGTCGTCGCTGAGGCCACCGGCTCCTTCGAGGTAGCCGTAGGACTCATGGAACGGGGTCATCTCGAGGCCGCGCTCGAGCGCTTGGGGGAGGCGATCAGCAGCGTCGACGAGCAGGGCGCCCGATGGGCGCATCGGTCGCTGGCCGAACAACATGTTCAGGACATCGAGGTCTACATAGAAGAAGGTGAGAGGTTCTTCGCGGAGGGGCGTGATGCCTGGGCCGCGGGTGACCTCGCCGCGGCGCATGCGGCGCTCCGCGAGGTCATTCAGACGTACCGCTGGCTGCCGGCCCTCGGAGGAGAGGCCATCGAAGTGCCGGTCCGGGTGGTGGCCTTCCCCAGGGCCGCGCGGATTGTCGTCTCGACTGACGAAGGGACGATCGTGTCGGGTTCGGGGCAGCTTGAATTCGCTGCTCCACATGATCGTTTGCTTTCGGTGAACGTGACGCTGGACGGACACGTTGCGGTGACGCGCCAGATCGACCCGGGGCAGATCTGGAGCCTGTCGGTTGTCCTCGAGCGGGCGGCCGCAATCCGCGTCACCGTCGAAGAGCCTGTGGCGGCGTTGCGACCCTTGTCCGACGGGCGCATGGCCCTTGTCGCACGCAACGGCAAGGTCGGGTTCATGCAAATGGGGGATGGGCACGCGCGTACCTGGGAGCGCGGCGCGACCCTGCTGTCAGCGCAGTCACGTCCCGCTATCAGCCAGGCTGGAATTCTCGTCGCGACGGAGAGCGGGTTGCTACGGCTCGTGGACCGATCACTGCCGCGGCAGTTGTGGAACGCAAGATTGGCCGTCGTGCCGCATCCCCGATACGTGCTGCCTCCGGTGGCGCTCGGCTCAGATTTTATGGTCGGCGCTTGGGGACCGGATGACCAGGGGGTGATCGCGCGGCTATCGAGCGCCGTCGGCCGACCGGTCTGGGAGTTTCCATGCCGAGGTCCGGCTCAGGCGGTCGCGACAGGTACCCGCGGGGTCGCTGTCGTCGACGGGCACGGCGCGCTGCACCTGATCGATCCTTTGACGGGAGCGCTTCGGCGCAAGCTCGCTGGCCCCTTTGGCGGGACGCCGGCCCGGGCCTCGGACGGCCGACTCCTCGTCCACAAGGTGGGAGAGGGCGTCATCTCGATGACTTGGGATGGGGCCGACCCTCGGGTCGTCTTGGCCACCTCCGATGGGATCATCGGAGGGCCACTGGACTTCGATGGCACGATCGTCGTGGCCCAGCACGATCGCCTCGTCGTCGGCCGCGGAGAGGATCTCCAGGATCTCTCGGTGGGTATTCCGGTGGTCGCGCTCGTGGGCGGGCCGTCTCGATGTGCTGCGCGCCTCGCAGACGGGCGCGTTCTGGTCATAGACCCCTCGGCACGCAGTATCGCGTTCGCTGCGCGTGGTGGGAGGACGGGCAGTAGCGCCGCTATCGCGCTCACGCGTGCGCACCTCACGCTGGCCTCCGGTCCCCGAGAATTGTCACTGGTGCCCCTCCATTAGGTGGAGATCCCGTGGATATCGATATCAAAGCTGGGACCATCACCTTCCGCGTTCTCTATCACGGACCGGAGGGGGCCACGAAGTTTCTCAACCTCCGGGGCCTGCAGTCGAGCGCCGCGGTGTGCGAGGACCTGTGCGTCCTCCATGCTGATGGCGACCGCGTCATGACCCTCGCCATGGGGGGGGATGAGATCCCCCCCCTCTTGGGGCTGCGGGTCGCATTCGACGCCGTCGCGGCGCCGGGCGCGACCGCGTCCCGCGCCATCGAGCGCATGCTCGTTCTGGCGGCGGACGCCGTTGTCTTTCTCCCTGATCGCCGACTGCCGGCGGGCAGCGAGTCGCGCCGTGCCCTGGTGCGCCTGAGCCGGGGCCTCAGCGCCGCCGGCAACAGCGCGGGAGACATCCCGTTGTTGATACAGAACTACGAAGACGAAAGTTCACCCCTCGAGCGTCGGCATCTTGACGCACATACGGCCGCGCTTGAACCCGTGTTCGTCTCGGTGCCCGGGGACACGCCGGAGGCGGCGGAGATGGTCTTCAGGCAGGCCCGCGAGGCCGTCCTTCATCGGGTGAGCGACATGGGCGCTGTTTGTGGCATCGCGGCGGCTCGCGAAGCCCTCGCGCGCCGCGTGTCCGATCGGGAGGCGGCGCTCAGCGCGGTCGCCGAGCCCGCGGAGGAGAGCTGGTCGACGGCTGCCTTGTGGGCCATGCTCGGGGCGATGGCCGCCGCCGCGGTCGTGTCGTGGCTCCTGTAGCCCCTCGGGGGCCTACAGTCGTGCCTGGTACTTTGCACGCACTCGGGCGAGGGTCTCTTTGAGGTGACGGTCTTGCGGCGGGTTGAGGTTGCCGCGCGTCGTTGCCTCGATGACCTCGATCAGTCCGATGGTGAACCTCGCTCGATCGAGTGAGATCTCGGGCTGGCCGGAGAGCGGGTTTGGGACCTCGCCGAGTTGCATCAGCGCCTGCGCCGCGAGCTGGGTGACCAGGACGTCCAGGGTGGGTTCGGGCAGCGCCCCGTCAGCGGTCACTTGACGTCCTTCTCCATCGGCGCTTCCTCGGGTACGGCGCTGCTGGATCGATTTTTCTGCATGACGGACGCGCGCACGAAGTCTCTGAAGATCGGGTGCGGCCGGAGCGGCTTGCTCTGGAACTCGGGGTGGAACTGGACACCCACGAACCACGGGTGATCCGGGAGCTCGACGATCTCCACCAGGTCCTTCTCGCGGTAGAGCCCGGCGAAGACGAGCCCGTGCTGACCGAGGGTACGGCGATACTGATTGTTGACCTCGAACCGGTGACGGTGGCGTTCGCTGACCAGGTCCTGCCCGTAGATCCTCTGTGTCATCGTCTCGGGGACGAGGCTGCACGGGTATGCGCCCAGCCGCATCGTGCCGCCCATGTGCTCGATGTCCTGCTGCTCCTCCATGAGGTCGATGACGGGCTCGGCAGCCCCGGGCTTGAACTCCGTGGAGTCGGCGCCGGTGACGCCGGCGACGTGCCTGGCGAACTCGATGACCGCGACCTGGAGGCCCAGGCAGATGCCGAAGAAGGGGATGCCCTGCTCGCGCACGTACTTGACCGCCGCGATCTTCCCCTCGATCCCACGCTTGCCGAAGCCGCCTGGGATGAGCAGCGCGTGGCAGCCTTCGATGTGAGCTTCTGGCCCATCGCGCTCGACGAGCTCCGAATCGACCTTGCGGATCTTTACTTTGATCCTGTTCGCGATGCCTGCATGGGCGAGGGCCTCGTAGATCGACTTGTAGCTGTCATTGAGCTGGATGTACTTGCCGCAGACGGCGATCTCGACGACCTCTGTCGCGTTGCGGATGATGTCGATCATGTCCCGCCAGTCGTCCATGTTGCTCTCGATGACCGAGGAGAGCTGAAGACGGCGCACGACGAGGTCGTCGAGGCCCTTGTCGCGAAGCATCAGCGGGACCTCGTAGATGGAGGTCTCCACGTCGCGCTCTTCGATGACCGCGTCACGTGGCACGTTGCAGAACATGCTGAGCTTGGCCTGCAACTCCTCGTCGAGAGCTTGTTCGGTGCGGCAGATGAGGACATCTGGCTGAATGCCGATCTGGCGCAACTGCGCTACGGAGTGCTGTGAGGGCTTCGTCTTCAGCTCGCCTGACGCCCGGAGGAACGGGATCAGCGTGAGGTGAATGAACATCACCCGGTCGCGACCCTGCTCCAGTGCGAACTGGCGAATGGCCTCGAGGAAGGGGAGGCTCTCGATGTCGCCCACCGTGCCGCCGATCTCGGTGATGACCACGTCGAGATCCTGAGCGGCCATCTTGAGGATCGCCGCCTTGATCTCGTTCGTGATGTGGGGGACGACCTGCACCGTCGACCCGAGGTACTCACCGCGGCGTTCCTTGTCGATGACGGACGAGTAGATGCGTCCCGTGGTGTAGTTGCTCGTCTGATTGATGGGGGAGTTCGTGTAACGCTCGTAGTGTCCGAGATCGAGGTCGGTCTCTGCGCCGTCGTCGGTGACGTAGACCTCGCCATGCTGGTACGGGCTCAT
>NYSS01000144.1 GCA_002683135.1 Planctomycetota bacterium | reverse complement strand
TGACTGCTCTATTTGAAAGTTATAAGCGACATTGAATGGAAATTGTTTAGCAATCTGTCTCCTGTTCCAGGCAAGAAAGTGAAAGGAGAAAACTTGCAACCAATCCCAAACGAGCTCTCAACGGGTTGTTGTATCTTCTATTCATTGGTTGCCGCTGCTGTGATGTATCCGGCCCTAATGTCCCTCCAGAAGTGCAGTTCATACTGGTATCAGGATAGGAACCATGGCCTCTACTCCAAGCTGAAATTCTAGGGCTGAGTCCAAATCACATGGTACTATCAAATGGAGCACGGCGATAAGGGCAAGGGAATTCTGATCCACTTACTGGTGGATGCTAAAGGCATGCTCCTTGTCAGCTACAACGACAGCAGCCAATGGAAGTGAAACGGGTGGAAGGGAGTAGCACCATGTTTGGGGGCCTTTTGGCCTTTAGCATTCACGGTCTTGTGGTTGCAAAGATTATCGGGATCGGCTAATACCCGAAACCACCGGATTATCCAGCCGCTAAATCCACGCCACAATCCTGAAGAGTAAATCTACCAATTTAACTAAACGAACGTGCCTGCTAAGAAGCGTCGAAGAAAGAAGCGAGATCAAGTTGCCAAAAGGCCAACTCGATCAAAGCCAATTGATCCCCGATTGACCCCTGTGCTTCAGCAAGCCATGTTACTGCATCGAGAAGGTCAGTGGGAGATAGCAAGTAGTCGCTATCATCAAATTTTGGCTCTCGATCCGCAGCATCTGGAGGCGATCCGACTGTTGGGGGTACTGGCTTTTCAGCGTGGAGAATACCAAGTTGCGTCCAACTGGTTCGGCCAAGCTCTGTCGATTGATCCCGATTATGCTGAGGCTCATAATAATTTAGATCTGCTGTTGTATACCGTAGGCAGAATCGATGAAGCCCATCAAAGTTATCGACGTGCCTTATCGCTCAAACCTGACTTTCCGAACGCACTCAGCAACATTAGCCAGCTAGTTTATGAGCAGGGCGACTCAGAAAGAGCTATCCAGTACTGCCATCGAGCGTTAGCCTTGCCCCCCGATTTCCCCGAGGCCCTCAATAATCGGGGTGCGGCTTTAGCCGGTCAAAACAAGCTGGAAGCGGCTATTGTCAACTATCGTCGCGCAATCGAATTAAATCCAAATTTTGCCGATGCTTATAACAATTTAGGTTCCGCCCTGCAAGCCCAAGGAGAGGATTCAGCAGCTGTCCACAACTTTCGGCAGGCTATCGACTATAACCCCAATTTTACGGACGCCTATATCAATCTTGGTACAGTACTACAAGAGCAGCAGCAACTCGATCTAGCCATCAATTGTTACCAAAAGGCTTTGTCCATCGACCCAAATCAAGCTAAAGTCTTTAACAATTTGGGTATTATCTACCAAGAACGCGGTGAGTTGCAACAGGCGACTAATTGTTATCATCAGTCACTCATCATTGATGAAGGCTATGTCGAAGGCCACTACAATCTGGGTTTGGCTCAACTGTTAGCTGGCAATTATGAGGACGGTTGGGCTAATTTCGAGTGGCGGTTGAAAACTAAGAAATATCAATTGGATTTGCCTGGCCAAGTCTGGAATGGGAGTAAACTCAACGGTCGCACACTTTTGGTTTACTCGGAGCAAGGCTTGGGCGATACCATCCAGTTTGTTCGCTTCTTTTGGGGATTCAGTCAATTCAACGGTCGCGTCATTCTTCAATGCCAAGACAAATTACAATCGCTTCTACAACCGTTGACTGAATTATCACCTATCATTGCTGTTGTTGGTCAAGAAGAGCCAACGCCTGCATTCGACGTTTGTACTACCTTGATGAGTCTACCTTATCTGCTCAATTATTCATCATATAGATACGACACCTAATCCAGTTCCGTATCTGGGGTCGATCCAGACAGCAGAGATTCTACTCCCCCATACACCGGCCTTCAAAGTTGGTATCGTTTGGGCCGGCAATCCAAGCCATAAAAACGATCGCTACCGCTCAACTACTTTACAGCAGTTCAGACAACTGTTTGATATATCAGGCTGTCAATTCTACAGCCTTCAAGTTGGTGAAGCCGCTAACCAGATTGAACCATTGTTGGACCGCTATCCTATCACTAATTTGGCTCAATCGTTGAATGACTTTACCGAGACAGCCTCCGTCGTCGCGCAACTGGATTTGGTTATCAGTGTTGATACTTCAGTAGCCCACTTAGCCGGGGCAATGGATAAACTGGTTTGGACACTATTACCTGCTAACCCTGATTGGCGATGGTTACAGGTACCGAGGGATACACTTTGGTATCCGACTATGCGACTGTTTCGTCAGTCAAAACTAGGAGACTGGAGCTTAGTTTTTGATCAATTACACGCTGAACTTAATAGTGTTGCTGACGGCCAAAGCCAGCCTTGAGAAGTTCCGACTAGTAGTGTGTGCGTAAATTATATCAGTTTTGGTAATGAGCTGATTTAAACTTTTTCGGCGAAGAATAAGCACTGAATTTGTCAACCCAGGCAAATGAGCGCTCGACTCCAAACCTGTTTTTGTATGCTTCCTAGTTGAGAACATCCTTTTTCGCCTACCCTTATAGGTTCCGGTAGTTTCGCCGGTTTTCTTTGTTTGATATTGGCTTTGACTCCATGCTTGAAGCAGACTTTGCCAGCCGCTTTTGTGTCTAACTTCTTATCGCACCATTGAGCCGGGCATCTTTCAAGCTGAGATTTGAGGGAGTTTGAAAGATGTACCTTCAACTGATATTACCCCAAGATTCAAGGGTTGGTCTTGACCCGCCCCTCGAATCTTGATAGAATGACAATTCAAAGAACTTATACAATCAAGAAATCAGACATTATGGAGCACCCTATGTCATTTGAGCCGAAGTGGGTAGAAGATTCTGCCTCTCAGATTCGCATTACAGACTTTCAGGCTTATCCACTGGGCCAGAAAGCTTATGTCAAAATTGCAACCAATATGGAGGTAGAAGGTTGGGGCGAAATTAACAATATGGAGACTGAGGTGGCCTGCCAACTGGCGCGCTCGCTGTCGGAGATGATTATGGGTGAAAATCCAACCCGAATCGAACACCATTGGCAGCGTCTGTTTCGAGCCCACCGCAATCTGCGCGGGGGTGGACTGATGGTACACACCATCTCAGCCATCGACATGGCCCTCTGGGACATTGCCGGCAAACTGTGGCAGGTGCCGGTTTACCGACTGTTGGGTGGACCTTGTCGGGATAGGATTTGGCGTTATCCCAGTCCCAAGGCCATCAAGATTGGTCCAGGTGGATCGAAACCGTTTGTCGGTACACCAACTGAAATCGCAGATCTGGTTGGTCGGGTAAAACAGGCACGAGAGGGAGTCGGCCCGGATGGGGCTGTGATGTTCGATGCGCATAGCTGTTTGCCACCACCAATTCTGCAGCAGTTTGCCCGTCACTTGGAATCGGATAGCCTCCTTTTCCTAGAAGAGTCGTGGGTGCCGGGCAACATTGAAGTCATGCGCAAAATACGGGATGCGGTTCCGGTTCCACTGGCCACCGGTGAGCGAGACCGAACCATTTGGGAGGTGCGAGAGATTTTAGAAGCGCAGGTGATCGATATTCTTCAACCCGATTGTGGCCACGGTGGTGGGATCAGTCAGATGAGGAAGATCGCCACCTTAGCTGAATCGCATCACGTGCCGTTGGCCCCGCACTGCACCATGTCGAATCTCGGTCTGACCGCCAGTTTACATGTTTCTGCCTCGATTCCATTTTTTCTGATTCACGAAGGTTATGATGGGGTTTTGCCCGATACACTGGCTGGTCGGTCTTGGCAGATGGATCAGGAGGGTTATCTTTCGCTACCAGAAGGGGTCGGATTGTGTGTCGAGGTCAACGAGGACGAAGTGATTGCTTTCAGTCAGCATCCGAGCCGACAATTCTCCTGGCCTAATAGCCGTTTGAAGGATGGATCGATTGCTGACTATTGAGATTCTGACCATATCGGAGCTAAAATAGAAGGGGGGAAATTACAATGGAAAGATTAAAAGTTGCCATGTTGGGGTGTGGTGGGCTTCCCAATAGTTGTCTTATGCCGTCCATGATGGTCATCGACGAAATAGACCTAGTCGCCACCTGCGACCTACACCAGGAAGCCGCTGGAAAAGCAGCTGACCGATTTCGGGCTGATCGCTACTACACTGATTACCAACAGATGTTCACTCAAGAAGAGTTGGACGGAGTGGTAATCGCTGCACCTCCCACCGTGCACACCGAAGCCGGGATCGCAGCACTCAACCATGGGCTGCACGTTTTTACAGAAAAACCACCCTCTATGTCGGCTGAAGGGGCCAAACAATTCCGAGATACGGCTCGTACCCACCCTGAATTGAAAGTCTTAATGGGCACGGTTCAACGTCACTGCCCCGTTAACCGGATAGCAAAAGAGATCATGATGCGCCCAGACTTTGGTCAAGCCATCGTCTACCAGGCACGCTATCTCTGTCCAGGCCCCGGAATGCGGATGGATTGGGGGTTAGACCGCCAATCAGATGCCGATATGTTCCGTTTCTTTTTGCTGGATCATATTATCCATCATCTCGATTTAACCCGATTTTTTATGGGGGAGATCGTGGCTGTCAGCGTCATGCGCAGCCAGACTGAGAGCGAGCAGTATGCGGCGGTTATCAACTATCGCTTTGCCAATGGGATTACCGGCAGTCAAACCATCTGCCAACGCTCACCAACTTTCGAAAACCGGACCTTAATCGTTGGTGATGGTCCATCTTGGGTTGAAACCCACAATTGGACCAAACTGTCTTACTCAACACCAGATCTTCCAGTCGGACAAGGAGGTTACAGCGACGGGCGGATTGTTCAGTGGGACGGTGGCATCTCTTACCAGGAGGGGGTAATTCGTCCCGGGTATCGTGAGGAGTTAACCACTTGGGCTCAAGCGATTTTAAGCGATGGAGAGTGTCGAGCCAACCTGGAAGACGGCTACCGGGAGATGTGCCTGATCGACGCTATCATTGAAAGTGCAGAGACCGGACAGGTAGTCGAGGTGCCGGAGGAAAATGGCGACTGAAGTTCTGTCATCTGCCAAATAGTTGTGATGTAGGGTTGTTAAGATCTAATCCGACCTGTGGATGCGGAAGGGATTTCAGTTTAGCCCCAAGAAAAGGCCAATCAATATCACTGTTCCTAATCCTGTCGCTAATTGAAGAGCTAAGGATTTGACGTACCTCCTTTTCCGTTAGTTAATGAAATTAAATCGAGAAGTCTGATTGAGAGAAACGGATCAAAAGATCGGCCGCTTTGGTGGATACCGTGAGGTGCTATGGCTAGCCTATCCGATTGTGATCACCATGGTGTCACGAACCATTATGACTTTCGTGGATACAGCCATGGTCGGTCGACTAGGAACTCCTCAAATGGCCGCGGTTGGCCTGGCGGGGATCTTAACTTGGACGGTACTTTCGTTCTTTGGCGGTTTCTTAACCTGTGTCGATACTTTCGTGGCCCAACACTATGGTGCCGACCAGCCCAAGGCGGTTGCTGTCGTAACCTGGCAAGGCCTGTATTTAGCGTTCGGGTCGTATCTGCTGCTGCTGTTGATCAGCCGTTTTACCCCCTACCTTTTCGGCTTGATGAAGCCATCGGTTGAG
>NYSS01000143.1 GCA_002683135.1 Planctomycetota bacterium | reverse complement strand
GCGCAAGGCCGGATCGACGATCGGCATGTACTTCGACTTCTTCATCGACGAGGTGAAGGCGTACCTCATGTACATCGCCCTGGCGGTACGACTGTTCTTTCAGGTCGCCGATCCGAGCACCACCGGCGACCTACCCTTCGGAGGAGCGCCCTTCGCCACCCCCACATGGCTGCTGGACGAGGTGGGCGCGTGGACCGAATGGCCCGCCTACTGGGTCATGATCTGGGGCCTGATGGGACTGCTGGGGCTCTCCCTCGGCATCTCGTGTACCCAGTTCCTCAAGCTCAAGGACTGGAAGGAGGCCTTCCCTCCCCCGGAGAACGCCGACCCGAACGCGAAACCTGGCGGTGTGATTGGTCTCGTCGAGCGCTTTGGGCACTTCGTCGTCGACTATCCGAGTTACATCGTCCCGCTCTGCATCATCAACCGGGTAGACGTGTACCTGTTGCTCTACACCGTGGTCGTCTGTGCATACGCGGCGCGCGCCCTGCTCGGCATCAGCCTGAGGCTCTGGCGCGTGAACCCCTACGGATAGCCGAGGAAGCCGCCGTCCCGCCCCCTGCTCACAGGGCAGGGGGCCAGCCTGAGGGGGGCGAAACAGACACACAAACGGCGCACCCCGTTCACACCGAGTGAGCGCAGGGCGCGCCGTCGTTCGCGGGCCGACCGGAGATCAGAACATCTGGTTAACCGCGGTGCCGGCTGAGTAGAGGATGCCGTTCGTCCCGTCAAAATCGACCGGCAAGATCGCAATGGTCGGTCCCGTCGGAAGGAAATACGGCCCCATCGTCTTGCTACAGCCCGTCGCCAGATACCGCAGAGGTTCGAGGCCGAGGGGCGTGTTGAACTGCGGGTACAACTCCGACGCAAGATTGGAGAAGCACAGCCCGAAGAAAGGGCCATTCGTGCAGGGGTTAAAGCTGTAAAAGTTCCAGATCTCGTGTCCCGGCGTCAGATTGGAATTCGTCAACGTGAACTCGGTGAGCCCTGTCATCGGATCCTGATTGATGATGTTGACGGTGAGCGTCGGCGTCAAAAAACCACCCGCCGGCAGGTACAGAACGTCAAGAATGATGTGAACGGGCTGGGCCAGCCCGAGCGCGGTCATGGGTGTGGGGACACCAAACCCGCAGCCCGCGGCAGACAGGTAAGTCGGCGCCGTCTCACCGTTGCCATTCGAACCTGCGAAGAACACGTGCATCCCCGGGACACCGTTCGGGAGATGGAGCTCCACGATCAGCGTTTCGGTCGGCTGCACGGTCACCGTGTTGCTCAGTCCGGCGACAAAGATGGAGCTCGTCAGATTCGCCGAGTCCGGCATCATGAAGAGTTCGGTCAGCACGGGCACGGCGGGCACCGACGTCGGGAACGCAGCGGGGCTCGGCTGGGTGTACAAACGCAGCTCGAGGGGCTGCTGCCCTCCGCTCCCAGCCAGCGCGAACTCGACACCAAACCGTATGCATGTCACGTCGATCGGGATCGTGACTCCTTCGGCGGCGAGGTCGTAGGCGCGCCAGTAGCTGTTGACGACGTGGAATTGGGGAGGCGTCGCCCCCGTATTGCAGGAGACCGTTCCGGGGACCACGGTCACGTTGTCCATCGACTGGGACATCGACTGCATGCCCGCTCCGGGCTGGCCAGGGGCAGCGGCCGCCATGCAGGCAAAGGCAAGAAGAAGGACGCTCAGAATTCTCACGGGTCAGCTCCTCTCTATCGGCAACGAGCCCAAAAACGCCACCTGGCGACCGGGCTCACTTGAAAGGTACCACAGGCCCCAGGTTGAAAACGAGCTAGCCCAACCGAGAGTCGGCCCGAACGCGTAGCTGTAAACGCTTGCCTTTCAGACACTAACCGCGCCTAACCAAAGCGGGTCGCTCCGCCCCCTCCGCCCGACCAGGAGCCCCGGATCCCCGAGGCTGCAGAAACCCCTCCCCGAGAGAATCTCTCTCTTGACCGGGAGGGTACAATTGCGTGAAGTGTAGTTTGACCTCAATCGTTTCCATTTCCGTTTCCGTCGTGGACCGCCACATATCAGTAGGACGTCATACCCCTGGAGGGATTGCCGCCTCTGTGCTGTGGGGAACACGAATTCCTGTCCGATTTCCTGAAGGAACCTCTCATGCCGAGCAAGCTCATCACGCTCGTGGCCCTGGCCCTGTTGGCGAACGTTGGTGTCGCCCAGTGGACAGACGACTTCGAGTCGCACGCCACCGGTTACCTCTGCTACCAAGATCCGTCCCTGGTCCCGGGCGCCCCGTGCGCGCTGGGCTCCGTCGGCAACTCCGGCGGTTGGGATGGCTGGTTCAACAACCCCATCGAAGCTGGCATCGTCGTCAACGCCCCGGGCCTCGGGTCGAACGGCTCTGACCAGTATCTGGACATCTCCCCGGCCCTGGGCTGCCAGGACGCGGTGCACCCCTGGAAGGAAAACGCCACGACGGGCGCAGGCGCGGCCTCAGGCGCGACCTACACCACCTACCCGACCACGGGTGGCTGGACCGTCGCGTGCGACTTCCAGGTCCCCGTAGGCGGCACCGCTCTCGGCGCCACCTATTTCATCTTGCTCAACGACTACAACGCCGCTGGAACGTCCACCGCATGGTCCGCCCAGTGCCCGTTCACCGCCGATCCGGCGAACCCCGGGATGTTCCAGGTCAACGACGACCTCGATCCCGGCCCGGCCGTGGGCGGGTTCAGCGAAGGCGTCTGGTACCGCATCCGCATGGACATCTGCCTGAACGCCAACGCCGCGTCGATCTACATCGACGATGCGGGCGCTGACGGCGTCCTCGGCACCATGGATGACGTGGCCACGACCCTCACCTCCGGCCGCGTCTACGCGGGTGGTGGTCCTGTCGAGATCGCGAACCTGGACCTCTTCTCCGCCGGTGGTCAGTTGTATTACGACAACTGCTCCCTCACCCCGACGGGTTGCCCGGTCTATCCGTACCAGTTCGACCAGCCTGGCGTCGCCTCCATGGACATGGACGGCACCCCCATCAACGTGTTCACGGGTATCGGCCACGCGTTCGGTTACGGCGCTGGCGTTGCGAACCCCGCTGGCTCGAACCACAGCATCACGCTCGATGGCAACTTCGCGAATGGCGACATCGCTGTCGTCCCCGCCCCCGAGATCGACGGCCCGTCGAACCCCCTCGGCGCCATCTTCTCCGCCAACTCGCTGAACGTGAACATCCTCACGCCTGGTACGTCGTACATCTTCGGTGGCGCGGCTCCGTCCCTCGCCGGCCCGGTTCCGCCGCTCAGTCTGGCCATCGGTGGCTCGGTCATCGGCGCCCTCGGTGGTGGCGCTTCGACGGTCTCGTCGCAGTTGGCGGTCATCAACCCGGCCAGCTCTGACGGCTTCTCGCTGTCGCGCGCGGTCGCGATCGACCTGATCACCGCGGTCGGCTATATCGAGCCGAGCACGGCGACGGTCGACATCGAAGGCTTCGAAGCCTCCGGTGGCTGGGTCCTCGGCGGTCCGGGCGCGGCCCTGTACGGCGCCAACTGGCAGAGCGCCGTGACGGCGACCGGTCAGTTCAGCGTGCACACGGGCGGTACGGGCTCGGGCGGCACCGGTGCTACCGCTGCCCTCGAAGGCTCTCAGTACATCTACACTGAGGTCTCCGGTGGCGCGAGCGCGAACATCTTCGAACTGGAGATGATCGCGGGCGTCCTTCCTGTCGCCGCGGGCAACGTGTTCTACGGCGCCCACCTCGAAGGCGTCAACACGGGCATCGGCGAGCTCCTCGAAGAGGACCCGGCCAACCCCGGCACCTGGACCGTGATCGACACGGTCGCGGGCCCCCTGGGCGGTGGCTGGAACGTGCGCTCTCCTGCCCTGATCCACGGTGGTGGTAGCGTGCGCCTCATGATCCGCTACTCCGGCGCGACCGGCTGGTCGGGCGACTTCTGCGTCGACCGCATGGCGATCGGCCTGTAGTCACCTGACTGCGCTCCCCTTAGGGGGAAAACGAACGGCCCCCGGGCGCCTCGGCGTCCGGGGGCCGTTTCATTTCTACGTCAGGGCTGGCGAAACCACGCCACGTCCAGGGGGCGAGCGGGGTCGCCGCGCGTGGCCACGTCGTCCCTATTGACGGCCAATCGCCGCATGATGAGGAACGCGCTCTCCAGGTCGTCGGTGCCGGCGCGCCGCGCCAATTCAACCAGCCCCAGAGGTTCGTCAGCATCCTGTATCGCTTCCAGGAGACGGCTCTGCAGGTCGAGCACGTCTCCGGCCGCCCGCTTGCCTGCCTCGACTCCCGGCTGGTGGTATGCGTTGATCCCAATGAGCGAGGCATAGAGCCCAACTGCTCTCTCGTAGAGGGCAATCAGGGCACCGAGGCTCCTTGGCGACACATCCGGCAGCGTGACCGTCAGGGACGGCCGCCCGTTTTCTGTCAGCGCGTGACGCGTGCCCATGAGGAAGCCCGCCAGGTGATCACCGGACGTGACGCCAGGCTCGATCTCGCTGCACTCACCGCCACGATCTCGCAGCACCTCGACGAACGTGACGAAGAAGTTGGAGACTCCCTCACGAAGCTGCTGGACGAATGCGTGCTGATCAGTGGAGCCCTTGTTTCCGTAAACGCTGATGCCCTGATGGACCGTCCGCCCGTTCTGGTCCGTCTCCTTACCGAGGGACTCCATGATGAGCTGCTGCAAGTACCGCGAGAGCAGATCGAGCCGATCCTTGTACGGCAGGATCACCATGTCCCTCTTGCCGACCCCGTCCGTGGCGTGGTGCCAACACGCGGCCAGCAGCGCGGCGGGGTTGTTCCGGACGTCGTGGCGCCGCGTCAGAGCGTCCATCGCCGCGGCCCCGGCCAGAAGCCCATCGACGTCGATCCCCTCGAGCGCCGCGGGGAGGAGCCCGACAGCGCAGGTCTCCGACGTCCGCCCGCCGATCCAATCCCACATGGGGAATGTCGCCAACCAGCCCTCATCCCGGGCCTGGGTATGAAGCGAGGAACCGTCACCCGTGACGGCCACTGCCCGCGACGGGAAGTCGAGACTTCGAGCCTCCATCGCCCGTCGGATCTCGATCGTTCCGTTGCGCGTCTCCGCCGTCGTCCCCGACTTGGAGATCGAGAGGACCAACGTGCGCGCCAGATCACCCCCGAGCTGCTCGATCAAGCGATCAAAGCCATCAGGGTCGGTGTTATCGAGGAAGTACAGGCTCAGGGGCGGACGGGGTTCCGCGAGGGCACGACTGACGAACTGGGGGCCCAGCGCCGAGCCGCCAATGCCGATCGACACGACGTGACTGAAGCGCTCACCGGCATCGGTCCGCACGTCCCCGGCGAGAACGCGGGCAGCGAACTCCCTCACCGCTTCTCGCGTGGTCTCTATTGCCGCTCTCAGCGCCGGATCGGGCGCACGGGCGGCATCCCGCAGCCAGTAGTGGCCGACCATCCGCCCCTCGTCAGGATTGGCGATGGCCCCGCCCTCGAGGGCATCCATGGCGGTGAACGCCGCGGCGAAGGGCTCGGCCAGGGCATCCAGCGCCGCGTCTTCGAGCCCCATGTGGCTCGGGTCCAGGCTCATGCCGAGATCCGGGTCGTGCCAGAAGAACGCGCGAAACCGTTCGAAGTCGTGACCCATCGCGCGGATTCTAACGATCGTTGCGACGTCCGGCGAGCCACACTCCCAAGAGGATCAGCCCTGCTCCAGTCAGGGTCAGCGCCCCGAACTCCTCATCAAGGACAGCGGCGCCAAGGGCAAGCGCAACAACGGGGGTGACGTAGGCCACAATCGACAGGCGCGTAGCGCTGCCGTACCGGAGTAGCCAGAAGAAGATCCCGAACGAAAGGACCGAGCCTACAAGCGTCAAATAAGCCACTGAGGCGACCGCCGCCGGCGTCCAATTGGCCTCCGCGTCCCGCTCCGTGATCCAGGCGGCAGCCAGGAGGAGCAGGGCTCCCACGGCCATACCGTTCCGGTTCATCACGACAGAGCTGTAGGGCGCCCCATACCTCTTGATGACGACGGTCCCGGCGCACACCGTGAGCGGGCTCAACAGCAACACCGACGCCGCGAACAGCTTGTCCTGGCCCATGGCGTGGAGGTCCGTCGCGTACATCAGCGCGACGCCTCCGAACCCCACGATCAGGCCCAGCGCCTGAAGCAGCCGCATCCGCTCACCTTCGAGGAACCAGTGCCCGGCGACCGCGATCATCAGCGGATAGGTGCCCCAGAGGACACTGACCAGGCCAGACGGCAAACGACCATCCTCGGCCCAGTAGACGATCCCGTAGCTGACGCTGAACTGGGACACGCCCATCACCAGCGCCAACCACCACGGAGGCGCGGCGCCGCCCTCACGCCTGCGAAGAGCTGCAGCGACGATCCCCATCACCAGCGCCGCGCAAAAAAACCGCACCCCTGCGGACGTGAACGGCGGCAGATCTCTCAGCCCGATCGCGATCACGAACCACGTGCTACCCCAGGTCAGGCACAGCACGGCGACGAGGAGGTTCGCGACGCGGGGGCGGGGCCCCGCGCCCGCGACCGCGCCGTCTGAGTGGGGGGTCATGGGCCGACGATAGGCAGCGCCGGCCACCGCACAAGCCGCTATCCGACTTCGCCTACGTGCGAAGAGCCCCGGCGCCGCCACAAGGCAGCCCGGGGCTCCTCAGGACCTCCCCTATTTGTTGCGGGTCCCGAACACGCGCGGGTAGCGAAAGAAGACCTCCATGCACATGGTCATCAGCGCGGTCGAGTAGACACGGCCGCCGTCCTCCCCCCAGGGGCCGACCGGGTCCCACGAACCCGCGAAGTTGCCATCATCGCGCTGCGTATCGATCATCGCGCTCTTCATCTTGCCGGTCCAGGCCGACCACTCGGCGCCGCCGCACTGGAACAACGCGAGCGACGCGTAATACCAGTAGTACATGTCAACCCGGCCACCCTCGGGGTCCCAGACGGGCAACCGCTTGGCCATCAGCTCCGCGCCCGCCTTGATCGCCGCGCTCTCGCCGGGGTCGTCACCCGCGAAGATCCTGGTCAAGACTCCGACCGCGGTCAACGACTCGGAGGTGTCCGCCGGGAAACGTTCGATCCGACCCTCGGCCCGCACAGGCCGCTCCCCACGCTTCGTGTAGCCGACCCGACCCGTCTCCTCGTCCGTCATCGCGACGATCCAGTCTCGCGCCCACTGCATCGCCGTCTCGTTGACCTCGAGCCCCGAGAGCTTGGCCGACTTGAGCGCCATGACCATCCAGCCGGTCACCGAGCTGTCGTTGTCCCCGCTTCGGACCCCGTAGCGCCAGGCCTTGTAGGGGTTCTGAGCCTTCATGCAGAAGTCGATGCCGCGCTGCGCGGAGGTCCGCCAGGCAGGCGCGTGAGTCATGCCATACGCCTCGGCCATAGCCAGCGCGGCCACGGCGTGGTTATAGGTGAAGTGAGGGTCGCCCCGTGACCCGAAGCACCCCTCCGCGTCCTGCTGGGCCTTCAGCCACTTGAGCCCGGCCTTCACCGTCTTCTGGTACTCGCCCTGGCGGTGAGTGTTACCGGCGCCGAGGTAAGCCAGCAGCGACAGGCCTGTCACCCCCACGTCGTACATGGCGTTGCCCTTCCCCGTACACAGGGGGCCGCGCTCCGGGGCTCCCTGCCCCATGTAGGCATCACAGTCCCAGCGCCCGTCGGGCGACTGGTGACGCGCCAACCAATCCAGCCCCGCCGTGAGTGGCTTCTGGAACGACTTGCCCCTGGTGCCTCCGGGGCCGGCGGTGCGGCCACCGCCCCGACCGTCCCCGAACGAGCCGGAGCTCGAGCCGAGACCGACGGTGGAGTTATTCACGGTGTGGTTGTCGATGGGCTGGTCATTCAGGGTGTCCCCATCCACGGGCTCATCGAACTCACTCTCCGCGTCGATCATCGGGTCCTCGGCGAACACCTCCGTCGGCACCGGTTGCTCATCCGTCGGATCCTTCGGATCCTCGATGTCCTTGGGGTCCTCCACCTCGGGGATCGGATCGAGCGGCGCAGGGGCTTGTTCGGCGACGACCTTGAACACGGTCTCCATGACCGGTTGTCCAGCGGCAGCCCCCATGAAGTTGAGGACGATCGCGATCACGACGTGAATGCCAACCGACAACATCAGCCACGGAGTGTTACGTAGCTGCTCAACAAGGACGTCATGAAACGTCTGCGTCTCGTAGTTGGGTGCGTAGGTCATAGATGCGTCGTAATTCATGTTTCAGCTCCTCACCGATCGCGTCAGTGCGACAGATGGATCAACGGAGGCATCATCGTTGGGTTCATGTGGAGCGCGCAAACCGACACGATTATGGCGACGCGCGCAACCGACCGCAGCTGCATGAAGCGGGGGACCGGACGGGCTCTCTACGACAGAAGCCGCCGACCCTGTCCGGGCCGACGGCTTCTGTGAGCCTCGTCGGGAATGACGACGTGTGCGGCTTAGCTACTTGGTGCCGAACACGCGACCGTAGCGGTAGTAGACCTCCATGCACATCGTCATGACGGCCGTCGAGTAGACGCGCCCACCGTCCTCACCCCAGGGGCCGCAGGGGTCCCACGAGCCGCCGAAGTTTCCTTCTTCGCGCTGGTGGTCGATGATCGCGGTCTTCATCTTGTTGTTCCACGCGGTCCACTCACCGCCGCCGACCTGGAACATGGAGAGGGTCGCGTAGTACCAGTAGTACATGTCGACCTTGCCGCTCTT
>NYSS01000142.1 GCA_002683135.1 Planctomycetota bacterium | reverse complement strand
GAGCAGCCCAGCGGCCATTGCTCGGAGCGTCTCTATGTCTGCTGCGCGGCCGCGATGCGAGAGGCCGCCAGCCCTCGGGCTACCGAGGTCATTCAGCAGGGCGTCTCTCGCGATGTCCTGGCCGGAGTAACCGAGGGCCATGACCGCGAGGCCGCGTTGCTTCGCAGGCCGCTCTGGGTCGGAGGCGATCGCCCTGAGGGTCCGCTCCGATCGGTCGCATCGCAACAGCCCCAGCCCGATGATCGCAGCTTCGACGACGGTGCGATCCTTGTCCGCAAGCAGGCTCTGCAGAAACTTGAATTCACGGACGTCGCCCACGCGCCCGATCGCCAACGCGGCCGAGTTTCGGATGTCTTTGTCCCGTTCCTCGCGGACCAATTGGATAAGGACTGGGAGGATCGATTCGCGGACCTGAGCTTCCATGGGACCGCGGCGGTCCGCGTCATATCCGGCCTCGCCCGGTTGCCCCGGGTTGCGCCCCCGTCGGGGGAGGAACTCCTCCTTGTTGTAGCCCCACCAGGTCTCCCAGCGGCGCAGGTCATGGGTTGGCGTGGTCCCGCGGGGGTTGCGCCCGGAGGTCGTGCGTCCGCCCTTGGCCCCCGGCGGCGGGCCGTAGGCCGGGATCGCCCAGGGAGGTGCTGGGACGACGGGACCTCGGTAAGACCCGCCATGGCCTCGCGCCGATGGAGGGTCGACGGTGAAGAACGCGCTCACCAATAGGAGGAGAGCTGGGAGGCGGCCAGCGGTCAAAGGCATTTTCAGGCTCCGTGCGATCTTGCTCGCGTGCGTCGGCTGGGCATCCCGCGCCAGGTCGGCCGGGACGGAGTATTTGGAGTCCCGTTTCCGTAATGATCCACGTCGCTGTTGACGCATGATAGAGCATGACGCAAACGGTAGGCCTGACGCAACGTGCAACGTGGCCGGCGGCGAGAAACAAGGCGCGCGGCGATCAGGGGCCGCTCGATTCCAGGGCCTCTGTGGCGTCACCCAAGCGAGCACACGGGAGCACCGGTGCTCACCGATGCGCGCGCGCATACAGCTACGATCATGCGAGAGGGGGGACTCGAACCCCCACGGGGTTTACCCCCACCAGGACCTAAACCTGGCGCGTCTGCCAATTCCGCCACTCTCGCGGCGCGACGCTCTGACGTAACGAGAGGAGGAAGGGCGCATCAGTACGCGGGCGAGTGAAGACACCCACCCGTAACCGATACGCCGCTCCCTCCCCAGGACGTCGTGACGCGCGGTCCGCTTAGGGACCGCACGTGGCTCAGACCATGTCCTTGAGGCCCTTGAGCGCGGTAACCTTGACGACGTTCCGGGCCGGCTTGGCCTTGAAGGTCGTCTCTTCGCCCGTGAACGGGTTGATGCCCTGGCGCGCCTTGGTCGCTGGCTTGCGCACCACCCGGATCTTCATCAGACCAGGGACGGTGAACGTGCCAGGACCGCGACGTCCGAGCTCTTTCCCGATCAGCCCGCCTAATTCTGCGAAGACGTTCGCGATCTCCTTCTTTTGCAGGCCGGTGCTGTCTGCCAGCGAGCCTGTCACATCCGACTTCGTCATCGCCTTCTTGCCGCCCGCGTCATTCTTGGCCATCGGATCTCCTCGAAACTCCGGTTTTCCCTGGGCCAAATGGCCCCTTTTCCGAAGGGATTGTCGGGAGGGCCCCGCAGTCGCGCAAGTACCTCAGAGCAAAAAGCACCTATTTTTTCAGGGCGAAGTGGCCCTCTGTTTGAGCGTTGGGGTGGGGTGGAGGCGCCGAGGGCCCCGCGGGAGCGCTCTCCAAGGCCCCGAATAGAGGGGGTCCAGGGTGCCGTTAGGTCGGTCCGGGCGCTCGGCCGGCTGGCTGGCAAGCGCCTACTATCGTTGAACTTCTGACACTTCGCCCTCGACCACGGTCACCAGGGAACCGGGGTTGTTGCGGCTCTGCAGGATCTTCAGTAGATCGAACTGCCCGTCGCGTTGGGCGACGAGGACACGGTAGGTGCCAGGCTTGAGCCCCTTCACCTCGAACGAGCCTTCCGGCCCCGTGACGATCGATTTGTTGAACGGAATACGGGGGTCGTCGCTCGAGACCATCACGGTCGCCTTGCCGTCAGGTGTGCCGTCCTCTTTGCTGACGGTGCCGCGGATGATGCCTCCCTGGCTCAGCACCACGGTCGGTGCGACGACCTCGCCCCGGTCTCCGCACTTCAGAGGTGGGCTCTCGACGTCGGTGTAGTCCGCGTGCTCGACCTTGAGGCTGTAGCTGCCTCCGAGGACGTTGTCGATCTTCCAGGCACCCTTGGCGTCGGTGATCGCAGACCGCATCCCCGTCTTGCGCATCTGCTGGGAGATGAGGCGACGGAACATCTCGCCCGCGGGATCGCTCCCCGGCTGCACTGGCTGATCAAGGCTGACGCTGGCGCCCTGAATCGGCGTTCCGCGTCGGTCCGTGACAGAACCGCGGAGTATTGCCCCGCGTACCAATCGGATCTCAATGCCAGTGCGTTCTTCTTCGACAGCGACGGTGATGGGCTCGGATTGGCCGCCCGCGTAGCCCTCCGACGAGGCGATGAGGTAGTGCGTGCCAGGGCGGACGTCGACATAGGCGAAGCGGCCCTCCTCGTCTTCGAAGCGCTGCCGCGAACGCCGTGGGACGAACGCAGGATTGGGAACTGCCGTGGTCGCGATCGTGAACACGGACACGGGTTCTCCTGTCTGGTCATCGACGACCCGGCCCATGATCCGCGGGCTCGGGGCCATGACGATGGACACGCCGTCGTCGCCGGCGTTCGCCGGCTTGCCGTTCGCGATTTGGTATCCCGGGGCCGTTACGGAGATGACATACCGCGCCTCCAGCAGGCCCGAGAGTTCGAATCGCCCGTCGGGGTTCGTGGCCACCGTCTCGACGTGGAACGCGCGGGAAGCGCCCAGGTTGTTGTTGAAGGGGCGCCGGTTGTTGATGGCCCCCCTTTGGTGGTCCGGTTCTCCCGGGCGGACTTCACCTCCGGAGTCTGCGGCAGGTCGGTTGTGTTGGGTGGGCAACATGCTGACGACGCGGGCGTTGACGAGGGCCGCGTCGATCGGTCGGCTGGATGTGCGGTCCGTGACAATGCCGCGGATGGTGAACCCCTTGCCCAGGACGAAATTCAGGCCGGTGGCGCCTTCACCCTCGCCCAGGTTGAAGCCGTTGCGTCCTTCGGTGGAGTAGCCCGGCTTGCGCGCCATGATGCGCTTCAGACCCGGCCTCAGATGCTCGACGGTGTAGGTCCCGTTGAGGGTCGAGAACCCTGTGCGTTCGGGGGTCATTCGGGGATCGAGGCTCGACACGTTGAGGTCGTAGACGACGATCTCCGCTTCATTGACGGGGAGGCCGTCGGATCCGACCACGGAGCCAGAGAGCCCCACACCTCGCTCCAGCTTGATCGTCTGGGTCAGCGAACCGGGCACGGCCGGGTCTATGGGATGCACGCGGACGGTGGTGAAGGCCTGGTGTGAAGCGCGGATCACGTAGACCTCTTGCACTTCGAGGTTCTCGAACGAAAAGCGGCCGTCCGCCGTCGTCACGAGCTCCAGCAGCGTCTCACCGTCCTGGGGGCGCGTCTTGACCTGGCTCACGTCATGTATCAGGGCCACGCGTGCGTCAGGGACGGGGGCACCGCTCGGGTCGACCACCACGCCGTTGGCGACGAGCCCCGTCTCCTGCCCGTCGAGACGTTCGACGGCGCCCGCTTTGTCATTTGCCGCGGTGAAGCGGGATGTCTGGACTCCGGCTACCGGAGGTGTAGGTGAACGCGTCGGTGTCTTGGCCGCGGGATTCTCACTGACGGCCGGGCCCGCGTCGTCAACGATCTCGACTCCGCCGGCGTCATCGAAGAAGCCGCCCAGCATCAACCCCGCGCCGATGAGCGCGAGGACCACGAGCGCGAGCACGGGTGAGATTGCTTTGTTCATGGCCAACTCCTTGTCACGGGACGGACGTACCGCGGCGTCTTGGACGTTTCCCTCTCCTCCTATCTTCCATCAGATTGCCGCGATTCACAGTCCGTTCGAAATAATGCGGCCCGCGGGACTTATGAAAGAACGCCGGCGTCCTGGGGACACCGGCGTCCATACCCGCGCCAGGACTTGAACCTGGGACCCGGTGATTAAGAATCACCTGCTCTGCCAACTGAGCTACGCGGGCGAAGAGGCGCAGAAGTTACCACGGCTGTCCACCGCGGCAAGAAGGGCCCCGCCTGTCACGCGCGCGGCCTTCCGGATCGGAGGGAGGATGAGGGGAATCGAACCCCCGGCCTCCAGTGCCACAAACTGGCGCTCTAACCGACTGAGCTACATCCTCCGTATGGCGGAGGCGAAACTATCAACGGCTCCGACGTCGGTCAATCACCAACAGGTGTCGGGGGCCCGTCGTCGCTAAATGTCGCCTCGATTTCTTTGCTGGACGTCTTCGCCTCTGCGAGGACTCGGCGGGCATCGTCCAGCCGCCCTGCCGGGACGCACACGGTGCAGCCGATGAGCCCGGCCAACTGCCCGGCGGCCGCGTACCCGTCTTTCAGGTCTGACCCCGGCGTCGTGGTCGGGATCCCCTCGGCCTCCAGCTGGCTCGCGATCATCTGGGCGATGGAGGGGCTGGCGACGCGGAGCAACTCGACGAATTCATCCGGGTCTTCGTTTGTCTTATTCATGGTCTTTCTCTCACGTCATGATCGGCCGTACGAGTTTCCCGTGAACGTCAGTCAGTCGGTAGCGACGACCCTGGTATCGGTATACGAGTCGTTCGTGGTCTATTCCGAGCAGATGAAGGAGGGTCGCGTGGAGGTCGTGCACGTGGACCGGATTCTCCGCGACGTTGTAGCCCCATGGGTCCGTCTTGCCGTAGGTGATGCCGGGTTGGATCCCGCCGCCCGTAAACCACCACGTGAAGCAGCGCGGGTGGTGGTCACGTCCGTAGGTCTTCTCGTTGTAGTTGCCCTGGCAATAGGCGGTACGGCCAAACTCGCCGCCCCACATGACGATCGTGTCTTCCAATAGTCCGCGGCGCCTCAGGTCCTTGATGAGCGCGGCCTGTGGTTGATCGGTCTGGCGGGCCTGCTGCTTGATTTCGTTGGGGAGGTTGCCGTGGCCGTCCCAGCCGCGGTGGTAAAGCTGGATGAACCGTACATCGCGCTCGCACAGTCGTCGCGCGAGGAGGCAGTTGGCCGCGAATGTCCCAGGCTTGGTGACGTCCGGCCCATACATGTCGAGGGTGGCCTGTGACTCGTCGGTGAAGTCCACCAGCTCGGGTACAGACATTTGCATGCGGTACGCGGTCTCCGCTTGCGCGATACGCGCCTTCACCTCCGGGTCCAGAGAGCGATCGAACGCGACCTCGTTGAGCTCGGCGGTCGCGTCCACCATGGCGCGGCGTTCCTTGGCGGACACGCCGTCTGGATTGCTGAGGAATAGCACCGGATTGTCGCCGCTGCGAAACCGGACCCCCTGGTGATCACTGGGCAGGAAGCCCGAGCCCCAGAGCCGGTCGGAGAGGGTCTGCATACCGCCAGACCCGCGGCTGATCATGACGACGAATGCGGGCAGGTCCTGGTTTGCGCGCCCGAGGCCGTAGCTGAGCCACGAGCCCATCGAGGGCCGCCCCGGGTTCTGGTTGCCCGTCTGCATGAACGTGACGCCTGGCTCGTGGTTGATCGCCTCGGTGTGGATCGAGTGAACGAAGCAGAGGTCCCGGGCTTGCCCGGCGGTGTGTCGCATCAACTCGGAGATCTCAACTCCGTCGGCGTTGTTCTCGTAGCGGTCGAACTTGAACGCGGACGGGACCAACGGCAGCTTGGACTGGCCGCTGGTCATGCCCGTGATGCGTTGGTTGTTATAGACCTCCGGCATCTTCCGGAGATCCTTGCCCGCGTCCTTCTTGAGCTGTGGCTTGTGGTCCCAGAGGTCGAGGTGGGAGGGCCCGCCCATCATGTGCAGGTAGATGATGCGTCGGGCCCGCGGTCGGTGATGGGGCTTGCCGAGGGCGCCGCCCGTCGGATCCGTGTCCGATTCGAGTAACGAGGCGAGGGCGGCGGAGCCGAGGGCGCCGCCTGCAGCGCGGCCAAAAAACTGGCGTCTGTTCAGGTTCCTGAAGTACTCGTCGATGGGATGGGTCATCACTCGGCTCAGTTCAGCACGATCGTCGCGTCGAGGGAGAGGATGGTATTCGCGACCATGGTCATGGTCGCGAGTTTCACGGGGTCATGGCCCTTCGGCAGTGGGGACTCGCCGATGGCGAGCAGCTTCTTCGCTTCCTGCGGCGCCTTCGCGAATCCGGCCATGAAGCGATCTGCGGCTCGATCGAGGATGGTCCGCTCTCGGGCGGTAGGCTCCCTGCCGGTGCAGCGCCGGAACATGGCGGCGGCGTTCATGTCTCGCTGCGCCAGGAGGCGGGATGCCTCGACGAATTGCTCGTCGTTCCACAGCACGAGCGCCTGCAGTGGTGTGTTGGTGACGCCTCGGCGGACGACGCAGAACTCACGGGTCGGCGCGTCAAACGTAGCCATCTGGGGGCTAGGGGACGTCCTCTTCCAGAAGGTGTACAGGCTGCGTCGGTACAGCCCTTCGCCGGCGTCGCGCTTGAACACCTGAGTGTTGGAGCTGCCTCCGATGGACACCTCGCGCCACAGGCCGTTGGGTTGATACGGGCGCGCGCTTGGCCCGCCGATGCGTTCGACGAGCAGGCCGGCGGCGTAGAGGGCCTGGTCACGGATGAGCTCTCCCTCGAGGCGCCGACGGGGGAACCAGGAGAGCAGGCGATTTCCCGGATCGACCTCCGCGACATCGGGCCGCCGACGCGATGCTTGACGATACGTCGCGCTGGTGACGATGCGTCGAATGAGGGCCTTCTGGTCCCATCCGGACTCGACGAAGGCGACCGATAGCCAGTCGAGGAGCGCCAAGTGACTCGGCCAGGAGGACTGGTGGCCGAAGTTCTCTGTGGTCTGGACAATGCCGGTCCCGAACAGGGTCTGCCAGATGCGGTTGACATGGACGCGGGCCACGAGGGGATGCTGGGGATCGGTGAGCCAGCGAGCGAAGCCGAGCCGGTCGTTGGGGGCACCCTCAGGGAGCATCCCGCCGAGGGCTCCCGGGGGCCGCCGCTTCACCGGCCGGCTCTTGTCCGGGGTGGCGTAGCTGCCGCGCGTCAGCACGTAGGTGTCCGTGGCTTTGGGGAGCTCCTTCATGATCAGTACCGGCACGGTCTGCTTCGTCAGCGTGGCGACTCTGGCCTCTAGCTTGTCCACCTCACGCGACAGCGCGGCGTACGTCGGGGATCGCGCGATCGAGATCGCGTCGCTGAAGCGTTCATCGAGGCCGCCTTCGCGCATGTCCTTGGGGATCAGGGCGGCCGGTCCGAGGGCAGTCGGGTGCTCGGCCGCCGCGTCCGCCCGGTAGTAGACGCCAGCAGGGCCTCCGTCGTTGACGATCTTGATGACGAGGACGTTCTCTCCCGCCCGCAGGTCTATGACGACGCGCTCTTGATCGGGGGCGACGCCACGTCGCGCCTTGTTGGCGTGGATCTCCACGCCGTTGAGGTAGACCTTGATGGCGTCGTCGCTGCCCAGTGACAGGTTCAGCTTGCGCGGGACCGGCGTGCGCAGGGCGCGGCCGAAGTAAAAGGCTCGCCGTGCGCCTCCGAGGGCCTTGGCGACGCCGTCCTGGATGTCCGGTCGGTGCTTCCACTTGACCTTGGGGTCGGTGGGGACGCCGGTCGCTCCGCCGGGCCCGTGGGCCTTGTCGTAGGCCTCATTGAAGTTGCCCGTGAACGGTCCGGCCTCGAACCAATTCGAGGGCACGACGGGGAACGCATCGAGGGCCTTTTGCGCCGTTCCCAGGGAGACCCGCGGGCGCCCGATGACGTGCTGGAGGTGAATGCTCTCGCACGCGATGGTGACTTCGACGCGGGTGCCGCCGTCAAAGCCGAACGGTTCCTTGGCGAGCAGCAGGGCTGTCCGTGACTCGCCCTTGCGTTTGTGCCCCTCGATTGCCCAACCCGCCGCGTCAGGTCGCAGCATGTTCAGGACGTCGAAGTCGCCGTTCGGCTGTTCATGGTCGGCCCAGGCCCAGGCCATCTCGACGTCGCGAGTACGGGACGGGTCAGTGACCGAGATGGCCTTCACTGCGACGTGGTTCACGACGGCGTTGCCGTTGCTCGCGAGGCCGACGCTGCCGTGCGCGAAGGTCTTGTCGCCGAGCGCCTCGACCCGGACCAGTCGGAGGTCCGTCGCCTCGGTTTGCAGCACCAATGTGTAGGTCTCCTTGGGGCGCCGTTTGCCTTTGGCGCGCGCCGACCCGTCGCTCACCAACTCCACCTCCGTACCGTGTTTCGTCTTGACTTCGACGAGCCGGGACTTGGCCCAGGTGACGCCACGGTCCGCCCGCACTCCGCCCTCCCAAGCAGTGATCTCGTCGAGAATCGCTCCCGCCGATCCGGACAACTTCACGCGCGCTTCTTCCAGGTCTACCTCCGCGGCCTTGACCTGCGCATCGAGGTCGTCGGGGCGGTAGAGGATCCGCGCTGGGTACGCTTGCGCCTGCTCGAAGTTGGCCGGGTAGACGCCCCGTTCCTCGATCGAGTTGAAGAACGCGAAGAGGCTGTAGTAGTCCTCCTGGGTGAACGGGTCGTACTTGTGATCGTGGCAGCGAGAGCAGGTGAAGGTGAGTCCCATGAAGGTGGTCGCGATCGTCTCGATTCGATCGGCGACGGCCTCGACCCGGTACTCGGGGTCGAGGGCACCACCCTCGTCGTTGATGTTGTGCATCCGACAGAAGGCGGTCGCGATGCGTTGGGAGACGGTGGGATTCTCCAGGAGATCACCCGCCAGTTGCTCGACCACGAACTGGTCGTACGACATGTTCTCGTTGAACGCCTTGATGACCCATTCGCGGTACGGCCATCCGGTGCGGATGTTGTCGTGGTGGAATCCGTTCGTGTCAGCGTAGCGTGCGACGTCGAGCCACATCAGCGCCATGCGTTCACCGAAACGCGGAGAGGCGAGCAGTCGATCGACCAGATGTCCGTATGCGTCCGGGCGTGCGTCGGCGAGGAACGCGTCGATCTCCTCCGGGTTCGGCGGCAGGCCTGTGAGCGCCAGGGTCACCCGTCGACAGAGTGTCACCTTGTCGGCCTCCACGGAGGGCCTCAGCCCCTTGGACGCGAGGCGGGCCGCGACGAACCGGTCCAGGTCTCCCCGGACGGTTATGTCGCTGGCGACGTCAGGTGGCTCGGATGCCTTGGGAGCGACGTATGCCCAGTGCCTTTCAAAACGCGCGCCCTCGGCGATCCACCGCTCCAGGAGGGCGATCTCGGCGGCGCTGACAGTGACGCCCGAGTCTGCGGGGGGCATGCGGTCGGAGATGTCGTGTGCTGTGACGCGGCGGAGCAGCTCGGACGCGGCGGGTTTGCCCGGGACAACCGGGTGCCGCCCCTCGCGCTCCTGGGTGAGGCCCTCCCACGTGTCGAGCCTGAGGCCCGCTCTTCGTTGCTGCGCATCGAACCCGTGACAGTGGAAGCAACGATCCGAGAGCAAGGGGCGGATGTCGCGGTTGAAGTCGACCGGCTCCTGGGCGGCGAGGGGCAGGGGGAGCATGAGGCCGAGGGCGAGGAGCAGGCAGCGCGGCGGGTTCATGGCTGCCCAGCTTAAGCGATAGGGGGCCTGACCTGCCGAGTTGGCGAGGTTCAGCCGTCGCCGAGTCGGAGGCAGCAGCGCTTGTATTTGTTGCCGCTGCCGCACGGGCAGGGGTCGTTGCGCCCGATCTTCGCCGCTGGCCTCCGGTCGGGTTCGTGGCGCGGCGGGGCGAGCATGGAGCGATCAGGGTCGGCCAGCCCCCGGTTGAACGCGTCGCGCCCTGCGTCGATGGCGGTCGTCCACTCCCACTGCGTGGAGAGGCCCTCAGCTTCGCCGATGTGGCTCATGAGATCCTCGAGGAGGTCGACGATGTCGTTTCGATAAGGCTCATTCCCCGCCAGCCGGGCGGGCAACAGCGTGGACAGGAAGCCCCCGAGGTGCTCCCCGTCGATGTCTTTCGGCGCCATGGTGAGGTCGTTGGCGAGGACATGGGCGAGCAGGGCGACGGCGTCGTCTAACCCGCTGCCCAGCCGTTCGCGCCAGACGGGTGCCCGGGGCCCGTCAAGAAACCCCGCGGTCAGCAGCCGGTATCGATCGTGCAGCTTGGTCGTCATCTCTGTCGCCGTGCGTCATGGTAGAAGGGGTTTCCGTGAACGCGAAGGACTTCTGCATTCTTGCCTTGCTGGTCGCCGTTCCTCTGGCTGCGGGTCAGACATCGCCGTTCCGTGTGGAGGTCGTCGATCGGGCGACAGGACGGGGGGTTCCCCTCGTCGAGTTGGAGACGACGGGGGGGATTCGCTGCGTCACCGATTCGGCCGGCGTCGTCGCGTTCGACGAGGTCGGGCTGCTCGGCGAGCGCGTCTGGCTCACGGTCCGCAGCCATGGCTACACCCACCCGAAAGACGGCTTCGGCCGTGCCATGTGTCCGATCGACGGGCCAGGCCCGGCAGCATTCGCTGGAACGCGCACAGGAAGCGCTGGGTAGCCATCTTCGGGGAGGCTTACGGTGAGTCGAGCCTGCTGGGGGAGACCTGGTACGCCGAGGCGGCCGAGATCACCGGCCCGTGGACCCGCGGGAAGAAGATCGTCACCCACGACCGCTACTCGTTCTACAACGTCACTCACCACGACTTCATGGACGGCGACGGCGGGCGTTACATCTATTTCGAGGGCACCTACACCACCCTGTTCGCCCAGGCCAAGGTCAAGACGCCGCGCTACGACTACAACCAGGTCATGTATCGTCTCGACCTCGACGATCCGCGGTTGAAGATGAAGTGAGGCCAGCCACGTCAGGTCAGGTGTGGGTGGTCGCGCACCTCATCGGGGCTGCCCTCCGCCAGGATGGACCCCGACTCCATGATGACGATGCGGTCCGAGATCTCGAGGGCCTCGTCCTGGTCGTGGGTCACATAGATGACGGTGGACCCTGTTTCTCGCTGGATACGCCGGATGTCTGCGCGCATGCGGATACGCAGCTTGGCGTCCAGGTTGGAGAGGGGCTCGTCGAGGAGGAGGACGTCCGGTTCCATGATGAGGCCACGGGCGAGGGCGACACGTTGCTGTTGACCGCCGGAGAGCTGGGCCGGCTTGCGGTCTTCGAGCCCGTCGAGCCCGACCAGCTTTAGCACCTCCAGGGCCTTCATGCGGCGCTCTCGCTTGCCGACCCGGCGGACGCGCAGCGGGTATGCGATGTTGTCCAAGACGTTCATGTGAGGCCAGACGGCGTACGACTGGAAGACCATGCCGATGCGTCGGTCCTCTGGGGCGACCCATGTCCCGGACGTGTCGAAGACGGTTCGGTCGCCGATCGTCACGCGCCCGCTATCGGGCGTCTCCAGTCCCGCGATGAGCCGGAGCACGGTCGTCTTGCCGCAACCTGATGCCCCGAGCAACGACAGGAACGCCCCTTCTTCGGCCGTGAGGACGAGGTCCGTGATGATCGGGTTGCCGCCGTAGGCCTTCGATACGTTCTGCAGCGTGACCGTGCTCATATCAGATTCCGTACCGACCTTTGGATAGAGCCTTCACGAGGACATTGGAGAAGACGACGAGTCCGAGGACGACCGTGGCGAGGGCGCTCGCTGCTACTGGCCCTTCGTACTCCTGTAGCTCGAACATCCGAGTGCCGATCGTATCCAGACCCGGACCGACGAGGATGAGGGACATCGTCAACTCGCTGAACGAGGGCATGAAGACGAGGAACCAACCCGCGACGATGGAGGGGAGGGCCAGCGGAATCCAGACGGTTCGCAGTCGGAACCAGCTACGCGCGCCGCTCATGCGGGCGGCTTCGGCGAGCGCGGTGTCGACGGTTCCGAGCCCCTCGCCGATGGCGCGGGACGCTAGGGCGACGTACTTGGCGACGTATGCGGCGAGGAGGATCCAGGCCGTGTTACGCAGGTCGATGGGGCGCGTCCAGGCGAGCAGGAGTCCGATCGCGAGCACGGTCCCGGGGGTGGCGAGGGGAATCGTGGCCAGCGCCGCCAGGGCGCTGCGTCCTCGGTGGCGGGTTCGTATCTGGATGAAGGCGATGGCGCCCCCAAGGAGGACGGCGATGGTGGCGGCGCAGACGCCCAACCACAGCGAGTTGCCGATGGCCTCCGTGCTCTCGGGGCGAGAGAGCACGCGGAAATTGTCCAGGGTGAGGTTGTCAAAGCTGAAGTCGCCGGCGATACGGAGGAACGCGGTGCCACAGACGGCGAGGGCGGGGAGCACGACGGCGGCGATGACGAACAGGAGGACCAAGCCGATCACGGGGCCCCGGGATCGGCCGAGTCGGACGAGGCTCGGACGGGAGGCTTTGCCTGTCAGCACCGCGTGGCGGGCTGTCGGGACGAGCATGGGTACGAGCGCGAAGAGGAAGAGCAGGGTGGCGAGGCTGCTGGCGTAGTGAATGCCGTCTAGGTCACTGGTGAGTGATTCGTAGATCCGCGTGGACAGGACGGGGACGCGTCGGTGGGCATCAAGCAGCGCCGGTGCGCCGAACGCGGAGACCGTCGCCATGAGGACCAGGCCTCCGCTGGTCGCGATGGCGGGACGCATGAGCGGCAACGAGACGTCTCGAAGGACCCGCCAGGTGCCGGCGCCGCTCATGCGTGCGGCGTCTTCTAACGAAGGGTCTGCGTTCTTGAGGGCGGCGCGGACCGTCAGGTAGACGTAGGGATAGAAGCTGAGCGCCAGCACCCAGGCGATGCCACCGAACGTGTAGATGTCCAACGTGCCGGGGCCGAGCCAGGTGTTGAGGATCCCGACCTCGGGGTTGGCGAGGTTGATCCAGGCGACGGCTGAGATGTAGGGCGGCACGATGTAGGGGATGGTGAGGATGGTGCCGAGCCACCGTTGTCCGGGCAGGTCCGTGCGGGTGCTCAGCCACGCCAGGGTCGTCCCGACGAGGACCGCTATTGATGTCGTCGCGACCCCGAGTTGGATGGTTGTCCACAGGGAGTTTCTGGTTTCCGGACTCGTCACCGTCAGCCAGAACGCGTCGGCGTCACCCGCGGCTTCAGCGATGACGCGGAGCAGAGGGTGGATGCCCAGGACGAGCACCGCGCCGAGCGCGATCCAGAAGGTGCGACGTCCACCCATGTGGGAGTTACCAGACGAGGCGTTTGTCGTCCGGCCCGAGCCGCCCGACCGGCCGTCTGCCTGAGCCCTGACGCTTGGTGAGCTTGTCACCTAAGTCTTGGCGGGCCCGCTCCACATGTTTCATCAGCCGCGCGGCGACCTCCGGGTGGGCGCCGATGACATCGTGTTGCTCGCCGATGTCGTTCTTTAGATCGAAGAGCGAGAGACCGATCTCAGCCTGACTGTAGGGGTTCGGGCTGCCGCCCGAGCCCCCGGGTTTGCCTGCCATGGTGCGGTAGCGGTGCTTGAGGTGCAGCTTCCACTGGCGGTCGCGCACTGCCTGGAGCTGACCTCCGCCGTAGTAGCAGTAGAACGCTTCGTGCGGTGATCGCGCGCCCTCCGCGCCGAACAGCAGCGGCCGGATGTCCTTGCCGTCGATCTTGTGGCTCGGCGGCTTGGCCTCGATGAGCGCGGCGATGGTCGGGAGCAGGTCGATGGTCGACGCCAGCTCGTCACACGTCGAGCCGGCGGGCACGCGTCCGGGCCAGCGCACTATGGTCGGTTCGCGGCACCCGCCTTCAAACATCGTCCCCTTCCCCTCGCGCAGGGGTTTGGCTGATCCGGCGTGGTCTCCGTAGCTGAGCCACGGGCCGTTGTCGGATGTGAACACGACCATCGTGTCCTTGTCGACGCCGTTGTCCTTGAGTGCTTTCAGGATCTGCCCGACGGACCAGTCCAGTTCCATTACGACGTCACCGAACAACCCGGCTCCGCTCTTTCCCTTGAACTTGTCCGAGACGAACAGGGGGACGTGGACCATGGTGTGGGGGACGTACAGGAAGAACGGGCGGTCCTTGTTCTCTCCGATAAAGCGAACGGCGCGTTGGGTGTATTGCGTCGTCAGTTGAGCCTGCTCCTCGCCGGTGACCTCGCTGTCGATGACCTTGTCGCCCTCGATGAGGGGTAGCGGGGGGTAGCCCTGCTTGCGCTCGACGGCGTTCTTGGGCAGGTGTGCATAGCGCGGGTGCAAAGGCCACATGTCGTTCGAGTACGGGAGGCCGAAGTAATCATCGAACCCGTGCCGGAGAGGGAGGAACTTCGGATGGTGTCCGAGATGCCATTTGCCGTAGCAGGCGGTGGCGTAGCCCTTCTGCTTGCAGACCTCGGCGATCGTGACCTCGTCGGCGGAGAGGCCGATCTTGGCGCGAGGTCCGAGCGCGCCTGCGATACCGATGCGCCGGTGGTAGCACCCGGTGAGCAGCGCCGATCGGGACGCCGAACACACCGCCGTGGGCACCAAGAAATCCGTGAACCGCATGCCCTCGGCCGCCATGCGGTCGAGGTTGGGGGTCTTGTAGGCGGTCGCGCCGAAGGGCCCGATGTCGGCGTAGCCCATGTCGTCGATGAAGATGATGACGACGTTCGGAGGACGCTGGGCGGAGGCGGTGGCCGCCAACAGGATGAAGATGAGGGTTTTCACGGCGTCGAGCTTATCGCCCCTGCCATGATCGGAGGAGCCTCATCGCATGACGTCGAGGAAGCGCTTCTTGATGGCGTTTCGTTCGCGCTTGACCTGATCCACGAACGCCGCCGTCCAGGGGTAGATCTCCAGGTCCTCCCATGGGCGCCCGCCATTGGGCGGAGCGAAGTTCGGTAGGGGAGAGTACATATGGCCCTCGACGATGGCTGCTTGCACCTCGGGCAAGAAGAAGAGGTCTTGGACCCGCTTGGCCAGCTCCGGGTCGGACGTGCTCTTCATGATGGCGACGGGGCTCGGGATGGGGATCGCTCCGTCGGCGGGGTAGACGATCGTGAGCGGGGCGCCCTTTGCGATGCGCGGCAGGACGTTCTCGAGCAGGATGACGCCGATGGGGCGCTCGCCCGTTTCGATGCGATGGAGCACGGCGCTGTTGCCGCCCTGGGATACGACGCCGTTGCCGTGTAGGGCTTCGAAGTACTCCCATCCGTAGAGCTTGGAGAGCGCGGCGACCGTCGTGAAGTTCGTGCCTGATTTCAGGGGGTCGCCCATGGACACCTTGCCCTTGTACTTCGGGTCGACGAGTGCCTTGAAGGACGCCGGATGGTCGGCGATCGGCACCCGATCGTGATTCACCACGATCACCATGAGCGGAACCCGTACGGTCGTGAACGCGTTGTCCGGGTCTCGGAGCCCCTCTGGGAGGTCGGCCGCGCCGGGGCTGGCGTGTGGTAGGAGCAGGCCGCGGTCTTTGAGCTGGGCGTAGTAGAAAGGGTCGGACGTCATGAGCAGGTCGCACAGCACGTCGCCGGACGCGATCTCAGCGTTGATGCGCGCGGCCACCTGCTCCGATCCCTTCTGGTACCAGCGGAAGGTGACGTCTGGGAACGCGGTCTGCAATGCTGGCTCGAGCTTCTCGATGACGCGGGGGTAGATGGAGGTGTAGATCCACACCTCGTTCGCGCCGGTGTCGCCGCACGCGGCGAGGGCGAGGGCGCAGAATCCGAGCAGCAGGCGTCGCATCCGCGCAATCTACCATCGGCGCGTTGTGGGCCGCCGCGACGTCGCCGAGTACACGCCAGGAAGGACTCGAACCTTCAACCTGCGGATTAGAAGTCCGCTGCTCTATCCGGTTGAGCTACTGGCGCAGGATCGCAAACGGCTCCCGCCCCCTTGTTGGGGAGGGAGCCGTTTGCCCATACCCCCGCCGCGACTCGAACGCGGAAATCCGGCTTCGGAGGCCGGTGGTTTATCCAATTAGCCTACAGGGGCGCTGGTTCGGTCAGTGTATGAGCGTGGGTGGGGAGATCAAGCAAGGCGGTGCGGCTCTAGCCCCGTTGCTCTCTTTTCTGGACGGGGACAGGCCCGTGCCGTCAGGGGGGTGTGTCACGTCTCCTCTGCTGCTTGATGCTTGTCGGGTGCGCGCCCGAGCCCGTGGCGGAGCTTCCCCCCGTGCCGACACGGATGCTGCCGCTGCCGCGTGCCGGGACACCGGGCCCTGTGGTCCTGTATCCACGGCACCGGGTCCTCTCCGGCGTACCTCCTGTGATGGTGCTGGCCGTGGCAGACAGCGGGCCTGTCGCGGTGACGCTCGAGACCGACTCCGGGCGACGCCGGACGTGGCACAGCAGGGCGCGGACGCTCTCGTGGCCGGCGGGCTGGGCCCCGCTCTCAGTCGGTGAGCGTGGACGGGTGACCGTCCTCTCGTGCGGCCGCGCCGACTCGGCGGAGTTCGAGCGGGCCCCCCCGCTGAGGCCCGACCTGCGGTGGCGTTCGGCCCCCCAGGGGGCGTCTTGGTTGCTCCAGGCGGGGCTGCCCATGGAGGCGCTTCGCCTACTCGCCGCTGACCCGCGCGGGAGCGCCGCTGAATGGACGCAGGCCCTGTCGAGCGCGGGAGTTCCGACCATGGGGCTGTGGCTCGGTCGCTGATGCTCTGATAGCATCGCCGCCGCTTC
>NYSS01000141.1 GCA_002683135.1 Planctomycetota bacterium | reverse complement strand
TATGCAGGAATCTTTGTGTCACAGTGGTGCGCATCGCAAAAAGGTGTACAAAGAGTCAAGTTTTTGAAATTATCATTGATTGAAATGAACGATTCAGTTAACGATAAGAAGTATTAACGAGTAATACATGGAGTGTCATGCTCATCAATCCTCACGCGAGTGTCAGGGACAATGTCAACACTTACCAATCACGTTTTAAATCACTCGAAAGTTCACTTTTTCTTGCAGTCACACTGGGATGACTGTATACAAGAACTTCTTTCCTGGCCCGGTTAGCCACTTCACCCACAACCCATCGTTCTGCAGACTGTGTGAGGTTGGTAATGAAATGATCCGGGGTTCCTTTCGATTTTCAAGCGAAGGGATGAAAGAAAACAATGGGGTAGTGGGAATTGGAATTTCCTCCTATAAACAGTGAAATACGCGATTCAGAGAGTCCTAGCGATCTACATCCTGTTGATTTCAGTCTGTTCTTGATCTTGTTCTTTTCGGTCTCAGATAGTCCTTGAAAGTATTTCTTTCCCGCAATTTCGCACTCGGTTCAGCCCTAGATGTGGTTGACGTGATGCGGAATTTTCCTCCCTTTGTGAATGCGAACGCTTGCTCACAGGTCCCTTGAAACGGGTTTCCTCGAATCCTTGATTATAGGTTTTATCAGGGAGGCGATTCAGAACGGGGATCCGAGGTTTGGGCCTCTTGTTGCGTGATCTGTTGTTTATATGTCCATGGGCTGATTTCTTCGAGAAAATCATCAGCGCCAGGAGCTCCTTGTGCCACGGCCCGGTTGTGGTGCGTGGAACTGGGGGAAATTGGGATCCGGTGGAGACTTTGTGTCTACGCAGATTCCAATCCAGCAAGAAGGGTCGAGATTTGCCCCGATGGCTCCCAGTTGGGAGCAGGATGGGTTTCGGGTCCTCCGTACCGTCCGTATTTGTGACGGGCCGTGGGTCCTTGGCTGCCTTCTTCAGGAACGGGAGGGCGAACTGCCGCCCGCCCTTGGTCCCCTTGTTGCCTTCATTCCGATTCTGTAACCTATTGTTTTGGAATTGGATTGTTGGTTTTTGGACTTGCCGATAGTCTGTACGGCTTCCTGTCCAGGACTGATTGACGTTTCACGTTCTATTTATCCTCGAATCCGAAGTAAGTACGTGAAGGTACCCTTGTCCTTCCCCTTGTCCCTGTCAGACCTGGGGCCGGGCTGGAAGTCGTGGGATACTTTCCTCACATCGCAAAGGGTTTTATGGGGTGGATTTGTCTGATTTCCAGACTACGGTTTTCTAAGACTCAGTTCTACAAGTATTAGTCAACTCCGTGATGTGTGGCACGGCACGATGGGACATTCCTGGGGGCGTTACGATGCGTGAAGATTAGGTCACACTGTCTCTTGGCTCCCCTGTCCACCCGGTCCGTCCTCTTGTTGCCCAGGCTCTCTCTGAACGTTAGAGGTTCAATCACGTTGAGCTTGTGCCCGATTCTGATTCATGACCAGATTCTGGTATGATTAATCGAGAAAAGTTGTAAAAAAATGCCTGAGTAAAGCCTAAGAGGGCTTCAGCTAGGCCAGCGCGGAGCGTTGCGCTTTCGTCATCCCTCAGACCAACGTATATGTTAGCCGTCGTCGCGATGTTTTTATGACCCGCCAGCGCCTGGACATTCTTCACCGAAGTGATGCTTGCAAAGTACGTCATTGCAGAGCGCCTTATGATGGCGGCGGTCAGGTTCTTACCTCCCAGGGATTTCAGCTCGAAGCCCAGTCGCTTCTGGAGCTGCCGGAGCCACTTGGCGTAGTCCCCCCGTGTGAACGAGTTGAAGGTAAGTGATCTCCCTCTGTCAGCTGATTTCGGCTTCAAGATGGATCCCACGAGGGTGCCACGGTCTATTCCGTGGGCTTTCGCGTACATGTCGATTACTTCCAGAGGATCGAGCATCGAAGACCTTACCTGGTACTGGACCCGTCTTCCGGGTGTCTTCTTCCCTGAGATTTTGTCTGTCTTCTCCAGCGTGGAGAAGATGAGTGTCTCGGGATCCTCTATCGACGGTGTAAACTTTATTAGTTTGTCGAGGGGTGCCTCCCGATCTTCATCATCGGGGTCCACCTTCGAGTCGAGTAAGTTTCCATATCTGTACAGTAGCACGCATGATAGGACGAGAACAAGGGTTCCGGCCACGAAGTAGAACAGGTCTATGCTCTTCTTCTTTCTTGCGAACGGAGGCTTGAGCTCACCGAACTTCTTTGCCACTGCTTTGAAAATCAGGATGTAGTCGTCTCTGGACAGTCTCATGGTTTCCTTCACGTGTCTGGATTCATACTGGTAGACAAGGTTCCATGCCGTTGAGCCTCTGATACCCTCTCGCCCGAACATTGCGTTCAGGAAAATGGGGGCGCATAGCATTGGCTTCATCATTGTAAACGGCACCATGACTAACTCGGGGTCGTGTTCTCGAGCCATCAAGGTCACGATATAATCTCTGAGGATGGAGTCCATAGAGGTTTTCTTCTCCCGAGGGTTTTTGAATATTCCATTGAAAATCAGTTCCGTGGAGTATTCCTTGCAATACGTGAACCACGATCGGATCGTGCTTTTCGCCAGGCAAGCCACCGCTCCGTACTTTTCTAGATAGACCCTCAAAGCCCGCTCCTTGTGGGTTTTGTGAAGCCTCGCCTCGGCTTCCTTGGCGTAAACAGGGGTACATGGTTGTGTGTGGGTTGTTGTGTGTGGTGAAATCGGGTAGCGGTGTCGGAGTTCGAGGATGTCGTTGAATACTCCTCTCCAGTCCACCTGGATCTCACTTCCAATTGTCAGTCCGTGGGCCTCGACTCTCTTCTGAAAGTCGTCGTACCAAACTTTGGGATCTTCGTGGGTCCTGGATAAGGGATCCGCGATGATCTTTGTCGTCTTTGTGTAATCGGGGAAAATGCGGATTTTCTGATCACCACAGAGGTTGCCGAAGTACAGGGATAAACCGCCGTACACTGAGTTCGATTTGAATTTCTCAATGACGAAGATGCAGCCCTTGTTGTCCTCGTGCAACGCGACGTTCATGCCTTCTGATATCCAGTCGGTCTCCTTCACGGCTACTATAACTGTGAAGAACTCGCCGAAGGTCGACTTGTTCAGAGCCAGCTCATGGTCCTGTGGAATGCGCACTTTAAAGTATTCCCCAGTCTCGTGGTTGTAGGCTCCAAATCCGTGGGTACACCAATCGCAAGAGATGTGGATGTCGGCGTCATAGTCAAGTTTGACCAGGTCCAAAGCGTAGGCCTTCTGCCTGTAGACCTTGTGCCACCCCTCGATCACCATGGTAATGATGACTTTGGGGACGGTGACGATTCGCGATTTCCACTTCTTCCACAGGGATTTGTTCTCCCCGCAGATTCGGTTCACCTCGGCCAGGTACCACGTGAAAGGTGCAAACATCGGCCTCATGTGCCGGAAGAGATTCATCACATGTGCGATCTGGCCCGCCAGGGTCAGGAGGAGGCTCAGTGGGAGTCCGTTGACAGCGTATCCTAGGGCCAGTACATTCTCCGAGTACTTGATCCATTTGTCATCGGGGATTCCGAATTCTCCGCCTGGGAGGAACCGCTTCCCACAGAATGTAATCGACTCTTTTACGGATTCGATGGCCAGGGTGGTCGACGTGAGGATGTTGGCTCTGTCGAAAGTCTTGTGAGCCCGGCGTAGGGCTTCGAAAACCTTCAAGATCGTCCAATGGGCGAAAAGAATGTCGTCCTGGTGGGCAATCCACAGCGGCATCCGCTGCCCCTCTGTGAGGGTGCGCCATCGACACAGTCTGTCCTTCCTCACCTCGATCCATTTGTCTGGGTTCTGGATTCTGGGTTTCATGTCCGCGCGCTCTCTCAGCTGTTCATAGGTGAGAGGGCACTTTGCGAGGCCGTAGTCCTCAGGATGTGTGACCTGGCTGTACGGGATCGAGAAGAGATCCAGTCCCTTGTCTATCGCTATCCTATCCATCGCAAGCATGGTAGCTACAGTGATTTTGAAGCAATGCACTCCTGCGACTGCGCTGCCCTGGACGTTACCCATGTGCGGAAAGGTGACAAAGTCAATCTTTGAGGATGGGGTGTCGTCTCGGGGAACCGGTATCGTGTACAGCTGGTACCGGATCTGCGACTTGTGTTGGGGTGGCTGCCAGAACCAACCCTTGAAGTCGGAGCTACAGTAGTAGACTTTCCTGTAACCCAGCGATAGCATCATGGCTGCGTAGTCCGAGTCATCCGCGAATCCCATTGTGACAATTTTTTCATCGAAGCCTTTGTTGTAACAAAAGTTCGCTGCTTCGCTTTTCGGTGCGAAGTGTCCTCTGAGGGGTTTCTGACTGTAGTCAGTGACCATCCGGTGTTTGCCGTCTTTTGGCACGTCGAAAGATCTAACGGAGAACGTGGGTTCGCCGTAGATCTTGCCGATGCACCGATGATTCGTGGGGATTGGGTGTGCCGCCGAGCCCATCATCCGCATTTTGCGGACGTTTTTGAGCATGGCTGCTGCAGCGTGTTTGCATTTCAGGACCTTCATGGCTGACTTTCTGGGGTCCTCGAACATCCAGGGTTTGATCCCATAGTCCTCGTACACCTTCGTAGGGAGAGGAGGACCGTGGCGAACGCTCCTGATGATGTCTTTTCGGATTTTTGGTGCTAGCACGCAATACACACGATTGACGAGATAGTCCACATCCATCCGGGGTGTCCAAAGTTTGTATGAGGGGGCGGACATCATGTCCTTTTTCCACTCGCGTAACCCTTGGAAAGTTTGATCCAGGGGGGGGGTGTTCTTGTCTCACAAAGTACACGGGGGGGTTTGCAGAGTATCCACGAGAAAAGGATCGACCAAGTCTATGGTGTGGCCTTGTCTATGGTTTGCCTTGTCTCTGGGTTCTCCTTGTCTGTGGAGCCTGGGTAGCGAAACAGAACGGGGTGCCGCCGTTGGCCTTTCCCGAGATCTCCCTGAGGACTTCATCGAAGATGGTGTCGGGGTCGAGGTGGACGCCCTTGTCGTCGGTATGCGGGGTTCTGTTCTCCCTTCATGCTTCGAGTTTTCTGTTGTTCTCTGGCTCCAATCCTGAGGTTAATGATGGTATGCGCTGACTCATGAATCAGTCTCAATCATTTCCCTTCTTCTGTTTGGAAAGGATCCCGTACCAGCCCTGTGTTTGCGGGCCCTGGGTGGGCAGTCCCTGCTCGTACCGCCTCCGGATCTCCTCAATGACTCCAGGGACGCATCTCATCCGCCAAATTCTTGATTGGTGATGGGTGTTCGTGGGGGTTCCCCCCAAAAAAACCCGCGATTGCCGATTCAGATTTCAGATGTGGCGGGTGGATCGCTCGATTGCCTGCTTCCCGCGGAAGGACGGGGCAGGGACGGGCGTGGGGGATTTCCGGTGGCTGCAGATATCGCTCTGGACAGTTGTGTCCTTGGCGGATTCGGCTCAGGTAGCTGATCCTCTGGTCGACGTACATGATCCAATTTTTGGTCTCATCGTTGCCTCTGATTCCGTTATGGACCGTGTGACTGCTGGGATTCTCCTTTTCAGAAAGGTCTGACCTTCTGGCAATGATTGGCATGCTGATCGCCGTTGGCTGCCATCCCGTGTAGCCAGTCGATGAAGGCGCCTTTCCGGAGGTCCCTTGCGATCTCTTTTTGACCATGATCCCGGAAGGGTATCTCGCGAGATTGTCGCTCAACTTGTCCAGTTTCGAGAGCCCCGTCGCACCAGTTGAGACCGTAGCGCGAAGATTCCCGAGCCGTGGGGGACGTAGTCGTAAGGGACATCGAAGGCCGGCATAACCACGTCGCGGTATCGGCGGGGCAGGAACTGGAGGACATACAGTCCGGACGGTCCGTGGGGACGGTCATTGGGCATAGATGTTGTTCAAAATCGGCTCCAGCGGACTGTACCTGAAAATGGTCATCAAATAGCCCGCTTCCAAGTGGTCCTGCTTCAACAGCATCGAGATCGCCGTGACTAGATTCGGGACCTAGCCTCTCTCGGGCTAGATGGAAACGAAGTGGTCGCCGAGCTGAGTATTCTCGTAAGCCTGTTGGGATGTCGCAAACTTTCCTCACTCCAAGGGCGGGTCAGCGCACGTTCGGCGGGTCACGGTCTATGGGCTCAGCCTCCCCCGGGGAACTCTCTCTCGAAGAGAAACCACACCGAATTTACTGGAGCCCCGCGCTTGATCGAACGCCGTCAGGAACTTGACAGCGTCGGGGATTGTGGGAAACTGCTTGAAAGCCGCCACCTTTTCTCCGCGATTCATTTCGCTTGTGGTGGACAAACCCTTGGACACTTCCTCCGACTTCTCTGCGAGACATCGCGGGGAGAAGATGGATTGGAGTCCTGGGTCGGATCTCGGTTGTTGGTGCCTACGTGGGTGATGGTGGCGGTAAGTGGCTTATCATCTTCACGCAGGCGGATGCGCAGGTCAGGCCCGTCACTCCGCACTTTTTCATGTGGTTCTCCAATGCTTGGACTGTGGATGCTATGGTATCCGAATCCCGGTCTATGGTTGATCTTTCTTGGATCGCGTGGATCCACTTTTGTGAGTAAAATCCCCTGATGAGCGTCCGGGTTCACCAGAGTCAGGTACTTGGCCGTGAATTTTACATCACGAGAAATATGGGAATCATTCGAAACTTATCTCGAGATAATCGGGGGACATCACCTCAGGGTACATTTGGGGATGTTCCTGGGGAGGATCCGGATGGTATTCCTTTTTACATTGCAGGTCCGATGATATCCACGGTTTTGTGAATCCCGGTTGGTCTCGCAATGTCTTTAAAATGATGTGCCCAGATTCCTGATTGTGCACGGCAATCACGAAGCTTGTCCTAAGCGAGGGGAATCTTTCCATGTAGTCCGTGGATTGTGGGGCGGAAGGATCCGACCTCGGGATCGGCCTTGAGGCGCTTCATCTTCCCTCCGTTCATCTTCACGATCAGGTTCCAGTAGTCCGCGAACGAATCGATGCTGCATCAAAGTCTTTCCGTCTTTTCCGATTCAGGAGGGTTCTCCTTTTCACTGTCAGAAGGATTTCATCCCGGGTGTTGTCGACCAGGGTTCCGGGAATGGGGTGGAATGCAGTAATCCCGGAGTACAGGGCCCGAGGTCCGGGGTAAGCGATCTTTGCCATCTCCCTGAGGATCCCGGGGGCTTCGTGCCGTGCTTGGATCTCGCTGTTCGGGTTTGAGCATTGATTCCACTCAGTTGGTGTTATCGTGATGGCACGGTGGGCGGCGCGGTTTCTCGGGGATACCGGTGTCATGCACATTTCGACTTGTCTGCATGTGGCCTCCGCAGGAGTTCTTGCTGCCTCTTCAATGGAACTTTCCAAGTGAGGGATCGCCAACCAGTTATCGGGCAGTACGCCGATGGAAATCCCGGTAGCATCCCGGGCGCTCTTGAAATCCTGTGCGCCTCCCTTTACGAATCACCTTTCCACGATGAAGGGGATGAACGATCACGGTACACCCGACGGAT
>NYSS01000140.1 GCA_002683135.1 Planctomycetota bacterium | reverse complement strand
TTCTTCTCCCGCTTCGCCTTGTTGAGCAGGAGGCCTCGCTCCTCGGCGTCCTCCTCATCGATAATCTCGATGCCCTGCTTCTGGATGCGGGAGATGATCCCCTCCAGAAGGTCGGCTTCCCTGACGTCGGGGGGAATCGCACGGTTCAACTGCCCGTACGTGACATAACCAGCCTTCTTGCCTTCCGACAGCAGCTGGGAGAGATCTGGGAGAGTGGCCTTCATATGTGAACGCGCCAGGAGCCGAGCCGAATCCCCAGGGTAGTTCTACCTCGCAGAACCTTCCTGGGTCGACTCGGACGCCTGACTTCCGCCTTTGAGAGTCTTGAACCTGCGCTGAATATCCTCGAGGAGTCGGGCATCGCCCGATTCCACCGCCTCGCGTGAGAGCCGGCTCACCTCCTCAAGGGCTCGCCTATTCTTCAAGCAGGACAGCGCTCCTTCAAGCTGCGCTGGTAAGTCGCGCCCGTGGCCCTCCGGGAGCAAGCCCCTCCGGACCAGGTCACGGAGGCCCGATTCCTCGATCAGATCGACAAACAAGCCAGATTGCCCGGCGATCCGGTCCTTCGATTCCAGGGCAAAATCCATCAAAACACGCACCCGAGGTTCCCGTACCCCGTCCTCGTCCCGGAGCCCCGGATGGGTCGCCAGGCCCGGCTCGTTGACGACGGCCTCCAGGATCTCCCTGTGGGGGGCGTCCAGAGGCGCCGGAGCGGCCCCTGCGTCCTCCCCCGGCTCCTCGGTGCGGCGGGCCGGTTGCCGGCGCTCCCCCGCCTGATAGCGGGCCGTAGCGGCCCGGAGGACATGGAGGTCCAGCCTGAGCCGCTCCGCCACCCGCTCCAGCACGAGATCCCGCCCCAGCGGATCGGAGATCGCAGCCGCCGCACGGATCAAGGCGTTGGCGGCCTTGCGACGGCCCTCCAAGCTCTTCAGGTCATGCCGGGCCGCGCTGCGGTCGAGCAGGAAATCCAGCAGGTCTATGGTGACGTCGAGGAGCTCCTCCTTGCCGTCCCGACCCCGCTCCTTGAAGAAATCGCAGGGGTCCTGCCCCTCCGGCAAGACCGCCACCTTGATATCCAGGTGGCCAGCCTCGAGGAGCAGCATGGTGCCGCGCTCGGCAGCCTGCAGGCCAGCGGAGTCGCCGTCGTACACGAGGACCGTTCTCTCCGAATACCGCGACAACACGCGGGCGTGGTCGGGAGTCAGGGCCGTCCCCAGGGTCGCGACCGCACCCTTCACGCCGACCTGTTCGCTCATGATCACGTCCGTGTAGCCCTCCATGACGAGCACCGGCTCATCACGTGAATGCTGACGTAGGCGATCGATGGCGAACAGCGTCTTACCCTTCTGGAAGATCTCCGTCTCCGGGCTGTTCAGGTATTTGGGCTCTGAGCCATCGAGGGAGCGTGCCCCGAAGGCCACCACGCGCCCCATCGCGTCCTTGATGGAGAACGAAAGTCGGTCGCGGAACATGGACCAGTGCCCGGGGCGCTTGACCCCCGGCTTCGCCAGCCCCGCCTTCTCGAGCAACGTCGGCGGGTACCCCGCCTCGTTGGCGCGCCCGACCAGGGTCGTGAAACCGTCGGGCGCGTACCCGATCCCGAACTCGCGGATCATCTCTTCGTTGATGCCACGCCCGGTCACATACTCGCGGCAACCGCGGCCCTCCGGAGTATCGAGCATGCGGCAGAAATACCCGTGCACCCACTCATGAACCCGGTACAACTCCGCACGCAAGGACCGCCGCGCCGTTCCCGCCCCGGTGTCCGCCTCGAGGGTGACACCTGCCTTGTCAGCGAGTAGCTCGAGGGCATCCCTGAACGCGACACGTTCGAGCTCCATGACGAAGTCGAACACGCCGCCCCGAGCGCCGCAACCGAAACAGTGGTACGTCTGTCGTGAAGGAGTGACGACAAACGAGGGCGTCTTCTCCTCGTGGAACGGGCAACGGGCCTTGAAGTTGGCCCCCGATCGACGCAGAGGGAAATAGGACCCGACGACATCGACGATGTCGGTTCGGGATCTCACTTCCTCGATGGCATCCTTGCTATACACGGCGGGAGATCCTATCAGCCTCGTCCCACAGCAAGGCCGTACAGCCGCTCGATGGCTTCCGGCGCCGCGGCATCGATACGGTCGTCTGCGCTCAAGCCCGCGCGGTCAAGCAACCCGTCGACATCCACAGGGCTGAAATCCCCCTCACCGACAGGGCTCAGGGCCTTCGCCACGGTGTTCCGCAACGCCTTGCGACGGCCCTGAAACAGCCTCCTCGCAAACGCAACGGTCTCACCCAACGGCACCGTGCGCGATGGGGCACGGTCCAGTCGCATCACCGCGGAGTCAACCTGGGGCCGAGGCCAGAACGCCGCGGCCGGGACCGATTCGACCCGCGTCACCCCCCACGCGAGGCGCGCCAGAAAACTGAGAGGTGAATAGTCCGCGTCCCCCGGCCCCGCGCGCAGCACCCGACCTACTTCGTTCTGAAGCGTGACGACGAGGCGCTCGGGCGGCCTCGGGTGCAGCGCACATGCCGACAGGAACGGGCTCGAGACCTGGTACGGGAGATTGGAGCAGACCTTCCAGCGCGGGACCCCCTCAAGGGCCGCGTCCACCTCCGCCGAGAGCGCCGACTTCTTCTCCATCACGTCTGTCCTGAGGAGGCTGAGCCGGGACTCGGCGCCGAGAAACTCCGCGACGACATCCGCCAGACCAACGTCGATCTCCACCGCGATCACGCGCGCCCCCGCGAGCAGGAGCCGCTCCGTCAGGCCTCCGCATCCCGGCCCGACCTCCAGCACCACGTCCCCCGCAACGACCTCTGCAGCCTCCACGGCACGGTCGAGGACCCCGGGGCGGACGAGAAAGTTCTGTCCCCGACGATGCAGCGGGCTCAGGCCACGCTCGCTGAGCGTCTTGCTGATCGCCTCCCGGGAGTCGGGAGCCCTCAACGCAGCCCGACCTTGCGTTCGATCGCCGCTACGACCTCGTCGATGTTCGCCCTCACCGCATCGTCAGCCACCTGCCGACGGGCCATGCGGAGCGGGCGCAAAGCGAAGTACCCGATTTCAACCAGTTCCCGCTTCGCGGGGCGCACCCGCCAAAAACCAGAGACGAGATCCCGATGGGCGAGGTCGTACACGAGCTCCTCCACGCGAGCCCACGCGTCCCGCTGCCGCCCGTACTCCGCCTCGTTCATCGCGCAACGAAATCCGAGGATACTGCTGTGGCTACCGGGCGGCTCGATCCGGTCGTCGATGGGGACCTCCTGTTCGAAGGGGGGCGCGGATTGGGGCTCGATCACCCTATTTTCCCGCTGGACGAGGCGGCTCCCCGGAGCGTGGGTGTTCAGGATGCCCACGAGGGGATCGCGGTAACTACCACCGCGGACGAAGAACCGGTCATCCCCGTAGCGCGCCGGAGAGTCCGTCCACTCGGTCACGTTGCCGACCATGCCGTAGCACCCCGACCCGCGGGCGACCCCCGCCGGAAAAAAGCCGACCGGGGTCCTCCCCTCGAAGCCGGCCTCCTGGGTATTGGCTCTGATAACCGCCGCATCGATGCCCCAAGGGAACGCATCCCCCTGCGCACCCAACGCGGCCCATTCCCACTCCTCCACCGTCGGGATGTGAGCGCCCCGCCAAGCCGCGTAACGACGCGCCTGGTGAAGATCGACATGGACAACGGGGAACTCCTCGGTGCCCGGGGGAGGCTCCCGTCGTTGCCCAGCACCAGGCACGTCGGGCGGGAGCCAATGATAAGGAGCAGGCTCGTCCGGGTTCGCGCCGAGGAACTCGGCAAAGTCCCCTTCCGTGACCTCGAAACGATCCATGCGAAACGGAGCGACGTCTGCCCCCTTCAAGCCAGATGAAGCGGGGATCGCGCCACCCCCGAGCAGGACCATCCCCTCGGGCTCGAAGGCGGGTAACCGAATCCGCACCGGGGGCTGAATCGCGCGCCAGGTCAACAGCACCCAAATGGCCACCAGAGCGGCCAGGGCGACACGGCGACCCCACCCACCCGGCCGACGACCCGACATCGTCGATTGGGAAGGGGCGCCGCCTGTGTCCATCAGCGTCCCTTGGATACTCCCGCGGCCAGCAGGACGATCTCCACACGCCGATTCTTCGCCATGTTCAACGGCGTGTCATTCGCCGCGACGGGCCGATGTTTGCCGTACCCCGCATACGAAACACGGGTCGGGCTCAAGCCGCCAGCACTGACCAGGAAGTGGGCCACCTCGAGCGCCCGAATGCCGCTGAGTTGGAGATTCCCCATGGGGTACTGACCTCGGGTAACGCGGATGGGCTGGCTGTCCGTGTGCCCCTCCACGCGCAAGTTGCCTCCCGTGGGGCCAAGCTTTGCTGCGAGCTGCGTCAGCAGTTTGCGCCCCGCCTCACGCAGCGTCGCTTTACCCGGCGCGAACAACAGCGTCTCGTGAACCTCGATCGCCAGCCCTTCGCTGTGGGCTTTGGTGACGAGGCCACTGTCCAGATTCGACAACTCCTGCTCTAGCTTGGAGAGCTGCCTCGCGACCCCGCGCACGGCATCAGCCGAAGCGACCTTGCTCAGGAGCGCTTCATTCTGCGCCTCGAGGGTCCGCTTCTTGGTCTCGAGAACGCCTGCGCGCGCAATCAAGTCCTCGTTCTTCTTCTGAAGTTCGCGAATGACGAGGTCCTGGCTGTCGATCTCGCGACGGACATCCTCGCGAGTCTCTTGGTTGACGCAGGCGGACAGAAGGAGGCCGGCGACGACCAAGGCCGGTATGCACTGCTTCATAGTTCCCTCCCAGAGAACACCACGCGCCCCCGCGCGGAAAACAACGAACCCAGGAGCGCCCACCAATGGGCCCTCCCGTGGCGATAGACATCCCACCAACGGGCCCGCCCAACCCGTCGCGAGGCGGCAGCGACAGAAGGCTTGTTACTCGCCCTTTGCCTCGATGCCGCCGAAATTCTGACCAGCCCATTTCGAGATACCACGGGTCGGGCTCGAGACCTGGTCCTTCGCGATATCCCACCAGAGGAACATGCCGAAGACGCAGATCACGGCGGAGATCACCAGCATGGCGGTGACGCCCACGCCAATACCCGAGGCCTGCTCCTCCATGGCCGACATGCGCATGCGGGTCGAGCGCCCCGTCGTCCGGCGCACCTGCGACGTGGACGCCCGGGGACTCGCCGACTTGCGCACCGGCGTCACGGACGTCCTCGGCGCGGGCGCCGAAGCGGCTATCGGAGCCGTCGTCATACCGGTGTCGTCTCCAACGAAGGTGTCCTCGCTGGAGATTTGAGCGGTCGCCATCCCCTCCTCGTCGACGTCGAGGTCATCGGCCTCGTCGAAGAGCAGGTCATCTGTGAGGGTGTCTGAGGACTCCTCGGTGTACTGAATGGTCTTGCCCGTGTCCTGCTTGAGCCGTTCGATCTCTTCCTTGCGGAACTTCATGGTGTTGTTTTCACCACGGATCGCTCGGATCTCGCCCTCGGACACGAGGCGCTTCAGCTGATCCTCGCTCAGCTTCAGTTCGTTGAGGGCGTTCTCGAAGTTGACGAATTCCTGGTCAGACACTCTTGTCTCCCGTTGTCACAGGGGAGCGCGGGCTCAAGCCTCGCTTTGATGGAGAACGGACATCGCTCTCCCTCTCCCCGATCCATTCCTTGTCCTTGTTAGATCAGCCTCCCTGACCCCCACCGATCGGCTTGATCGTCGGGCCGACCTTCGGTTTGCCACCCCCCTTGGCGGGCGTGGCACCGGGCATCGGCTGGCTCGAACGGCCACCGCGTTTCTCCCAACTCTCCTTCAGGTTCATGGGGAGATACGGCAACTCACTCCGATCGTGATAGGTCTGGAGATAGAAGTCGTAGGTGCAGTCACGAGCGGCGACCAGTTCCATATTGTTGCCGGCGCTGTCGACACGATACACGGACATGTGACGCGTGCGCGAATCGAGCAGGTACAACACCGACGCGCCCGATCCGAACTGGCCAGTGACGGCGATCAGTCCGTTGTCCTTGTCACCACCCCCGCCTTCCGGTGCGGCAGCCGCAGTGCCGTCCACAACGGCCCACAGGAACAGGCCGAGTAGCAGCACTATGAGGAGGTTCTTCGGGTCGATTCGGTTCATGGAATGACGCCGCCCAGGCAGCGAATGTACCCAGACTTCACGTGCGCGAAGCAAGGGCCGCACGCGCAGCCCACAAGGATAGCGGGCGACCATTTTCCTGGCAACCCCGGCCGATCTCGGGGCTGCCGGCCTAACCTCTTCCCTTGGACGGGGTTGGGTGGCTCTCCGCCGGGGTAAGCAGGGCGTCGACCACGTCGGCCTGAGCCAGGATGCCCACAGCGCGCCCTCCGTCCATGACTTCGGCGATCGGTCGTCGGGCATCCTGAAGCACGCCCACGGCCTCCAGAACGGGCAGATCGACGTGAACAGACGGCAGGTCAAAGACGTTATCGGAGATCGACCAGCCGTCCCGCTGATCGGCAAAGGCGGCGTCGAGTGCGTTGACGTAGCCTCGATAGCCACCTCCTTCCCCGGCCTCTACGAGGAGGCGGGAACGGCCGGTTCGCGCGGCCGCCAGGAGCACATCCGAGCGGGTCGCCGTCGAGCTGACGCTGACCACCTTGTCGAGCGACACCATGCGCCCCCGTACGGTCACGTCACGTAGCGCGAGCACCCGCGCGGCGATGCGCCGCTGCGTGGAATGCAACGCCTTGGCCTCGTCGCCCGCGGTCAGGGCATCGACGATGCCCTTGCGAGCAAGCAGCGGCTGGATCGGCGGATCGACGCCCATCACGCGACGCTGGAAGGCAGCGAGGGGCACGATCACGGGGCTCATGATCCGCGAGAACATCACATAAAACGGCCACGCCCGCGCGGCGAACGCGACCGGGTGCGCCAGAGAGAGCTGCTTCGGGACCACCTCTCCGAAGATGAACAGCACGGGAACAACCCACAGGGTGTTGAGCAGCTCGAGTTGGACCTCCCCCATCCCCGGATCCGAGAGGTGCTTGACGATGCCTCCGGAGAACGCCGCGACGGCGTAGTTCACCGTGTTGTTGACGACGAGGATGGCGCACATCGCCCGCACCGGGTCTCTCACGAGGCCCAACAAGCGCGCGGCTCCGCGATCGCCGCACGACGCCCGGACCTGCAAGCGCACGCGTTCAAGCGAATAGACCCCGGTCTCCATGCCGGAGAACGTCGCGGAGAGAAAGAGCGCGGCGGCCGCGCCCAGCACGGACCACCAGATCACTTGACCACCTCCCCTGCGACCTGGGTCGTGCGCAGCAGCCGTACGCGCACCCGTGAGGGTTGGTGCTTTGCGAGGGAGACCACCTCGATCGCGACCCTCCCGGCACGCACGCTGTCACCGATACGTGGGAAACGGCCGAGCAATGAGGTCACCAGGCCACCGATGGTGCGAGCGCGCAGCGCCCCGGGGCCCGCCCCCAGCATGCGAGCCAACGCTCGCACACCGATCGACGCGTCCACAAGCCACTGCCCAGGCTTCTCCTCAACCAAGCTGGGCACCCGATCCGACTCGTCCGACAGGTCGCCGACCACCGCTTCCACGACGTCTTCGTGGGTGAGCAATCCCTCGGTGCCGCCGTATTCGTCGACGACGATCAGCATGCGGGCCCTGTCCTTCTGGAAACGCTCGAGCAGACCGGTCAGCGCGGACACCTCCGGCACGAACACAACCGGACGCACGAGGTCGCTGATCACTGCTTCCGGACGGGCCAGCACCTCCTTCGCGTCGAGAAACCCCACGATGCGGTCCAGCGAACCCTCGTAGACAGGGATCTTGTTGAGGCGATGCTCAGCGACCAGCTTGATGACCCTCTCGCGCGCGGCATCCGGCGCTGCATCCGCGTCCAGTTCGAGCGCGACAATATCGACACGAGGGACCATGAGGTCCTTCACCTGCATCTCGGAGAGAGCCAGCACGGCCTGCAAAGCATGGTGCTCGTCCGGCTTCAAATGCCCCTCCTCGGCGGCCAGCTCAAGGAGCGCCCTGAGCTCACCGGGGTCCACCTCGCCCTCCTCCTCGCGCTGCCCGACGACCAGGCGTCCGACGGCGTCGGCGATGAAGCTCAACAACAACCGCGGCACCTTGAGGACGCGCTGCAGCCACCACAACGGGCCGGCGGCGAACCGCGCAACGACCCCCGGCCACGACACGGCCACCGTCTTCGGAACGATCTCCCCCAACAGAACGATCAACAAGAGCGCGACGATGGACGTGGCGACCGCGGCCGCCGTCGCACCCTCCCGCGCGAACCGCGCCGAGACCAGGACACCGAGATTGAAGTACAGGACGTTGACCAAGAGATTCCCGAGCAGGATGGTGACGAGCAGCCCCTTCCTGTCCGCGATCAGGACCTCCAGCCTCCGCACCGTGCGCGCGCGGCCGACATTGAGGTCCCGCAATGAGATGCTGAACACCGCCGTTTCCGCCGAGGAAAAGAACGCTGATCCCGCCAGCAGCGCACCCATGGCGACGAGGATGGGCCAGGACGTCACGAGGACATCAAGCATCGGGATCTTCGTCGCTCATGCACGGCAACCGGACGCACACCGTCGTCCCCTCACCCGGGGATGTCTGCAGATCCAACGAGCCGCCGTGCGCCTGAACGAGGCTGTGGACGGTGCCCAGACCGAGCCCCGTCCCCTCACCCGCCTCCTTGGTCGTGAAGAACATGTCGAACGCGCGCTCCGCGACCTCCGGAGCCATACCGATCCCGTCATCCTCGATTTCGATGAAGACGTTCTCGCTGTCGGCGCGGGCACGGACCAGCACCTCTCCGCCCTTCTCCTCGCAAGCGTCCACGGCGTTGATGAGCAGGTTCAGGAAAACCTGCCCGATCTCGTTCGATTCGCCAAGCACGGTGGGCAAGGACGCTGCGATCTCACAGTCAATGGTCACCCCCTTGCGGATCGCACGATGCTGAACGAGGTCAATGGATCGGCCGATCGCCTCTGCCAATTTCAAGGGAGTCGGCGTCGTTTTCCGAGGCGACACCGCCAGGACCTTCTTGACGATCTCCCCGATCCGCTGGATGCCCTCCTCGAGGATGTCGATGTAGCGACGGCGCTGTTCCGGCGTCAGGTCGTCCCGTTCGAGGCGCCGAACGACATTCAGCATGCCACCGAGCGGGTTGTTGATCTCGTGTGCGATACCCGACGCGAGGGTACCCGTCGCCGCAAGCCGCTGACCGAGCATGAGCTCCCGATTCTTGCGCTCGATCTCGTCGGTCGCCTCCTGGACCTTGTCCTCCATCTCGTCGCGGTACTCCTCGACGAGCCCGAGCATGCGGTTAAAGCCGATCATCACTCGAGCGACCTCATCTCGACGGTCCGGGGGTAGGACAAGCCGCCCGCTGTAGTCGCCACGTCCCGCCCGTCGCGCCACAACGCCGAGGTCCTCAACAGGCTCGAGCAGCCGCTTGGAAATCAACCGCCACGTAAAACCGAACAGGAACACCAGCCCGGGCACGAGCAACAAGAGGATCAGGAGCAGGGACTGCGAAGCAGGGGTGTCTGCGAGGGCAAGGACCGCCCCCGGCGGCCGGTGGAGCTGCAGATAATAGCCACCCCAATTCGCCCCGAGGACGGTCAGCGGGCCGGCGAGGCGATCACCACGCCAGACCACATCGTCCCGCACCAGGCTCGTCTCCACCATGTGCCCAGGCTCGCGGTCGTCGCGCACATGGGGGACCACGAGATCGGAGCGCACGTTGAAGTAGCTGACCCCAGTGGCGTTGTCCGGCTGATGGATGAGAACGGCGCGGGCGACATAGCTCCGCAGCGTCGGATCGTCCCACAAGGCCATGCCCCAAAACGCTCGCCTCATCCGGAGCTGCTGCTTCGAGCCCTGCGCGAGCAGGCTGAGCCGCCCCTGAATGAGCTGGGTGACCTCGAATTCGATGCGCGCCAGCACCGCCTGCAACTCGGGATCGAGGATCTCGCGCGTCAACTGGGCGCGCGATTCCCGGGTCTCGTGCATGCGGATGCGCTCAGAACCCTGAAAGATGGCACGGGCCATCGAGTTCTCGCGCAAGACGTAGAACGCAATCGCCCCGATCAACAGGGCATTGACGACGAGAAACACCAAGAGAACACGGCTACGCACCGACCGGGACGGCGGCGTCCAAAGGCCAGCCCAGCGCGCAGCCCGCCGGTCGACCGAGAGAGCGCGGTCTTCAGGGATCCGGTGACCGCCGGGACTCTCCCGGTCAACACCCCGACCCTCAGGCTCCTCAGGCTGCGTATCCACTACTTCCCGAGCATCTCCCTGATCTCAAGAAGCGGGAGGAACAGGGCGATCACGATGAAGCCCACGATTCCCGCCATGATCACGATGAGGATGGGCTCAAGAATCGACACGAGGGCCGAGACCTTGGTATCGACTTCGGCCTCGTTGTTATCGGCGATCCGCATGAGCATGCGGTCGAGCTCGCCGGTCTCCTCCCCCACATCCACCATGTTGACGACGATGTCGTCGAAGACACCGGTCTCTCCCATGGGGCGCGCCATGGGCTCACCTTCGCGCACCGCCTCACGCACCCCATCGATCGCCTCCTTCACCACGAGGTTTCGCGTCGCCTCCCCGCAGATCTCCAGCGCCTGCATGAGCGGTACGCCGGCACCTGAGAGCGTCGCCAACGTCCGGCAGAACCGAGAGATGTAAGACTTCAGCACGATCCCTCCGAACAGAGGGCGCCGGATGTTCCGGGAGTGGAAGAAGCGCCTGCCGCCCGCGGTCATCGCGATGAGCTTGTAGATCCCCCAGAGCACAACCGGGATAAAAAGCAACAACAGGATGTTGTCGACCATCCACCTCGAAGTGCCGATGAGGGCGCGCGTCACCGCCGGGAGATCTCCTCCAAGCTGTCGGAAGGTGTCCTCGAACTGCGGCACCACCTGCACCATGATGAAGGTGAGGATGCCGAGAGCGACCATGAGGACGACGATCGGATAGATCATGGCGCCCCGGATCTTCCGGATGAGCGCCTCGGTCTTCTCCATGAACTCGGCGAGACGATTGAAAATGGTCGTCAGCGCACCCGACGTCTCCCCGGCCTTGACCATGCTCACGTACAGCTCGTCAAAGATCCCGGGGTGCTTCCCCATCGCCTCTGACAAGCTCGAACCACTCTCGACCTCATCCGCTATCTCAAGGGTGACCACCTTGAGCGGACCCGCCGGCATCTGCCCTTCCAGGACCCTGAGGCTGCGAACGATCGGGAGTCCCGCGTCCTGTAGGGTCGCAAGCTGGCTGGTGAACGCTGTCTTGGCCTGGCGAGAGACCTTACGCCGCCGCCTCTTGGAGGCGCCCGCGACGGCGGGGCGCTCTGCCTTGGAGGAGGTGGCTTGCGCGAGCCTCTCGCGCCGCTTCCGGAGCTTTTCGGGCATCTGAGGAGTCCTGACTGGCTCGGGAGCCTGATTATACGCATCACCAGGTAGCGAGCGTCTCTCGAACGATCTCTTCTGGTGTCGTCTGGCCGTCAAACACCGCCAGGACACCAGCATCTCGCAGGCTACGCATGCCAAATTCACGGGCCTGGTCCCGCACCGCCTGGAGAGATGCGCCGTCGACGAGCAGCTCTGCGATCGCGTCGTTCATGATCATGATCTCGAACAGCGCCATGCGGCCCCGGTAGCCGGTCTCGTGGCAGAGATCGCATCCGCGCCCAAACGCAAATTCCTTGTCGCCCACGACATCGCGAGTCAGGCCAAGCTCGGAGATGACCTCGTCGGAGGGGCGCGCCCACTCCCGACAGTTGTCGCAAATGGTGCGCACCAGCCGCTGGGCGACCACGGCCTCAAGCGTCGCCGCAGCGAGATACGGCGCCACGCCGATGTCCACGAGCCGGGTGAGCGCTGAAGGCGCATCGTTGGTGTGCAGGGTCGAAAACACGAGGTGCCCCGTCAACGCCGCCTCGACGGCGATCGTCGCCGTATCCTCGTCGCGGATCTCGCCGACCAAGATCTTGTCCGGGTCCTGGCGGAGGATCGAGCGGAGACAGGAGGCGTACGTCACGCCGATATCCTCGTTGACCTGCACCTGGACGATCCCGTCGAGGTCGTACTCGACCGGGTCCTCCGTGGTGATGATCTTGATCTCCTCGTCGTTGATCGCATTGAGACACGAGTAGAGGGTTGTCGTCTTGCCCGAACCGGTCGGCCCGGTAACGAGGACAATGCCATGGGGGCGAGCGATGAGCTCCTTGACCGTCGCCATTTCGTCGGCCCGCAGCCCCAGATTTTCGATGTCCAGGCTCACGACGCTGCGATCCAGGACACGCATCACACAGGACTCGCCAAACATGGTCGGCAGCGTCGAGACGCGGATGTCCACCTGGCGGCCGCCGACCAAAAGATCGATCCGACCGTCCTGCGGGATGCGGCTCTCAGCGATATCGAGGTTCGCCAGAACCTTCACGCGAGAGATCAGCGCCTCGGCGAGGTGCTTTGGCGGCGAGCGCAACTCGAACAGTGTGCCGTCAACCCGATAGCGAATCTTGAACTCGTCTTCGAACGGCTCGAGATGGACGTCGCTCGACCGGTCCCGAATGGCCGCGAACAGGACATGGTTGAGCAACCTCACGACGGGGGTCGAACGCGCCAGGGCGTCCGCGTCGTCGATGGACAGGGCCTCCGCCTCCAGGTTGTCCAGCAGGCTGTCCAGGTCCTCTTCCTGGACGTACCGCTTGCGAATGATCTCGTCGATCGTCCCCTCGTCCGCGAGCGCCCCCTTCACCGTCATCCCCGTCATGAACCCGAGGTCGTCGAGGATCGACGTGTTCATGGGGTCGGCGAGCGCCACGTGCAGAACACCCGCCTCGACATTGAACGGCACGACCCGGAAGGCCTGCGCCGTCTGCGGATCGATCTTCTCTAACAACGCGTCGGACGGCGGATCGACCTTGAGGTCGACGGTGGGCATACCAGCCTGCTCCGCGAGCGCCCGCAGCAGCTCCTCACGAGTGATGTGCTCCAGGTCGATCAGGATCTTGCCGATCTGGCCGCCCTTCTCCCGCTGGACCGACAACGCCTCTTGGAGCTGTCCTTGATGGCAGACCCCCTGCGCCTTGAGGATCTGGCCGATGAGTTGGCGCTGCTCGGTCATGCGATGCGCGTCCTCATCTCCACCCGGTCCTGGGCATACTCGAGCGCCGTATCCCGTTCGATCAGACCCTCACGCGAGAGCTGCAACAGGTGATCGTCGAGCAGGATCATGCCCCGCTTCTTGCCTGTCTGGATGTCGCTGGTGATCTTGTAGGTCTCGCCCTTGCGGATGTGGTTCTCGATCGCCGACGTGTTCATCATGACCTCGAACACAGCGATGACACCGCCGCCCTTGCGCGGGACCAGCAACTGGGAGATCACCGCGACGATGGACAACGCGAGCTGGGTGCGGATCTGCTCCTGCTGGTCCTTGGGGAACGAGTCGATGATCCGATCGACCGTCCGGGCCGAACCCGTCGTGTGCAAGGTGCCGAAGACGAGGTGGCCGGTCTCGGCGGCCGTGATGGCGGTCGAGATCGTCTCGAAGTCGCGCATCTCGCCCAACAGGATCACGTCCGGGTCCTGTCGCAAAGAGCGCCTCATCGCCTCGGAGAAGGACGACGTGTGCACCCCGACCTCGCGCTGGGAGATGATGCTGCGCTTCTGCTCGTGGTAGTACTCGATCGGGTCCTCGATCGTGACGATGTGCTTGTCCTCGTTGCGGTTGATCTCGTCGATCATCGTCGCAAGGGTCGTCGTCTTGCCCGAACCCGTCGGCCCCGTAACCAGGATCAACCCACGGGGCCGTGTCAGCAGGTCCTTCACGTGAGCGGGCAGCCCGATCTCCTCGAAAGACATGATCTTTTGAGGGATGCGCCGGCAAACGATGCCGAATCCCGACTTCTCCTTGAACACGTTCACTCGGAAGCGGACCCCGCCCTCGAAGCCGTAGCCAAAATCGGCCGAACCGGTCTCATCGAGCTCGGGGACGAGCCGCTCCGGGAGGATCTCCCGCATCAGCGACTCGGAGTGCTCCGGACTCACCACCGCGGTCTCGAGCGACTTGATGCGCCCGGACACCCGCAAGCATGCCTTGCGGTGAACGCGGATGTGGAGGTCTGAAGCGGAATGTTGGACGCAGGCGCTCAGGAGCGTGGCCATGTCCATGACGTTCGGTTCCTTGGTGAAAGAGGCGCGGGGTCACCCATTCAGCGCCAACTCCTTGGACAGCACACGGAGAATCTCGTCAATCGAGGTCACGCCCTCGATGATCTTCCTGTGTCCGTCGGCGCGCAAGCTAAGCATCCCGCCGGACGACGTGGCGATCTGACGCAAACGACTCGTCGTCTCGCCACGAAACACTGCGTCACGCATGTCGGGGCTCATCTCGAGAAGCTCGAAAATACCGACGCGGCCGGCATACCCAGTCATGCGGCACTGGTCGCACCCGACTGCGCGGTAGACGGCCTTACCAGACACGTGAGCTGCGCTGAGGCCGATGGACTCCAATTCGGTCGGTGTCGGGTCATGCGCCTCCTTGCAGTTGCTGCACAGGCGACGGATGAGCCGCTGGGCCAGCACCGCAGCCACGGACGAACTCACGAGGAACGGCGCGACGCCCATGTCCATGAGCCGGGTGAGCGCCGCCGGAGCATCGTTCGTGTGCAGGGTGGAGAAGACGAGGTGCCCGGTCAACGCCGCCTGGATCGCGATCGACGCGGTCTCCTGGTCACGGATCTCACCGACGAGGATGATGTTCGGCGCCTGGCGCAGCATGGCGCGGAGAATACGGGCGAAGTCGAGACCGATCTGGTGATGCACCTGGCACTGGTTCACGCCGGGCAAGTGATACTCGACCGGGTTCTCGGCCGTGATGATCTTCACGTCGGGACGGTTGAGCTCCTGGAGCGCCGCGTACAAGGTCGTCGTCTTGCCGGAACCGGTCGGCCCGGTGACGAGGAAGATCCCGTTCGGGCGCTTGATCACTTGGTGGAATCGCCGTTGGTCCTCGCCCTCGAAGCCCAGGCGCTCGAGGCTGACCAGCCCCTCCTGCTTGTCCAGGAGGCGCATGACGATGCTCTCCCCGTGCGTACCAGGCAGCGCCGACACACGGACGTCCATCTCCTTTTCGTGCGCGTGGATGTTGATCCGACCGTCCTGCGGCTTCCGCTTCTCGGCGATGTCCATGTCCGCCATGATCTTCAAGCGGGAGAGGATCGCGCCCTGAACGGCGGTGGGGAGGTCGTCCGCGACACGACACACTCCGTCGACACGAAAACGAACGCGAACCCGATCTGCGAACGGCTCGACATGAATGTCCGACGCCCTCGCCCTCACGGCATCGTCAAACAAGTTCTGGACCAGGCGGATGATCGGGGCGTCATCAGGCGACGACTCCTTGCCGACCCCACCCGCGCGTCTCGCCCCGTCGCCCACGGTGGCGGCGTCCTTCTTCTGTAGTCCGTAGTACTTGCCGAGCGCCTCGACCATGGCCTGCTCCGTCGTGAGAGCGCAGCGGAAGTCGAGATTCAGGATGAACTTCAGATGCTCGAGGTTGTAGACGGCGAGCGGATCGGTGACGGCGAGGATGACCTTGCCTGGTCCTTCGAGCTTCACCGGGAGGACGTTGTGCTCCTCCGCGACCTCCTTCGGGATCGCCGCGATCACCTCCGGGTTGATCTTCCCCTTCCTGACATCGACGAACGGCATCCCCGCTTGACGAGCGAGCGCTCGGCTGACGTCGTCAGGTCGGCAGTGACCCAGCCGGACGAGGCACTCTCCGAACTTCAGGCCGGTCTCGGCCTGGTACTTGAGCGCGTCCTGTAGCTGTTTGTCCGCAATCACGCCGGCGGCGGAGAGAATCTCGCCGAGGAGCTTTCGCGGGCCTGTCTTTCCGGTCTCGGTCATGCGCGCGCCATTATCCTGTTCCTCGGCCGTGAGAAAAAGGTGGACCATCGAGGAGACCCCCGCTTTCCTGAACGGCGACCGCCCTTTACCCTCGTCCCGCCCCTGGGAGGACGCCCATGATCCGTTTGCTCGCCGGTCTGCTCTCGCTCGTCCTCGTGAGCTGCTCCTGCCCCCCTCAGCCGGACCTCAAACGCTATGGAGAGTGGGATTTCAAGACGCCAAAGGCATGCCTCGAGTACTTCCGGTTGGCCCTCGAACGCCATGAGGCCTACCACATCAGGCTCTGTCTCTCGGATGACCTGGTGGCCCGGGAGGGCCTGGATGTCAGCAAACTCCATACGTTCATGGAGGACGTGATCGCGAAGCTCGAAGCCCAGGTGGGCAAGATCGAGGAGATCGAGATCGATCAGACGGCCTATCGGCCTGGGCGACCGTGGCTCGCGGACATCCAGGTTTCCGCCGGAGACCGCGGCGAGACCGTCTACCTGGTGCTTCAAACCACGGCCTGGGCGACCTTCAGGAACGGAGATCCGCCGGTCGCGATCAAGCTCGCGCCGACGGAGACGGTGCAGGACGCCACCGCGAGGCTCCCCAGCCTCTCGTCCCCGGAGGTGTACCGCCTCGAGTACGAAAAGGGCTGGCGCATCCTCGGCATCTCCAACACTGACATCGGCGCGGAGATGGAAGACTACCTGCGCGAGCTCGATTCCAAGAAATAGCCAGATAGCGCTGCCCTAGGCCGGGACGTTCACCCTGGAGAGGACCTCGCGAACGATGCCGCTCTCGTGCTCCTCCCCCCCCGGCCCGCGGGCGCCGAGCCGGTGCGCCAGGACCGGGACGGCCATCTCCTTGATGTCGTCGGGCACCACATAGTCACGCTCGTCGAGGAACGCACGGGCCTGGGCGGCACGAAACAACGCCAAGGTCGCGCGGGGACTCGCCCCGAGGAGGATCTCGGGATGATCGCGGGTCGCCGCGACAATCGCGAGCACGTAGTCCTCGAGTGACTCTTCCACAGCCGTCTCGCCATCGACCGAGACCTGACGTTCGCTCATGGCTTCGAGGAGCGCAGCCTGGGTTCGCGGCGGCGTTCGATTGATCTCGTCAGCGAGGACCACGTGGGCAAACACGGGGCCTTCCATGAAGCGGAATTCGCGCGCCTGCGGATCGTAAACGGAGACGCCGATGACATCCGAGGGAAGCAGGTCAGGGGTGAACTGAATGCGGCGAAAATCGCAGTCGATGCTCTTGGCGAGGGCCCGCGCCAGGGTCGTCTTCCCCACGCCCGGCACGTCCTGTATCAGGACGTGCCCTCCCGCAAGCAGCCCAGCGAGCAGGTGGTCCACCACCCGTCGCGACCCCACAAATGCCCTGCCGATGTTGCCGCGCAGCGCGGCGAGTGTCCCGTAGCCTTGATTCCTGTCCATTCAGATCACCCGACGACCTTCTCCATGATGGCGTCGGGGATGTCTACGTTACTGAAGATCTGGTCGACGTCGTCGTGGTCGTCCAGCGCCTCCATGAGCTTGACGATCCTCCCGGCCACGGCCTCGTCCGTAACCTCGACCTGGATCATCGGCAGCATGGCGACCTCGGAGGTCTTCGCTTCCAGCTTGGCCTTGATGAGGGCATCTCGGATGTCGGAGAACACATCGGGGGTCCCGGTGATCTCCCACAAGTCCCCCTCTTCGTTCACGTCGTCAGCCCCGCACTCGAGGGCGACGTCCATCATGCGATCCTCGTCCGCGTCATCCTTCGAAACGGAGAAGAAGGCCTTTCGCTCAAATTGATGGGCGACCGAACCGCTCGTACCCAGCTTGCCTCCGGACTTCTCAAAGATCTTGCGAAGCTCGGGCGCCGTACGGTTCCGATTGTCTGTCAGGGCCGCGACCATGAAGGCGACGCCGCTGGGGCCGTAGCCCTCGTACATCACCTCCTCGTATTTGTCGCCGCCTTCCGAGCCCTGAGCAGCCTTGATGGCGCGCTCAATGTTGTCGCGCGGCATGTTGACCTGACGAGCCTTGTCAATCGCGTAGCGCAGGGTCAGGTTCATCTCCGGGTCCGGCCCCGCTTGCTTGACGGCCGACATGATGACCTTCGAGCACTTGGAAAAGACCTTGGCTCGCTTCTTGTCCTGGGCACCCTTGCGGTGCTGGATGTTGGCCCATTTGGAGTGTCCGGCCATGAATTGAGTCGCCTGCGGATGTTTGGAAACGGCGGCGCCGCCCCGTCGGTTCACGAAGCTCCTCGACGCGCGCCGAGGACCAGCGAGCGTAACGGGCAACCCCTGTCACGGCAAGCGGTTGCGAGCTTGCCCGATCCAAGCCCGGTGGTACCTTGCCCACGGTGGTTTCCGGCATCGGCCGGGGGGAACTCCGCTTGCGCTACAAGGGCTTCGAACTCTACCCCTTCCAAGAACAGGCGATCCGCGCCGTCGAGGCGGGACGGTCGGTCCTGGTCTCCGCACCCACCGGCGCCGGCAAGACCGTGATCGCCGAGTTCGCGATCGATCGCGCGCTCGAGCGGAAAGAGCGCATCGTCTACACCTCCCCGGTCAAGGCGCTCACCAACCAGAAGTACCGCGACTTCCACGACGAGTA
>NYSS01000139.1 GCA_002683135.1 Planctomycetota bacterium | reverse complement strand
CATCTGTGACTGCATCCGCAGTGTTATGTTTCCTAGGATAACGGAATGTACCTTCAGACAGTGATTCCGAGTCTTGACCTGAGAGAGTTGCGAACAAAAGATGCGGATAACCTCCCCCAACTGATTCAATCCAACCGTGTGCATCTCACACGCCTAGGCGATTACACTGACTACGCCGAGTTGTCCGTAATCGAATTTGCACAACCAAGCCCATGGCAACAACTCCCTTGAGCAGGCGCTTGGCGTTAATTTCGAGGACTTGCTTACTGGTACAGTCTCGCTGATTAAATATCAAACAACCGTTATGGCTTGGGCTACTGGATTTCCGAGGAACACTCTGGTCGTGGCTGTATGACCGAGTTGGTTCGCAAGGTAATCTTGCTAGCGAAAGATGAGTTTTGTGCCACAGAGATTTGGCCAGGAATTACAGCCAATAACCCTTCGAGCATCAACTTGGTCATGCGTCTTGGTTTCAAACTTGCCCGCAGGCAAGAAATGCACCTAAGCTATCAGCTCAAAATTGTGGCAGAAGGAATCGGAGCATAATATGCTCTTGAAGTCGTTTGCGTCCTCGTCTCTCACTCAACAATAGTGATCAAGGTAAACGCTAGTCACTCAACGAGCGAATGGGCCCCTTTAAGGTAGACGCCCCGGAATAATTGCTTTACAAAGATGAACCATTCGTGTAGAATAAGCGCAGACTAAGATGGGACGGTGCGCCAGACTATTAGTTGGCGCTGAGAAAGGAGGAAACAGTGTCAAATTCAGATTTTACAATAGGACTTGTTGGTGTTGGACGAATGGGGAGCAACATCGCTCGGCGTCTCAACGATGAAGGCTTTTCCGTCACTGCTGTTTACGACTCAGCTGAAGACCGAGCACAATCGCTAGCCGAGGAAATTGGAACCACAGCGTCTCCTACCCTAGCCAGTGTTACGGCTCTAGCCGATTACGTGATCACAGTGGTAACCGACGATGAGGCCATGTACCAGATTTTCTCTGAAACAGCGGACGACAGTCTACTACAAGGCGTAGAAGGTACAGTTTTTATCAACTGCGCTACCCTAACTCCGGGGGTACACGTAGAGATAGAACAACGGGCTAGCAGGAGCGGAGCCGACAGTCTCGAAGGTTGCATGGCTAGCAGTATTACTCAAGCGCGTGAAGGAACCCTTTACCTGATGTGCGGTGGTAAAAAAGAGGTTTTTGAGCAAGCAAAACCCATTCTGGAGTCGATGAGCGTGTCTCTTCGCTACATCGGCGAAGCCGGTCGGGCGGCACAGGTCAAAGCGTTGGTCAATATGGTGATGAACATCAATACAGCCGGACTGGCTGAAGGTCTGGGACTGGGTGACGCTCTGGGACTAGATCTCGAAATATTGCAGGAGGTTTTCTCCCAAACAGGTGCTAATTCCCGGGTGCTGGATACCGATGGAGAAGACATGCAATTACGTGATCACGAATGCTACTTTTCATCAGCGCACGCGGCCAAAGATTCTGGCATTGCCCTCGACCTGGCCGACGATGTCGGTCTCAATCTACCTCTAGCTAAAGCCACCAAAGCTCAGTTTGACAAAATGATTGAAGTCGGCAAAGGGGAACTGGATAAGTCCGGGGTCGCAGAACTTACCTTTAAGGGAAGAGATAGTAGATAGATACTATTTCTCCTGGTTCGCAAGAAGATTGGACCAGTAACCAAAGGGAGTCATCTAAACAGGAGAATGCAGACCAACCAGGATCTGATTGGGCAGTGGCGTAACCAACCCGCACCGCTGCTACCGCTTCTTCACGCATTTCACGATCGGGACGGTTTTATCTCTGAAATAGCCTTGCGGGAGATCTCGTTAGCGCTGAAAATTCCCTTGGCCGAATTGTTCGGCACTGTAACCTTCTACCACCACTTTTCTCGACAATTACCTGGTCAATCCGCGCCCCGTGTTTGTGTTGGGCCAGTCTGTCGCCTGCGCGGAGGAGAGGCACTTCTAGACTCGCTAGCGGCTGAGGGAGCAACCTCTATGCCGTGTGCAGGACGTTGTGACGATTACATTCCCATCCTCAAAGGAGCTCAAGTTCTAATCGGCTTAGCGGCAGATAATTTACAACCGAAATTGTCTCCCCTACCCGTTCTAAATCCAGGTGGGATAGAGGAGTGTGTCTTGGCTGAGATTCGCAAGCCTAACCGCTCTAATATTCTGGGTTATCGTCAAACAGGTGGCTACGACAGCTTAATCCGAATGTTAGATCTGATGCGCCCTTCAGATGTGGTACAGACGGTCAAGGATAGCCAATTGACAGGTCGAGGTGGAGCAGGTTTCCCAACCGGCTTGAAATGGGAAACAGTGGGCAAAGAGTCTAGACAACCAAAAACAGTGGTTTGCAACGCTGATGAAGGGGAGCCTGGTTGTTTCAAAGATCGTGCTATCCTAGACCATGATCCTCATGTTGTCATCGAAGGAATGTTAATCGCAGGTTATGCGGCAGGTGCAACTCAGGGCTTTATCTATCTTCGGTATGAGTATCCGGAAACATTTGGAATTTTGTCTCAAGCCGTAGATGAAGCAGAAGAGGCTGGCTTTTTAGGCGATGGTATCCTCGGATCGGACTTTAGCTTCCAGATCTACATCCGTCGTGGCGCAGGTGCCTACATCTGTGGTGAAGAGAGCTCCTTGCTAAACAGTCTGGAAGGGAAGCGGCCATTTCCGCGAAACCGGCCACCCTATCCGGTAACACACGGCTACCAGGATCTCCCCACAATTGTCAACAATGTGGAGACGTTGGCCTCCGTTCCACCGATCTTGCGGTATGGCGCCGGTTGGTACCGAGGGTTGGGTCTAAATGGTCACGCGGGCACCAAGGTTATTAGCCTGTCTGGAGACATTCAAAGACCCGGCAACTACGAAGTGCCAATTGGTTTCTCGCTGTCCACGTTACTGTACGACTGGGCCGGAGGGCCTGAAATTGGCCGTTCAATCCAAGCTGTTACCATGGCCGGTATTTCAGGCGGATTTCTGGCAGGGGCAGATCTGGACATCACACTGGATGATCCTTGTATCAAGGCAAAAGGCTCTTACCTCGGCTCAGGCGGTATTATTGTATTTGACGATCGTCGGAACATGGTTGAGGTAGCCGAAAGCGCCATGTCGTTTTTCGCCGAGGAGTCGTGTGGGAAATGTTTCCCTTGCCGAATTGGCACCCAGCGGCTTTCCGAACGCCTGAGTGGACAAGCACCGGTGCAAGCCGCGGCAGAATGGCGGAAAGAGGTAGAAGACATTAGCCAGACCATGCGGGCGACCAGTGCCTGCGGTTTGGGAACAGCGGCCTCCTTGATTACCGAAAGCCTGGTTCGCTATTTTTCCGACCAGGTTGATAGACACCTTTCTTCCATCGTTCCGCCTGACAAATAAAGCTAACTGAAGACTCCTTTCACGCAATTTCACCTAGGTAGGCTTCCAAGTCAGCTAGTGCCCGTTCGGCATAGGCTTGGGCACGTTCCCTTTTTCTCATCTTTCCACCACTTCTCCTGTTGCCTTTCGTTGTTAGCTGTGGTAGCAAACCGAAGTTAGCCTTCATTGGTTGAAAATCGGATAGGCTAGCTTGGGTCACATAGTGGCACAACGATCCTAAAATTGTGGTCGGCGGGAGTACCAATAGATCCCGGTGAGTCAGAAGATGCGACATATTCCAACCCGCTAGCAACCCCGTTGCCACGTTACCGACGTAACTTTCAACCCCTGTAATTTGACCGGCAAAAAAAAGATCTTCCCGGTGACGAAACTGCATAGTAGGACACAACAATTTGGGGGCCGAAATGAAGGTGTTACGGTGCATCTGCCCGTAGCGGACGAACTCAGCCCTCTCCAATCCAGGGATGGATTGAAAAACGCGCTTCTGCTCTGGGAACTTGAGATTGGTCTGGAATCCAACCATGTTATAGAGCGTCCCAGCCACATTATCCTGACGCAGTTGTACTACTGCATGGCCCCTTTGTTCGGTTCTAGGACCGGCTAAACCAACTGGGCGCATGGGGCCATAGGCCAGTGAATCCGGTCCTCGTTCGGCCATGATTTCAACCGGTAAGCACCCTTCAAAGAACAGATGTGGACCCGCCTTGACGCCAGACTGAATCGCATCCTCAAAAGTGTGTAGTTTAATCCGTTCGGCATGTACCAGATTTTCGATAAATTGCTGGTACTGCTCCCTGTTCATGGGGCAGTTGATGTAGTCACCCTCTGGCTGATCGCCTTTTCCGTAGCGAGATCCACGAAACGCAATCTCCATGTTGATCGATTCCTCGGTAATAATCGGCGAAATTGCATCGAAAAAATAGAGATGGTCCTCACCAGACAGTTCCGCGATGGCCTCTGAGAGAGGCTCTGACGTCAAAGGTCCGGACGCAATGATTGCCGGCCCACTGGGAATAGCGGTCATCTCTTGCCGAATAAGTTTAATCCTGGGATGTGCCTGGATACGCTCAGTGATCAGTTGCGCAAAACGATGACGGTCAACAGCTAAAGCCCCTCCAGCAGGAACAGCCGTTTGGTCAGCACAAGCTATCAGCATAGATCCCAATTGCCGAAGTTCAGCTTTCAGTACGCCAGAGGCTCGATCTGGCAGGTCGGAACCGAGGGAATTGGAACAGACCAACTCCCCCAGGTCTGCAGTTTCGTGGGCACCCGTTTTGACCTTAGGTCTCATTTCAAATAGATTGACAGTGAGCCCACGTTCGGCCATTTGCCAGGCGGCTTCGCTACCGGCCAAGCCTCCACCAATGACAGTTACAATTTCTGACATCTATTCTTCCATCTCCGGAAATCGTCCAACGATAGCGTATTAATCAAGTTAGCGGATTCCAACCAACCACGGCGTGCAATCGTAATTCCCAGCGGCATCTGGTTCAGGTTTGAAACGGCGTGGGCATCGGTGTTGACCGACAGCATAACCCCTTTGGATTTAGCTTCCATAACGGCGTCTGATTCAAGATCAAGTCGGTAGGGAGAAGCGTTGATTTCTAAAGCCACGCCGTGGTCGGCAGCAGCGTCGATCACGGCTGAGAGATCGACTGCATAACCTGGCCGAGATCCCAGCAATCGGCCGGTTGGATGCCCGACCATCATGGTAAAAGGATTTTCGATGGCTCGAATGATCCGTTTAGTCATTTGTGCTTGGTTCATCTCAAAACCAGAATGGACACTGGCAATGACCACGTCCAGTTCAGCTAACAGTTCGTCGACAAAGTCAAGACGGCCGTCTTTAAGAATATCGACCTCAGAACCAGTCAATACAGTGATGCCTTCGGTTTTACTGGCAATAACTTTTACTGCCTCAATCTGCGCTTTTAATCGTTCTTCGCTAAGGCCGTTAGCAATCGCTGAGGATCTGGAATGATCGGTAATGGCTAGGTAATGGTAACCTAGATCTTTGGCACCATTCACCATTTCTTGAACCGTATTTAACCCATCACTCCAGTTGGTGTGCATATGTAAATCGGCTAGAATATCAGCGATTGCCACTAAGTTTGGTGAAATTTTTGCTGCTTTGATCGGATCAGATAGTTGTATACTTCGCCTCAGTTCAGGAGCGATGTAAGGAAGATCTACGCTGTCATAGATATCAGCTTCTGTCCGGTAACTAGACTGAGTTAACCTTAACTGCTCAATATGGTGTAATGAACCGGTCGTCTGCAGCCAATCCCAAGCAAACATCGAATGGTCGGTACAGTAGATGTGGACTGGAAACCGGTCAACAGTTCCGGTAACAACCGCCTCTGTTATTATCTCGATCTCAATATGGTCTGTTAATGTTTGCTGGACAGCTTCAACATTTCCAACGACCAATAGGTCTAGCCGACTCAACATCTCCTTACCTCGGCGATATTCACCTGTAACCTCGATTCTTTCTATGGCCGAACAGGTTTGTAACAAATCTATTAAGCCATCGGCTAACGGCTCGATGTCTCCTAACGGTTTCAGATTCTGAACCGACTCTAAATAGGCTAAACTGCTAT
>NYSS01000138.1 GCA_002683135.1 Planctomycetota bacterium | reverse complement strand
GGTCGCGGCGCCGTCCGGGAACGGATGGACTGCTGCGACCGCAACGATCCATCCGCCTTGCGCACAGCCTGTGGCGCGAGATGTCTCTATCTAGTTCACGACGACCGTGTCGATCGCCAGGTCGCCGGTGAAGCTCGTGCCAGCGGTGTAGCTGAAGCGGATCGCGACGACGCTGCCCGTGACGTTGTGGAGGAACGGCACTGAGACCGTCGTCCACTCGACCAGACCCTGGTTCTGGGTCAGGTCCGCACCGGTCCAGGTGACGGGTGCGTTGGTGACCGGGTCGGTGATGGGGACGAATCCGGCGCCGGAGTTGTCGTCTACCAACAGATTGAGGGTGCCGATGGTCGCACCGATGCGGCTGAGGGCGAACGTCAGGGTGCCGGTGACGCCGGAGATCTGTGTGATGTCGTACGGGCACGTGTCGAGGGTGAACGTCTGGCCGGTGGCGCCGGACGTCTCGCAGAACATGTAGTTCGATCCGCTGTCAGCCGAGGTCGGCCCGGTGCCAGTGGAGGGCGTGCCGCCAGAGTTCACTGTCCAGGAGGCCCCCGGCACCGCCGGGTTGATCCAACCGATAGGCCCGCCGCCGACGCCGGTGTTGATGTTGTCGAAGTTGGAGCTGATGTTGCAGGTCGCGGCCTCGTACTGGCAGGCGTGGCTGATCGAATAACCGGCCGGGTTTACGGGGTCCAGCGCGACCATCTGGCCGGCGGCGGTGAACGGGGAGTAGGTGACGAAGGGGATGCTGAACGTGGGCGCCGGAAAGGCGCTCGTCGCCAAGTTGGGGGCCGCTCCGCCGTTCAGGTACAGGATGTTGGGGTCACCGAGGTCGATGTTCACCGTCTGGTTTCCGAGCACGACGCCGAGCACGTTCAGGCTGAGCGTCATGCCGGGAATGACGAGCGCGACGTCATAGGGGGCGCCCACGTTGACGCTGGCCAGATCGATGGACTCCAAGGTCCCCACCGCGGAAGCTTGGATAATGGGACCGAACGGTCCCGGGTCCAGCTGACCGTTCAGGGTCATGCTCGCGCCGGGTTGGTTGATCTGATATTCACCCGGCGGGTTTGGCAGGACGCAGGTCGGGTTGAGGCCGAGCTCGTAATACATGGTCCCGTTCCAGTTGCGCGTGGTGTTTGCGGCGAATCCACCGGGTGCGCAGATGCCGCCGCCCCCGTAGATGGTGACGTCGGCGTTGGTCGCTTCGATGCTCCCGTACGACGTTCCGTTTGTGTATCGGATGACGGGTGCGCTCCCGACGGTCTTCTCGATGATGAATCCCTGGACGGTGCCCGCGGGGATCTGATAGCCGAGGTTCAGGTTCAGGGGCGTCGGAGACCCGATCCCTACCCCCGTGACGGTTGTCGTCCCGATGAGTGTCCACAGGGACGCGTTGCCCTGGGCGGTTTGCCATGAGCCTCCACCGGTGACTGCCCAGACGTTGATCGTGGAAGCGGGGGCCCCCGCGTCTAGATGGATGTCGAACGAGCACACGGTGAGGTCGTTCGTGGCCATCACGTCGAACAGGTTCCCGTAGCACGCGTTCCCAGCGGAGTAGTAGGTGGTGATCTGACTCTGGAATTGGGCGTTAGCGGTGGGGGCGAGGAACAGAGCGATCCCTAACAGGCAGGCGAAGCGTGTCATGTTGTGACTCCTGGACTCGAGGCGTGTGGAGGGAAGATGTACTCGTGTGTCGGACCTGGAAGCGGTTTCCAAGGACACGTCGGATCCCGCACACTGTAATCCCATTGCCTGGAGAGGAGGGGCGGATGGACGCAAGACGAGCGACTTGGGGGCCGGGAATTTAGGGTACGGGGGCCGGCGAACTCGGATCTCTCCGAGGAGCTGGGTTTCAGGAGGACGGCGTGCGTTTGCCGTTGACGTCGACGAAGAAGGCCTTGTCCCCTTCAACGAGCAGGCCGCGCACGTTGGGGAGGTCGGTCCAGGGGGTGTCGATGGCCAGCACCCGGCGCCGGTCGTAGATGAATGTGGGGTACGCGACCTTTGTGTGTCCGATCACCATGGTCTTGGCCCCGAACATCTTGAGGATGGCGTCGATCTGGGCTGACTCGGGTCGTGGTCCGAAGTCGGCGGCGTACTGGGGGAAGTAGCCGCGGTACCAGAGGATGCCCTGTCTGCCCCAGCCCATGATCCGTGACGGCAGATCCGCGACCGTGGCGACCTGCGTGAGGGGAATACCGGTGACCGAACGGATCTGACCGTTGAGCGTCTCGAACGAGCCCTTGGCGAGATCGAGCTGGGGTGAGATGCCGGCGTGTACGAACAGGTAGTCGCCGACCCGGACCAGGGCGTTGCGTGCGCGGAGCCAGCGCCCGATCTCACTGTCCTTGCCGACGAGGTCGGGGTAGGGCGTCTTGAGGAGGGTGACCACCGCCGCGTACTTGGGCGCGATGTAGCGGATGTCGCCTCCCATGATCATCACTTCGTGATTCCCGAGGACGAAGTGGACGCGGCCCCCCGCCTTCCGGGCTTCCGCCGACAGTCGGTACATGAGCCAGAGCACCTCGGTGACCTGTTCGCCCCGATCCACCATGTCGCCGACGGTGACCAGGTGCCCCTTGCCGTACGCCCATTGCCCCTTCGCGTCGATGACCCCGTTCGCCTTGAGGAAGCGCATGATCTCGTCGTAGCGACCCTCCACGTCGCTGATGACGAGCATCTTCTCCGGCATGGGATACGTCGCCGTCTCTGGCTTGTGCTCGGCGAGTCGTAGTTCGGGTCCGATCAGGTGGGCGAAGCGAGGCAGGACGACGGGCGCGTCCTTCTTGAAGGACTGCCTCTTGACGACGCTCTTCTCGATCCAGACCGCTTCCACCGAGCCATCAGGTCGGTGGAACAGGTGCGGCCCGTCATCGATCTGCGCGATGGCGCTGATTGAGCTGATGAGCAGTACGGACGCGGCACGGAGTGTGATCATGGATTGAGGTCCTGCATCGGATGAGCATGAGATCATACGCCTTGATCGCGCTCTTCGTGTCTGCCACCCATGGGTCGGGCACCCACCGACGGGATTGTCCATGCGCTTCCCCGGCCCCCGCTCAGCGCCGCCTCTTGTTAGGGTGGTTGCCGGTGTTTCTAAAAAAGACAGACACCCCAGAACGGAGTGAATGACGTGTTGCGATTCAAAGAGACTGCGTTTGCGTTGGCCCTCGTCGCGTTTGTCGCGGGCGCAGGCGTGGCGCAGGGTCAGGACCGGTCGGCCGAGGCGGACAAGTTGTACGAGCGCCTCGAAGCGGACTTCCGTGTCGACATGGAGAAGGCCATGGAGGCGGAGCAAGCCAAGGTAGAGGCCTGGCAGGCCGCTGCCAAGAAGGCGAAGGCCGAGGGCAAGCCGCCACCCGCCATGCCCGCCATGCGCATGGCTCCCCCCGAAGACCTCATGACCAAGCACCTGGGGTTCTACGAGAAGGCCGCCGCCCAATTTGCGGGCACCGACGAGGCGATCCGTTTTCTCCAGATGTTCATCATGCTCGGCAGTATGACGAAGGAGAAGGAGAGGATCGGCGCGGCATGCAAGACCCTCACCACGACGCACCTCAAGAGCGCGCAGCTCGCTGACGCGGTCCAGGCGATCTCCATGGCGTCCATGCTGATCGGCGATGAGGAGTCCGAGAAGTTCCTGCGTGCGGTGGAGACGGGCAGCCCCCACGCCGACATCCGGGCAAGTGCGATCCTCATTCGAGCCACTGACAAGCTCGAGAACGCGCCGGTCAAGAGCGCTGAATACGCCGCGGCCAAGAAGGACGCGCTGCGCGCGGCCGAGATCGCAGAGGCTCCGGCGATCAAGCAGGAAGTGCAGTCGATCATCGACGGGCGCGAGAAGGTCGTCGGCGGCAAGGTCGCCCCCGACATCGTCGGCGTCGACCTCGACGGCGTCGCGTTCAAGCTGAGCGACTACAAGGGCAAGATCATCATGCTCGATTTCTGGGGCAATTGGTGAGGCCCCTGCCGGGCCATGTACCCCCACGAGCGGTCGCTCGTGAACGAGATGAAGGGTCGCCCTTTTGCTTTGATCGGCGTCAACTCCGACGACAACCTGGAAGAGATCAAGGGCATCGTCAAGAAAGAGAAGATCAACTGGCGGTCGTTCCAGAATGAGCCAAAGGGCGCGACCTCGTCGATCTCCAAGGCCTGGGCCGTGCGCGGCTGGCCCACCCTTGTCGTCCTCGATCGGGAGATGAAGATCGTCTACCGCGGTCACGATGGGGATGAGGCCATCGACAAGGCGAAGGAGCTCGTCAAGGAGATCGAAGCCTCCAAGTAGATCCCGCCCGCCGCGCGCCCTGTGCGGACAATAAGAAGGCCGGTGCGACATGTGCCGCACCGGCCTTCTTTGTTCCGGCTCCCCAGAGGGGAGTCAGGAGGATCAAGCTAGTTGATCACGATGCTCGAGCCGTCCGCCGTTGGGAGGAGGATGTTGGTGTACGTGCTGCCAGCGCCGGTGATCATGCCGCCGGCCGCGTCCACCCACATATCCGACGCCGCACCGGCGCCAGCGCCGCCGCCCGCGAAGAGGGCGTCGAAGTTGGCTTGTCCGGGATCGGTGCCGAGGCTGCCGTTCGAAGCTCCCAGGCACTGCGGGGTGGTGCCCCAGGTGCCGTCTTCGGTCATCCCGGTGATGCTCGCGCCCGCCGTGGCCGAGACCTCAACGCTATAGCTGATGACGCCGGTGCCGCCGGTGCCCCACTCGGCCACGTCGACGTAGTCGACGCGGAAGCCGTCGGAGAGCCCGTTGTAGCTGATGGTGCCGTAGTTGTTCGGCTCAAGGTCAGCTGCCCAGCCGATGCGGGGCATCCCGGACGCCCACTCACCGTAGCTCGCGGTGAAGTCGCTGCTGCCTTGGCTGAAGGTGACCTCACCGTTGGAGCCTACGTAGCAGTGGTCGTACATGGTGCCGTAGAAGTTCACGTCAGTGAAGCAGGCCCCTATCATCTGAATGTTGTCGTCATCGCCAAGGCTGAGGGCGCCGTTAAGAGAGGGATCGGTGACGCTGAGATGCGCACGCTGGCTCATGGAGATGCCATCCGGGTCGCCGGCATCGAGGACGGCCATCTGAAGGTCGTACTCGCCGATGGGCGGCACGAACGTCAGGGACAGGCTCGACGAGATGCCCAGTCCGAAGGGCTTGATCGACAGCTGGCCGCCAGTCCAGACGGACGCGGTTTGGGCCAGGTCGAGCTCGATGCAGTCATCGAGGAGGGGGGTGGTGGTTAGTGCCGACGAAGTAACGCCGATGTCATGCGGCGCTCCTGCTCCCAGTGAGGTGCTGACGTTGGCGGTCGCGGCAGCGCCGCAACTTGCACTCGCGGCGTTGGAGCCGTTGATGTCGAGCGAGGACTCAGCTGTATTGACCGAACACGGGCCACCCGAACCGGCGCCTTGCGCTGGAAGGATTGCGACACAGGCAACGAGCATGATGAACAAGAGGCGATACATGAGGAATGCTCTCCGAGGGGGGGGAAGGAAGCGGCGCCGAAGGCGTCCTCGCCGGAACTACCGCCGAAGGGCCCAAACGACTTCTATTTGTTAGGAAATGAGGACAAGAACCCCTACCAAGCCGAGCCTTGAATTTCGCAGGCACGACCCTAGCAGAGACTGCGGAAACGCAGGGGATAGCGTTGGTCCGTCCGGACCACGCGCACTAATGTCATTGTGGCACAGATGCTCCTAAAATTGGGCAAGCGTTTTCGTTGCGGACGTAGGCTTTCGGCATTGGCAGGGATCGGCATTGGCAGGAAGTGGTGCCCAGGCGTCCCTGGAGGAGAGGCAGATGGAGTCCAGCAATCCACGGGTCCTGCTTGCGGAAACCGGTGTTCAGACTCCGTTGGAGGAGGGCCGCTTGACCAGTCGCCTGCTGATCGCGGGATTGCTGGCGTTTCTGCCCCTTGTCTACGTCCACGCCCAGGCGCCGGCGCAGAAGCCGAACGTCGTCATCATCTACGGGGATGACGTCGGGTATGCAGATGTCGGCGCCTACGGGGCGAAGCTCATCCCCACGCCCAACATCGACAAGCTCGCGAGCCAGGGACTGCTGTTCACCGACGGGCACTGCTCGGCGGCGACGTGCACCCCGTCCCGTTTCTCAATGCTCACGGGGATTCACGGTTTTCGCCACGGAGTCCGGGTGCTGCCACCCAACGCGCCGCTGAAGATCAAGCCCCACATGTTCACCCTGCCTCAGCTGTTCAAGAAGGCGGGATACGGGACCGCGGTGATCGGCAAGTGGCACCTGGGACTTGGGGACGGGAAGAAACCGGTGGACTGGAATGGCGACGTCAAGCCGGGCCCGCTGGAGATCGGCTTCGACTACTCGTTCCTTCTCCCATCTACCAACGATCGGGTGCCCTGCGTCTACCTTGACGGCCATCGGGTGCTGGGCCTCGACCCGAAGGACCCGCTGTTCGTCGGCAAGAAGCCGAAGGGGGTGAAGGTCACCGAGTATCCGGACGGCAAGAAGGACCGCTCGGCCATGACCTACTACCCGAGCAGTCACGGGCACAACGCCTCGGTGATCAACGGCATCGGTCGTATCGGCCGCCAGTGGGGCGGCAAGTCAGCGTTGTGGAACGACGAGACCATGGCGGACACGTTCGTGGAGCGCGCCAGGAGCTATCTCGCGTCGCGCAAGAAGGACCAGCCCTTCTTCCTTTACTTCTCGTCCCAGGACATCCACGTCCCCAGGACTCCGCACCCGCGCTTCAAAGGCATGTCCAAGCTCTCCTACCGCGGGGACGCCATGGTGCAGCTCGACTGGTCGACCGGCGCGGTCCTCGAGGCGTTGGAGCAGAACGGGTTGACGGAGAACACGATCGTCATCTTCACCAGTGACAACGGCCCCGTGTACGACGACGGTTACGTGGATGGGACCACGGTTCGAACCTCCACCAAGGAGGTGGACCGCGGCCACGATGGGTCCGGTCCCTACCGGGGCGGCAAATACCAGATCTACGAAGGCGGGACCCGTATCCCGTTCATCGTCAGGTGGCCCGGACATATCAAACCCGGACGCTCGAGCGCCCTGGTCAGCCAGATCGACTTCATCGCGTCCTTCGCCGAGCTGCTCGGTATCGACCTGGCTGACACCCAGGCCATCGACAGCCGGAACACCCTGTCCGCCTTCCTCGGCAAGGATGACAAGGGCTTGCCGTTCATGATCGAGGAAGCCCGGGGGGTCGCTCTGCGGCAGGGTCCGTGGAAGTTCATTCGCAAGCAAGGGAAGAAGCCCGCGGGTCTCTACAACCTCGAGTCGGACATCGGTGAGCAGCGCAATGTTCTGGGTGAGAGCGATGGCGTGGGAAGCCGGATGGCGGCCTTGCTCCACAAGCTCACCGATGCGAGCCAGGGCATCCGAGCGACCGTCCGATAGGCCCGGGAACGCTTACCCCGAGGCCCAGCCGAGACCGGACTCCCTCCGGCTTGGTTCCGGGTAACCTGGGGCGTTCGTTTGCACGGTCCGAGAGGAGACCACATGCGCCGTTCACTCCTGATCGCCTGCGTCCTGTTGCTCGCTTCGACCATGGCCGAAGCCCAGGTGAAGTACCGCGCCAAGGGCGCGGGGACCACGACCATCCGTTACTCCGCGCCGACCTACGAGGGTTCGCTCGTCGCCAACGGCGAGGAGTGGTCCATGGGTGTCGGTCGACCGACGACCATGGGCACGGAGTCCGCGTTGGTGTGGTCCGAAGGGGTTGTGTTCCCGGGGCAGTACACGCTGGCGGCGCGTCGTGACGGCGACCAGGACTGGAGCCTGGTGGTCCGTGAGGACACCGGGCAAGGCAATCGCAATAACCGCGACCGCCGTGCTGGCGGAGCTGGCGGAGCGCCCCGTCGGGGCGGCAACGCGGGCGGTGGTCAGAACAATCGCCGCGGTGGTGGGCCAGGCCAGAGCTTCCCGATGACGCAAGCGCTCCTCGAGAGCAAGCGTAAGCATGTCGCTCGCATGGTGATCGATCTGCGCGCCGACAAGGACAAGGCGCTCGCCAAGGAGGGCGGCGGTTTGCTGCGCGTGAGGTTCGGGCCCCACGAGCTATCGACGCGCCCCAAGGTGCTGCCGATCACCACGAAGAAGGGCACGCTGGGGGAGCCGTACATCATCGAGTTCATCGGTTACCCGACGGACGAGCGGCTCGAGGAGCTGTTCGCGGGGGAGGGCAAGGAGCTGACCATCGGTCGCCTCACGCTGCCCAAGACCATGGCCGACGGTGGTCAGGGTGGCCGGGGTGGCCGCGGCGGACGGGCCAGGCCGGCTCGCGCGACGCTCGTCCTGGTTCCGGGGGAGACGCCCGAGCTGCGGCTGCGAGGTTCCGTCTCGCGCACCTTGCCGGGTACCCGCGAGGGTGACCGCGGTGCGGCGAAGCGCCTGCGGGGGGCCGTCGGCAAGAAGGCGCTGACCCTCCGCGCCGGCAAGACGGAGCTCACGTTCCCGATCAAGCCGGGGTCGTTCTCCAAGGAGCCGGAAGACGACGGCGGTGGCGAGCGGCGCTGATTCCGGTCAGCGTATGACGGCGCCCGAGCCCCCCAGCACCTGGGAGTTGGGGGTCGCGTCGCCCAGGTTGGTCCAGTCCGTGTAGGACCAGACCACGCGCTTCTTGCGGTCGATCTCCACGACCTGGGGCTGCCCACGTCCCGCGTGACAGTTGCCGATGACGATGTTGCCGTTGGGCAACAGCTCGAGCGTGGTGACCCAGGCGAGGGTGATCCCCTTCAGGTCGTTCTGCTCGACCTTCCAGACGATCTTCTTTTTCGGCGTGACCTCGATGACGCTGTGCCCGTTGCCGGTGGCGATCAGGGTGTTGCCGTTCGGAAGCCGGATCGCTCCGAAGACGTGGTTGCCGAACGCCTCGGGTCCGTGCCCGCCTTTGCGCGGCTTGCCGAACAGGGGGATGGCGTATTCCCACACCACCTTGCCGTCGTGGTCGTACTCCCGCACCTTGCCGTCCCCTTCGTGGCAGACGAGGTAGTGGCCGTTGTCGAGCTTGCGCACCAGCCGCGTGTCCCGGTGGGGGTGGGGGTGTTCGACGGTCAGCTTGATCTGGTGTTTGAGCTTGCCGGCGCGGTCGACCTCGATGATGCGTCCGACGCCGCTCTCCGCGATCATGGTGTCGCCGTTCGCGAGGCGCTGGAATGCGTGGACCTCCAGGCGCTTCCCCTCGTTGCCGTTCATCTTCCGCGCGTCATAGCTCCATACGATCTTCTTGTCGGGCGCGATCTCGATGACCTCGCCGAGGTGGCGTTGCGCGAGGATGTTGCCGTTGGGGAGCCGGTGGATGTCATGGAGGCTCCTGATCGGGAAGCTCCACGTGCTCTCGCCGCTGGCGTTCAGGATGTGGATCTTGCCGCGATCGGCCGCGAGCAACGTGCGGTCCGGATAGGGGTTCTGCTTCTGCTGCACCTGGGCCGCGGCGTTGGCTGCCAGGGCGACGAGGGCGAACGTCGCCAGAGTGAATCTCGTACTCATCATGTGTTACTCCGGGCCCTGTCCTTGCGTTTCCGTTTCATCTACGCCGGCAAGCGTATCGAGTGCGCGTGCATTGTAGGGCCGTCAGGCGCCGACGTCGGAGGAGTTGTTTGGGCTTGCGCTCCTTTGATGCTCGGGATTGACTGAAAGATGGGCGTTGGTGCCTCTGCGGCGCGATCAGTCGCGCGCGCGTGAGAGTTGGTCGCACGTTGGCGGAGCGGAGTTTGTGATGATGAGAGCATTCCAGATCCTGGCCCTGTTCCTCATGGCCGGAGGTGTCGCTGCGGGGCAGTGCGTGGCGCCATTTACGGAGAACTTCGAGACCTCCACCGTACCTGCGACGGCACCGGGGGCCTGCTCGGTCTCGGGCGTCGTGCCCTCCGGTTGGTCGACCGCCTTCCCGAGCGCGTCAGCGAGCAACGTGTGGACGCCGTGGTCCGGGAGTACGCCCTCGAGCGGCGTCGGTCCCGCTGGCGATCACACCACGGGAAACGGCATCTACCTCTACTGCGAGGCCAGCAGCTGTGTCAATTACACGGCGGTCCTGAACGCGCCGTGCTGTGACATGGCGGGGGTCGCCGCTCCCACCGTGGAGTTCTGGGCGCACATGTCCGGCGCCGGCATCGTGTCCCTGGAGTGTCAGGAGTTCGATGGCACCGCCTGGAACACGGTCTGGTCCCGGCTCGGGAGCCAGGGGAACCAGTGGATCTTCGCGTCCGTACCGCTGACGACGGTCGCCGGCCAGGCGACCGTTCGGTTCGTCGCCATGGGGACGGACTGGACCGCAGATATCGCCATCGACGACGTCAAGATGGGTGAGCCATCGGGCAACGATTGGCAGGTGAATCAGCCTGCCTTCGGGATCGACGTGAACGGCGTGACCACGTCCGGGTTCTCGAGCCCGGCGGCGGTCTACTTGCAGTCGATCAACTGCGCGCCCATCCAGCCCGCGTCCGCGACCCTCAACATCTACGGCACCTTGCCGGGGGCGGAGTGGGCGATGGGCATCGTGAGCGGCAGCCTCATCCCCGCCTCGTCGCCCGCGTCCATCGTGTTCCCGAATGGCACGATCGTGAACCTGGACCTGGGGGATCCGTCCTTCCAGTGGCTCAGCGATGTCCTCGGTAACGGGTCCATGTACCTGCCCGGCTTTCTTGGCGGGACCTCGGTGTCGGTGAGCATCCCGTTCGACATCGTCGGACCGTCGGATCTGGCGATCCAGGCGTACGCCATCGATCCGGGATCTTCGCTGGGTGCCTCGGTCAGCCAGGGCGTGGAGATCCACGTGGCCGCCCAGGGAGCCGCCTCCTCGCTCCCCGGGCCGACGGTTGAGAACACGTCAGTGGCGATCGATGTCGTGTCGAGCCCGGCGTGTTGGAGCACCACCGGGATCGACTTCTTCGGGACCACGTACACCACCATCCACGTCTCCGACAATGGCCGCGTCACCTTCGGCGCTCCGGACAACGACAACACGGCGACGCTCGCGGAGGCCCTCGCCGGCGTGCCCTTCGTGGGTCTCTGGTCCGATTTTGGCGTGTCGTCGGGCTACGTCTCGGTGACCAATCCCCAGGCCAACGTCATCCGCGTCAACTACAACTCTCTCCCGCTCTATGGAGGAGGGGCCAGCACCACGAGCCACAACATCGAGTTCGATGTCGCCACGGGTGACGTCACCATCAACCTCGGCGCGGTGGCCGCCCTGGCGGGTATCGGCCCGCAGAACGCTCGCTTCCTGGGACTCAGCGGCGGCGGCGGGCTCCCCGCCACCGATCCCGGCGCGTCCGTGTTCATGCCCGGCGCCGCTGGTGCAGCGGGTGCGGCGAGCGACATGCTCTACGACTGGCTCGCCTTCGGAGCGGGTAACCAGCTGAGCGCTATCACCGCGGGCGTGACGTCCATCCGCTTCGTCAACGTGGGCGGCTACTACGACTGGATCGCCTACTGATCCGACGTCTTCCGCGCGCACCTAACAGAGGATGCGACCGCGGTCCGGGTCGTAGGCGCACCGCTCCGAGCGCGTGGCCGCATACTCCGTGCCGAAGGCCGCGATCTTGTAGTGCGTCCCGCGCGCCCGGTCGGTGAGCAGATAGCCCATGGCGACGGTCTTGTCGATCCGATGTCCGATGCCCCCGGAGGAGACGATGCCGACCACCTCACCGTCTTCCAAGATCGGCTCGGCGCCGTGCAGGGCGATGTGCTCGTCGATGGTGAACAGGCACATGACCTCGTCAGGACCCGCGGCCTTCTGCGCGACCAGGGCGTCACGGCCGATGAAGTCGCCGCCGGATTTCAGGTGGACGTTGAAGCCGAGGCGCGCGTCCAGGGGTGTGCGGTCCGTGGTGATGTCGATGCCCCAGACGTAGTAGCCCTTCTCCAGTCGGCAAGATTCGAGGGCGCGGTAGCCCACGTTGGTGATCCCCCAGTCTGCGCCCGCCTCCATGAGGGTCTCGTACACGCGCGCGGTGTACTCCGTAGGCACGTGCAACTCGAAGCCGAGCTCGCCGTGATAGGAGACGCGGAGCGCGAGGACCGGCGCGGCGCCGACGTGGAGCTCCTTGCAGGTGCCGAAGGGGAACCCCTCATGGGAGATGTCGGTGTCGGTCACCTGCTCCAGGACCTCGCGGGCGCGCGGGCCGCCCATGTTGAGGACGCCGCGGGACGAGGTGGCGTCGTAGCAGGAGACCGACTGGCCCGGTGCCACGTTGCTCTGAATCCAGTGCAGGTCGTGACCCACGAGGGCGGTCCCCGTGACCAGGTAGAAGTGGTCTTCGCCAAGCCGGGCGATGGTGAGGTCGGCTTCGATGGTGCCGCCCTCGTTGCACAGCGGGGTGTAGGAGAGCTTGCCCACGGGCTTGTCGATGTTCCGCGTCGCCAGGCGCTGCAAGTGGGCGAGGGCGTCCGGCCCGCGCACCTCGATCTTGCCGAACGACGACTGGTCCAGGATCCCGACGCCGTCCCGTAGCGCCCGCACCTCGTTGGCGACGTGCTCCTCCCAGTGCCCCGGCCCGAAGGACGGCTCTTCCACCGGCTCGACGCCGTCCGGTGCGAACCACTGGGGCCGCTCCCATCCGTTCTTCTCGGAGAAGACCGCGCCCTGGGCCTTGAGCGTTTCGTAGAGCGGGCTGCGGCGCAGGCTGCGCTCGGCCTTCGCCTGGTAGTTGGGCCACGCGATGGTGTAGTGCTTGGGATAGTGCTCGAGCGCGCGCTCGGCGATGAAGCGGGTGCTCCGGTAATGGGGGCCGGAGAAGCGGCGGATGTCCAAAGAGTGGATGTCGAGGCTTGGTCGGCCGTCGAGGACCCACTCAGCCATCATCTTGCCGACGCCCCCGGCGCCGGCGATGCCATAGCAGTTCATCCCCGCAGCGACGAAGTAGTTGGCCAGCTCGGGGGCCAGCCCGAGGACGTAGCCGCCGTCGGGGGAGTACCCGTCGGGCCCGTTGACCAGGCGCTTGACCCCGGCGTGTTCGAGACAGGAGGATCGCTTGAGGGCGTGCTCGATGAGCTGCTCGAACTGCTCGTAGTTGGGCTCCAGGAGCTGGCTGACGAAGTCCCACGGGACGCCGTTGGTGGACCACGGGATCGGGTTCGGCTCGAAGCCGCCCATCATCACGCCGCCCAGCTCGGGGCGGAAGTAGATCATGTTGTCCGGGTCGCGGGTGACCGGGAAAGCGCGGGGCATGCCCTCCACCTTCTCGCTGACCATGTACTGGTGCTCGATGGGGACGACGGGGACGTTGACCTTGGCCATGGCCCCGACCTGGCGCGCCCACATGCCGGCGCAGTTCACCACCGCGTCGCAACGCACCTTGCCCTGCTCCGTGTCGACGGCGCGGATGGTGCCGTTTTCGACCTCGAAGCCCAGCACTCGGTTGTTGGTGGAGAGCGCCGCCCCGTGCGTCCGCGCGCCGCGGGCGAGAGCCTGGGTCAGCATGGACGGGTCACAGTAGCCGTCCGACTCGACGTAGGCGGAGCCGACGATCCCCTCTGGCCGGTCGAGTCCGGGGAAGCGTTCCACCGTCTCCTCCGGGGTCAGCATGTGGACGTCGAGGCCGAAGGCGCGGCCCGTGTTGGCCACCTTCTGCAGCTCGATCATGCGCGCCGCGGACGAGGCGATGCGCAGAGACCCGACGCCCTGCCAGCCCGTCGCCTGCCCGGTCTCCGCTTCCAGCCCTTCATACAACTTCACCGAGTACTGGATCATGCGCGTGACGTTGCGCGAGGCGCGGAGCTGCCCGACCAGGCCAGCCGCGTGCCACGTGGCGCCGCTGGTGAGGTCGTTCTTCTCCACCAGGAGCACATCCCGGCAGCCACGCTTGGCGAGGTGATAGGCGACGGAGGTGCCGACGACGCCGCCGCCGATGACGATGACGCGGGCGTGCTCTGGGAGGGTGTCTGTCATGTCTCTTCTCGCGCGTCGTTGACCACCTCGAGGAGCACCTCGGCCACGTCCTTGACCGCCGGGCCGTGGTCGTGCTCGGCCACGCCGTCCGTGACCATACGCAGGCAGAACGGACATCCGGTGACGATCGTCTCGGCGCCCGTCTCGACCAGCTCTTCGATGCGGTCGCGGCCGACCCGGGTCTCGGGTGCGTCATCGAACCACATGCGTCCGCCTCCCGCTCCACAGCAGGCCGTATCCTGGCCGTGACGCGCGGGTTCTTCGAGCGCGCCCGATTCGGAGAGGACGGAGCGGAGCAGGGAACGGGGCGCCTCTGTCTCGCCGTGGACGCGACCCAGGTAGCAGGGGTCGTGGAAGGTGATCTTGCCGTCCACCGCGCCGTGAGTCGGCAGCTTGCCCGCGGCCTGCAGCTCTTCGAGCAGGGCGGTGTGGTGCAGGACTTCGTAGCTGCCGCCCACGTCCGGGTAGTCCTGACGCAGGGAGTTCAGGCAGTGGGGGCAGTGGGTGACGATGCGCTTGACGCTGTGGGACGCCAGCGTGCCCACGTTGTGCTCCGCCAACTCAGTGAAGACGAATTCGTCACCCATGCGCCGCGCGCATTCGCCGAGGCAGCGCTCCTTGGGCCCCAGGACCGCGAAGCTCACGTCGGCGTGTTGCAGCAACTGAACGACGGCGCGGGCGGTCTTCTGGGCGCGGGCGTCGTAGGCCGCGGCGCAGCCGACCCAGTAGAGGATGTCGAAGTCCGGGTTGTCCGTGACCAGGGGTGCGTGGAGGTCGCGCGCCCAGGCCATGCGGTCCTCCTTGGGGAGCCCCCACGGGTTTCCCTGGCGCTGGGTCTTCTCCAGTGACTTGGCCGGCGCGCCGCGCAGCTCACCCATGCCGATCAGGTGGCGTCGCATGTCGGTGATCAGGCCCACCGGGCTGACCCCGAGGGGGCAGACGTCGGTGCACGCGTTGCACGTGGTGCACGCCCACAAGGTCTCTGCGCTCACGGCCTCGCCGTGCAGCTGTGGCGCTTCGGATGCGACGTCGTCTTCGTCTGCCTCTCCCGCGCGCGCGGCGAGCAGCAAGGGGCCGACGACGTTCAAGACTCCGCAGGCCTGCTGCACGACGTCGCGGGGAGAGAGCGGCTTACCCGCCGCGTGAGCGGGGCAGACGTCCTGGCAGCGACCGCATGAGACGCACGCGTCGAGCTCGAGCAGCTGGCGCCGTGAGAGATCTTGCACGCGGCCGACGCCGAAGCGACCGGTCGTCTCCACCTCCTCGGCGGAGACCGGCGCCAGGTATCCGAGTCGTTTCTCCTGCGTCGCGACGCTCAGTCCTCCGGCTACGACGTGGAGCAGGCGGGTGTAGGGGATCGCCGCGATGAACGCGAGCGCGCCGACCGCGTGGATCCACCAGGTCACCAGGTGAACCTGCGCGGATTCCGGGCGACCCACGCCGCAGAAGGTGAACGCTTTGGCGAACAGCAGGCCGACGAAGGAGAAACCGGGTTGGTGGGTGTCCTCGCGCAGAATGCGCAGCCCTTCGACGGCGTACCCGGAGAGGGCGAGGAAGATCAGGGCACCGAGGATGACGAAGTCGGCGCTGGCGTGGCCGATGCTGGTATCGCGTCGAACGCGCCGGGCGAGGAACCAGCAGGCGGCGGTGAGCAAGGCCAGCCCGGCGAGCTCGAGGGTGACCTCGAAGATGGCGTAGTAAGTGCCCCGGTGGAAGATCGGGTTGGTGGCGCCGCGCCCCGTCAGGTCATGGGCGTAATGCTCGATGGCGACCAGGACGCTGCCGAGGGCCAGCAGGCAGAAGCCGAAGAACAACAGCGCGTGGGCGAGGGAGGCGACGCCGCGTCCTCGCACGGTTCGTTGGGTCACCACCCGGGCGATGAACCGTCGCAGGGTCGCGATCTTGCCCGCTCCTTGAGCGTCGATTCTCCCGAGCCGCCACAGCCGCACGCGTCGCCAGACGCCGTAGCTGCAGACCGCCAAGCTCGCCACGGCCAGGGCATAGAACAGGAGCTTGGAGGTGGGGGAGATGTTGCCGAAGATCTCCCG
>NYSS01000137.1 GCA_002683135.1 Planctomycetota bacterium | reverse complement strand
TCAGAACGCTGACAGAGTTTGAGGCAAAGGTGAGGCAAAACAGAACGCAGGGTTGGTCGCTTCATTCGCAACACCCTCATCTGTCTTGCCTTGGAAGCGCAGTCAGAGATAGAGCAGCGGTTTCCTAAACCGCAGGTCGGGTGTTCGAGTCACCCCGGGATCGCTCTTCTCTTTGTTTGCCACCGAACCAGGTGCCCGGCGCAGCCCCCACTCAGAGGTCCATTTGCTCGGATTGGCCACACAAAGTCGTCGCGTCTATTGATTGCTGCCGACCCGTAAATAGGATGCCAATCCCATGGCTCATCCCGCCTTCAGCAATTCCGATGTGCGTCAGCGTCCCTTGGGACGCCTCGTGCTCGTCGTGCTGCTGCTGACGGGATTCGTCGTTCACAGTGGCCACCTGCTCACTCACGTTCACGGGGATCGAGCCGGTGCGCTGTCTCCCTGCGGCCATGACCACGGTGGCGATCCCGCGCAGGGATCGCTGAGCACCGACGCCCCTTGCACGGGCTGCCTCCTGGCGGTGCAGTGCAAGACCGCAGTGGTCTTTGAACTGCCGTCAACTTCGGGGGGCGTCATGCCGCGCCCCGAGTGTCAACCTGTCCGTGAGCAGCGTCGACCATGGGTGGTCCGTAGCACCGGGTCCATCCGCGGCCCCCCGTCTTCTCTCTGACCTGTGACCCCAGCCGCTGCGAAGACCCGACCGAGGTGGTCGTGCCGTAGCGTCTGCGTCCGTCCACTTGTCCGAGAAGGAGATCTGTCGCGATGCGCGTTGTCCGCCCGATTCACCGTGTTGGCCGTCTTTGTCTGACGCTGCTTTGTCTCTCGTGGTTCGTCCCTGCCCAGGAGGCGGCGCCGCCTCTCAACAAAACCGAATCCCTCAAGGCTCACTACGTTGAGCTTATGGCGCGCATGCGAGCCGACTTCGACGCGAAAATCAGCGGCCTCCAGGATGAGATCGCCGGTTTACGCGGTGACCTGAACGACGCCATGGCCGAGGAGCGCGATCACCAATTGAGGGAATCCGTCGACATCCTGCTGCGTGAAGCACAGGCGGGCCAGCACATCGCAGGGGCTGCCCACGGCGAGGTCCTCGACGAGTTCAGCCCCCTCACGTTCTCCCTGCGATCGGACATGGTCCTGGCCGTGTCCGACCAATCCGACACATACGAAGACCTGGACCAGGTCATCCTCCGCGCCCTGGAATTGGCAGTGGAAGGTCAGGTGGATGAGAACCTGAGCTACGTCGCGGTCCTTCACTTCGATGAGGAGGACGTGGAAATCGACGAGGCCTACGGTGTCTGGGGGCACAACAAGTCAGGCAGCTTCAGCCTCAAGGCGGGTCGCTACCGGGTGGACTACGGGCAGCTCTCGCCTCTGCACGATCACGAGTTGCCGTTCGTGGATCGCCCCCAGGTTCTTCAGGAATACCTCGGCGGGTCCCTCGTCGGGACCGGTCTCGAGCTTCATCACCGGACTACCTTCTCGGAGGGCGCCGCGCTGCGCTGGTCCGCGGGCGTAGTGAATCGTCTGGACGGGGAGTCCCATGCCATCTTCGGCCCTGTCGCTGGAGATCACGACCACGACGAAGAAGTGGAGCCGTTCGGCAAGCGTCACCTGAAAGACTTCGGTTACACGGCCCGCGTGGCGACGCTGTTCGACATCGGGACCCACGCCACTTTCCAGTTCGGCGGCAGCGTCGCCTGGGCGCCCCGGACGAAGTCCTTCTACCTGGACCCCATGTCCGGTGCCATCCGCTACCACGACCTCGACCGTCTCGTCCTCGGCAGTGACCTCGCGTTGAAGTGGCGTGATCACGACACCGGACGAGGAGTTCACTTCGGCGCCGAGTTCCTCTGGTCACGCGCTGACTCGGCTGGCGAAGACGCCTTCACCTCCGACGTCTCCTCCGTCGGCCTCTACGCTTACGGCGAGTACTTCCTCGACCAACGCTGGTCTCTCGGCATGTCCGGCGGCTGGTACGAGCACGCGGAGGACTCCTCGGAAGACTCCTGGGACCTGGGCTCCTTCGTAACCTGGCAACTCAATCCATCCAACCGGCTCCGCCTCGAGGTTCGTCGCTTCGACGACCCGGCCAAACAATATTGGGGTGCCATGCTCCAATGGACCGTGGTTCTTGGCCATCACCACCATCACGACGACTGGTAACCCAGCACTCAGGCACCATCTCCGCCGATCGTGTCCCCCCGCCTTCTCCTGCCCTGAATGCGGGCACACTGTCGGTGACCGTGCGCATGCCTGCCTGGGGTGCAGAGACTCCAAACCGCCACCAGGATGAACGGCCCCTCACAAAAGTCTGCTTATTGAGGTTCTTCGTCCGCGGACGTGGCAGGGCGACCGGAACACTTTGTTGGGAAGGTCCTTAGGAACGGCCCGAATCCGCGTGATACGATTGGGGACGCGCGCTGGCCCGCCCGTCCCGCTCGCGGAATCACCTCATCCGCCCCTCGCCACAAGCCTTCCCCCATGGCCACGTCAAGCCCTCAGTCCACCGAAGCCGCGGTTCGGCTCTTTGCCATTCCCGGCGAGCTCCGGTCGTTCGAGTCCTTTGACCGCGGTCATATCCACGACACATTCCTCTCCACCTGGGCGCAGGATGGAGTCACGACGCGCTACCTCCACCAGCGTCTGAATCAGAACGTGTTTCAGGACATCCCGGGGCTCATGCGCAACATTGAGCGGGTCACGGGACATCTCGAGCGCAAGCTTCGGGACACCGGGGAGCAGGACTTCAGAGTGCTCAAGTTGGTGCCGACCGTCGACGGCCGGTCATGGTCAACGAACGGCAGCGGTGCGTGGCGCACCTACGAGTACATCGAGAACACGATCTCCTGTGACACGTGCTCCAGTCCCGGGGACGCGTACGAAGCCGCTCGGGCCTTCGGACGGTTCCAGAGCTACCTCCAGGACCTCCCCGTCGATGAGGTCCCCGAGACGATTCCGAACTTCTTCAGCAGCGCGTTCCGACTTCGCCAGTTCGAGGAAGCGCTGGCGGCTGACCCGATGGGCCGCGTGGCGGGCGTCGAGGCCGAGGTCCGCTTCGTCCGCGAGAGGGCGGACATGGTGAACGTGATCGACGAGCACCTGGGCAAGGGCACGTTCCCGCAACGGATCGTCCACGGGGATACCAAGCTCAACAACGTCCTGTTCGATCGCGATTCCCATCGCGCCGTCTGCGTCGTCGATCTGGATACCTGCATGGCCGGCTGGACGCTCTACGACTTCGGTGACCTCGCCCGGTTCACGGCGGCCACGAGCGCCGAGGACGAGCGGAACCTCGAGCTCGCCGGCATGGACCTGGACACGTACCGGGAGCTCGTCCGCGGATTCCTGGATGGAGCGGGCGACGCGCTGACCGACACCGAGCGAGAGCTGATGCCGTTCGCCGCCCGTCTCGTCACATACACGGTCGGCCTGAGGTTCCTCACCGACCACATCGCCGGAGATACGTACTTCAAGATCTCCCGCGAGGGCCACAACCTCGACCGTGCCCGGGTACAGCTCCGCATGGTCGAGCGCATGGAGGCCCTCGACGATGCGATGCGCGTCACCTGAGCGACACGACGCGACGGCGATGTGCTCTCCGCATCTGCCTTGCCTTGGATGCGCAGTCAGAGCGGTTCTCAGTTCTCAGCAGCTACGGCATTGAACGTCCGGATCCCCCAGGCAAGCAGGACTGCGCCGACAATGAAAGCCGCAGCGGGCTCGCCCTCGCCATCGAAGGCGATGGTCCCCAATCCGATGGTCATGCTGCCGAATCCCATCATCAGCGCCCCGCCTTTCTCAGACCGACGATGGGCTCCGACGTTCGTGACCGATCTCGGGGCGGCGTTGTTCGATGTGGTGCTCGATCGTACCGTCTACGTGATCAGGGAATAGGGAGGCCGGTTCCGTAACGCCATGAACGCATCAAGACTGATCCCGCTGCTGGCAATTGTCGCCCTGCTCCCGAGTTGCTCCAAAAGTGAAATTGGGCGCGGCGCGTTCGTCATAGCGGGGTTCTGGGCCATGAATCGCCTCGCCAGGCTGGTCATGCAACGCGACGTCAACCGACGGTGTCGCGAGTGGAGGGAGCGTCTCGCCGAGCTCAGATCCCAAGGTCTCCTCTCGGAGGAAGAGTTCAGCGCCTTCTCTGAACGATTGACCAAGTTCACTTTTCAAAAGTTCAGAGAGATCATCAACGCGATCAAGGATCTGCACGCGCAACGTCAGTCAGGTGCACTGACGGAAGGCAACTACAAAGCCAGCTTGCGGACGCTGATGGACAAGCTGGATCGGCGCACCTAAAGCCTGAGAAGCGGTTCGCGTTCGTGCGTCTACTGGCGCTCGTAGAGCCAGACGAACGACTTGCGCTGGCCGCGGGGGACGAGCTCGTTCATCTCATTCGAGATCTTGCGGAGCTGGTCGCTGACCGGCTTGATCTCTTCAAAGAACGGCTTGCGCGTCTCCCTGGCCTTCTTCCGGTACTCGTCGCTCTTGCGATCAAGTCCGTTCGTTGCCTCTTCGATAGCGGCGAACATCTTGTCGTTGATGACATCCCGCTTGGCGAAGGTCTTCACCTCCAAGTCCTTGAGTTCCTTGACCCGGGCCCTCTCCAGGTCGGTGAGCGCGCGGCCCTGGGGTGTCCACATCGCGTAGCCGCCGACCACGAGGTCGAGATCGCCGTCACCGTCGTAGTCGAACGCGTCGGCGTAGAGGCCGGCGTCCGGACGGGAAGGGGCCTTGCCGCCCTTCTTGCTGCGGGCGATGAGCGGCTTGAGCGGGCCGAACGATGGTTTGCCCTTCTCGCCCTCGTTGAGCGTGACGTACACCGCGCCGCCCTCGCCGGCGCCGTAGGTGTCGCCGAAGCTGCCGACGATGAGGTCCATGTCGCCGTCCTTGTCCCAGTCGACGAGGCGCGGCGTCGTCATCTTGGCGGGGAGGTTGAGCGGCTTGCCGCCCGCGTTCACGGCGATGTTCTGGCCGCTAAACCTGGGTTTCGCGTTGGTGCCCTCGTTCATCTGCCGATAGAGGGCGCCGCCCTCGTAGGTGCCGAGTAACAGGTCGTAGTCACCGTCGGCGTCCCAGTCGTAGGCGAGCGCGGAGATGCAGCGCTGGTCCTTGCCCCTGCCGCCCGGCATCGAGCGCGTTACCTGCTCGTGGGACTCGCTTTCATAGTCCCAGTAGTGACCGGCAATGATGCGCTTGCCGTCTTTGTCCTCGAGGCGCACGGGAGCCTTGAAGCCTTCGTTGGATCCATAAGCGACGTGGGGCGAGCCGTCGAAGGTCGCGGAGACGTAGTCGAGTTTGCCATCGGAGTTGATGTCCACGAACTGTGAACCCATTCCGATGCATCACCAGTTGTCGAACTTAAGCGGCTTCTTGTTCGCCGCGAGCATCGGCTGCTCGGGCCCGAACTTCAGCTCGTCGCCGCCGATCTGACGTGCCCAGGTCACCTTGCCGATCAGGTCGCCGATGACCAGGTCTTCGAGTCCGTCGCCATCCACGTCGTGGAACACGGGGGAAGGATAGAGTCGGCCTTCGCCGAGGTTCTTGTCGCCCGCCTTCAGCATCTTCGGCTCACCGAACTTCGGGTCGCCGTTCGGTTGGCCGACGACGAACGCGCACGCGACGAGCAGCGTCGTGGCGGTTCGCAATGTCAGGTTGATCATCGAGGGATTCCTTGTTTGTCAGCGGCAGAACAGGGGTGCATCGTATCAGCCGGAGGTCCCGTAGCTCAGCAGGATAGAGCAGCGGTTTCCTAAACCGCAGGTCAGAGGTCCGCGCCGCCAACGGGTCTATTCGGCTCCGATCCAGGCCTCAGGGTCGTCCGGGGGAAGTCGACGGGCG
>NYSS01000136.1 GCA_002683135.1 Planctomycetota bacterium | reverse complement strand
AGTCCATCGCTGAGAAGCTCAACGAGATTGGGATCGAACTTGTCGTACTAGGTATCGATTTCGATGACCTCGAGTATGGTTTCAAAGAAGAAGACAAAGCTTCCTTGAAGAAGCAGAACGAGGCAATATTGGCGAAACTTGTCGAGCTATGCAATAATGGGATGTTTGCAACGATGGCGGAAGCCCTGGCTTCTCTGGCGAACCCGACGGTCAAGTCTACCAGACCCTTCAAGGGGTACGAAGGACGCCTCGGTAAGCATACTCAGCCACCTCCGGGCGTTCCAGAACCCAGATCACTTCTTTGAGCAGTTGCTCAGACTACTGAAGATTTCTAACACAAATCCATCGTCTTATCTCGAATTTATCTAACGTGCTTCTCAGGCCTTGGTGATTTTGCGAAGTATCCCGAGAGCGCGTTGTACATTGATGTACAACGATATTTCAAAACAAAACAGGCAAAAGCTCCCTCCGCTAGTAGCTATGTTCTCAAGGCTGCCGCAAACGGGGAAGCAAGTGCGCAGTCCTCTCACACTCTTGAGGATACCGAGATGACAGATGCGCCTGAGCTCTCGGCTGTCAAGACGACCCGGACATATCATGTCAACAGCACCACTGGTGTCGATGGAACAATGAACGTCGAACGAGGGGAACTGGCTAAGGGGTACTATTATGGCAGTAGCGCCGTGCCATTTGGAGAAGATGAAGCAGACGTCACCAGATTCGATAGCCCTCAAGGATTCTCCATCATCGGCTTTGTGCCAAAAGATAAGGTAGTTTTGAATTACCATATCTCTACAGTCATACTGACACAATATAGTACGAGAGGTATCTTAACATGGGCGAGAGTTGTATCACCATTGCTCAGACAGTCAACGATAAGGCACGAATGGCTATGTCTTCTCTTGTGCATGCACTGCACGAGCTGGATTCATATGCTGTGGCTCGAATTGTCGCCAAGGAGGGCAAGGCCCCTCAGCTCCTGCTTCTGGCTCCATCGATTGAACCCGAACTAGAATGTCTCGTTGACGTTCCACTTCCCTTTGCTGAGGACATCCGAGTGTATCGATTTCCTCCACTGGACAAGGTAATAGGCTCGTCTGGTACCGTTATCACAAAGCACAGGTATCTCCCTTCGGACGACTTAGTCACAGCTATGAGTGATTATGTTGACAGTGAGTACATTACATGAAATGCCCGAGCAATTTCTTTTGCCTCCTCTTCTTTAGGATTTTGTTGAACGTCAATTATGCTGACTGCCATGCCCAGGCATGGACCTCAGTACTTTCGGAAAGGATGATGATGGAAATCCTACTGAGTTTATGACCATTGAAGAGACTTTCTCTCCGACCGTCCATCGTGTGAACCAAGCAATTCGGCAGCGAGCCATCCATCCAGATGGGGAAGTCGGCGAACCAGCTCCTGTCTTAACCAAATGGTCAAAGCCACCAGCCGAACTCATCGCGAACGCGGAGCCTCAATTAGAAGCCCTATTGAAGATTTCTGGCGTGACGAAAGTACCAGAAAAGGCCAAAGGAAAACGAGGACGGGAAGTCATTACGCCTATGTCCGGTCTAGACGTCAATGAACTCTTGAACACTCGCAGACAAAAGAGCGACATTTCACATGAAAACGCAATCCCCGAATTCAAACAGTTGATGCAAGTAACTGAAAAGGACGAAGACATCTTCAAGGCAGTAAGTCAAATGGGAAAGGCCATACGACAATCCCTCAAAACCGCCATGGGCAACGTCAACCATCCTGTTATATTCTCGCAAATCAAAGCCGTCAGAGACGAGATGATCGATATAGACATGCCAGAGATCTACAATGACTTCATCAAGGACCTGAAGACACGTATATTTCAAAAGAATGAATTCGGAGACCAGAGGAACTTTTGGGCAGATTTCAAATTTCAAAAGCTTGGTCTAATCAGAGGGTCGGGAAATGCTGGAGTAACTGAGGAGGAGGCTGCGGAGTTTTTGAAATTTGGATGATATCACTTTGATCAGTAATTATGTATGTGTGTACAGATAGTGACAGTGTATTGGCGTTTGGGATTTGATACCAATGAAAAGTCGGTTCGTGCCTTTTGCACCTGTTGCATTTGTCTGGATTCATGTAATTCCATTTGCAATTGCCATGATATGAGACGAGTAGAAATTGACAGCTGGAGTTTTGTGACTTGTTCCTCGACCCTAATCTGAGTTCCTTGCCAGTCAATGAAGCCATCTGGATGCGCAGCTTATGTCATGATGACATGTCCGGGCTGACAGCAGCCATGGAAACCAAAACGCCCCTATCGGGCGGGAGATAGGCTTCATCAAGGAGTATAGTCCAGAAGGGGGGCTGTTTGTTTATTCCTCCGTTAGTGTGGCTCGCTAGAAAATTTAGGTTCACGAAGTCAGAGGTCCAATCAAAGGAACCTCCGTGCAAGGAAATTGCCAACATCAGAAATCGCTAATAGCTAATAACATGACATGGTGAGAAATATTACAAGTGGTTCCGAGGTGTATCAAACAAGTATACTCGAGAATCACTGCGCAGTTCTGATGTTCTAGCTTGGGGATAGGACTTTGATCTCTCGGTTTCAGGCATCATCTTCGTGCCCACAGACAGCCCTTTTGGCCACTAGGCCTTTTGCCCTTTCGCCCTCGATCTCTCTTGGTACATCAATTCACCACCCAGCCTTATTACTCTAACAGCACCGAAAGACAAAGACCTCGTCTACTTGGACCATACGTTGAACTAGTGTTTTTAGCGTCAAACTACTTATATTGCTACCAAAGCGTCGTATGGTCCTCGGTTACTTGCAGCAACAGCAAACAACGTCGCATCGCACCTTCTCCAATATGGACGAGATCAAGAAGCTCCACGCTTTGAACAATGTCACCGGTCAAACTGGTGACATTGGTAACCCTCACTCAGCTATGGCTTCATCATCTAAGCAGCCCACGCGTGTGCAGCCGCAACAGAACGACCATAATTCTTCCGATTCGGGCTCGGATTCAGACGAGTACTTAACCAGCGGACGTGCCATCACCAAGAATAGTGATGTCGTCTATACAACCATTAGTACGTTCTTTCACGGTTCAATGTCCCACAGAACTCCCATGGCATTTACTTTCAAAAATTGACGTAGCTTTCAGGTGACGGCGTAGACAATCTAAGCCACGAGATCGCAATATATCAACTCAAGCAGGGACAGCTGACCACTGAAGGTGAAAGCTTCATACCCTGGGCTGCTGTGAAGAAGTATCCATATACCTATGTCGGTAACAATAATCGACAGCGGGTTGCTGAAGGATTCTTCGATCGTGGACAGATCTCCAACCAACCTTGGGACTTGTAAGTGGCTTGCCTTCCGTTTTCTTCACTTTCAATGTCAAGGGCCAGGCTTGTGACTTTTAGTCTAACCCATCTGTGGCTTTAATATTCACTTATATCAAAGCCCTTTCATTCTTTTCCTTTTGGGTCGCATAAGACTCCAAGTGCTCGTGGTTTCTTCAAGAGAACTGAAATCTCCTTGTTACGTTCCCTAATTGCCATATCTATTCCTAATCACTTCATTTGACACCATACTGATATACCTACAGCTTCTACATCTACCGTGGTGCTTCAGACTTGAATCTTCAGCCGATTCTGTTGGTACCCACACGACAAGTCGAGTCATTTCTCCAGCGAATAAATCTGGCAATCGGTACAGCTCTTACTCTGCCTACAGGTGGAGCAAACGGATCGTTCCAAGTCACCTTTACCAACGACGGTAACCCACAACCTCGATATCTAGGATACTCTGACAACAGCGAGATGGCCGAGAGTCTGAGAAACAATGTCCCTCCGCACTACTTCCAACCGGATGGTGAGCCAGGTGCTGTGGGCACACCTTCCGATCGTTCCCTGGCTGCTTTTCGTACAAAGATTGCTCTGATGACTCAAGCTCAGAAGGGAAAGAAGCAAGCCAGTAGAGAGAAGCAGAAGAAAGACCGCATTGAGAAGCAGCAGTCGTGGCACCATTCAATCAAAAGAGTGCAACGCTATCTAGGACTTCGCGAGTCCACGACAAGTAAGTCTTCCCTCGAAACCATGTTTTCAACACCCTCCATCCTTTCGAGGACACTCACTATTCTGGCATAGTCAGTAACAATCAACATCCGAATCTTCATGACCTTTGAGCTCGAGACTGATTCACTACTGACAGCTCGGATCGCCAACATCAAGGTTGGACTCGGTGAAACAGATCATGGCTGGGCCCGCTATGAGGATTCGGTCAAAGAAGCTTTGGCCAAAATGCCCCCTTCAGCTGTTTTTAATGCCGCTGAACCTGCCCCATACCTTCGAGAGCATTCTGTGGTCTTTGTCTGCGTCGATGTTGAGGCGTACGAGCGCAGCTCAAAAATTATCACTGAAATAGGGATCGCCACTCTCGATACACACGATATCGAATCATTGGCTCCTGGTGAAGGAGGAGCCGAATGGATGAAGAAGATTCGTGCTCGTCACTTCCGAATCAAAGAACACAAACATTACAAAAATACCGAGTTCGTGACTGGATGTGCTGATCGATTTGAGTTTGGGTACGTTTTCCATGTCAGACCGTAAGCTGGTCTTAGAAAATAGCTAACACGACGTAGTGATAGCGAGTTCATCAATCTCAAAGATGCCCCTCATATCATATCCACCTGTTTCAAGCCACCGTATTCAGGTCCTGGCAAAGTTTCCACTGGAGACAATGAGCCGCCTAAGCGGAATATCATCCTGGTTGGTCATGATGTTGGAGCTGATATCCAATATCTACAGTCTGTCGGCTATGATGTTCTTAACCTTTCCAATCTGCTCGAGCAGGCAGACACCGCGATTATGTGGAGATATCTGAAGCGGGAGACCAACCCACGAAATCTGGGTAGTATTCTCGCTGACCTGGGTATCATCGGCTGGAATCTGCATAATGCAGGTAATGACGCCGTATACACCCTACAAGCCATGATTGGAATTGCCATCAAGCATATCGAGGAGAAGCAAAAGAAGCGAGATGTCAAGGATCTAGAAAAGAAGATTCGAATTTCTGAGTAAGTACCACCCTTCTTCACACTTGAGAACGTAGACTTATGTACAGTCAGATCTGTCAAGGAAGCTGTTGAGATTGCGGTTGAGAGAGAAGAGGGCTGGAGCTCTGGAGGAGAGAATAGTGATGGAGGTGCTCCAGTTCCTATCGTCCAGCAACCCTCGCCTCAAGTCAAGAAAGTGATCAAGTCTCAAACTTGGCAAAGGAACAACCCTGCTGCATCTACAGCGAGAGAGTCGCGAGGTCCATGGAAGCCAGAGACTTCATCTTATTCCAGCACTGCGTGGAGCACCAGTAACACTCAATGGGGTGCAAGCCAGTCTGACGTTTCGACTGGATGGGGATCCAACGATAGCCAATGGGGTACAGCATCATCCCAACTCAATGCTGCCACGGAAGCCTTCACTTCTATGCTGAGCAGGTTAGTATATGTCCTTCGTAATGAACTTGTGGCATATGATACTCTGGGCTTATTTCTTGGCAACTTCCTTCCCACTGACATATTCAACGTCACAAGATTCCCCATGAAAGTTGTGTACTTTACAGAATATCAGCTTAAACCTAGTTAGTAACCAAAGCCGCAAGGATAGATCCGGCCCATGGCGATCAGTTTCCGCATCCGGACCCGTTGTACGTCCAGGTCCAGTTACTGACAGCTCAAAGACTGCGAAACTCGAGAGTCTGATGAAGAAGACAAGCATATCCAAAGAAGCTAGTGATCCAGCAGCAACCACTGATGGAAACTATGACACAAGTCGCTGGTCCAATCCAAACCCGCGACCTCAGCCTACACCAGAGTGGACGGTTGTTAACGATAGAGCCGAAAAGTGATGTCCCAGAAGTGCTTAACACTCTCAAAAATTGGACAGGTAGCCCGGATATCCGGGAGACAGTGTAGACAGTTTCGTTGTGGGTACTCTTATGAGAAGCTTTCGGCACTTTGAGCTTGATCTGGGGGAGCATCGAAGGGGTGATGGGGAAGGAGACGTCTCACATGTTGCCCATGACAGAACTTTAGACTGCGCAATGGACTTTGCCTGATTCAATAGACAAGCGTTGATTTTGCACTTAATCCACAGGCTTGAAAGTAACCGACAAAAGTCGATTCTTTCGGAGAAGAGATCTGCCCTGTATGGCATCCATTAAACCTCCAAAGAGCAATGCCACTAAACGCCAACGCTGATGCTTCAAATCCTAGGTATCGTACAGTATTACAGTGATATACATCTCGTCCTCTCGGCTCACCCGTTCAACCATTCCTCTCCAAGAATTCCTTCGCTTCGTTGACTTTCGTCGCTAGGTATGGACTTCCGCCTCGATCGGGGTGGTTCAACATCATGAGCGTTCGGTGATTCTTTCGTATCCGCTCCTTGGTAAGTTGACGTTCGCT
>NYSS01000135.1 GCA_002683135.1 Planctomycetota bacterium | reverse complement strand
GGGCTGCGTCTCGATCCGGGCCAGTCGACGGTCGCCGGCACGTTGAACCTCGACCTCGGGCTCCCGTGGGTCAGGCTCCTCGACGGCTTCGCGGGTGGGTGTACGTCGTGTGCGACGGACGCTGACGGCAACTACCAGCTCCCTTTCAATTTCAGCGGGGTACCCGTAGGCGTCTCGTTTTCGGCGCAGTTCGCGATCATGAATCCGGCCAACCTGGCGTCGGGCCTGACCCTCTCCAATCCGTTGAGGCTCGTGACGACGCTCTGACGCACGGCCCCGTTTGATCCCTGAACCACCCAGCCGGTTGAGCCGCGGCGCTGACGAGGCGAGGATGACGGCCATGTGCCGTACCTCCTGCGTCCTGTTGTTGGTCCTCGGAGCTGCCGGCGGTCAAGCTCCGGTCGCCGATGCCTCAGACCTCGCCCCGTTCGATGGGGACTGGCTCGTGGAGGAGGTCGGCCGCAAGGCCGGCGTCTTCCTGAGCGATGAAGGGCGATCCCTGGTGATGACCAACGGGATCGTCAGCCGGACGTGGCGTCTCGCGCCCAACGCCGCCTGTGTCTCCATGCGGGCGTTGCGGACGGGCGCGTCGTTGCTGCGCGCCGTACGCCCGGAGGCGCGCCTCGTCCTCGACGGCGAGCCGATCGACGTCGGCGGGCTTATCGGTCAGCCTAACCACGCTTACCTGCTGCCCGAGTGGCTGGAGCAGATGAAGCCGGACCCGGGAGCCATGCCGTTCGTTGGTTACGAGGTCCTGAAGCCGCGAGAGCGGTTTCTTTGGAAGCGGGTTCGGCACCACGCGCCCGACGCGGCGTGGCCGCCGCGCGGGATCGCCCTCCGGCTCGACTTCGCCCGAGACGGGGTGAAGGTCTCGGTCTTCTACGAGCTCTACGACGGCGTCCCGGTGTTCTCCAAGTGGCTGACCGTGACCAACGCGCGGGAGAGAGGGATCGAGATCGACCGGGTCACCACGGAGATCCTGGCGGTGGTCGAACACTCCAACCCGGTGGAACATCGAGCGGGCGTGCCCTTGCCCAAGCCCACGTCGCTGCATGTAGAGACCGACTACGCCATGGGGGGGTTCAACCACGAGCACGCCAACCGGTGGATGAACTTCTGGCGAACCGATCCGCAGTACGGGACCCAGGTCAACTACGCGCGCCAGATGCCTTGCTTGCTCGAGGTGTCGCCCATGCGAGGCCCGGACGTGATCTTGCCGCCGGGGGAGACCTTCACGTCTTTCCGCACGTTCGAACTGGTCCGCGACGGCGGCGACCGCGAGCGCCGGAGCCTGGCGGTGCGCCGTATGTACAGGACGGTTGCGCCGTGGGTGACCGAGAACCCGCTGATCCTGCACGTGGTGAGCACGCGTGAGGACGTGGTGAAGAGAGCCATCGATCAAGCCGCCGAGTGCGGGTTCGAGATGGTCAGCCTGAGCTTCGGTAGCGGGCTGAACATGGAGAACGTGGACGAGGCCTATCTCGACCGGATCAAGGGGTTGGTGGACCATGCGAATGCCCGCGGCGTCCATCTGGGCGGCTATTCGCTGCTGTCGAGCCGTCGCATCGGCGGGGGCAACGACGTGGTCTCGCCGGATGGGGAGAAGCCGGCCCACGGCAGCTGCCCCGCCCTGACGTCGCCCTGGGGGCAGGAGTACTTCAAGAAGCTGCGGGCGTTCTTCGAGCGCACCGGATTCCTCCAGTTCACCCATGATGGCAGCTACCCCGGGGACTTCGACGTGACGGCGCGGCCGCCGCTCCAGCGAGGGCTCGAGGATTCGCAGTGGGCGCAGTGGAACGTCATCTGCGATTTCTACCGGTGGCTTCGGGGTCGGGGCGTCTACCTTCGGGTGCCGGACTATTACTACCTGCAGGGATCCAGCGAGTGCGGCATGGGATACCGGGAGGTGAACTGGTCTCTGCCGCGCGCCCAGCAGGTGGTCCACACACGACAGAACATCTTCGATGGCACCTGGAGCAAGACGCCCAGCATGGGCTGGATGTTCGTGCCGCTCACCCAGTATCACGGCGGCGGCGCGGCGGCGACCATCGAGCCCTTGGACAAGCATCTCGAGCACTACCGGCGCATGATCGACAGCAACCTCGGCCTCGGGGTGCAGGCCGTGTACCGAGGGCACCGCCTCTACGACACCTCCCGCGTGCGAGACATGGTCAAGGAGAGGGTCGGGTGGTTCAAGGAGCACCGCCATATCCTCGAGAGCGACGTGGTGCACGGTCGCCGCGCTGACGGCCAGGACGTGGATTGGATGCTGCACGTGAACCCACGGCTCGCGGTGAAGGGCATGCTCGTGGTGTACAACCCGCTCGAGCGGCAGGTCACCCGGGAGCTTCGGGTCAACGTCTACTACACCGGCTTGCGCGACCGCGTCCGCGCGACGCCCGAAAATGGGCAGGCGCGTGAGCTGGTGGTGTCGCGGGATTTTAGCGTCCGCGTGAGCGTCACCGTCCCCGCGGGCGGCATGACGTGGGTCAAGCTCAGCGGATCATAGTGCGGCGCCGCTCGGCGTCTGGCTGGTAGATTGCTGCCATGCGAGCCGTCGCATCCATGACCTTGCTGGTCCTCTTGGCGACCCTATCCCAACGGGCGAGCGGGCAGGGGCCGTCCCACTGGGCGTGGACGGCGCCGCGCGCGTCCGAAGGGAGCCTCGATCAGTTCGTTCAGGCTCGCCTTCGTACGGTCGGCCTGAGGTCGGCCCCCGAAGCAGATCGGTACACGCTGGTCCGTCGGCTGCATCTGGATTTGACGGGGTTGCCCCCGACGCTCGAGGAGGCGGACGCGTTCGTGGGGGACACCTCTGTGGGCGCTTACGCGCGGCTTGTCGATCGACTGCTGGCGCGCCCGGAGTTCGGGGAGCGGATGGCGGCGCCGTGGCTCGACGCGGCGCGCTATGCGGACACCAACGGCTTCTCCATCGATGACCATCGGGACATGTGGGCGTGGCGCGACTGGGTGATCCGTGCGTTCAATCAGAACATGCCCTTCGATCGGTTCATCACCGAGCAGCTCGCCGGGGACCTGCTGCCGGACGCGGACGACGGGACGCAGCTCGCGACCGGATTCCTGCGTAACGGCATGAACACCCACGAAGGAGGGACGTTGCCCGAGGAGTATCGGGTCATCTACCTCGCTGACATGGTGGACACCGTATCCAGCGTTTTCCTGGGACTGACTGTGCGGTGTGCCCAGTGCCACGACCACCCGTACGATCCGGTTACGCAGGAGGAGTACTACCGCTTCTACGCGTTCTTCGACCGAGCAGTCGTGCGCGGGATGGGCGCGGAGAACGGCAACACACCACCCGTGATCGAGGTCGATCCGCCGCTGGGCACCACGGAGGACGCGAAGCGCCACGCGCGTGCGCGTCTCGAGACACTTGAGCGCCATCGGTTGCATCCGCCGGCGCTGCTCGAGGCTCGCGCGGCCTTTGAAGAGTTGGAGCGGCGTGACTCGTGGTCGTCTGAGACGCGGGGTGTGCGCCTCCGTCTGCCGAAGAACGAACCTCGGTGGATATGGGCTCACCGCCGGCACGACGTGGGCAGCGCCCGCTTCGAGCGTCGGTTCCAGTCCCCCGCGAAGCCGCGGGCCGCTCACCTGCTCCTGACCTGCGACGACGAGGCCGTGGTGCAGATCAACGGCCGTGAGGTGGCGCGGATCACGGACTGGAGGCGACCGGTGCTGGTGGCCGTGGGCGACCATCTCAGAGCAGGGAACAACGTGCTTGCTGTCGCTGCCCGTAACCGCGGCGGCCCCGCGGGCTTGATGGCGTTGCTGGTCATCGACGACGCGGCGGGAGGGATACGCTACGTGGTATCGGATGCCGCCTGGCAGGCCGGAGCGGGCGATGATGAGCTGCAGTCAGCGGTTGAGTTGGCGACGTACGGGGGCGCGCCCTGGGGAGGGGCCTTCGACGAGCACCTCTACTCCGGGGACCTCTCCGGTGCCCTGCGGATTCCGGCTGGTTCTCGGACCGTGGAGCAGTGGCGCACCATCAACCGGGCGTTCGGGCGCGCCGACCCCGCGCTGGGAGAACACACGCGCGCCATCGAGAGCGAGATCAAGGTCTTGCAGCGATTGCTCAAGACCGGCAAGGCGTCGGTCATGGTCATGCAGGATGGCAAGCCGCGGACCACGTATGTCCTGCAGCGGGGCCAGTACGACCGCCCGGACAAGGGCCGGCCGGTGACGCCCGGCACGCCGGCGGTGCTTCCATCCATGGGCGAGGACCTGCCGCGCAATCGCCTCGGCCTGGCTCGTTGGCTGACCTCGTCCGATCATCCGCTCACGGCACGGGTCGCAGTGAACGGTATCTGGCAGGCGCTCTTCGGCCAGGGACTCGTGGCGACTTCGAACGACCTGGGGCTTCGCGGGTCCCGTCCCACGCACCCGAAGTTGTTGGATGCCCTGGCGCGGGGTTTTGTCGATGACGGCTGGGACGTGAAGCGGCTGATCAAGCGGATCGTCATGTCGGCTACCTACCGGCAGGCGTCGAGGGCGACGGTGGAGTCGGTCGCGCGCGATCCTGACAACGCGCTGTTGTCTCGTGGCCCGCGTCATCGGCTGTCCGCGGAAGCCCTGCGGGACGGCGCGCTGGCGATCGGTGGTGTGCTGGTCCGTCGACTCGGAGGCCCTTGCGCGTTCCCCGAGCAGCCGGATGGATTGTGGCGTGAGGTGAGCCACTTCGGCTATGCGCCGGCGTTCACGGCGCAGGCCTTCTATCCGAGCATGGGCGACGATCTACGTCGGCGAGGTCTGTACACCTTCTGGAAGCGGACCAGCCCGCCGCCGGCCATGACCGCCTTCGACGCGCCGAGCCGCGAGGTCTGTACCATGCAGCGGTCGCGGACCAACACGCCCTTGCAGGCGTTGATCATGCTCAACGCGCCGGTCTTCGTGGACGCGGCGCGGGGCCTCGCGCGCCTGGCGCTGGCCAGGGGATCGACGGGTGATGAGGAGCGGTTGATCTGGGCGTTTCGACGTGCCGCCGTGCGCCCGCCGAACGCCGCCGAGGTCTCTGTCCTGATGAGGCGACTGGGCGTGGGCACCCGACGGTTCGCGGACCGCCCCGCTGAGGCGCTGGCGTTGCTGCGTGAGACGGACGCCCGTGAGGACACCGCCCGCCGCGCGGCCTGGGTGGTGGTCGCTTCGGTGATCCTGAACCTCGACGAGGTGATCACGAAGGAGTGATGGTGGGGCATCGACTGACACGACGGACCTGGTTGAAGATGGCGGGCGCCGCGGGCTTGTCCGCGGGGCTTCCGGTATGGCCGGCACCGAGCGAGCCACCGGTGCGGCACCTCGCCCCCCGGGCGCGCCGTGTCGTCTACCTGTTCCAGTCAGGCGGTCCGAGCCAGGTCGATCTATTCGACTACAAGCCGGGCCTGGCGAAGCTCCATGGCACCGACCTGCCCGCGTCCGTGAAGGGCACCCAGCGGGTCACGGGCATGACGGCGGGGCAGAGCCGCTTCCTCGTGAACGCGCCCATCCGTCCGTTCCACCAGCACGGCGACAGCGGGCGCTGGGTCAGCGACTTGCTCCCGCACACCGCGGAAATCGTCGATGATCTTTGCGTCTTGAAGGCCGTGCATACGGAGGCCATCAATCACGACCCGGGCATCACCCTGATCAACACAGGGACGCAGCAGGTGGGCAAGCCAGCCCTCGGAGCGTGGCTCAGCTATGGGCTCGGAACGAACAACACCGACCTCCCTGCCTACGTGGTCCTGATCTCTCAGGGGACCGGAAAGAAGCCGGGGCAACCGATCTTCGCGAGGCTGTGGGGGAGTGGGTTCCTGCCGAGCGAGCATCAGGGGGTGCGGCTGCGTCCGGGGGGCAACCCGGTCGCCTACCTGTCCGATCCGCCCGGCATTGATCGCGTCACGCGGCGGGGCATGCTGGATGACCTGGCGGAGCTCAACGCCCGACGGGCGCGCATCACCGGTGACGCCGAGACGCGCGCGCGGATCGCTCAGTACGAGCTCGCCTACCGGATGCAGCGGTCGATTCCGGACCTGGCTGATCTCTCCGACGAGCCTGACCACGTCTTCGATCTCTATGGGCCGGACGCGAGGAAGCCGGGGACCTACGCTGCCAACTGCGTGCTCGCGCGTCGGATGCTCGAACGTGATGTTCGCTGCGTGCAGCTCTTTCACCGGGGCTGGGATCAGCACAAGGCGCTGCGGCGCAACCTGGCCAACCAGTGCAGGGACACGGATCAGGCCAGCGCCGCGCTGGTCATCGACCTCAAGAGGCGTGGGCTCCTGGACGACACGCTGGTGGTGTGGGGCGGCGAGTTCGGCCGCACCGTCTACAGTCAGGGTGGCCTGGATTCAGGGCGCGATCACCATGGCCGCTGCTTCTCCATGTGGATGTGCGGCGGCGGCATCAAGCCGGGGATCGAGCACGGGACCACCGACCCGTTCTCCTACAACATCGTGTCCGGAGGCGTCCACGTGAACGATCTGAGCGCGACCATTCTGCACTGCCTCGGCGTCGACCACGAGCGCCTGACGTTCCCGTTCCAGGGGCTCGACCAGCGACTCACCGGCGTCGAGCCCCACGGCCCGGTCTACCCCGTCCTCACCTGATGCAGCGGCGCCTCCGCTAGCGAGGTCCGGCCGGCAGGCGACGCGACAGGAAATCCGTCAGCGACATGAACAGGTGTTTGCGGGTACCCGGACCCTCGCTGATGGAGTGGGTGCGGTTTGGATAAGAGAGCATGGAGAACGGCTTGTTGTGCTTCACCAGCTCGTTCACCAGGGCCTCGCAATTTTGGTAGTGGCAGTTGTCATCGCCCGTGCCGTAGACGAGCAGCAGGTCACCCTCGAGGTTCTTGGCGTGGGTGATGGGCGAGCCGTCGCGGAAGCCGGCCTGGTTCGTCGACGGCAGCCCCATGTAACGTTCCTGGTAGATCGTGTCGTAGTAGCGCTGGTTGGCGATGAAGGCGATGGCCATGCCCATGTGGTAGAGGCCGGGGTATCGGAACAGCGCGTTCAGGGTCATGGATCCGCCGCCGCTCCATCCCCACACCCCGACCCGCTCCTTGTCGATCCAGTCCCAGCGATCCTGGGCCGCGCGCACCGCGGCGGCCTGATCCTGTGACGCGAGGACGCCGATCTGGCCATACACGGCCTTGCGCCACGCGCGACCGCGAGGGGCCGGCGTGCCGCGGTTGTCCAGGCTCATGATCACGTAGCCGCGCTGTGCGAGCATCAGGTGCCACATCCAATAGCCGCCCCATTTGTCTTGCACGGTCTGTCCGGCGGGCTCGCCGTAGACGTAGACGAGGAGGGGCCACTTCTTCTTGGGATCGAAGTGGGGTGGCTTGATCATCCACCCGTCAACGGCGACGCCGTCGATGTCCACCTGGAAGAGCTCCGAGACCCCTCGATCCACCTTGGCCAGGCGCTCGCGCAGGCGCTTATTGCTGACGAGGGATCGCGTCGCTTCGTGCGTCGGCAAGCCGACGACCTCGACCTGCGGGGGTTCTCCGAGGGTGGACCACGTGTGCACGGCCCAGCGGGCGTCGTGGGAGAGCTGGTAGCTGTGGACGCCGCCGCCCTTGGGGGTCAGGCGCTCCGGCTCGCCCCCCGCGAGCGGGACCCGGTAGAGGAAGCGCTGGGTGGCGTCGTTCGGTGAGGCGATGCCGTAGATCCAGCCGCCGGCGTCGTCGACGCGTAGCACGCTCACCATGTCGTATTCACCCGGAGTCACGCAGGCGACCTTCTTGCCGTCGCGGGAGACGATGTAGACGTGTCGCCATCCGTCGCGCTCGCTCACCCAGGTGAAGCGCGCGCCGTCGTTCAGCCAATGCACGTCGTCGCAGACCTCCACCCAGGTGCTGTCGGTGTCGCGGAAGACCTCCTGGGTCTCTCCGGTCGCGGCGTCGGCGAGCAGCACGCGGATGGTGTTCTGCAGCCGGTTGACGTGCTGGAGGATCAACTCTCCCGAGCTCGCCGCCCACTCCATTCGGGCGATGTAGTTGTCGCGGGTGTCGCCGCCGACCTTCATCCAGATCGCCTCGCCGCCGTCCGCCGAGATGACGCCGACGCGAGCGGAGGGGTTCTGCTCGCCGACCTTCGGATACTGGTATCGCCTTAGTTGCGGGTACAGGCCCGAGGTGTTGTCGATGAGGACGAACTCCCGCACCCCGCTCGAGTCGATCTGCCAGAAGGCGATGGACTTCCCGTCCGGGCTCCACCGGAACCCGTCCCGTAGCCCCCATTCTTCCTCGTAGACCCAGTCGAAGGTCCCGTTGATGAGCGTCTCCGAGCCGTTCTTGGTGAGCCGGAGGATGCGGCCGTCGACGAGGTGCTCCACGTAGATGTCGCTCTTATGGACGAAGGCCACCCGGGTTCCATCGGGGGAGAACTTGGCGAATTGCAATCGATGGCGTTCCAACCCGATGCCGAGGCGCCTCATCTCTCCGGTCTTCAGGTGGACGACCCAGTAGTCACCTCGCGTGTGGTAGCGCCAGACGCGACGCGTGTCGGTGAACACGAGCAGCCGGTCGCCGGAGGACGACCAAGCGTAGTCTGCGATCTGCAGGGGGCGGTCTTGACCTGGGGGGATGAGCCTGGCGGCGGGGACCAGGATCGATTTGCTGCCGGTCTTGGGGTCGTGGGAGACGATGTCTTGTCCGCCGTCTGTCCCTGGCTCCACCGTGGTGTAGCCAGAGCCGTCTTGCTTCCAGCGGATGCGGCCGGCACCCTCTCCGGAGAAGGTCCCGTTGTGCAGGTTGTCCAGGGTGAGGACGCCGTCCTGCCCGTATCCAGACGCGACGAGGAACAGCAGGGCGGTGACGGGAGACGGCAGTTTCATGATGATCTCCGAAGGGCGGGCCGTTATTAGAGCCGCCAGGATGGTAATCTTCCGCGCAGTCAACGTCCCGCTCCCTATTCCTCCAAGGGCCAGCCTGAGGCGGCCGAGACGGACCCGCGGAAGACGCATGAAGATCACACGCATCGCAGCGCACCGGGTGGAGTTGCCCCTCCACGAAGGCAGCTACAACTGGTCCGAGGGCAAGAGCGTCTCGGTGTTTGATAGCACGCTCGTCTGCGTGGAGACGGACGAGGGCCTGGTCGGCTGGGGCGAGGTTTGCCCGCTCGGGCCGTTCTACCTCCCGGCCTACGCTGGCGGCGTGCGCGCCGGCGTTCAGGAGCTCGGGCCACACCTCATCGGGGAAGACCCCCGTGAACTTGATCGCCTCAATCTCCTCATGGACGGGGCGCTCCAAGGGCACCCGTACGTGAAGTCAGGTATCGACGTTGCTTGCTGGGACATCCTGGGGCAGGCGTGCGGCCAGCCCGTCTGCACCCTCCTGGGCGGCCGCTACGGCGAGGACTTCGTTCTCTATCGGGCGATCTCCCAGGAAGCTCCCGACGCCATGGCTGCCAAGGTGGCGGGCTACCGTGCGGAGGGGTACAGGCGGTTCCAGCTCAAGGTAGGTGGGGATCCTGACGTTGATGTCGAGCGCATTCGTGCCGTCCGCGCCGCCCTCGAGCCCGGCGACAAGCTCATCGCCGACGCCAACACGGGCTGGCTGGCGCACGAGGCCTTGCGGGTCGTCCGCGCGGTGCGGGACATCGACGTGTACATCGAGCAGCCGTGCACCAGCTACGAGGAGTGCCTCACCGTCCGTAAGCACACGGATCACCCATTCATCCTGGATGAAGTGATCGATGGTATCGAGCCGCTCATGCAGGGGTGGGTCGACCGTGCGATGGACGTGGTCAACATCAAGATCTCCAAGCTGGGGGGGCTGACTCGGGCGCGGCAGGCGCGCGACCTCTGTGCCCGTCTCGGTATCGCCATGACCATTGAGGATTCGTGGGGCGGCGATGTCACGACGGCAGCCATCGCGCACCTCGCGCACAGCACGCCCACGGAGCTCCTGTTTACGTCCACCGACTTCAACAGCTACGTCACCGTCAGCAACGCTGATGGAGCACCCCAGCGGGATAACGGCCGCATGGCCGCTTCCTCGGCGCCGGGGCTAGGGGTCACTCCGAAGATGGATGTCATCGGCCCGGCCGTCGTCGATGTCAGCTGATTGATCCCGTGTCAGGCCCGGCCCCTTCACCTCGTCCGCGTGTCCTGGTGACTCGCTACGTCTACCCTGAGGCGCTCGCGATCCTCGAGCCGCACGCGGATGTGGACTACCACGACTCCCGAGATGGGCTCGATTCGGCTGCGCTGCGCGCTCGCGTCACAGGCGTCGACGCCATCGTCAGCCAGCTGACGGACCCCATCACCCCGGAGATCATGGACGCGGCGCCGCGCCTGAAGGTGATCGCCAATGTGGCCGTCGGCTTCGACAACGTGGACGTGGGGGCCGCTATGGAGCGCGGGGTCCTGGTGACCAACACGCCGGGGATACTCACCGAGGCCACCGCGGATTTTACCTGGGCGCTCATGCTGGCGGCCGCCCGGCGGGTTCCGGAGGCTGACCGGTTTGTCCGGGATGGGCGGTGGCGGCAGTGGGAGATCGACCTGCTCTGCGGCCAGGACGTTCATGGGAAGACCCTGGGGATCGTCGGCCCCGGTCGCATCGGCCGCGCGGTCGCCCGTCGGGCGGCCGGCTTCGATATGCGGATCCTCTGTCACGGACGGAGTTCGCTGCCAGACGACATGGATGCGGAGGCCGTGTCGCTGGATGCCTTGCTCGCTTCGTCCGACATCGTCAGTCTCCACGTCCCGCTGACGCCACAGACCCACCATCTGATCGGTGCGCGCGAGTTGGCGCTCATGAAGCCCGACGCGCTCCTCGTCAATACGGCCCGCGGTCCTGTCGTCGATGAGGGCGCTCTCGCAGAAGCGCTCGCTTCCGGTCGCCCCGGCGCGGCGGCGCTCGATGTGTTTGAGGATGAGCCTCGCGTTGATGCGCGCCTCCTCGAGTGCCCCGACGTCGTGCTCGCGCCGCACCTTGCGAGCGCGTCGGGCGCCACGCGCATGCGCATGTGCACCATGGCGTCCGAGAGCGTGGTCGATGTCCTGAACGGACGTCAGCCGCCTCACATCGTCAACGGTTAGGACGGATGGTTGGCGGAGGTCGCGTTGGCGCCTGACACGTGGAACTGGGCGCCTTCAATCACGGCCGTCGGATCGACGACGACCGTCGCGGCTTCGAGGGCGCCGCGCCAGTAGGCCTTCTTGCCGATGACGACGGCGCCACCGCTTCGCACCAGCTTCGCCTCCATATGTCCCAGCACCTCTAACCCGACGTTCGCCTCGACGAGCTCGGCGACAACCCGTGATCCCTTGGGTACGACCAGGCGTCCGCAGGTCTGGAGTACTGAGACCATGACCAGCTTGGGCCGGTTCTTCTTGAGGACCAGATCCTCGAGGACGATGCTGCGATGACAGCCCGGACACGTGGTCGACAGCGCGGCCGCGTCGACCGTTAGTGCGTGTCGGCACAGATAGCACTCGACCGATCGCGGACCCTTGGGTTTGGTCTTGCGCGCCATTGACGCGGTGGCCCCTTGCCGACGTTAGTCGGAAGGATAGTGACCTACCGACTCCCGCTTGTTTGGCGTGCTTGCGCTTGCGATGGTTTTGCCGCTTGCACCTGGGCCTGCACCTGCTTCGGGTTTTCCTTGGCGGTGGCGCCGACGGTGACGTGTCCCGAGATCGACGCACCCTCGGCGGTGATGAGTTTGGCGGTGACGAGGTCCCCGACGAGCTTCGCGTTGCTGGTGAGCGTGATGCTGGAGGAGGCCTTCAGGTTTCCTTCGACCTTGCCATCGACAATGATGTTGGCGGCTTCGACCTCAGCGGCGCAGGTCGCGGAGTCGGCCACGGTCAGGTCACCCTTGGCGGCGATCCGACCTTCGAACTTCCCCTGGATGGTGGCGCTGTTCTCGAAGACCATCTCACCCTTGATGTAGGTGTCTGGGGCAATGACGGTCGTCTCCTTCTTGTCGGCCATCCGATGGATACTCCTCGTTGAATTTGCGGGTGCTAGGGGTAGGTGCTGTGGATTTGCAGCGCGCGCATCATAGGGAAGCGTTCGTCGTTCGACTACGTGCGTTTGGCGAACAATCGTGTCAGCGGACTCCGGGTGTCATTAAGGCGGACAGCAACGACCAACCTCCCTCGTGTTGGCCATTGTGAGTAAGGTGTCGGGGAGTTGCGGACAACGCGTCGTGGTGCGCGGTTCAGCGCTCCGTGATGACGCGGCGCACGGCCTTCGGGACGAGGCGACGGGGAGTCATCCGGACCATGATCGTGCCGAGCTTGTTGATGATCCCGGGGACGACCACGGGCTTGCCCTTGCGGAAGGCCCGGTGTCCGGCCCGCGCGGCGCGGTCCGGCTTCATCGCGAACAGGTCGAACAGGGGCGGGTGGCCCAGGCCGGCGACGTCCATGAACTCCGTCCACGTGGGTCCTGGGCACAGCGCCGTGATCGAGACGCCGGTCCCGAGAAGCTCCTCGCGTACAGCCTCGGTGAAATGGAGCACGAAGGCCTTGGTCGCGTAATACACGGCCATCGTGGGCCCAGGCTGGAAGCCCGCCGTTGAGGCGACGTTCAGGACGCCGCCGCGGCCGCGGCGCCGCATCGGGGGTAGGAGGCGGTGGGTCAGCTCAGCGAGCGTGAGCACGTTCAGGCGAATCATGGCCAGTTGGCGCTCGAGGTCGAGGTCGGCGAATGGCCCCGTGGCTCCGAATCCGGCGTTATTGACGACCACATCGACGGCGATCTCATCGCGGGTCAGCCGCTCAACGAGTGCAGCGGCGGAGCCGGGCTCGGAGAGGTCCTGGACGATGACGCAGGCCTGGATGCCGTGTGTGGCCTCGAGCTCGTGGGCGAGGGCGCGTAGACGGTCTTCGCGCCGGGCGACGAGGACGAGATCCGAGCCGTCCTGGGCGAAGAGTCGCGCGAAGGAGGCTCCGATCCCCGCGCTCGCTCCCGTGATGAGGACCCGCTCTCGCTTGCTGTTCATGGGGCCCACCTTAGGGGGTGGCCCCTTCGGATCCGAGATAGAGGTCGCCGAGGGTGTAGAACCATCGGTCGCGTAGCCACTGGCCGGAGCGCGCTCGAAGGAAGGCCTTGGCGGCGGTGAACCAGGGCGCCTCGTGGACGGTCAGGCCGTTCCACTGCAGGTGGGTGAACCACGGGGTCCAGTCGGGGAGCAACGTCGCGACCTCCGAGCACGAGGCGGCCTCAGCTTGGTCGATAGCCCAGCGCAAGAGGGTCAGGCCGGCGTCGTAGTCGTAAGGCTCGCAGACCCAATCGAGCAGGAGGAACGAACGGGGAAGGGGTGGCTTGGCGATGCACCCCACCGTCAGCGCCCGCGGCGTGCCGTCGTCGCCAGGAACGATGGCGAACCGATACTCGTGATCGGGCCTTTGTTCGTACCGCCAGCGATACCAGTCCGCATCGCGGACCGTGCTCGCACCCCAATCGACGCGCACCTTCTCGTAGAGCGCGGTGATGCGGTCTCCCGGGGGGGATTCTGTCACGGTGAGCTGAGGGAAGCCGGCGTACAGGTCTCGGAAGCGCGCTCGCGGCAGGCGCAGCAGGTTCTCGACGCGGATCACCTCGAGATCGAGGGCGTGCCCTGGGGCTCCGGCCCGGCGGCCGAGCTTCAGGTCCTCGAGGGAGGGTGCCCCGTATACGACCATCTGCCCGTTCCGTCCTCCGAAGGTGTCAAAGTGCTTCCACGCGCATCGAATGGCGAGGCTGGGTGCGTCAATTTGGGCGGATGCCGGGTGCTCAAGGAGGGTGCTGACGCGGCCGAAGGTGAGGGGCACGCCCTCTTGATCGCAGACGCGCACAGGGTCGGTCCCGAATGCCGCATGGAGGGCCCCGGTCCGCGAGTGCTCCGCGACGACGACGCTGGGCTCCTCCGTGCCACCTCTCCACGAGCGGACCGCGGGGTCTCGGGCTCCTGGGGGGCGATGGGCCTCGTCGGCCAGGCGATCGAGGGACGCCACGTCGTCCGCTTTGGCCGGGCGGATGACGTAGCCTGCGGCCTCCGTCGTACGGGGCCAAAGCTGACGGTTGAGCTCGGTGTAGGGGAGGGTCATACGATGTCCGTTTCCCCGAGGGTGTAACGCCAGTGCGCGCGGAGCCACGCCTCGTCGAAGCGCGGATCGCGGCACAGGTTTCCGTAGACCAGGATGTACTTGGTCCGCAGGGCTTTCATGCCGAGGAGTTGGAGGGGCTCCCACCACGGGTCCGTGGAGGCGATGACGAGGCTGCACTGCTCCCGTCCGGCTGCGCGGGTGTGCTCGCGGGCCCATGCCAGTAGGGCGCGGGCGGTGTCCGGATCGTCGGTGGGGACGAGCCAGTCGACCAGGACGCCCTGTTCGACGTCGGAGAACAGGGCGTCGCGATACACGGCGAGACCGCGGAGTTCGTCCCCATCCTTGACGACCCCGATGTGGTACCGGTGGGACGGATGGTCCGCGTAGCGCCAGTTGACGAACGCGGCGTCGCGGATCGCCATCGCAGTCTCGTGATCGAGGCAGCGGTGGAACAGGCGTTCGACGGCGTCGTCCACCCGCATCACCTCCTCGACGGTGGTCTCGGTCGGGTCGCCGCCTATTAATTCCTGATCTGCGCGAAGCGTGATCTGGAGCTGGGGACGGACCACTTCGTAGCCGATCTGGCGCGCGCCTAGGCGGAAGTGATCCGGGACCGGGAGTCCGAACAGGATGGCGTTGCGATGGGGCCAGACAAGGCAGTCGATGAAGGCGTTCGCGGTCCGGGTGAAGATGCCGGGGTGCTTCAGCCCGCGCCGGTGATCGGGATGGGTGAAGCTGTCGACGATCTGGCTGAAGAGGACCGTGTCGTCGCCGCGACGAACCCGGGTCGGCCAGCCGGCGAAATGGGCGGCGATGGTGCCGTCGTCGGCGACGGCGATCCAGGTCTGTCGCCCCGCGGGGTTGCCGAGAAACGCCCAATCCCAGGAGGCCTCCGGGCGTGGGACGAACTCCGGGTTGCCCTCGGAGAAGACGCGGTTGAAGCTCGTGAGGATTCCGTCGCGATCCGCCGCGGTCGCCTCCCGGATCTCGTATCGGCCGCAGCGCATGGCGGGTCCGTCCCAGAGGGTCCCTTTCATCGGGCGAGATCTTATCGGTCGGGCCCCAATTCGTCCCTCGTGTAGGGGTTTAGGCGCAAAAGCCCGAAACCGGACCCGATCCCGACGGTTTTTGGCATACAATTCCACAGTACCCCACCGCTCTCATTTGCTCGGTCTTTCCAGACATCGATCAACCCAGATTCCACAGACTTGGAGGCCCGCTGAAGATGTTCGTTCGTACCCCCACCTGCGCCGCAGGCGCTGTTGTGCTGGCGTTGTTGTGCGCTCCCGCCATTGCCCAGCCGGATGTCATCGTTGGCGATGTTACCGGCCCGTCTAACTACACCGCTGCCGGTGCATACGACGCGTTCTCCCTTGGGACGACATCCTGCAATATCGGGACGTCTCCCCTCACCTGGATCTCCAGCACCAATCAGCATCCGGTCATCGGCGGCAACCTCTACAGGTACGACCCGTCGAACGGTGGTCGGTTCACCATGGTGGGCATGTCGTGGCTCAAGCACGGTTTCTTCGCGCTGCAGCAAAGCCTGTGCTCGTCATGCAGCGCCAATCCCAACGGCTCTGCACTTGGCGTCGGTTGCTCCGATCCCTACACCTCGAGCCGCAACGGCGGGCAATCATCGCTTGGTCCGCGCTCCGAAGTGAACGCGAGCTCGGGCAACTTTCAGTATCCGCCTTCCAACCCTTCCTGGTCGGGGAGCACGGACCGTCGTCTGAAGGTCCCTGTGAGCCAGTTGGACCCATCGTCCACCTACGTCTCCGAGGCTCAGTACATTCAGTGGGAGGATGCCCTTGCCGGTAACGACGACAACAACGCGTCGTATCGCATGTCTTCCATCTCTGGTGGCCCGACCAACTACTCGCTGTCGTTCACGGCCCCGACTGTCCGCCAGAAGGCGGCCATCAACGCGTGGCCGCTTATCGATCCCGGCGTGGTCCTGCAGACGCTTCAGATCCCCGGTGCGGCCGGCGGGCAAGTGCAGCTTGGCGTCAAGCGCACCGATAACGGCGACGGTACCTGGCACTTCGAGACCTGTGTCCACAACCTGAACTGTCACGATGGAATCGGTGGTGTCTCGTTCACTTTCGCGAACGGTGTCGCCATCACGAACCAGGGCTTCCACGCCCCCGAGTGGCACAGCAACGAGATCTACAACAACAACGGCTGGAACGCCTCCACGACCTCCGATTCCGCTGCCTGGCTCGTCACCGCTGGCGGGGCCAACGCCAACGTCCTCCGCTGGAGTACGGGGTTCAGCTTCTGGTTCGATGCCGACGACCCGGACATGCTCGGCACGAACTTCGATCTGCATACGTCGGGTGGGTCCATGGGCCTCCCGGCTCCGCCGTTCCCGGTGGAGGCTTGGGAGACCAACAGCCCCGCTGCGCACCTGGACATCGATGGCAACAGCGGGAATGACCCGTTTGTCGGTCCGATTCAGCTGACTCTGCCGAGTGGCATGGCTCACACCGCCAACATCGGTGGCACCGCGGGTCAGGCCTATGAGCTTTACCTCACCAGCGTG
>NYSS01000134.1 GCA_002683135.1 Planctomycetota bacterium | reverse complement strand
TTTTGCCAAACCGGACTCGGGACTTAAATTCAATTCTGCTTCTGAGACTTGTTCACAATTGCGAGGGCTCATATCTATCTAATTCTTTTCTTTTCTTTTCTTTTCATTTCTGAAAGATGTTAGCGCTGTCCAAATGTTGACGCAAGTGGAAAGCCCGACAGCTACACCAAGTATAGATTGATGGCTCTGTCTGCTTAGTTCACTAGATATGTGGCTGCGGTGAGTTTTCTCGCTAAGCGACAGATCGTGTTTCGAGGGCATTCTGAAGTTGGGTGAATAGCAGATGGTCCGGGAGAGACCAGATCAGGCGTCCGTATCGCAGCAGTGAGTGCGTCATCCGAAGCTGAGTGGACTTAGTCACATTTGTTTGGAATTCGCGCGACCATGGACCATCGTAGGTCAACATCGAAGTTCTGAAGCGGTTTGTTTACTTCCGGTTTGAGGACCGACGTGGGGTCAAGATGATTGTCCAGTCCGGGAAGCACTCGTGATCCGCTACTAAGTGTGGGAAACCCAAGTTATCTAGTAATCCGAACAAATCGTTGGTTCGAAGTGCCACTCTAAGTGAGGAAAGCATCAGGATCTGAATCAATGTTCCTCCAAAGAATGTCCTGGCCGCACTGGGAATATAATTTCATTTGAAGTGCAGAAATTGAAGCTCACTCCTTCCTGCCAATAGCCATTCATGCCAAATTACATTCCATTGTGGAAGGCATCGGGTTATCAAGATCATCGTAGAAATCTTCGTCAGCGCCACCTTAAGTGACATATGTGATTTTAATTCTGTTTTGAATTTCGACGTCTACCACTACCTGAAAGTAATCAACTGCCTTTCGCACCACTCACTATCTGAACACTACTAAAGGTCGACTCATTCTCAATTTCAATAATCCTTCCCCCTTGCATGAAAGCACCTCGCAAAGTCCGAAACACCAATGAATTTTCCGAATGAACTGACCATATACTCCTTCCTGTGACAAAGCAAAAGGGTATGAACAATAAGCAACTCCTAACGCTACGCTCGAAACCTTCCACACAAAAGAAACTCAGGATCTCGACACCCGGATAAGTAAAGAGCCAATAAACATGCACTAGAATCTTCAGCTCCAGCCGCACACTCAGTTATGACTTAGTCCCAATTGCCCACCTGGGCCATATCCAGCACTCATCCCCTTGTCGCCCTCTGCCATCTTCTTTGCCATCTGTCTCTCTGCCCACTCTCGGCTTGCTTGTCGGCCCCTCTCAGCAGCCTCTTCTCTTGCACGCTTGGCGGCAGCCTCCCTGTCTCTCTTCTCCCTCTCCATCTCCTCAGTAAGTCTCGCATCACGGTTGTAAATCTCCTTGGCGCGCTTTCGAAGGTCAGAATCTGTGACGGAAACAGCTCGCTGCACCGGGCGAGCAGCAGCAGAGACGCTGGGTACGTTGGGCGATGGTTTACGGACGGGCGGAATGAAGGCACCCTTTGCACGAGGAGCTGACATGTTTGCGAGGTTGAGCGCTGCCATAGAAGGACGATGGGCACCGACATTGGAGCTTCTCTTTGGGATCGAGAAATTGTCATCGTCAATGCTTTCGAGGCCAATCTTGCTCTGTCTCGCACGGCTGGCAACTGTCTCACGTGGAACCATGTTTGGAGCAACACTGTTGCGAATCGGCCTGGCTTTGAATTCTCGGCGCTTACGCTCTTCTTCCTCTTGAGCTTTCAGGCGTGCTTCGTGCGCTGCTTTCTTTCTCCGTGATAGCTCTTCTCCAGGAAGCTCGAAGGTTGGTTTGGTAGGTGGTTTGGTTGATTTGATCTTTGGCCCGGAAACTGCACGAGGAGCTGGGTGAAAGCTGTCCTCGCTGGATTGTCGTTGTGCAAGTCTTGCCTCTCTTTGCTCCTTCAATTTAGCTGCCACAGCTTCGCCGGGAAGTTCGAAGGTGGAACGTGTTGGCGGCTTGGTTGACTTCAAGGTCTCCTTCGGCGGAAGGAGGCTGACGGGGCGTTTGACTGTCGCCTTTGTAGTAGGCTGGACCTTTGCCTGCTCTGTTGCCAATTTTTGATTGGTAGGCGCGGGCTTGAAGTTCATCGACGCCGCCTTCTTGAGCATCGGAGCTTGCTTTGGTGCCGACTTGACCCTTACAGTAGCATATCCAGACTTTGATGGCTGTCTCTTGATCGTTGCCTGCTTTTCGGTGACTTTGACAGTTGGTTGTTTTCCCATCTTGTGACCTTCCAGGAAGCCGTGAGGCATCTTGGCCTTCTGTCTGGACTTCTCAGGTGATACTATTCTTTCTGCAAGTGTAGCTTGGTTCAGAGCCTCTAGAGCCTCTTCAAGTTGGTCCAGAGCTTCGACAGAGTCTTCGATTCTTGTGACGGGCTTTGCTGGCGAGCGACAAGTGATCTGTTGGACAAAAGAATCCTCGCCTACTTCGTCTGTTTGAGCTGCTGCTTCCTCCAATCCATATAATCTTTCGACCTCCTCAAGTGTCTTGATTGGTGATCCTACTGGGGTGTGGCTGCCTCTATTCTCTTCGACCACTGGATCCGTGTTTGCATCCGCATTTTCTGTTGCTTCAAAACTTGTCTCATTAGTGGCATCGCCATTCATCTCGTGGTGAGGCTTTGACAAAACTGTCTTCGCTAAAGATACAGAGACATTAGTTTTGTGTCCATAAGATAGATCCCGACTAGATGTAGAACACTTCCTGGCTCGATTTGAACCTGTGGAACGACCGCCGAAGAGTGTAATGAAATCGATCTCTCTAAGCTTCTGCGAAACGACGGAACAGTCCCGAGACCCAAATAACTCTGATGAATTGTACGAATACTGACCTGCTTGCGCCTTCGCCAATTGATGTCGGGTGGTTCGCGTAGCTGGCTCAGGAGCCATGATCTGAGGTTCTTCGGAAGCAGGAACGGCTCCTAGATTCTAATCAGTCCCGAGTGATTTGCTGCTGATTTAATACACCCATACCTTGAAGCAATGGAGAGTCTGTCTGTAGGACAGAGCTAGCCATAGCCAAATCTCCCGATCCCTGCTCTTCGACAAGCGTAGCGTCCGAATCATTCTGCTTGTCCTTTCTCTTATTGCCCTTAGTGCTTCTCTTGAGCTTCTTTCCAACGCCCAATGCGCTCTTGTATGCGGCTTTGAGACCCTTCACTTCTGCCGCGGCTGCAACATCGTCCATGGTCGTGAATGTGTTTGTTGCCATGAGAATGTTTGCTTCCAGAAGGGCTTCAGATTGCTTCGCAGGTGTGGTAGGAAGCGGAGTTTGCGATACAAGAGCAGTGTCGTCTTCTGCAATGACGAATTTGCGAGATCTGGTCACTCGAGCCATGTTGAACGACGGAAATGCAACGATCGATGGCTGTGGAATTGGGTCTGCCGCACCCTGGTCTCGGGTTTCGCTTTGCGACGCGATATGCAGGGTGTCATAAGGTGGAGGAACAAAGTGTGATATGCGATGAGCCACGTAGAGATGTATGAGGTGGGATGTGATGCAGATGCAGATGCAATTGAGATTCGGAACAGTCAGTGCACTTATCGATTGTAGGAGTCTGAGGGATAGACCTTGCGCGAGGTTTCTTATTGCGCTTTCCTTATGATGTGAAACATTTGTTTAGGCTGATCACCATGGCAACTGCTATGATAAAGATACCGGCTTTTAACCGAGTGGAACGACAGGGGTGTGAGCAATTCGCGACGCGTGAGTTTCGTGACGGAGAGGAAGATGAGATTGCGAGGTTTCTTCCAAGTACAGTAGTAAGTACTGTTCATAAAGCAGTAGAGTGAGGATCTGAAATATTATAAAAACTGCAAAAAGAGTTTTCTTAAAATGCTATGACTTCGGCTCTGACGCCAGTCACTCCAGGGTATCAAAACGAGGGCCGTCCCCATCAACAGGCGCTTGATCAAGCAAAATGCTCCCATAGGATACACGCCTCCACGGTGCCAGAGATGTATGGGCCTGCCCCATACCTCTAATATCCATCTTCCATATTCCAGCCTTTATCCCATGTACACTCATAATTCGTTATGTTTGCAAACCCTCACTCCCCATTCCCTCCTGAGCTAGCTTGTTGTAGCATCGGCGCATGCTCTGTAGGTATTCGCACGAGAGTCTGAGGTAAAGGACTATCGGTGTCAGGCTTCTTTTGCGACTCCTCTGTCTCGGAACTTTCGGATTCTTTAGGCTTTGGAAGTTTCATTGATGCCATACTGATTGCGCGAAGGACGTTGTGCCAGTTCCCTAAGACTGTGGCAACAGCTTCGGTGCCATCAGATAGTGTTGAAAGCTTCTCTTCCAGCATTTGCATCTGCCCAGCTAAGCCAGCACTGAGGTCCCGTAATTGCTTCAAGTTCTCCAGCTCTGCCTTCTTTTCATTTATGCGCGCAAGAAGAATGGGCGATTGGCCCGTCGATGCAGAGTTGCCAGATGTTGAGGCTTGTCGCAAATGCGAGGGGAGGGGTCGCGAGGAGTAGGACATCTTTCGCTTTATGTCTCTCACAAGCCGGACGGGATCATGCGTTTTGTTTTTGTTTTTGGGCAGATATTCTCCAATTCCAGGCAACCAAATATCCGGTTTCTTACTACGTAAGAATGTCGATCCAGTATTTATCGTAGGCTTCTGGTGATTGTTGTTGAGTTCAGCAGGAACCTTCAAGACCTCGGGCGCCAAGGTTCTCCCACTCTACTTGCAGGGGTACCTAGCTAGTGGTCGGAACAGACTAACTGCTTTGAGCTTCAATGTCAACAAGGAGATTGCGATCCGGAAATCTTTTGTTGTCAACACTCGTCACAACGAAAACAAATTCATTTTTGCTACAATTTGCTGCCCGCCGACTCAAGTGGCTCACAGCCCGAATACCTAAACTGTCATAATTGCCTTCACCATCATCGCATCTGCCGCATGTCCAGTATAAATGGCTCGACTGAATGAGCCCACGGCGGCGCCGACGGAAACAATAGAATCTCGTGAGCGCAGCTCTGCAGCTGTCTTGTTGAGAGGTTCATCGCTGATATTTGACATAGTTAAACGCAAGTTCATGCGGCAAAACCGCGACATAGCTCGAGCTAATTCTACACAATCACTCCGAATTCGTAACCTCGAGAACGAGACCTCCAGGCTGTTAGCAGAAAACTTGGGACTTCGAGGGCAGATACTACAACTCCAGGGAGAGCTTGAAAATGGGAGGTCTCAGCGTATAGCTCAACATACTGGAGTGGTGAAGTCACAATTGGAGGCGAAACTTCTCGAAATAGGAGCATTGCTCTCTGCGCTTGGAGAAGCACCCTCCCCGGAAAGAAAGTCTCGACAGAGCGGGAAAGTCTCTCGCACCAGTCCAGCCACAAGTCCAGATCAGAAGAATTGGAAGAACATCTGCAGTTTGAGTGAAGCAGTGGCGGGCCAGGAGGGCAGGTTGCCCGCAATTTTAGAAAACATGTCTTACCCTAGACGAACCTTGGAGTATATTACACCACAATCCCTCAACGCGGCGTAAGCTTACAGTATGATAGGCACCAAGAGATCGTCAATCTATTAGCGGATGCAGAGGCCGACACTACTGACTCTCCTGAGATTGGACCGCCACCTGTATCACAATTTGTCGACGAGGATCCGGTTAAGATCGATCTACCACTGCGGGTCAGGAAGGATGACAAGGAGGAGAATACCGACTTAGATCCTGCGCTTTCAATCAATTTGGAGCAAAGGAGAAAGCGTAAAGACAGTGCAGGAGCCTCGGAACCGAAATTGGTAGGGAGATCAGAATCAACACATGGCATTCGGGAAGCATCTGGATCACTTAAGACTGGAGCCAAAAGAAAACTCAACGTTAGAGATGATGAGGAACCAGAAACCTCCAATCGGACACAACCCAGCTCTCCTGACGACTTCAAGTACACTCGTGTGGCCAACGATGACAAGTCAAAGAATAAATCCGCTGCCCAACCCGAGAAGCCCATCAATAGATCTACCAGAGATCTCGCCATTGCTAGGGGTGCGCCTCGAGATAAATCAAGTGCCATTTCCAACAGAAAAATCCTAGCACCGAAGAGTGTCAATGACTCTCCTCGAAAGAAGGTTGTCGGGTCCGATGACACCAAGTTAAATAAGCCTGATCTTGGGAAGCCAGATACTTCGAAGGATCGAGCGAGAGAGAAGAAAAGGGAGAATGTCCGGATCAATCCCTCGCCAGATTCTATTCCCAACGCGGTTGAGGTCCATCCGGAGCCAGAAACTCCAGCAGCATTGGCCGAGTTTTCACCGGAATCATCACAGCCACCATCGACGGCCAGGATCGAGTCCAGGGACACACCTCCTCCTTCTGACCTGGGAGCTGGTGGTGAGGCTCAGCGACCGAGCCGTCGAGCTCGTGGAAGTGTCAGCTATGCTGAGCCTAGTCTTCGAGATAAGATGCGCAGACCGACCAAGGATCTGGTTGATGCTGTTGTACCAGGTCAGAAACCTCGCAGCATTGTGAAGCATGAGGATGCAGACACAATGACAATAAAAGCTGAACCGGAAGCTGATGATGCATGGAAATCTATGCCAGCTGCATCTTCTGCCACAGTTGAGAATAGCCCACTGAGAAACAAAAACCCAGGACCCGAACTGCTGCCTAGCAGTATTACGACTCATAGAAAGCGACGCGAATCTATACTGAACCAGTCAGAACTAGACATTCCCAAGTCGGCTACAGGTGGTGCGATAGCGGCACTCCTTGCAGAAACCAGGAGAGCCAAAGCTGCAGCAAGAGAGAAAGAGAAAGAGAAGACATCAGACAACGAAGCAACGATGACGAAGAGCATGCCCAATCTCGACATCTACGAATTTCGAGGCTCCTCTCCATCTTCAGGAGAAGCGCCACCAATGGTCATCGAGGAGGAGAAAGTACCAATTCGTGTTTCTAGAAGACACTCCACCTTGTCTCGAGATCATCCGCAGCAAAGCGACAGCGAGGCCTCGGATATGGAAGCAGCCAAGAGATCTGACAGTGCTGCATCTCGTCGACGGCAGTCGACCCTGGGGCTGAGGACCTCTTCAGCAGATATGGCGATAATGAAAGAACGCGAGGCGGAGAAGTCATTAAAGAGGTCTTCCAGTACTACTGGAATGGTTGGCCCGGGAGCTGGGGCACCCAGAAGTGACAGGATATCGGCACGAAGAAGGAGCATGATGTTATGAACGACCACGATGACTTTTTAAGAATTTCCTTTCTGTCGTTGGTGTTAGATGAGCGATTCTGTCTGTATACTTTTTTGAGCGCAGGGAGTTGTTTAATGAAGGAACGGTGTTCTCTCTGGATTACGGCAATGATATGATACCAATAGAGTATTCTACTCTATGAACGAGCCTCCCTGTTGAACGCCATGACTGTGATGTAGCTGGAACTTGCATCGCCTCCTCGCAAGGGGCTCGCTGATTGCTGTTCTCGAACTCCAATTGATCATCCAGACCAATTGCGAACTTGATCGTTCCCACTATTTAGTTCCAGGCCGAAGCCATGTACTTCCCACCTATGGCTTCTGATTATCATGATCCGCCGACGACCTTGGTATATGTAATCTTCTCCACGTTCACGCTCTCGACCCCATTAGCATCCTTCCTTAACTGATAAACATAGAGAGTCAAGCCAATTCCTTGCACATCCATCAAGCAAAAGCTCGGTACCATCTCCTCTCCATCCCCAACCCACCCCGTACTAAATGCACCCGTCGCACTCCCCGGATTCACAAAGAACTTGTTCTCAAACTCAAACGCATCGAATCTGTGTGTTCCACCCCAGCATAACACATCCACATCCAGCTTATTCGCCTCCGCGAGCATGAGGTCCGTCTCCATAGGGGCTACCATCGTGAACCCCTCTAGGAAGCCAATCCGCAGCGAGCCATGCGTGACAACCTGCGAGAGCGGTAGTGATGTAGCTTCGGCATCGAAGCGGCCTTTGACAATCTTCAAATCAGGGGAGATAGAGCGTAGGTATTCGTAGGTGGGCTTGTCGGTGAGGTTGCCTAGGCAGAGCGTTTGGCCGATTTTCCCGGGCGTAAGCAGTTTCTTGAACT
>NYSS01000133.1 GCA_002683135.1 Planctomycetota bacterium | reverse complement strand
TCGCAACCCGTAGCGAACCCACTCCGAGGGGTGCCCCTCTTGCGAGGCGACGCCTGTCTAAGAGCAGAGACCGTGCCACAACAAGGAACCGCCGCGGCCTCTCCCGCCGCATCCTCCGAAGGTCATTAAGCGAAGAGGGATACGGTCTCTGCCGAGAACGACGGCGAGCAAGAGCAGGCGGCGCGATGTACCCAGGAGAGGACAGCCCTGGCCCGCAGGTGTCCTCTCCGGAGGTCACTCCGGCTCGATACGGAGGATCGCGTCACCCTGCACCAAGGCGTCGAGGACGTCCCACCCGGACTCTATTTGCCCGAACACCGTGTAGCGAATGTCCAGATGGGGTTGGGGCTCAAGGCAAATGAACCACTGGCTACCGCCCGTGTCTTTTCCAGCCAGCGCCATCCCCAGGGTGCCACGCCGGTACGTGAGATCGTTGTTCTCGCAACGGATCGAGTAGCCCGGGCCACGCCATCCGTCGCCTCCGGGGCACCCAGCCTGAGCGACGAAAGCAGGCACGACCCGATGAAACAATATGCCGTCGTAGTACCCATCCCGTGCGAGCCGAACGAAATTGGCCACGGTGCGCGGGGCCACATCTGGCCGCAGCTTCAGGGTGAGCTGCCCCCGCGTTGTGTGGACAACGGCCTTAGACGCGAGGAGGCCCTCGGTGGGCCGCGGCCTTGGGCTTGCCCCCGCCGGCGCCTTGGCGCCGAGCTTCCCGAGAGCGCTCGCGGCGCTACGCGCGACCGCCGGCTCACCCGATCCCGCCGCGGCCAAGAGGGTGCGCATCGCCGCTTCGCGCTCGCCGAGGGCAAACAGGCTCTCCGCCAGAGAAACGACCGACAGCCACGACTCCACCTCGTACGACGGAATCGAGGCGAGGCGATCCAGCACCGCGGTGAGACGCAACGGTTTGTCGCCAATGACCACCCCACCGGCGGCGTCTCGTTCGTACGCAACCGCCGCCTTCACCACATTCGCGATCAGCCCCAGGATCACCGGATCTCGCTCATCCACCGATGGGGCGAGGGCGAGGTGGGCGCGCCCCGTGACGCCTCCCGGGTTGATCAGGTCCACCGCGATGGACGCCTGCTCAGGCTGGCCCTTGTTCGACAGCTTGGCGGCGCATGATTCGAGCAGGGCGATCCGAACGCGGACGTCCGGGTCGCTGCGAAATGCGTACGCGGCGCGTCCCGCCACGCTCGAGCGCGACCATGGAAGGTGACGCAGAGACTCCGCCGCCGCCACACGAAGCGGCCACGGCGCCGCGAGCCGGAAGCGGGCAAGGCGCTGTTCGAACGTCTTGCGAGCCAGGCGCGCGAGGGCCGGCACGGCGGCACGGCGGACGTCGAGGACCGGATCCCGATCGATCATGACCGCCGCGAACGCCGCCAGACCAGCGCGGTCGGCTGCGTCCAGCCCGGGCGCCCAGGCCGTGACGGTCTCCAGCGCCGTCCGACGTACATGAGGCTCGTCATCGCGCATCGCTCGCGTCACCGCGGTCAACGCGGCGGTCGGCGGCAGCGTCGCGAGCGCCCGCAAGCGGGCGATGGTGACGCCGCGGGGGGCCTCGGACTCGAGCGTCGCAGCGAGGATCACAGCCTCCGTCTCCCCCGCGCCCTCGGATCGCGCGAACGCACGCGTCGCGTACGAGGCCGTCAGGGCATCCGCGCTGGTCAGGTGCGCGGCGACGGCTCGACCGAGCGCTTGACTCGGCCTGGAGGGATGACGAGCCGCGTAGTAGGTCGCCGCCCTGACTTGCGCCGGTGAGCCGCCGGTCTTCGCCGTCAGGACCCGGATGGCGTCGTCCCTGAACACCGGCTCCTTTACGTGGACCCCGTAGGTCAGACACGCGACGACCCCGTCTTCGATGGTCTCCCCGTCCCCCTGGGCGTCCTTCGCACGTACGGCCGACAACACAACGGCGCGCGCCCCATCTCCTGGCAGCTCCCCGACTCCCCCCAGCGCGCGCGCGAGGGCGGCCGGCGACGCCCGACGGGAAAGCGGACCCAGCAGCGAGGGATCGCGGAGCAGCGCCACGGCGAGGGCGGCGGCGCGCTGGAGTTCGGTCGACCACGCGCCCTCATGGGACGTGAGAAAGGCGCGGACCACCGGCCTCAGGCCGGCGTCGCCGACGCGGCCGAGGGCCCGCAGCGCAGCGGCTCTCTCGCTGTCCGTCTCGCTGGCCGCCAGCACCGCGCCCCACCTCTCAGGGTCGGTGATGCGCCCATCTTCGAGCGCCTCCACCTGGGCCACGATCGGCGCGGCCAGCAGCACAATCAGGATGAACCTCATACCTCCTCCAAGACCGTGGCGTCCGCCTCCGGGTGGTCGGACAGCGCAGAGATCAGCAAGTCACGAGCGCCTTCGAGCCCCTCGCGGGTCCCTGACTCGAAGCGGACCGTGAGGTTGGGGGTCGTGTTGCTTGCTCGGACAAGGAACCAGCCGTCGCCGGTGCGCACGCGAGCGCCATCGATGTCACAGACCTCGTGGCTGCCCTGGAATCGAGCGACGAGGGCATCGACGACCGCAAACTTGACGTCATCAGCGCACGGCACCTTGATCTCCGCCGTCGACACGAGGTCAGGAAAGTCGGCGAACAGGGACGACGCCGTTCCGTCGTGCGCGTCCAGCAAACGCAAGAATTCGAACGCACAGTAGAGCGAGTCGTCGATCGGCAGGTACCCTCGGTTGAACACGATATGACCGGATAGCTCGCCGCCGAGGATGCAGTCCCCAGCCTTCACGTCGCGCTTGAGCAGCGAGTGCCCCGTCTCTCCCATCACGGGCACGCCGCCTCGGGCACGCACGTCCTCGGCGAGGAAGTCGGAGCACTTGACGTCGAAGCGGACCTTGCCTCCGGGGTGGCGAGAGAGCATGTCGCGGGCGTAGAGAGCGATGAGCCAATCCGCCGAGATCTTGCGACCGGACTCGTCAAGGACACCGACGCGGTCGCCGTCGCCGTCGAAACCAAGGCCGCAGACACAGCCATCCGACACAACCGCTCGCCCAAGGTCGGCCATATACTCCGGCACCTCGGGATCAGGGATGTGGTTCGGGAAATCGCCGTCGGGTTCGCAATAGAGCGGCACCACGCTGACGCCGAGACGCCTGAAAGCATCAAGCACGACAGGCCCCATGACACCGTTGCCACAATCGACGGCGACCTTCATCCCGCTCGCGAACGCAAACACGCCGCAGACCTCATCGAGGTAACGCGGCAGATAGTCGACGCTCTCGACATGGCCCTTGCCGGACACCAGGTCTCCCGACTCGGCCTGCGTCCGTAAGCTCGCCACGTCGTCACCCCAGAGCGACGCCGTCCCGAGGCATAGCTTGAGCCCGTTGTCCTGCTTCGGGTTGTGGGACCCGGTGACCATGACCCCGCCATCAAGCCCGAGGCGCCACAGGGAGTGGTACAGCACCGGCGTCGGCACCTGCCCGATGTCGGATACGCGGACCCCGGCGGCGGCCAGGCCAGCGGCGGTCGCCGCCGCCAGGCGCGGGGAGCTGTGGCGGACATCCCTCCCCACGGCCGCCGTCGCGCCCCCTCCTCGTATGATCCGAGTGCCCAGGGCCTGCCCCACGAGGCGAGCCACCTCCTCGGTCAACTGCACGTCGGCCACACCCCGAATGTCGTAGCGACGGAAGATGGCGGGATCGAGCATGGCGCTCATGGTATCCGCTCCCGTTTGACCGGTCTCCGTCGCCGCCGGTAGGCTCCCTGCATGTCGATCATGCGCGCCCTCCTCGGTCTCGCCTTTTTTCTGTTCGTCGCGTGGCTGCTCTCCAAGCACAAGCGCAGCATCAACTGGCGGATCGTCGTCGCTGGCCTGTTCATGCAAGGGCTCCTGGCCTTCATCATTCTCGAGACGGACGCTGGCAGAAACGGGCTCGAGTACATCTCCGGTGGAGTGTCCAAGTTCCTGAGCTTCTCCAACAAGGGCGCCGAGTTCGTCTTCGGCCCCTTGACCCAGTTCGCACCACAGTTCGGCGAGGAGGGCAGGGCCGAGCCCATCAACTTCTACCCCCACTTCGCCTACGACCAGCCGGGACAGGATCACCTCGCGGAGGCGGCGCGAGCCAATTGGGTGCCCGTCTTCGCGTTCCGAGTGCTGCCGACCATCATCTTCTTCAGCGCGTTCATGGCGGTCCTGTATCACCTTGGGGTCATCCAAGCGCTCGTCCGCGTCATGGCGAAGTTCATGATGTGGGCTCTCCGCGTGTCTGGAGCCGAGTCTCTCGCCATGGCGGCGAATGTCTTCGTCGGGCAAACGGAGGCGCCGCTTGTCGTCAAGCCCTACATCAAGGGCATGACCCAGTCCGAAATCATGGCGCTGATGACCGGGGGCTTCGCCACCATCGCCGGATCGGTGCTCGCCGCCTATATCGGGTTCATCGGCCCCGGCTACGCAGGGCACCTGCTGGCCGCGAGCTTCATGTCCGCACCCGCCGCGTTCATGATCGCCAAGGTCATGATCCCGGAGACAGAGGTGTCGGAGACCCGCGGTGACATCAAACTCGACGTGCCGAAGACGACCGTCAACCTGGTCGACGCGGCGGCGACCGGCACCGCCGACGGGCTCAAGCTCGCCCTCAACGTCTGCGCCATGCTGATCGCGTTCGTGGCCATCGTCCACGTCATCGACTGGCCCCTCGGAGCCATCGACAAGGACCTCTCTCTCACTCGGATCTTCGGCTGGGTCTTCGCCCCCGTCGCTTGGATCATGGGCGTACCCTGGGACGACTGCAACACATTCGGGGCTCTGCTGGGAACCAAGGTCGCGGTCAACGAGTTCGTCGCTTATGGCGATCTCGCCGCCGTCGGCCCTGGCATGTCCGAGAAGGCGCGGATCATGGCAGCCTATGCGCTGTGCGGATTCGCCAACTTCGCATCCATCGGCATCCAGCTCGGTGGCATCGGACCGCTCGCCCCGGAACGACGGAAGGACATCGCCAAGCTCGCCCTGCGGGCGATGATCGGAGGCGCGTTCGCGTCGTGGATGACCGCCACGATCGCCGGCGCGTTCATCGAATGACCGACGTCCGTTCCATCGTCGACGCCGGCGTCGACAGGCTTAAGGGCGCCGGCGCCGCCGAGCCACGCGCGGCCCTCATCCTCGGATCCGGGCTCGGCCATATCGCCGACCGCATGGAGAACGCGACCCACGTCGCCGCGTCCCACATCCCGGGGTATCCCCCGTCGACCGTGGAGGGGCACGACGGGGTGTTCGTGGTCGGGACCCTGGAGGGGAAATCGGTCGTGGCCCTGTCCGGACGTATCCACGGCTACGAGGGGCACGCTCCCGATGTCCTCGGCATCCCTGCGCGCATCCTGTGCGCCCTCAGCCCCGAGGTGCTCATCGTCACCAACGCCGCCGGCGGCATCCGCGACGACCTGGTCCCCGGTGACTTGATGCTGATCGCCGACCACGTGAATCTCACCTCACGATCCCCCCTCATGGGTGCGAACGTCGACGCGTGGGGTCCGCGCTTCCCCGACATGTCCGACGTATACCCTGCGTCGTGGCGGGACCACATGCGCACCGCCGCGTCCGCGCGCGCCATAGAGCTCAAGGAAGGCATCTACGGGTGCGTATCGGGCCCGCAATACGAGACCCCGGCGGAGATCCGCGCCATGCGCTCCATGGGCATCGACGCCATCGGCATGTCCACCGTGCCCGAGGCGATCGTCGCGTCGCACATGGGAGTCCCCGTCCTCGGTGTCTCGGTCATCTCAAACAAGGCCGCGGGGATGAGCGGCGGAAAACTGTCCCACGGAGAGGTCCTGGAAGCGGCCGCCACCGCGGGAACGCGGCTCGGCAATCTCCTGCTCCCTGTCCTCGATTCTCTCGGGTGAACGCCCCCGGGATATGATGCCCTCATGGACGCTCCAGAATTGGTACAGCGCGCCCGGGACGCCCGGGGCAATGCCTACGCCCCTTACTCCGACTATCGTGTCGGCGCGGCCCTCCTAACGGACGACGGCCGGGTGTTCACAGGCGTCAACGTCGAGAACGCGTCCTATGGGCTAACCGTCTGCGCCGAGAGGAGCGCGATCTTCACCGCCGTAGCCGCGGGGGCCCGCTCCTTCCAGGCCATCGCCGTCGCCACCGAAGATGGCGCGTCCTGCTGCGGGGCATGCCGCCAGGTCCTGTTCGAGTTCGGCGGCAACACGATCGTCTACCTAGCACCCGCCGATGGAGCGTGGAAGACGACAACCGTCGCGAACCTGCTGCCCGAGGCATTCGGGCCGGACGCCTAACCCGAGTCAGCCCCCCTGGGGCGCGTCGAGCACAAACGGACGCCCCTTCGCGTCCATGGCGTCCAGATATTCGAGCGCGCGCAGACCCACAGAGATCGCCCGGTCCTCGGCGGAGTGCTTGTCATCCGCCGCGATGAAGGCGTTGGCGGGACGATTGGCGAAGACCGCACACACGGCGCCCGCGCGAACCCGGGCAAGCGTCGCGAGCGTGAAGAGGGTGCTCGTCTCCATCTCCAGGTTGAGCACCCCTTGCTTCGCGAGGCGCTCCGGCATGTCGGGAAACCGCGGCTCGATGGCGTTGCCGGAGCGCCCCTGGAGGCCGTAGAAGCCCGCCGCCGCCGCGGTGACCCCAACATGATGCGACACGCCAAGATCGGCTGCCGCGGAGACGAGGGCGAGGATCGCCTCGTGGTGCGCGTGAGCCGGGTAGCCCTCCTCGACGAAACCCAGAGACGTGGACTCCAGGCGAACGGCCGACGTTGAGATCACCGCGTCCCCGACCGCGATATCAGGTTGCAGGGCGCCGCAACTGCCCACCCGGATGATCACGGGATCGGTCACGCAGGCGAGCAGTTCAACGACGGCGATCTCCATGTTGTCGCAGCCGATCCCTGTCGCCATGACGGTGACATCGCGCCCCCCCAACTCGCCCGTATGAGTCACGTACTCGCGGCAACGACGCGTCAGCGTGGTCTTGTCGAATCGCCCGGCGACTCGATCCGCGCGCTCCGGGTCACCTACGAGAATGATGCGGGGCGCCGCCTCACCGGATTTGAGCCCGATGTGATACTGGCGGCCATCCCCGTCCTGCATTCGTTCGGCAGTCGGGCCGGTCACTCGGCCGCCTCCTTGACGATCCTCACGCCGGCGCTCGCCCCTATTCGCGTGGCACCGGCGGCCACCATCCGCTGCATGGTCTCCAGGTCCTTCACACCGCCAGACGCCTTCACACCGACGGCCGGGCCGACCTCTCCCCGCATGAGCGCCACGTCGGCGACGGTGGCGCCGCCGGTGGAGAAGCCGGTCGATGTCTTCACGTAGTCCGCGCCGGCCGCCACCGACAGGCGGCACGCCGTACGTTTCTCCTCGTCCGTGAGCAGACAGGTCTCGATGATCACCTTCACCACGTGCCCCGCGTCTCGGGCGGCGACGACAGCTTCTATGTCGGCCTGGACGAGGTCATGACGGCCCGACTTGAGGAGCCCCACGGGGATGACCATGTCCAGCTCCTCGGCGCCCGCATCCTGCGACCTGCGGGCCTCCAGGGCCTTCACCTCCGACAGCGTCGCACCGAGCGGAAACCCGAGAACGGTGCACGTCTTCACATCCGATCCTTCCAGGCGCCGACGACAACGCTCGACGAATACGGGGTTCACGCACACCGACGCGAACCGGTATTCAGCCGCTTCGTCGCAGAGGTTATCGATCTCGGACTCGGTCGCGTCCGGCTTCAACACGGTGTGGTCGATCGCCGCGGCCGTCCCCTCCGTAAGCTTGCCCAGGCCAGGAGAGCCGCCGATGCGCGACGCCCCCGCTGAGAGGAAGTCATCCATCTTGAAGCCGCAACGGCGCGCGCACGTCCCCGTGCAATCGCTGCAGACCTCTTCGCGCACCGCGCGCACGGGCGCCGCCAGACGCTCATGCAGCTCGGCGGTGATCCGGGCTACCAGAGCTTCGAATTCGGCCTCGTTCATCGATCTTTTCCGTCCGGATCGTGAAGCACCAGGTCATCCACCACCGCGAGGACCATGGCCTGCACCGGCGAGTCCGGGTCGTCCAGGACGAACCGCGCCGAGCTGCCCTCGCGGCAGACGAGGACCAGGTCACCCACGCCCGCGTCGACGCGGTCGACGGACACAATCGGGCGCCCCCTGGGCTGACCGGCCAGATCGACAGGTTTGACGACCAGCAGCCGGTGGCCATCCAGGTGAGGGTTCTTGACCGTCGCGTGAACTGACCCGGTTACGCGCCCCAGAATCACGTCGAAGCTCCCGCGTCGACTCGGTCGACGATGCCGATAACGGAGGCATCTACGCCAGCGACCTCCAGGCCAGGATGGCTCTCAAGCCACGGCATGGCGGCCTCGTAGGCGGTGACGTAGAGGACAATCTCGCCTGCACCAGACCCCACCGTATCCAGCGCCGCCAGCGGCTGCCCCACCGGCTCCTTGGTGTCGTCTATGGGCTGTACGAGGACCATCCGACCACCCTCAAGCGCTTGGTGGCGGCGGGTCGCCCACACGGTCCCGATGACCCTTCCCAAGTACATCAGGCAGTCTCGATCTTCCGCACACGGCGCGCATGCCGACCGCCCGCGTGCTCGGTCATGAGAAAAACGGTGACCATGGCCCGCGCCTGAAGGTCACCCATGGTGCGACCACCGAGACACAAGACGTTCGCGTCATTGTGCTCACGGGCGTTGGTGACCTCGAGGATCCCAGCACCCAACGCCGCCCGAACGCCGGCATGGCGGTTCGCCGCCATGCATGAACCGACACCAACGCCGTCGACGACGATACCGAAGGTCGCCTCGCCACGCGCCACGGCACCAGCGACCTTATGGGCAAAATCAGGATAGTCGACAGGCTCTTCACCGTGGGTCCCGAGATCGAGAGCGGGCCAGCCCTCCCTCTCCAGGTAGGCCTTGAGACCGTCCTTCAACACGACGCCGCCGTGATCAGCGCCCAACGCGACGACCGGTTTCCGAGGCGAGTCTGACTCACCGTTGCCTGCCTCAACAAAGGTGACCCCGTAAGAAGCGGCCGCGTCGCGCGCGAGCGGCGTCACGGTGGCCCCGGGAGCCACGATCAGAGTCCCGGCCGCGCGCGCGTCCATCACCTCGCGCTCGGAGACGAACGCCAAGGCAGGCCCGCCGTCCCCGGGCGCCCCCAGGTTCTTGCGCAACACCGCGCGCACGAGACTCTCAATACGTCCGCGGTCCATGAACAGCCGCTCAGGTCCTCAAATCTTCCACGGCCCTGCTGTCGAACGCGGCCCAATCCCGTTGGACGACCTCCATGTCGTCCACGATGTGGGTGATCACGGCATCGACGGGACGATTTCGGGTGAGCTCGGTCTGCCGACCGCTCGAACCCTGGGCCACGAGCACCGTCTCACCGACACCGGCGCCGACCGCGTCGACCGCGACGACAAAGTCGTCCTTCAACGCGCCGTCCAGCCCGACGCCCTGCACGATGAGGAACTTCAAGTCGTCAACGGTGGGGTCGTGGCGGGTGGACCAGACCGTGCCGACGACGCGGCCGAGAAGCATACGTATCTCCTTCGGAACTTGCGGGTTGGGTCGATCCAGGGTACAGGAAGCCACAGATGGTTCAAGATCCGCGGAAGCTCGACCCCACGCGCAGCCTGTTGGACGACGCAGTCGTGCAGATGGTTCGCCTGCTCGGTCTCGTCCCCCTCGCTGATCTCGTGCTGCGACGCGGGAGCAACGCCGTCGTGGGCCTCCGCGTCTTCGAGGAGAACACGTGGCTGCGTATGCTCAACGACGTCGCTCCGGGAGAGCAATCGCTGCTCAATATCGTCCTGGTGGCCGCGACCCTCTCCTGCATCCTTCTCGCGCTCACCCTCGCACGGACGCCGTCTGTCGCCGCCAGAGCAACGGCATTGCTCGGAGTCGTCGCGGCCATATGGAGCATCTCCTGGCGTCTGCGCGGCCCCGATGACGGCCTGCCCCCCGCGATCGCCCTACCGGTCTTCCTCGTGGCCGCCTTGTGTGTTTGGCGCCGTAGCCCAGCCCCGATGGCACCGCTGCTCGGCGCCGCCCTCGCCACGACGTGGATCGTGCTCGCCGATCTCGACACGGATGACATCGAGAGTGTGGAGAAGATCGCGGAGGTGCTCCTCACGGCCGGCACCTTCGTTGCCTGGCCTCTCGTGGCCGTACGGCTGGGACGTCCAGGCAACCTCGCCATCGCTTGCGCGCTGGGTGTCGGCGTCACCATCCTCGGTCTGGCGTGGTTGAATCCGCCGGCATGGCGCCACGTCGTCATCACCCTCTTCGGCCTGCATACGGCCGGATTGCCAACGCCGCTGCTAGCCAGCCTGCTCGCGCTCGCCGCGACCTCGCTCGTGGGCCTCACCGCCTCAGGATCGGCGAGCCGCGGTATCGCCTTGGGGCTGTTCCTTTTGCTCGCGTCGGCGCGAGGAGATGAATCAGAGCTCGTGCCCCTGCGGGTCGCCGCGGCCCTCATCATCGCCTGGGCCGTCCACGCTCACTCGAGGTCGATGTCGAGCTCCGGCCCGGCGTCGTCGTCCTCGCTGGTGGCGAAATGAGCGTCGATACGTAACAGCGCCTCGCTGACGTCCTCGACCTGCTCGAAGACCCGACGGGCCACCCAGATCGGCACCCCCGTCTTCAGCGCCAGGACCAACGAATCCGAGGCGCGGATATCGAGCCGCACCTCCTCTGAGTCGGCCCCCTCCCGTGCCAGGATCAACGTTGCGCAGAACACGCTGTTGACGATGGACGAGACCACGATGCGTTCCACGATGATGTCGAAGCCCGTGAGGATATAGCTGATCACGTCGTGGGTGAGCGGGCGCTCGGTGCGCTCGCCCTCAAGCTCGCGCATGATCGCCTGGGCCTCGTAGCGACCCACGAAGATCATGAAGGGCTTGTCCTCCGCACGGAGAACGACCGCAGCGCTGTCTCGAAAAGGCAACACGCGCTCGACCGTCGCGGGCAAGAGCTCAAGGCCAGGATCGGAAGGCATGAGGGTCTCCGGATCGGACGGTCCCACGTGGGCCACCCATACACATACTAACGCAGCGGGAAGAGCGCGCGGACGCGCCCGATGGGCCGCCCACCGAAGGCTACCGATCGAGGATCATCACGGGGGTGCCGATCTCCACGTGCTCGTAGAGCTCGTTGATATCCCCGTTGGAGAGCGCGATGCTGCCGTCGGTAAACCGCCGCTCGAGGAAGAAGAAGAAGTTGCCCTGGATGCCGAGCGGGCCGCCTAACGGCGTGTCATGGGGTGGCTCCTGACCCTCCGCGTGGGCCGACAGGATCGCGTCCAGGTCATCGTCCGTGATCGCCCCCGCCTCCCACGCACGGTGCGCGACCTCCTCTGTCGGGAAATCGAACCGCAAGAAGCGGGAGCCGTGACCTATCACGTCCTCCCTCTTCTCCTTGCCCGCGATCACGAATTCCCCGAGCGGTGTCGAGTTTTCGCGATCCGAGACCCGGCCCACCGGTGCGCGCCCGTACCCGATGTCGTATCGCTTGGCGAGGATGTCACCGTCATAAAGGGCCAGCGTCATGGGCTGGATGCGCACGACGATCCTGGGGTCCTTCAGCGGAAAGGGGACCCCCGCGTCCCGCGCTGCCGTGGGCAAACCATCCGGAGCGAACTCCTGCAACAATCCCGCCACCACCAGCGTGAACAGGAACGCCACGGGCAACCCAACGCACAGCACGAATTTGCGGATGACTCCAAGCATGACGCAACCGACCCGAGAAACGAGACCCCATCATCCCTTTCGGCGGTGCCCGGGCTCGGCCTCAAATTCCGAGCCTAAATCCGGTGCCTCGCCGCGGGTTCAGGCGTCGCCGAGCGCCGACGACGGGCCCATGGCCCGGAGATAGGACACGGCGCTGGCGATGACCTCACAAGCTCGTTCGACCTCGGCCAACCTGGTCGTCTCGCAACAGGAGATACGGACCGCGCCGTGGAGATACTCGAACGGGACGCCCATGGCTTCGAGCACATGGCTGCCCCCGTACTGGGCCGCTGCGCAAGCTGAACCAGCGGAGAGACACACTCCGTCTCGGGCCGCCGTGAGCACCACCGCCGAGCCCTCTATCCCCTTGAAGCACACATTCACCGTGCCAGGGACTCGCCCGTTCCGCGACCCGTTGATGCGCACATCCGGGATCGCCTGTAGCCGCTCCTCGATCGCCTGAGTCAGCGCGCCCAGGTGGGCGCGCCGCGCGTCGATGCCCGCGCCCATGTGCTCGGCCGCGACACCGATCCCGACGATCCCCGGGACGTTCTCGGTGCCGCCGCGACGCCCGCCCTCCTGACCTGCCCCGATCACGAAGGGACGTGACCTGGAACCGCGGCGGACGAACAACACACCGATGCCCTTGGGCGCATGGAATTTGTGCCCCGACAGGGACAGCAGATCGACGCCTAACCCCTCGACGTCGATCTCCAATTTGCCCACGGCCTGAACCGCGTCGACATGCACGGTCGCCCCGGCAGCCTTGGCCCGTTGGGCGACCTCGGCGACCGGCGTTATCACACCGGTTTCGTTATTCGCGAGCATGACGCTCACGAGCGCGGGTTCGTGGGCGAGCTCAGCGTCGAGTCGGTCCATGTCGAGCACCCCGTCCCCATCAACGGGGAGGACCACGACCTCCACGCCGCGGCTGCTGAGCCACGCGCCCACGTCGTGAACGGCTTCATGTTCGACGGCCGTTATCAGGGCACGGGGGCGTTCAGTTCGGGCAGCGTCAATCACCCCGCGCATCGCCGTGTTGATCGACTCCGTCGCGCAGGACGTAAACACCACCTCGGTCTCACGCGCGCCGATCAACTCAGCGACCTGGGACCGCGCGGCATCCACCCGGCGACGGGCCGCCTCGCCTACCCCGTGAATGGAGGATGGGTTGCCAAACCCGTCACCCAGCACCTCGTTGATCGCCTCGACAACCAGCGGGTGGGGTCGCGTCGTCGCGTTGTTATCCAGATAAATGGTATCGCTGCCCATGGCGCTGCTCACCTCCGGCGACCAAAGACGCGTGCGATCACACCCAGGATACCGCCGCCGCCCTTCCGTTCTTCTCGCACTTCCGTGATCAACTCCTCGATCTCGGGATGGCAAGAGCGGCACCCGCCGCCGGCCTTGCATTTTCGAGTGACCTGCTGGACGCTCGCGCATGCGTCAGCACGGATCGTGTCGATCACGCACCCGTACCGCACACCGAGGCAGTAGCAGAGCATCTTCTCCCTGTCGGTTTCGAGTCGCCTTGTCACCGGGCCAGCTCCCCCCCAAGACGGGCCAACATCACGAGCCCTGCTCGCGCGCAGAGCACGGCGTCCGCTGCGGGCGCCGCCCGCTCAACATCATCAGCGCTCGTGTGGGCAACGGCACACACGTCCGCGTCAAGCGACGACCGCTTCGGATCGACGTGAAACAACGGGGTGGTCGACAACCGCACCCGCGCGCCGTTGGGAAGTGGAAGCACGCCGGCCGGTTGCGGCCACGGGCGCCACCCCTTCCAGAACCCGCGCTCCCCCGCGTGACTACCGAGGGCCGCCGAAGCGACGGTCGCGAGCGTCGGCTGCGACGTCGACGGCGTCGAATTCAATCCAGCGTAGACACGCGAATGCGCTCCGCCACCGACCGATGCGATCTCCATGACACCCCGGAGGTCCGTGAGCCCCGCAACGAGGCGACCGAGGCTCGTCTCAGCATCACCGAGGACCGCGAACACCACGTCGAACGGTAACGGACGGACGTCACCCTTCGTAGAGAGATGCAAGCTCCGCGCCATGGACAGAACCGTAGCGACCGCAGCGGCCTCAGACGCCCCCGGACCACCACCGAAGGCCGGCAATCGCGCCCAAACGACGACGCAGTGTCCTCCCTCCCGTCCCGGAACGCGCGCCGTCAGTGACCGCACCACACCGCGGGCACGGGCGACGACGAGCTCGACCACGAGGCGGACGTCTTCGCCCGCGGCGAGGACGGCCCGCGTGGACGCCGCACCCATGGCCATCACAGGCAGCGGCAGCGGCGCCGTCGGCTCCCACAGGGGCGCCGCATCGGCGGGGACCGCGGCGTCGTCCCATCCGCACAAAACGAGACGCGCGCCGCGCTGCGCCAAACCAGAGAGGCGCGATGGCGCGACGGAGGAACGACCGCGAACGAGGACCACGGCCTTACCCTCCACCGCGACGTCACGATTGTCGACGACGACCGGCAGGACACACGACGGCAACCCCGGCGAACCATGAACCGGGCGCGCGCTGGTGAGCACCTCCTCTGGATCAGCCTTGACGGCGCAACGAAAGGCGCGGACGGCCCAGGTGTCAGTCGCAGGCTCGACGACGCGATCCGATGCCAGGCCAACGCCCTTCAGCCAATTCGCGCACCAGTCCAGCGCAGACTCTGCGGACCGGGACCCGGGTGCGCGATCCCCCGTGGCCGCGATCTTTTCGGTGATCTCTCTGACACGGCGCTCACTGACGACAGCGGACAGCAGCCGCTCAGCGTCCTCCCCGCGAGCGGGCGAGGGCACCGGCTGCGCGAGGACGGGCTCGGCACAGCACAGCAAGATCAGTGTGGAAAGGACTCGGAACATGGCTGCGATCTGATTATAGAGGCATCGGATCTTCACCCCACCACCGGACGCGCCAGGGGCGCGGGGTGTACGGCCACGCCATGATCGGCCGAGAGCCGGCACCAGAGGTCAAAAATCGGATCGCCCGCACCCGGGTCGAGGCCCTCCAGCGCGCGCAGGACATCGGTCCGGAACAGCGGCCCGGCCGGGGCTCCAGGGGTGAGGGCTGACTCTGCCACCGCCGCGCCCGCGTCACCAGTTGAGCCAAGGAGCATGGCAAGCCCAGAGACATGATTCGCCGCCAGCCGCTCACCCGCCCCGATCAGCGCGACCAGCTCCGAGGCGACACCCCCGAGCGCGTCGTTGACGGCCTCGGTGAACGACTGTCCAGCCGCGTTCACCAGCACGGTCCGTGACGCCCCGGCCGCAGCGAACCCCCACAGGTCGTCCGGTGCGTCGCCGACCCCGTCGACGACGAACACCTCCTCCGGTGGATAGCCGGGCCGCAGCAACACGTCGACCAGAGTGCGCTCAAGCCCCACGCGACCCGCGGCCGCGTGCACGACGGCCGTGAACGGAAGCGGTCCGACGTCGAGCGTGCGATCGTCCGGGCTCGGCGCGCGCCGCGCGCCCTTCACGACGAGCCGCCCATCCTCGAGCTCTTCCGCAAACGCGCCGGCCTCGCACGATGCCTCGATGAGCCGTCGCCAGCGACCACCCACGCCACGGTCGGGAGGTCGCAGCACCGCATGGACATCGCCCGCATCCGCGACGACGGCGAGCACGCGTTCGAGAGTCGACGTCGCGTCGCCCGGGGGCTCCCACAAGACCGCGGCCCCGTAGCATCCATCAGGAATCGATGCGGCGTCGTCCACGACGACGATCGGTGGGGGCAACAGCGCCTCCAGCTCCGCCGCGACCGCTTCGTGGTCACCCACGAGCGCGACCACTGTGGCGGAAGCGGCCGCCCCCATCACGATCGACCGCGGCGCTTCCCCAACGACCAGCATGGCGCCAGCCGCCGCGCCAAACGCCAGCTCTTCCCCGATCCGGTCCGCAAGGTCGGTCATGCCAAGTCACCTTAGCAGCAGGAGCACCAAGTCTCCGTATGATGGGCCCCCATGGACTTCGGACTCAAGGATAGGATCGCGCTCGTGACGGGCGCCTCATCAGGACTCGGGCACGCATGCGCGCGAACGCTCGTCGACGAAGGCGCCCGGGTCTGCATCACCGGATCCGACGCCGACCGGATAGCCGCGGCCGCGACGCAGTTAGGCCCAGGCGTGGACGGTTCGGTGCTCGACCTCACCGAGCCCCGGCACCCCGAAGCCGCCGTCGCCCACGTGACCGCCACGTGTGGCGCCCCCCCGACGATCCTCGTCATGAGCACCGGTGGCCCTCCGGCCGGCACGTTCGACTCGACCGATGACGCGCAGTGGGAACGCGCCACCGACCTCATCCTCAGAGGCGCCGTTCGCACCATCAGGGCATGCTTGCCTGGGATGCGTGCGGCGGGCCACGGCCGCATCGTTCTCATCACGTCCATCGCCGCTCAGGAGCCGATCGAAGGCCTGTTGACTTCGTCCACGTTGCGGGCGGGGCTGCACGGCTTCGTCAACGCCCTTGCCCGCGAGATCGGCGCCCTTGGGATCACCGCCAACGCTGTCATGCCCGGCTACACGCGCACGAACCGGCTCATCGAACTGGCGGACCGGTGGGCCGAACAACGCGGCACCACTCGGGAAGGTGTCTTGGAGAGCCTGGCCGCCGGGACGCCCATCGGCCGTATCGCAGAGCCTGCCGAGCTGGCTGCGGCGGTCGCCTTCCTGTGCTCGGAGCAAGCCGCCGCGATCAACGGCGTGGCGCTGCCCGTTGACGGCGGCGAGCTCCGCTCGATCTAACGACAGAGCGCCAAGACGCCAACGATCAGGCAATACGGCGCGAACAGCGCCACGCGGCCACGCGCCACGAACCCCAGAAGCAGCTTCAGGGCCACAACCCCGGAAGCGAACGCGACCGCCATGCCCAATATGAGCGGCCCCACGTCGACGTTGGACACCTCTGCGTCCCCGACCTTGAGGATGGCGACGCCGAGGATCGGGGGAAGGCTCATCAGGAACGCGAATCGCCCGACGGCTTCACGTGACGATCCGGCGAGGAGTCCCGCGGTGATGGTCGAACCCGATCGAGAGATCCCTGGGAGGATCGCTGCGGCCTGCGCCAGGCCCATCACGATCGTCGCCCGCAGGCCAACCGGCGCCCGCCCACGGGGCTTCATGAAGTGCAGCATCAAGAGCAGGCACCCGGTCACGACCAGCATCACCCCGACGAACTCCGTGTCGTCGAAGAGGGCCTCGACCCTATCCTCGAATGCCAACCCGACGACCGCCACGGGGATCGCGGAGATCACGAGGAGCGCGGCCAGACGAAAGTGTTCGTCCGTCTCCCAGGCCACACGCCAAGACCACGGGGAGAAGATCTTGGTCCCGGCCGCGACGAGGGGGACCATGTCGCGCGCGAAAACGACGACGATCGCGAGGGCGGTCCCCACATGCATCAGGACTTCGACCAGAACGCCACCGGGCGGAGCATAGTCGAGGGCATCCCGCGCCAGCGCCAGGTGGCCGCTCGAGGACACCGGCAAGAACTCCGTCACGCCCTGGAGCAGGCCAAGGATGGTTGCATCGAGGAAGGTCATGTGCGCGAAGCCTATCGGCCGCCCAACGGAAGGGAAACGCCTCGGGTGTCGCGCTCACCGCCTCCTGATAGCATTCTGAACCGAAAGGAGCAGCCCATGGGCGGCAGCGCACCTGCACCGGTCAATAACATCCTCCACTGTGTCGGCAACACGCCCATGGTCCGGCTGCACAAGCTGACCGAGCAGATCCGCACCCCGGTCTTCGCTAAGTGCGAGTTCATGAACCCGGGTGGCAGCGTGAAGGACCGCATCGGCATTTCGATCATCGAGCAGGCCGAACAGGAAGGCCGACTACTGCCAGGCGGCCTCATCGTAGAAGGCACCTCGGGTAACACCGGCGTCGGCCTCGCGCTCGCGGCCGCCATTCGGGGTTACAGATGCGTGTTCACCATCCCGGACAAGATGTCCATGGAGAAGGTGAAACTGCTGAAGGCATTCGGCGCCAAGGTCATCGTCACGCCCACGGTCGGCCCCGAGCACCCGGACTACTACGTGACGATCGCCAAGCGGATTGCCGAGGAGAACACCAACGCCATCCTCGCCAACCAGTTCTACAACCAGGCAAATCCCGACGCCCACTATCGAACGACCGGCCCCGAGATCTGGGAGCAGACCGAGGGCCGCATCACGGCACTCGTCGGCGGCATGGGAACCGGCGGCACCATGACCGGGGCTGCCCGCTTCTTGAAGGAGAAGAACCCGGCCATTCGAGTCGTGGCCGGCGACCCTGACGGCTCGGTCTTGAAGAACGCGAAAGCGACGGGAGAGATCTCCGGCGGTCAGCCCTACAAGGTGGAGGGGATCGGCAACGACAAGGTGCCAGGCACGTGCGACCTCGACCTGATCGACGAGATCCGCACCGTCAGCGACCAGGCGGCGTTCCTCATGGCGCGGCGCCTCACCCGCGAGGAGGGCCTGTTCGGCGGAGGATCATCCGGTCTCGCCACAGTGGTCGCGCTCGACCTCGCCCGCGAAATTGACGACCCGTCATCCCTGGTGGTCCTGATCCTGCCCTCGACGGGCGAACGTTACCTCTCGAAGTTCTTCAGCGACGAGTGGATGCAAGAGAACCGGTTCCTCGACCTCGACGACGCCAAGGCAACGGACCTCATGAGGAAGAAGGGCGCCGACATCGCCGCGGTGCTCTCCGTCAGCGAGGACAAGACGGTCAAGCAAGCCCTCGGCACGATGAATGAACACGGCGTCACCCAACTACCGGTCATGTCCGGCGGCGAGTGCATCGGCTCGGTCCGCGAGAGCCACCTCATGGGGCTCGCCATCGAAGACCGCGCAGTCCTGGAAAGCGCCGTATCCAGCGTCATGGACGCGCCCTTCCCTGTCGTCCAAGACCACGAGCCCATGAACCGCGTGATGCGGTTGTTCACTCGCGATAACGAAGCCGTGTTGGTGCGCACGGACGGCGAGGTCCGGGGCATCCTGACGCGCTCCGACTTGATCCAGCACCTATCGGGAAAGTAGGGCCGCCCACCGGCCGATCGCCGTTCGCCGTTCTGCCTCCGACGCGAGGTAGTCGTAGCCCACGTTCTTGCCCGTGAGGCTTCTGAGCGCGCGATCCGCGTAGAGCCGAACGTCGTCGTCAGCGTCGGAGAGCGACGGAAGAAGCGCCCCCGCGAGCCCAGGATAGCCGCGCTCCGAAGCGTAGGCTGTGATGAAGCGACGCACGGCCACATCCGGATCGGCGAGGAGCGAGGCCACCGTCGGGCCGTCGCGCGGAACCAGGGCCGCCTGGGCGCGGCGCAGCTCCGACCTCCGACCGGGATGGGCTATGGCCAGTTCTCGCAGCCGGCTAACGGCCCGCCCGACGCCGAGGACAACGACCGCGCGCACGGCGGCCGCGGGAGGGTCCTCCACCTCGATCTCCCGCAACGCGGCGGCACCGAGCAATGGGAGCAACCGATCGTCCGGCTCGACGTCCAACTCCCTCCGCGCCTGCCCAGCCCGACCCGGGTCAAGCAGCAGATCGCTGCGGCAAACAAGATCAAGTCGCTGGCGGAGGGCTTCCAGGGGCGGCGCACCATCCCTACGGCAGGCATCTCGGACAAGCCCCACCAGGAGCCGCTGAGAGCGCAGGCGTTCCGGATCGACCTCGCTCTCCATGGCGCGCGCCGCAACGACCATCTCACTATCAGCAGCGTCCGCGGCCGCCCGCTCAAGCACCGCGATACCGAGGGGATGACGGGGATGCAGGTCGGTGACGCGGCGTGCGACCGAGAGCGCACCCCATAGGTCGCCGACCGCCAGCAACGCGAGGCCCTGCATGGCGTCCGAACCGATGTCCCATTCGGGCAAACCTCGGAAACGATCAAGACGATGAAAAGCCGCGAGTGGCTGTCCCATCGAAAGCTCCGACAACGCCTGCTGGCGCTCGAGCATAAAGGACAGCCTCATGATCAGGCGCACACCCTCGAGATGCTCGGGCACCGGAGCGACGGCCTCTCCATAGGCGTCGAGGGCGTCACGAAACGACACCCCAGCTCCCGTCGTTGCCCCGCGAAGCCACGTCTCCGCTTCGACGAGACGTCCACGCAACAGACCGCGGCGCACGTCCACCAACTCCTCGCCTGATCCCAGCCCCGCGCCCGGCAGCCGTACGAGTCCGGCGACCGAACCGTGCTCCGCCTCAAGATCGGAGCACTCCACCAGGAACCGCAGCGTGTCACGCAAGGGTCGCCGCGGATCAGCCTCGGGGCGCACGGTCCTGAACGCCACCCACGGCCGATCGTCCCGAACGACATCCACGTCATTCAGTTTCTTCAACAGCGTCGGTCCAGACGCCACGCGTGCAGCCAGGAGGTCCCGAGGCCCTGAGATCAGAGCCTCGCGAAGATCCGCCGCGATCCCCGGCCGTCCCGCGCGCTCGGCGAGGCTCTCCCAAGAAACCGGCCCTCCCCCACGACGCGCCACGAGCAACGACGACTGTTCGAAGAAGAACAGATGACCTTCGGGAAACACGCCCAAGAACGTACGAACGAGGCTCTTGTAGTCACCCACGGGGATGGCGTGCACCGGGACCCACTGGCAGAGGACGCCCCCCTCACTGAGACGCTCCCTCGCCAGACGATAGAACTCCTCGGTGTAGAAGGGAGCGGCCCCAAGGGTGTACGGCATCAGGGGCTCGAGCGTGATCACGTCGTACGGCGCATCCGCACACATCAGGTCGAGCCGACCGTCCTCGACGACCTGCTGCAGATCGAGCCCGTCTCGTCCATCGAGGACGCCGTGGTTCACCTCTCTGAAGGCCTCGGCCACCTCGAAGACCTCCCGTTCGACGTCGACAACGCGAAGCGTCTCAACCTCCGTGTGGAGCGAGACGGCACCGGCGGTGGTGCCCGTACCGAAGCAGATCACTATCGCGCGGCGCGGTCGCTCGACGAGCAACGTCGGCAGGTGCCCCAGGAGGCGCATATAGGGATACTCACGACCGGTAGAGGCGGCGGCGAACGTATCGGTGTAGAGCGCGGTCGACTCGCGCACGAGGTCCTTCACAACGGAGACCGTGCAACTCTCCCCGTCACGGCAGTAGACGAGCTCACGATCGGCCCCCGCACGACCGGTGAAGACGTGGGAGGAGAGGATGAGCGGACGCGGATCAGCAAGCGTCCAGGCCATGGTCGCGCAGCCCAGCCCGACGACGGCGACCGACGCAGCGCGGGCCAGCGCACCCCGGGATAGGAGCAGGGCCGCGACCCCATTGAGGACAACCAACCCGCCCCACGACGAGCGGATGCCCAGCATGGGGATAAGCAGGAGCGGCACACACGCCGCCGCGATCGCGTTGCCGAGGGTCACCTGCGCATACGCCCGTGACAGCCCCCCGGTCAGACGACCCATCGCCCGCGTCGCGATCCAGGTCGCAAGGGGCAACGTCGTGCCGAGCATCGCCGCTGGCAGCGCCAGGAGCAGCGCCGACAGCAGCAGCACGCGGAGCGGATACCCATCCGGATCGCGCGCCGCCGCGGACGCCGGTTCGCCAAGCCAAGGCAAAGCCAACAGCGTCAGAAAGCCAAACAAGCCGCACAGCACCTGTGTCGCGGTCAACAACCGCGCGGGGCGTTGAACGCGGGGCGCGATACAGGCAACGGCCGCCGACCCGATTCCCAGGCCCAGCAGGAACGACACGAGCACCGCGCTGAATGCAAAGTGGAAGCCATCGAAGAAGAACACGAGGCCGCGGGTCCACACCACCTGGTAGCCGATAGAGGCAAATCCGCAGAGTACGAACGCCGCGCTGACCACCGGAGAACCGGGTCCCCTCGAGGGGGCCTGTGGCCCGACCCGAGTCTCCTCATCCGCCGGCGACGGGGCCCCCCGTCCAGCCACCATGAGTCCCATCCCCACGACGACGCCGACCACACCCCCGATCCGCGAAGCGGCGGCATAACCCAGCGCGGGGACGAAGACGAATCCGGCCAAGAACGCGCCAGTCGCAGCGCCGATGACCTGCGCCGCCGACACGAGGGCCGCCCCCCGGCCGACCCGACCAGGGACGCCGCCGGCGATCACCCGAACCCACAACGGGAAGGTGATGCCCATCGCAATCGTGGGCGGCAGCAAGACACCGCCCACCACCACGAGGCGCGCCAGATCGACAGCCATGCCTCCGCGTACCAGCGCAGCGACGGCCTCGGGCAACCAGGCCAGCAAGGTCGGATAGACCAGGCCGCATCCACCGAGAATCACCTCGATGACGCCGCATGCAAGCAGCGGCGGGCGGCGGCGAAGCGGACCGCGCCCCG
>NYSS01000132.1 GCA_002683135.1 Planctomycetota bacterium | reverse complement strand
GGTGCTGGTTATTTAGATACACCTTTACCAATAGGTTTTGGTCAAACAATATCACAACCTTTTATTGTGGCATATATGACCGATAAACTTAATATAAAACCTTTAGATAAGGTATTAGAAATAGGTACAGGTTCAGGTTATCAAGCCGCTATATTAGCAGAAATGGCTTATGATATTTATTCAGTAGAAAGAATTTTTAAACTATCGCAAAAGACTGAAAAGTTATTAAGACAATTAGGATATGTAAACATTAAATTAAAAGTTGGTGACGGCTATAAAGGATGGAAAGAGAATGCTCCTTATGATAGAATTATAGTTACAGCTATGTCAAATGAGATTCCACAAGAGTTGATTAAGCAATTAAATGTGGGTGGTAAAATGATTATACCTTACAAGGGTAAATTAGAATTAATTACAAAGACAAAAACATCTTATGACCAAGAGTCATTAACTGGAGTAGCTTTTGTACCATTGGTAAAAGGATAGATAATGGTCATGAAAAACATTATTAATTATTTGAACAAATACAATGGATAAAAACAGGTGAAAATCGCTCTACTAAATGATACACACTTCGGTGTCAGAAATGATAGTGAAGCGTTTAGAAACTATCAATTAAAGTTTTATGATGAAATCTTTTTCCCCTATCTGGAGGAAAACAATATCAAAACATTGGTACATTTAGGAGACGTTGTTGATAGACGTAAGTTTATTAATTTTCAAACAGCTTCTATTTTTAGAAAAAGATTTTGGGACCGATTATATGAAGAACAAATAGACACTCATATAATTATTGGAAACCACGATACCTATTTTAAAAATACCAACAATGTTAATGCAATAGAAAACTTATATACAACCTTTGATAAAAGAAACGAACCTTGGGTATATGAAAAATCTGAAGTAGTAAATTTTGATGGTACTGATATTTTATTTGTACCTTGGATTTGTGATGACAATAGAGAACATTCTATGGAAATGCTACGAACAGCTAAAACAGATATTCTTATAGGTCATTTAGAAATAAAAGGTGTTGAAATGCAAAATGGTATTATCAATGAATATGGAAATGCAAAATCAGACTTTAGTAGATTTGAAAGAGTAATATCAGGACACTTTCATAAACATACAGACGATGGACAAATATTTTATTGTGGTGCTCAATATGAGATGACTTGGTCAGATTATAAAGACCCTAAAGCATTTACTATATTTGATACAGAAACAAGAGAATTAACCAGAGTAAGCAACCCTAATACAATTCATAAAAAGATAATATATGATGATAAAAAGAATAATTATAATCTCTTTGATTTGGCGCCTTACAATAATCACTTTGTTAAATTAATAGTATTAAACAAGACAAATGATATGATGTTTGACAAATTTGCGGAAAGATTGTATAATGAAATAACAGTACACGATTTAAATATTATAGAGGACTATTCTGATATTAAAGCTAGCGTAAGAGATGATATTTTAGAAATGGGTGAAGATACAGTTACATTCCTAAATAACTATATTGACCAGTTAGAAACAGATGTGAATAAAACAAAACTGAAACAATATTTAAAATCTATTTACATTGAGGCAAGTGATACTAAAGCATGATATATTTTAAAAAATTAAGATGGCGTAATTTTCTATCTACAGGCAATCAATTTATAGAAGTTGATCTAGCAAAATCACCATCAACATTAATTATTGGTATGAATGGTGCAGGTAAATCAACCTTACTTGACGCATTATGTTTTGTTTTATTTAATCGGTCATTTAGAGATATTAAAAAAGAGCAACTTGTTAATACAATCAATAATGCTGATTGTGAAATAGAGTGTGAACTTGAAACACATAATAAAAAATATAAAATTATAAGAGGTATTAAACCAAATGTATTTGAGATATATTCTGATGGTATTCTATTAGACCAAATGGCTTCTAATGTAGATTATCAAAATATGCTAGAACAAAATATTTTAAAATGTAATTATCGTGCCTTTTGTCAAGTTGTTATATTAGGTTCTACTTCTTATGAACCTTTTATGCACCTACGTGCTAGATATAGACGAGAGGTTGTAGAGGAAATATTAGACATAAGAGTCTTTAGTCATATGGACTTATTATTAAGACAGAAACAAGGTGAGTTAAATAAATCTGTTGTTGATGTTAAACACCGATATGATTTAATGCAGGAAAAATATGAATTACAAAAGAACCATTTTGAACAAATACAAAATAGAGATAACACTGATATAGAATATAGAAAAGAACAATTAAAAGAAAACGCTCAAAGTAATTATGACTACAATCAGAAATTACAATTATTTAATGAAAAAATAATATCTACAAAAGCAGAGGTATGGGGTGGCGACCAACACAATAAAAAGGCAAATGAATTATATAAACTTGAAGCGAAGATTGAAACTAATTTAGAAAGACATAAGAGCAGTTTAGATTTTTTTGAAAACAATGATAACTGTCCTACTTGTACACAACCAATTGACTTAACATTTAAACAAAATAAACTATCAGATGAGAAAAGAAAAATATGGGAGTTAGAATCGGGACTAAAAAAATTATCTAAAGAGGCAGAAATAACAGAAGCGAAAATAGAAGAAATGAATAAAATTGCTGAAAGATTATCTGAATTAAATATATCTGTGGCTAAAGTAAACACTTCTATTTCAGAAATCAATAGACACTCCAATAGATTAGATACTGAAATTGTCAAGTTAGAAACTGAATCAAAAGATACAAATAAAGTAGCAGATGAATTAAAACAGATAGAAGAAGATTTAAAATTAGTAAACTTTGAAAAGATAAAAGTAGTAGAAGACAAAAAATATATTGATATTGCTAGGGAGATATTAAATGATACAGGTGTTAAAGCTAACATTATTAAGAAGTATCTACCAATAATGAATAATTTGATTAATAAGTACCTACAGGCGATGGACTTCTTTGTTAACTTTCATTTAGATGAGGAGTTTAATGAAACAATTAAAAGTAGATTTAGAGATAACTTTAATTACAATAGTTTTAGTGAAGGTGAAAAATTAAGAATAGATTTAGCATTATTATTTACTTGGAGAACTATTGCTAAAATGAAAAATAGTACAAATACAAACCTATTAATATTAGACGAAATATTTGATAGCAGTTTAGATGGTCAAGGAACAGATGATTTTTTTAAAATACTTAAAACATTAACAAAAGAAAATACATTTATTATATCACATAAAGGGGATATACTATTTGATAGATTTACTAATATAATTAAATTTGAAAAATACAAAAACTTTACGAGGTTAAAATAATGGATAAATTTGTTTTATTACCACCATCTGATCCAAGGGTCCTATCCAGTATAGCACCTTTTGATATAAACGAATTTAAAAAAATAGAAAAGATTGAATTAAAAGAATTTGTAGATAATATGTTTGATACAACGAAACTCTATGGTGGCATAGGATTATCTGCTAATCAGGTCGGTAAACCATATAGAATGTTTATAATGGGACATCCAGAAATACATAATAATAAAAGGTGGACGTGTATCAATCCTAGGATAGTTGAAGCCAGTAAACAAACAACAAGACTAAAGGAAGGTTGTCTTACTTTTCCTTTTTTATTTTTGGATATAGAACGACCAAGTGCTGTCAAGGTTAAATACTTTGACGAAGAACTGAAAGAACAGGAAGAAGATATGATCGGAATTGTAGCTAGATGTTTTCAACACGAACTGGATCATATGAATGGAATTATATTTACAGAAAAAGTAAGTAAATTTAAATTAAATTATGCTATGAAAAAACGAGATAAAGAAATAAGAAAGGTGCAAAAACGATGGAAAAAATATGCGAAGAATTAGACTTACCTGAACATAAACAAAGTTTGAAAGAGGCAACATTATTTTTAGACAATATAAAATATTCGCCTGTTAAAACAAAATACAATAAAAAAGAAAATTGGGATGCTATATCAATTAGAGGATACGGTGATGATATAGGAGACATTTTAAAACCTGGTGTTTTAAAAAGTGGTGTAGATGAAAAGGCCACATTAAGATGGACTTATCTATATGAAGAATCTGCATTACTACCTATTAAAGAAATACTATCACATATACCTGCTGAACTAGAAAGAGTTAGAATAATGAGATTAAGAGCAGGTACATCAGTTAAAAAACATACAGATAAAGTTGATAAAGATATTAAGTCAGGTAGAATAGTAAGAATACACATACCATTAAGAACTAATGAAAACGTACATTTTTATTTATGGGAAGGAAAAACAGCACACAGCTTTGAATTACAAACAGGTAAATACTATTATGTTGATGTATCTAAGCCACACGCTGTACATAATAAAGCGCTTTTTGATAGACTACATTTAGTTGTAGATGTATTTAATAATCCAAAGATTAAAAACTTAATAAAGCAAGCAGAGGAAATGTGATACTAGCAAAAAAAAGTGATTTTCAGAAAGTAAAACAAATCTTTTATAGTCATAAGAAATGGTTTCCCCACGTAAGAACTGACTATATGAAAAGAATGATCGCAAAGAAACAACTAATTTTAGAAGACGGCATACTAATAACCTTTCATCACGCTAAACGAAGACAGACAATTGGTGATGTTCACGTTAGAAAAGGCGATACTGTATTACATCAAATAGCAAGTGATTCGCCAGGGTCTGGTATGGCTCAAGCAATATTAAATAACTTTTTTGATTACTGTCCTAGAGATGTGTTTTTATCAGTAAGAGCTGACAACTTGACAGCCAACAGATTTTATGTTAAAATGAATATGAATTTAATCGGTAGTACTAAGTGGTCAAAAGGTAGACTACCAGGTAATGTATATGTCAAACGCAAAAGAAGTAGTTAGAGATTGGAAAGATAATAAAGGGTTCCCCCATTACCCTAAAGATAGAAAATGGCGGGATAAAGAATTTCAGAATTTAGTATCATTTCAAAGAGATACTATCCTAGACACACCTAATAAAATCATAGGTCAATCAACTCACGGTTTATCAATAGCTTGGTCTTATATGCCACACGCTTGGAGTATCAAATGTGGTAAGATGAAAACACCTATGGAGATATGGGAAGACGAAGAACATTTAGAAAAAGGTATTAACAAAATACTTACAGGCACTTTCTTCACAAAACGAGAAGCACACAAAATTACAGAATCAGATATGAGAGCAATGTTAAGAAGATACTCTGGTACTCAAATGGTATCAAATTTTAGACCTACAGCGGCTGCAACTATGTATGATATATTTGTAGATAAAGATAGTCCATTAGAAGGTACAGAAGCAGGTACAGTATGGGATCCTAGTATGGGTTATGGTGGTAGACTTATGGGTGCAATCGCAGCTGGGGTTAATTATATAGGAACTGATCCGTGTATACCTACTTTTGAAGGACTAAAAAAGATTAGAACTGACTATGGTCATACCCACAAAACTTACACATTATTAAGACAAGGTAGTGAAACTTATATACCTGAAGAAAATAGTTTAGACTTTGTATTTACTAGTCCACCTTATTTAGGACACGAACAATATGGTGATGAACCAGAACAATCATATAATAAATTTCAAATACAAGATGAGTGGAGAAACGGTTTCTTATTGAAGACTATACAAAACGCATATAGAGGATTGAAGCCAGGTAAATATGCAGGTTTCAATGTTGCAAATGTTAAATCATATAAGACCTTTGAGGAAGATACATATGATTGTATGGTTGAGGCAGGATTTAAAGATATACAAGTTTGGTGGTTATCACTATCAACACAACAAGGAACAAAGATACAATCTACACTAGAAGGCACAGAAACAGAAAAGAAACAATCTAATAACTATATAGGTCGATTCGCAAGACCTGATATTGCAGGTAGAAAATACGAACCTATATTCATTGGAATCAAGTAAAATCCCATATGTTCTCTCTTTGTTCTATATAGCGCAATTTGACGCACCCAAAAAACCCTTATTTCCTGCGAAGGAATAATCCATTATTCGCTTGAATTTTATACCAATCTGTAGTAGCATAGCAGTATAAATGACACAGACGGACGCACAAAAAAAATCACAACTTGCAAAATTACTTGCTACAGAAAATATTATTGTACAAGAAAATGCTGTACCGACAGCATCCTTTGATGTCAAATCCAGAATTTTAACGTTACCTATATTTAAAGAGGAACAAAAATCAAAACACGTTTATGATTATCTAGTGGGACACGAAGTTTCCCACGCCTTACATACACCTAATAAGGAGTGGGCAGATATGAAAGGTAGATCCAAAGAATTTAGATCATTTGTTAATGTATTAGAAGATATAAGAATTGATAAACTTATACAGAAAAAATATCCTGGTCTTAAAAAAGACTATCAATTAGGTTTTAAAAAGATGTATAAAGATAACTTTTTTGGTACAAAGGGAATAGATATTCAAAACAAATATTGTTTAATTGATAAAATTAATTTATATTTCAAATCTTCAAAAACTTTACCTATTACTTTTTCTAGTAAAGAAAAAATACTAGTTAATGCTTGCGATCAAACAAAAACGTTTAAAGATATTTTAACACTTGCTGAAGAAATACTAGGATATTGTAAAGAAGAATTAAAGAAAAACCCAACAATCAAAAAAACATACGTACCTGTATCTAAACCTAAAGAAGATATTGATACTGGAGAAGATGATAAAAATCCAGATGTAAAAACAGGTGATATTAATGAAGATGTTGAAAAATGGTTAAAGAAAAAAGAAGACGAATCTAAAGAAGACGAATCAGGATCAAATAACGAAGATAAAAAGAATACAGATAAAGATAAAGAAAAGGACAAAGATAACGCTCAAGGAAATCCAACTGGTGCTGGGGGAGATGTTCCAATTACTTCTCAAACTAATAACGCATTTGACGAGGCAATGCACCAACAAGTTGATTCAGAAGCAAGTAAAAGAAATTATGTTGTTCTTCCAAAAGTTTATATGAAAAATTTAATAGTTGATTATAAAACATTTATTAAAGACAATTTATTAAATGATAGTAAAGAACAGGACGAAACATATAAATTAGGAAATTTAAAATCATTAGAACAGACAAAACAGTTTATTAGAGATTCAAATAATGTAGTCAATTATCTTGTTAAAGAATTTGAGATGAAAAAAAATGCTAGACTACACGCTAGGTCTGCTACTGCTAAAACAGGTATTATTGATCCATTAAAATTACATAGTTATAAATTTGCGGAAGATATATTTAAAAAAATGACTATTATACCTAATGAAAAAAATCACGGTATGATATTTTTACTTGATTGGTCAGGTTCAATGCAAAAACATTTACTACCAACAGTTGAACAATTAATTAACTTGGTATTATTTGTTAGAAAAATTAATATACCTTTTTCAGTATATAAATTTATTAACAATCACGGTAATGAAGATCCACAAAACCCACCTTTTGACAATGTTGAAGGTAAAGTAATAGGAGATCAATCAACAAAATTAGTAAGATTATATACACACAAACAAACTAAATCAGACTTTATGTCAGTTACAAATTATTTACATAGAATGGCGAAATATTGGTCTGGTGGCTATGGTGCTTTTGGTAGACATTATAATGATGATTGGGTACACGTATCAAGTCCAGTTAGCAAATATTATCTATGCTCAACACCTCTTAATGAGTCGTTGATTGCAATGGATCATATTATACCAAAATTTAGAAATGATTATAAATCAGATAAGGTTGCTCTTGTAACTTTAACTGATGGCGGTGCTAACTCAATGAAGAATTCCTACTGTGGAGACTTATGGGTTAAACTTGGTAAGAACCACGTTAAATGCAAAAGTTGGAGCAATGATAAAGCAAACTTCACTAACAGATTATTAAAATATTTAAAGAAAAAACATAACATTAAAACTATTGGGTTTTATCTAGTAAGTAAATTTAGAGATTTGAGATATGCTTTTAGAATACCTTATGGTAAAGAACACCTTGCTAAAAAAATGTTCTTAAAAGATAAGTGTATTCCAGATTTAAATACTGGATATGATGTTTACTTTTATGTTAGGTCAGATACAAAGGTTAAAAATCAGGCTTTAACAAATGAGGATACAACCAATAAGAGAACACTTAAAAAAATGTTTATGAAAGGTATGAAAGGAAGAATTACTTCCAGAGTACTATTATCAAAATTCATCAAGGAAGTTGCATAAATGAAGACTTTATGTTTACTAATAATAGAAAAAACAAGTAAAATCAATGCTTTTTTATGCTTGACTTTTGATGAAAACTATGTTAGCTTAGCTAATATGATTAAGACTTATATTATGAAAGGAGAAAACTTATATTATGGAACTTAATGAAATACAAAAATCCGTATTGAAAGTATTAAAAGATACTTACAAAAAAGATACGGTAACTAGGGCAGAAATAAATGCTCTTGTTAAAAAGAAGGTAATCAAAAATCCTTCTTGGTTAAAATCAGATAAGTTTAAAGTTGATAGAGGTGTTTATACACTTAATATTGATTCTAAAACTGCTGAAGTTGACCAAATCGTAGAACAACCTGAAGTTGCTACTGATACAAAGGCTGCATATATTGTTAGTTCACTAACCGACAATGTTGTTCCTGCAAAGGATAAAGACTTTGTAACTTTTGGTAATTTTTCAGATGTTAAAAATATTGTAAAATCTAAAAGATTCTATCCTGTTTTTATTACTGGTTTATCTGGTAACGGAAAAACATTGGCTGTAACACAGGCTTGTGCTGACGCCAAAAGGGAGATGATTAGAGTTAATATTACAATTGAAACCGATGAGGACGATTTATTAGGCGGATATAGATTAAGAGATGGTCATACCGTTTGGCAAAATGGTCCAGTTTTAGAGGCGATGGAAAGAGGTGCAATACTTTTACTTGATGAGATAGACCTTGCAAGTAATAAGATAATGTGTTTACAACCTATCCTTGAAGGTTCAGGAATATATGTTAAAAAAATTAACAAGTATGTGAAACCGAAACTTGGATTTAACTGTATTGCTACTGCGAATACTAAAGGTCAAGGTAGTGATGATGGTAAATTTATCGGAACTAATGTTCTTAACGAGGCGTTTTTGGAAAGATTTCCAGTAACCTTTGAACAAGAATATCCATCTGCTAAAATTGAAGAAAAAATTGTTAGTACAAAACTGAAATCTGCTGGAAAATCAGATGTTAAGTTTGCTCACAATTTAGTAACTTGGGCAGATGTAATAAGAAAAACTTATAAAGATGGCGGTGTTGATGAGATAATAAGTACAAGAAGACTAGTACATATCGCTGAGGCATATGGTATCTTTAAAAATAAAATGAAGGCAATATCAGTTTGTACAAATAGATTTGACACGGATACTAAAACATCCTTTGTTGATTTATATACAAAGGTTGATAGTGGCGCTTCAGTAGAAGAAATCCTTGAAGAAAAGAAAAAAGAAGATAACGAGGCAATTCTACAAGAAGATTCCAATGATAGTGAGGAGGACAAAGACGACAATGAAATTGAAGTCTAGTCAAAAAACTATCCATAGTGTAAGTCCAGATGTGGGAAGAAATTCCCACATCCTTAACGGACTTAACAGGAGTGGACAATGAAAGATTTTTATACGGAACATATGCAAAAACAAAACAGAAGAAATAAATTAGAAAGACTTTTAGATAGACATAATCATACAATGGAATTAATTAGGACTATATTTCCAATTATGTTGTTAGTTATGCAAACTATAATTTTAATAAAGGTGTTTAGTTAATGAGTAATTTATTTGTAGTTTATAATACTAAAACTAAAAAAATTATAGAAGAAGGATTTAAAGATAAGAAATCTGCAAAAATAAAAAGGGACGAATTAAATAAACCTATAATGGCAAAATCTACAAAAACAGATAAGACAAAAAAAGATTTAATGCCACCATATGTTGTTAAGAAAGGAAAAGAACATATACATTATGAGTAATTATAAAGACAATAGTGGATTAGATACAACTAAACCTAAAACTTCCAAAGAAGAAATGGATAGAATGATGAAAGAATTTTTAGAAAAAGGTGGTAAGATTCAAAAGTTAAGACCTGGATCTGCTGCTGTTTTAGGTAGTTTAGATAAGTCTAAAAAACCACAATGGAATGCTGACGAAATTAAAAAAGGAAAAACAGGTACAACACCTATACCTGATTATTCAAATACTAAACCTAATACATACCACGATTATGATTTAGGTGGAGATAAAATACCAGTTTATGAACCTACAAAAAAAGAAGGAGGCGATAAGTAGTGACTATTACAGTTGAAGTAAGACACGGTAATGTAGAGAAAGCAATGAGAGTGCTTAAGAAAAAAGTACTTAAAGATGGTCTATTAAAAGAGTATAGATTAAAACAATACTATATGAAACCATCTGAAAAAAGACGAGAAAAAGCCAAAGAACGTACCAAAGTATTGAGAAAAATGCAAAAAGCAAATGATGAATTTATGGGGTATTGTTGGGTTAAAGGCGAAAAAGTGAAAAAGATTTAAGGAATTCTATGCCGTCTGTGTCTTATAACCAATGTGTTATATATATTATATCTATGAGGCAGTCCATAAGACCTTGTAGAGGTATAGAAAGGCTCGGGTTGTGCCGTGTGTATTAAGTTATACAAAAACAACCCATAGTATTATATGCGACATTCTGACACTTGAAATATAGAAAATCGTACTTATATAAATACTATTGACAATGCCATAATGGGTTGTCAATTAATAATAAAAATAACTTTGCTTAATAAAGGAGGT
>NYSS01000131.1 GCA_002683135.1 Planctomycetota bacterium | reverse complement strand
GTCGGTCCGATTCAGCTGACTCTGCCGAGTGGCATGGCTCACACCGCCAACATCGGTGGCACCGCGGGTCAGGCCTATGAGCTTTACCTCACCAGCGTGGCCGCCGTCCCGTCGTTCTACACGTCGACCGATGGCGAGATCGTCAACCTCGACTTGGGGCATTGGAGCTTCGGCGGCTTCTTCGGAACGCCGATCATGCCGGCGGGTGGCGTCACCTTCCCGTTCTGGGCGGCTGGCACCGTCTCCTACACCGGCCAGGTGTGGAGCGCCAACCCGGCGACCCTCGATGGGTTCAGCCTCAGCGCTGCCACCGAGCTCGCGCTGGTACCGCTCCCGCGGGTCGTGGCCGAAACCGCTGGTACGAACTCCTACACCAACAACCCGGCCGGGTTCTGGCGCGTCACCCACAACGGCACGACCACCGCGAACATCAGCAGCGTTTCCTGGAGTTACCAGGGTGCGACCGGTCCTGCCAACGGCGTCTTCTTCGACACCGATCAAGGCATGCCCTCTGGCAGCGGCAACTTCAGCCTGGGCAGCACCTACGAGCAGGGTTCGGAGATCGCCTGTGGTCTCGACTTCAGCGCGTCGTCACCAAACCCGGGTTCGGGTTGGGCCGGCAGTAACGGCACCGGTGGTGCCGACTACAGCACCGTCACGTTCCAGTTCGCGGGTGGCCTGTTCAATGGTCAGACGTTCCGCTTCAACGCGGACACCGACCCGGGGACGCAGGGCGCGTCGGACAACGTCGGTATGAGCGTGACCGTTACGCTGAGCAACGGCGAGGTCCTCACGGGCGCATTGGCTCAGGACCCGAGCGACCCCGACCGCTCCTACGTTAATTTCCAGTAGGCAGGCGGCGAGGCAGAGGGCCCGGAGGCGGCGATAGCCGCACCGGGCCTTCGTCGATTTCCCCTAAGCCTCCCCGCGATCGGGGCTTTAGCCCCTACGCGCCGCAGTTGACCGGCGGGCTCACCCATTCCTTGGCCGTCGTCGGCGGAGGAGATGGCGTTCGTGTTCGTCGTGTATCCCGTCGGTTTGCGTACCATGGTGGCGGAGCGTGTCCATGCCCGACCACCAGCGACGTGTATATGACGACATCCTCGAGCTCAGCGCGAACGAGGAAAATCCGACTCCGCTGGTGCGGCTGAAGCGCGTCGTTCCGTTCGAGCACACGGCGGTGTACGCGAAACTCGAATGGTACAACCCGTTCGGTGCGATAAAGGACCGCGTCGCGCAGAACCTCGTTCGTGACGCAGAAGACAAGGCGTTGCTGGGGGAGGGGCAGCAGCTCGTGGAGCCCACCTCGGGCAATACGGGGATGGGGCTGGCGATGATCTGCAACGCTCGTGGGTATAGGTTGACCACGCCTCTATCGGACAAGATTCCTCTGGAGAAGCGGACGGTCCTGCGGTTCTTCGGTGCCGACGTGCTGGAGTTAGAAGACAGCCTTTGCCCAGCGCCCGGTGCCCCGGAAGGGGCGATCGCCAAGGCGCGGGAACTGGCTGCCCAGCCCGGGTTTCACATGCTCAATCAGTACGCGAACCAGGCGAACCCCGAGGCGCATTACAAGACGACCGGACCGGAGATCTGGCGACAGACCGATGGCGAGGTGACGCATTTCGTGGCCGGGCTGGGGACCTGTGGCACTGTGACCGGGACGGGGCGGTTCCTCAAGGAGAAGAACCCGGATGTTCAGGTGCTGGGGATTCACCCGGTGGAGGGGCATGACATTCCTGGCGTGCGCAGCATCAAGCAGCTCGAGCAGACGGAGCTGTTTGCGCCTGATGAATACGACGGCATGTGCGCGGTGGACAACCAGGAGGCGTTTCAGCTCTGCCTTCGTCTCAACCGCGAGGAGAGCATCATCGCCGGGCCCAGCTCTGCCATGGCGCTCGCGGGTGCGTTCAAGCTCATCCCTGACGCGCCGGGCAACGTGGCCGTGGTCATTTTTCCGGACAACGCGTTCAAGTACGCTTCATCGGTCGTCAAGCACCTCCCGGAGGTCCGATCGGACGGCCCGGTGGACAGCGTCAAGGAGCGTCGTCTGGATCGAATGGTGGAGAACGTCCGTGACAACACGGACCTGCGGATCTCGAGCGAAGCGGGTTTTACGCTGTGGGAATCGAAGGCAGCTACGTTCATCGATGTGCGCGACTTCGACCAACATCGGAAGGGGCACATCCCGGAGTCCGTGACCTTTCCGCTGTCGGACAGCGAGCAGTATCTGGCGCTCCTGCCTGAAGATCGGAGCGCGCCCATCGTTACGTTCTGCAACCGCGGGAACCTCTCCCTCAGCGGGGTGCTCTACCTGACGTCCAAGGGATATCAGGACGTGCGCAGCCTGGACGGTGGCGTCAACGCGTGGCGCGAAGCGGGCCGCCCGGTGGCGGAGATCTGAGGATTATCGGTCTGCTCGGGCCGCGCCTAGGTGCAGGCCATTGAAGACCAGCTTGAAGGTGGCGTGGGGCTGCGCCCGGAAGGTGACCTCCGGGCCAAACAGGACGACAGCCCCCTCTCCGAGGCGGGCCTCGGCGATGCCGATGCCGTCCTTCACGTGGTGTTGACCCCACGCCCAACCGCTGCGGAGCGGGGCGTCCGTGTCGAACCAGCCGACGGGCTGAATGGAAGCGCGACCTTCTGGTCGAATGTGGAAGACCGGACTGCGGCGAAAGTAGACGTCGATGTAATCCTGGGCTCCAAAGGCGATGGGGTGCGTCGGGTCCACGCGCATCTTGAGGATCGATCCGGGCACGAAGAACGCGTTGCGGGAGAGCGGTGACGTCGTGCCGTCCTGGTCGTGCGTGACGAGCGCGTTTGCGAGGGGGAGTTCCAGGTGGTTGGCGAGGGAGGTGGAGCTCCCGATGCAGAGGACGGTGCCGCCTGCTTCGATGAAGGCCTTGAGCTGGGGGATGGTCTTGGCAGCGGTGACGCTGCCCTTGCGGCCGCGGTATTTCTCGGGGGTTTCGGAGGAGTCGGAGGCCCTGCTGCGTCCGCCGCGTCCTCTCCCGCCCGATCGGCCCTGGCCGCCGCGTGCTGGGCGCGCGGCAGGGATCGCGCCGCCGACGAAGATCAGCGCGTCGTACTTCTCTCGGAGCGCTCCCTTGTCCAGATCTGGCGGATAGACGACGTCGAAGTCGAACTCGAATCGCTCGAGGACCCAGCGCAGCCAACCGGATGGCATGGAGCCTCCATACCGATCCCAGATGCCGACGCGGAGGCGCTTGAGGGGAAACGCGTCCGACGGTCGAGGTGATTGCTGGAGGCCAGCGAAGTCGATGCCGAGTTCGTTGGCGAGTGCGCCGACCGCTTCGGGTACGTCATCGTCGCCATGGACCCAGAACGTCCCGACGGGCCAGGTTCGTCCGTTAGCCACCACCTCTCGGGATAGGCGGGAGACGCGTTTACCCGAACGGAGCAGGCGATTGACGGCGAGGAACGCGTCGTTCACGGAAGCGGACGTGAAGAACCCGGCGCCCCGTGTGGCCTTCTTGACGCTCCCCGCGGCGGGCTTCGTCAGGCCATCGATCTGTTCTAGCGGTGCATCGAAGCCGTCGAGGACTCGGTGGAAGGCGACGCCCATCTGGAAGGCCAGGGTCCAGCCCGCGCTGTCGTAGGGGGCGATGGGGGGGCCGCCCGGATAGGGGACGTCGTTTGGGTGTACCTGGGGTTCGAACATGTCGATGATGTGCGGGCGGAACGCCTGTGCGCATTTCACGACGTAGCTGCCTTTGGCGAATGTCCTCCCATCTACCTGGAAGTCATCGGTCGCCCGGTGGATGGCTATCCCTTGCTTGATCAGAGTGTTCACGAACTTGGTCGCGGTGGGGAAGTCCGCCTGCTCCCGGGGGATGATGTAGCCCCGAGGGTCGCGCCGCGCTGGATCTCGGAAGACGCTGTCCCAGACGTCCTTGCGCTCTTCGCGATTGGTCGTCTCCCGGTTCTCCGACTCGAGCTTCTCTGCGGCGGCCAGCATGTCCGGGCGCACCGTCCACGTGTCCCTGTTCCCCTTGTCGATGGAGTTCTTTCCCATCCGGTAGAAGTTGAACAGGAGGTGCTCCTTGTATCGGGAGGCGACGTCGAGGACAGCCCGGTTGGATGTGATCGAGTACTCGACCGATTGCCTGAAGTGCCACGTCTGCGGCGCGATCGGGAAGGGCATGTCACCCGTCCCGAGCTGCCGTTGGACGCGCAGCGGAATCTTCATGGGCGTGGGGCTGCCGATGGTCTCCGTGAGCAGCCCGATGATGTTGTGGAAGTACACAGCCGTGCGCAGCCCGCCGTTCCACCATGTCGAGTAGCTGGCGCCTTTGCGCATGGTGGCGCCCGGCTTGTTCTCGGCGATGAAGCGCTGGTGAATCGCTGCGCCGACGAGATCGATCATGATCGGCAGCAGGGGATCCAGGTTGTGGTTGTGCGGCCCTCGGAACGGCGGCGCGAACAGCACGGTTCCTGACGGGCCTGTCTGGTGGTGGTTGAAGACGATCTGGGGCAGCCACTGGTGATAGAAGACGCGGCACAGGGCCTGCGTCTCCTTCTGAGTGGCCATGTAGAAGTCGCGGTTGTTGTCGTGCCCTGTGTACTTCTGATAGAGGCGCGGCAGGCCGCGCGTCGACCGCTTCTTGGGGTCCTCGTTCCGCATGTACCAGTCGGCGACCAGGTCCAGGCCGTCAGGGTTCGGGTTGTTGAACAGGATGATCACGTCGTCGAGGAAGCGCATGGTCTCCTCGTCGGTGAATGCGCACATCTGGTAGACCATTTCGATGAGCTGCTGCGCGACCAGGACCTCGGTCGCGTGCAGGCCGCCGTCGATCCAGACGACAGCCTTGCCTTCTTTGGCCAACTTCCGTGCGGCGTCGTCGTCCAGGCCCGCCGCCAGGCCCAGCCGCTTGGATGTCTGGCGATACTGCTCGAGTCGCTGATGGTTTTTTGGCGAGGTGACGATCGCCATGAGCATGTCGCGACCCTCTTCGGATTCGCCGATCACCTCCAGCTTCATGCGGTCCGATTCGCGTTCCAGGGTCCGCCAGTACTTCTCCAGTTGGACGTTGTTGGCCAGGCAGTAGTCGTCGCCCATGTTGAAGCCGATCGACTCCTTGGGCGTGGTGATGTCCGGCAAGGGGGCTTGGGCCGGGAGGAGGGATGCGACGGTCAGGCTGGCGACGAGCGCGACGTTACGGAGCATGGCCGGTCCTCGGAACAGAGAGACGTGCGATGGTCAAGGGCCGAAATCGTACCCCAGCGGCGGCCCTGAGGAGCGGCGCACGGGTTGGGGCTCGTCAGTGCCCGTCCCATGCGGGTTCCGAGTCACCGCAGGGACAGGATGGTGGTGACGGGGAAATGGTCCGACGGCCAGCGTCCCTTGTCGGAGTGGTCCTCCACCCGCGCGCCTCGAATGCTGAGGTCCTTGCTCACGAGGGCCCAGTCGATGCGGCGGCCATCCGCGATGCCGCGGAATCCGTGGAAGGTGCCGTCGCGGCGCTGGAAGGTGCCGTCGCGACTTCTCGAGGGGTGGGTGGCGCGGAAGGTGTCGACGAGGCGAGTGCCGTCGGGCAGCAGGGCCTTGTACGGGGCGCTGCCCTCTCTGGCGTTGAAGTCGCCGGTGACGATGATGGGCTCGTCTTCTGGGAAGGCGGCGATGCGCTTGTGGAGGAGGAGGCCGGAGTGCGCGCGCGCCTTCTTTCCCCGGTGGTCGAAGTGGGTGTTGACGAAACGCAGAGTGCGTTGGCTGCGCAGGTCTGTGAATCGGACCCAGGTGGCGATGCGAGGGAGGGCGGCGTCCCACCCGCGACTCCCCGGGACCTCGGGCGTGGGGCTCAGCCAGAACGTCCCGGACTCGAGCGCTTCAATGCGGCTCTTCCTGATGAACACCGTGCATTGCTCGCCGCCGCCCTTGGATTGACGTCCGCGGCCGATGGCGCTGTAGGCGGGCAAGCGTTCCTCGAGCCACGCGCGTTGTTGCGGCAGGGTCTCCTGGGTGCCCAGGAGGTCGGGGTCGAAGCGTCGAATGGTGTCCAGCACCAGCTCGCGACGCCGAGGCCACGCGTTGTCTCCGTCTCGGGCCGTCCCGTAGCGGATGTTGAAGCTCATGACGCGCAGGTCGCGTGTCTCCGCGGCGGCGTGCTTTTCGAGCAGCGCAGACAACTCCTTGAAGTCCTTGCCCGCTGTCCCGTGACGACCCTCGGGGGTCGGATGAACCCGTGGTCCCCGGTGCACCCAGACGACCTTTCCGAACTCGTCCACCAGGAAGCTCACGCTGGTGAAGCGCTTCAGGTCGCCGCGCTTCATGAGTTGCTTGAGTACGGCCCACTTGGGGTCTCGAGCCAGGATCGCGTCCACCGCCAGGTCGTCGAGGAAACTGCGCAGGGCCTCGTTCGATAATCCCTCTGCGGGGCCGGTCTTCGGATGAAAGACGGCGACGAGCGTCACGCGGCTCTTCTGTCGCTTCACCAGGTCCGATAACGCCGGCAAGCTGTCCCGGCAGTGGGGGCATCCCGTGGTCCACCACCTGTACAGCGTCAGGCCCCGGGCGCCGATGCCTGGGGCGCGTTTTCCCACCCACGTCAGCGGCGTCGAAGGCCCGATTGGTACGAAGGGTTTGCCGACGAGCGGGTTCTCTTGGGCCGCGACGTGGGCCGCGACCAAGATGACGATGGTGACCCTGAGCATCAGCCGCCGCTACGTCCACGCTCGCTCGTGCTCGTCCTTGACGCGGGGGGCGTTCTCGAGGATCTGGTGGACGGGGGCACGGGCACGTCGACACCTTCCAGGCGCTCTCCCATCAGGTGTTCCACGAAGTACTCCCACGTGCGGCGCGTGAAGTAGCCGCCCGCGCGGCCGAAGCCGTGGCTCGCCCCCGGGATGATCAGCATGTCGAAGCGCTTATTCGCCTTGATCAGGGCGTCCACCAGTCGCATGGTGTTTGCGGGGTGGACATTGCTGTCGACCTCTCCGTGAACGAGGAGGAGTCGCCCCTTCAGGTTGCCAGCGATTTCGGCGTTCGTCGGGACGTGGATTTCGAACTTCGTCGTGGGCTTTGACTTGTTGTCCTTCTTGGCGTCACCCTGCTTCTTGGCGTCACCCTGCTTCTTGGCGTCACCCTGCTTCTTGGCGTCACCCTGCTTCTTGGCGTCACCCTGC
>NYSS01000130.1 GCA_002683135.1 Planctomycetota bacterium | reverse complement strand
TTCAGCGCGCTGCTGGCCGAGCGCTGCTTTCCGACGCTGTCCCGCCTCTCCTTCACCGTGGCCGACGACGGCGAGACGCTGCGCGAATTCAATTTGCAGCCGTTCGCGATGGCACCGGAGCGAGCCTGGGCGGCAACAACGGACATCGCGAAAAGGCTGGCTGAGCGGGACGAATTCGCCGGATCAATCATCGTGGTGCGGGATGGCGAGGCACCGTGGATGCTGTCCCGTGGCAGCTTTTCACATGACGATCCGCGGCCGATCACAGCTGATACGCCCATGTTTCTGGCCTCGGCGGGGAAAATGTTCACCGCGGTCGCGATCCTTCAGCTGGTCGAACAGGGCAAGGTGGCGCTGGACGCGCCGCTGTCACGTTATCTGCCGGACTATCCGAACCGGGAGATGGCGAAGGTGACCATCCGGCAGCTGCTGAACCATCGCGGCGGCACCGGCGATGCAGGGATATTGCAGCGCGAGGATGCGGCCAACCGCGCCTGGGTTCGCACGATCGACGATCTGATCAAACTTAACGGCAACCGGGCTCCTGCTTTCACGCCAGGCAGTCAGAGCGATTATTCGAACTACGGCTTTATCCTGCTCGGCGCGGTGATCGAGCGCGTGTCCGGCGAACGCTATCCGGACTTCATCCAGACCCATGTCTTCGCACCCGCGGGAATGACCGAAGCGGGTTATCCCGACCGCGATCACATGGCGGACGTCCCGGTGGGCTACTCCACCTTTTTCGAGAGCGAGCCTGAAGCCATTCCTAGCACCGAAGCGCTACCCTGGAGCGGATCCGCGGCGGGCGGCGGCGTCGCGAGCGCCAACGATCTGGTTCGCTTCTTCGCCGCGCTACAGGCAGGCAAACTGGTCTCCGCGGAAACGCTCGCGATGGCCACGGTGCCCGGTGACACACCCTGGTACGGCCTGGGCTTCGTGGTGCAGGAGGGCAAGCATCCGCTCTGGGGCCATGGCGGCTTCTCCTACGGCATGAGTGTGGCCGCCCAGCGCTTTCCGAAAGACGGGCGCACCTTTATCTGCATCGCGACGCGCGACATGGCCTGCGACCGTCTGATCTACGCCTGGTTCGACCGCACGTTCGGCCTGACCGAATGACGGCATGTCGAACTGTCGATCCTGGATTAGCGGGCTTGCGAAGCTGGCGCGCAGTGCGGGGGGGGGCGCCCGCTCATGCAAGCCGGGCACTTGCGTCAACAGGGGCGCGCCTCGAGGCACTAAATAGTCCCGTATGAGCCGCCGATCGCTGGCCCGCCTGCCCGTATCTCTCTTGGCAAAGACGCGATCCGGGCGCGAGAGGAGCCTTCGACCACCGAAAAAAAGGCGGCACCTTGCGGCACCGCCTTTCTGTATTCCGAAAGGAGTCAGCTTATTTGGGCATGACCGCAGCTTTGCCAAACTGGCGGAACTGCTCATTTCCGACAAACCCGAACTTGGTGATGCCCGAGCGCTTGATCGACGCCAGCGCCTCGTCGACGATCACATAGCGTGTGGTCGCGGAAGGCTGGAACTGCAATTCAGGCTCCGGCGTCATCTGCCGCGATTCCTGAAGCAACTGGTCGAACTGCTGCAAGGTAATCGGCTGACCATTCCACTGGATGACGTCGTCCGGCGTAATGATCACTTTGTTCACCACGGGATCGACCAGCGGCGGCGGGTTGCTGCTATCGACCGGCAGATCGATCTTCACCGCGTGCGTCTGTACCGGAATGGTGATGATGAACATGATGAGAAGCACGAGCATGACGTCGATCAGCGGCGTCGTGTTCATCTCCATCATGGGGGCGCCGTCGTCGCGACCACCGCTCATTGCCATGACATTTTCTCCTAAATTGGTCTCTGCGGGACGCCGCCGGCGCCCCGAGCTAACAGGTCGCGATTACAGGGCGGTCTGAATCTCGATCGGCGTGGAAATGAACCCGACCTTCGAGAAACCGGCAGATTGCATCTGGTAGATCGCGCCGCCGATGCAGCGATACGGGGTGTTGATGTCACCGCGGATGTGCACCTCCGGCAGATCTTCCGGAGCGACCTGACCCGATTCAATCGCAGCCGGCCCGCCTAGTGCATCGATCTCGGCCTCAAGCTTCTTGACGGCCCGGTCGACCAGCTCCGTCGAATCGATCGGCGTAACGTTCCAATAGACCCGGCACTGGCCGTTCGGCGATGCACCTTCGAAACCCGGCTCACCAGGATCGATACCGTTCACGTCCGTCGCGCTGACCGCGAGCAGAACGTTCTCCGGCTTCGTGATGGTCGGCTCGAACTTCACAACCGGCAATTCGAGATCAACCGTCTGGATCACGACCGGAATAGCGATGAGGAAGATGATGAGAAGCACCAGCATGACGTCCACGAGCGGCGTCGTGTTGATGTCGGACATCGGCGTCTCTGCGCCTCCGCCTCCCGAACTGATGGCCATTGATTAAATCCTCTGATCTTCTCGGCCGTGTCCGGCCATTACGTCTTGCGTCTGAAGCTTGCGGGCGGGGTAAGGCCCCCGCCCGCCTGCCTTGAATTAACGCTTCGTCGTGGTCGTGCCGGGACGCTCGGTCGTGCCGGGCTTCACCGCCGGGGACTGTACGCCGCCGGCCTGACCGGAAGACTTGGTCACCGGCTTAGTGGCAGTCGACGTGTTGGTAGCGATCTGCGGCTTCACGCGGCCATCCGAACCCATATAGGCGAGGAGGTCGTTGGAGAAGCTGTTGAGATCACGCAGGATGTACTTGTTGCGGCTCTGGAGCCAGTTGTAAGCAAGCACCGCAGGAACGGCCACGAACAGGCCGAGCGCCGTCATGATGAGCGCCTCACCAACCGGGCCGGCAACGGCGTCGATCGATGCCTGACCGGCGATACCGATCTTGATGAGCGCCGAGTAGATGCCGATCACGGTGCCGAGCAGGCCGACGAACGGTGCCGTTGCACCCACGGTAGCGAGAAACGCCAGACCGCTGTTGAGCTTGGTGTTGATCGACGCTTCCGAACGAGCGAGCGAACCATGCAGGTAATCATGCGCTTCCTGCTGGTCGGTCATCTGGCCGTGACGCTCTTGCGCGTGCAGGCCGTCATCGACGAGCTGCTTGTAGGCGCTGTTCTTTTCCAGCTTGGTCGAGCCTTCCTTCAGGCTGGACGCACGCCAGAAACCGGCGCGGGCCTTCTTGCCCTGATTGATCACCTTCTGCTGTTCGAACAGCTTGGTGAACAGGATATAGAAGGAACCGACCGACATAATCACCAGGACGACAAAGATCGCCCAGCTGATGAAACCGCCTTCGTTAAGAGCCTCCAAGAGGCCGAACTTGTTCTGCGAGCCACCGGCTGCAGCGCTCAAGAGTTCAATGGACATGGTGTGACTTTCCTCTTCGAAATATATTCAAGCTGCGTCGCGGAGCCGGCCCCGGCAGGCCCCGCGCACTGATCTTAATCCGGAATTTCCCAGCGAACGCGCGTGGTATAGCTGCCCGTTGTGGGATTGCCCTGCGAATCCAGCGCCGGCTTGAAGCGGGCACGCCGGGTTGCGTTACGGCACGCCGCATCGTCGAGCTCACTACTTCCGCTCGAGCTGGTGATGGAGCACCCGCTCACACGGCCGTTAGAGCCCACGGTTAGACGGAAACCGGTGGTACCGGTCGCCCCTTCACGTAGCGCACGCGACGGATAGTCGTTCTGCGTAACCCAGCCGCCAGGATTGTTCGACGGCTCCGGGTTCGCGCGCTGCGGAGGCGGCGGCGGGGGCGGAGGCGGCGGAGGTGGCGGCGGCGGAGCCAGCTTCGGAACCGGACCGATCTTGTTAAACGTCGGCGTGACAGGCGCTGCCGGCGGGATATCCCGAACGGTAGCAACCGGCGGCGGCGGCGACGGTGTCTTCACGATCGGCGGCGGCGAGACGATCGGCGGATCGACTTGCGGCTGCGGATCGGGCTCCGGTGGCGGCGGCTCTTCCGGCGGCGGTGGCGGCGGCTCCTCTTCCTGAACCTCCACGACGTTCAGATCTTGTGCCACCTTTTTCACCGCCTGATATGCCAGACCGGTGATAACAGCATACCCGATCAGCACATGGATGATGACAACGATTACGATCGAAACGAGCTTAGTATTGCTCATTTCCTGGTCTGCATAGGCCATTCGGCTGCGTTGCTCCTTCACTTCCCCGCAGGACACGAACCAACACTGCTAAAGCAGCAATCGGCCCGCGCGCAACGGCTTTCTCTCCTCAGGCATCCTCGCCTTAACCGCGCTCCCCGGCTGGGGCAATGCGCTTAATGCATAGGGTATGCCCAGTCTCCCAAGCGCAGACTGACCTGTATTGTACGTCCGGCCCGCAAAATGGATGCGATGCACGGTTCATACGATTGACAGGGCACATCGGACATGGGCCTTTAACCACAAGCGTATGACAGATCAGGGGCAGTAGTCCATGCGGAATGTAAGAATGTATCAACTCATCGCGTCTACGGCGATGTTTCTGGGCGGCTGCGCCAGTGTGCCGAGCGCGGCCTATGACCGCGCGGCCGAAGAAAATCCGCCCAGCTATGTCGCCGTCGCCGATCAGGTGACGCAGGCCCCCGCAATCGTCGATCTTAGCATCACCCGCGCCACCGAACTGGGCGCAGACCGGGCCGGGCCACTGCCACCGGGGATCGCGCGCGTTTATGTGGAGGCGGATGTCAACAGCCTGATCCGCGGATCGAGCGCCTTGCCGCCGCAAATTCGCTTCCTAGCCGATGTTCCGCGCGATACCCGGGGGCGTGCGCAGAAGCTGAAAGGCGGCCGCTACTTCGCCTTTGGCCGCATCACCGGAAATGGAGAGCTGCAGCTTTCGGGGCCGGCATCGCTGCTGGCTTATGGTCCGCAGACCGATTCGTTGGTGCGGCAGGTGGCACGCGAGGCGGTGGCGATCGATGCGCCCGCGCCGATCACCGGCGTAACCAGCGCTTTTCACGTGCCGGGCAATATTCCGGGCGAGGGCGAGACGCAGATATTCCTCTCGACCGCAGAAAAGCGCCCGATCGCGATCAGCGTGCTCAGCCGTCCCGGCCAAGAGAAACGCTGGTCCGTATCGCTGACCGAAATTGTGGACGAGGCCGCAGAGGCACCGCGGCGCGACACGCTGTTATGGTATCGCCTTGCCTGCAACGGCCTTCCGAACCAGCTGCCCTCTTCCGCTTTGTCGAGCGGCGATCCGGTGAACGATGCGCGCGCGCGCGAGGATTATCAGTTCGTGCGCCGCTCGGTGGGGCCATGCAGCGCCAAGGCACCGATATCGGATGCGCCGCTGATCATGGATCGGCCGCGCGACATCAGATAGAATATAGGAGAAAGAGCTGGGGCTGGCCATGAAGCGTCCCACAGGGTAACCGCCGCCTCACAAAAATCAGGCGAAAAGGCAGCTCTCCCATGACTCAGCCCTCCTCGAACCGCCCTTCCGAAGCGCAGCCGCTGCGCGTGGCTCTTGCCGGTCTCGGCACGGTCGGCACCGGCGTGGTCCGCCTGATCGAGGAAAACCGCGATCTGATTGCGCGGCGCGCGGGGCGGCCGGTGGAGATCGTCGCGGTGAGCGCGCGGGAGCGCAATCGCGATCGCGGGATCGACCTTAGTGCTTACCGCTGGTGCGACGACATGGCCGCCTTCGCGCAGGACGAGGACGTCGATGTTGTATGCGAGCTGGTCGGCGGATCGGACGGCCCGGCACTGGCGCTGGCGCGCGCGGCGCTAGGCAACGGCAAGGCGCTCGTCACCGCGAACAAGGCGCTGATCGCCCATCA
>NYSS01000129.1 GCA_002683135.1 Planctomycetota bacterium | reverse complement strand
GACAAACAACCCCACCCATAGGGCCGGCGACCAAGGGCGCGAGGCTACTTGTCGGCCTTGTCGGCCTTGTCGGCCTTGTCGACCTTCTCGGCCTTGTCGACCTTCTCGGCCTTGTCGGCCTTGTCAGCCTTGTCAGCCTTGTCGGGGACAGCCGGTTTCTCGGAAGCCTCCTTGGCCTCCTCCTCCTGCTTTCTCTCAAGGGCCTTTTTCATCGCGGCCTGCCGCACCTCGTTGCGCTTCCGCTGGCGCTCCTGCCTTGCGAGCGCGCGCTTGCGATCGGCGACCTCGGCCTCAGCGATCCCCTCGTCCGTCTTGGGCGCATCGAGATCGAAGAAACTCGCCGACTTGAAGATCTTGTAGTTCCAGCTCCGGTCTGGCTGAACCCGACGGCGTGAAGCGATGTCGCGCACCCGGTCCGGGTACATCAGCAACTCCGCCCCTTCCGGATCGGTCCGCCCGGTCACAAGCGCCAGGACGGACATCCCCGCGGCGTCCACAGGCACGGTCGAGATCTTCCCGACATCGAGAAAGGAGAGGCCGTTCATGATGCTCTTGGAGCGCAGAACACGGTTGGCCCGCTCCTGACGGGAGATCCCCTCAGGATACTGTGGCGAGAGGCCCGTAGCCTTGTTCACCGGGCCGAAGTCGAAGGGCACGAGTTCCATCCGCGCCGCGATCTCCTCGTAGCCTCGGGCCTGCAGAGGATCCATGTCATCGGCAAGCTCGACCTTCATGCCACGACGCTGCTGCTCCTCAATCATCTCGATCTGGGACTCATGTTCGGAGTTCGCACGATCAAGCTCCCGCGCCTTGATCGCATCCGCGATCTTCTGGTTGCAATACTGCTCCGAACCGAGGATCTTCATCGCAGGATCTGAGAGCCACGTCCACCGACTCCACGGCTCCGACGCAGAGGCATCGGTCATCAACTCGGCGACGCACCAGGCGTCGACGGCGTTCTGGAATTCGCGCGTCCGATCCAACAGGTCCGTGCGCGCCTGTGCGGTCTGCCACTCCTTCTTGAGCTCGACCAGGATCTCACCGAATTCCGGGAGCCGCTCCTCCTTGTGCGCCGTCATGCGGACGAGACCGATCATCGTCCCGGGATCGTCAAAGACGCCCGCCTCGAGACCGCCGGCTGGCTGATTCGCGTCGACCAACAGGCTCCCGAGCTTGTAATCGCCTTCTGCGGCCTCAGCTCCGTCCTTCGGCAACTTGGCCACGCCGGTCCCCCAGACCATCGCAGACAAGCGAAGGCTGCCGAAGTCGGGCTGCTCAGCCAATCCGCTACGCTCCGCATCCGTCAGCGATACGACGGCAAACTTGAACGTGTCCTTCGCCACCGCACCCAGGGTCTCAGGCTTGTCTTTCACCTGGGCTTGCAGCTGGCTCATGAGCCGCGCGACCTTGATCTCCCGCTCCAGGTGCCCGGCCGTCTTCAGGTACTCGTAGTCCGCGTCCTGATCTCCGCTGCCATGCTCATGCTCCACGCCAGCCTTGGCCATCTCATCATGCGCCAGTTGCTGGTACGGGAACGTAGATGTCTTGTAGCGAGCCTGGAGGTCCTCCTCCGTGACCTTCATGTCCTTGGTCTGGCTGGCCCAGTTCTCATCAAACGACTTCTTGAAGGCGTCAATGCTCTGATCCCGAAGGCGAACGTAGGCCACCTCGACGTCGACACCCTCAGGTTTCTTGTTGGTGGTAGCGACCCACTCGTTCTGCTTGAACCACGTCTCGAGCTTGGCCTTGTCATCCTCCTTGCCGAGGTCAAGCACGAAGGAATCGTTCTCCCGCTTGTCCAACAAGATCACCTTCGCCGAAACCGTGGAGTAAGCGCGTTGGTAGTCGGGGAGCAAATCCGGGTACGGCGTCCCCCCCGGGTCCATGGTGAATTGGCTGCGGAACTGCCCGACAGCGAGGACCTTCCGCTGGAAATCCAGGTACCAGTCGGGAAGATTGATGTCCTTACCCGCCTCCTGGCCAGTTCTCATCAACTCCCAACGCTCGACGGCAGCATCCGGGACCTCGATGCCCGCGGCCGTCGCCGCACGCGCCAAGACGAGGAAGTCCCAGACGAACAGCCCGAAGTCCTGCTCCTGGAGTCCGAATTGCTGCGCGAACGCAGGCCACTGATCGCCGTATCTGGCGAACATGCGCCACAGCTCGCCGTACTCCTCTGACCACACCTCCACCCGCTCGGCTTCGCCGGGCATGGCGAACGTACCGATGACCTCGTTGGACGGCCCCAGGAACAGCGACTGGATGGAGGCCCACACACCGAACCCCAATAGCCCGCAGAAGATGGCGATCAGGATCGGAAGCCGATACTTATGCATGAACTCGAACATGCGTGTCTCCTGGGTGCGTCTGGGACGCCCTAAGCCAAGGAATCCGAGGATTATAGGTCGTCCACCAACCTGCTCAAGGATGAGGCGGAAGTGCCATCCCTCTTCCCTACGGCGGTGGACCGATTGGGCTCCCGGGCCTCTTCAGCCTACCCCGCTCGCTCTCCAAGGAGCTTGCCCAGTTCCTTGGGGCCCGGAAGGTCCCGGGAGGACTTCAGCCCGAAGTGCTTGAGGAACTGGCGGGTGGTGCCGTACTGGAATGGCGCGCCGGGCAACTCCGCGCGCCCCGTGACCTTAACCAGGCCCCTGTCCATGAGGGAGCGAACCAGCGGGCCGGAGGCCACCCCACGGATTGCATCAACCTCTGCACGGGTGACGGGCTGCTTGTAGGCCACGACCGCGAGGGTCTCGATGGAAGCCGGGGTCAGCTTCTCCTCCCGCTGCGTGCGGGCGATCCGCCTGACATAGGGAAAGCAGTCCTCTCGCGTCAGAAACTGCCATCCACCGGCGACCTCCGTGAGCAGGATGCCGCGGTTTTCGGTGTTCGTCTGCTCCTTGAGGATCTCCAGTGCCTCCGCCAGGACATCCCGTGGAAATTCCTCCCCGAACGCCTTCTTCATCGCCGCCGTGCCGAGGGGCTCGGGCGAGGCGAAGAGGAGCGCCTCAAGGATGGGCGCGAGCGCGGCTGCATCCACAGGCGCAGGAGGAGCCGGCTCGTCGTGTGCTTCTATTGGATCAGCCGCCATTGGGATCAGAGGTTACTGGAGACGCGGACGCTGTAAAGCCTCTCCAGCCGCAGGTACCACGCAGTCCACTCCATGGGGTCAACCGGGCGCTCCTTCAGGCCCGCTTCGACCTCATCCTCAACGCTGGACCAGGTGACCGTCCGGCCAGGAAGCCGGCCGAGCAGACGGACGATCTCGTACTGCCTGTGCCCGCGCCCGTCATCGATATCGAGGACGCCGGTGCACTCTCCCACCTTCAACTCGAATGCCCGGCTGGCGACGACCGGATTCAGCGCCTCTCGCGGCAAGGGAGGCAGCCGGCCGCCCCGCTGCTTGCTCTCGTGCACGCTGTACCGCTGGGCGACCCGCGCGAAGTCAGCGCCCTGGTCAAGGCGAGACTTGACGTCCTCCATGGTGCGCCGGTCCTTCGTCACGATCATCGCCAGCTCTACCCGGTCCGTACGCATCGCCTCGAAGCGAATGATGCGGCTGAACAGCCAGCGCTGACGCGCCTCCTCGAGACGAATCGCGAGGTGTTCGGAGAGAGACTGCTGGTACCGCAACCGGACATAGCGCTCGACCTTCGCCCCGATTCCGTAGGTAACAGCGGCGTCGCGCTCGAGGAGGCCCATGATCTCCTTGCGCTTATCAGCGAGGTGCGACGGCGGGCACGAGAGCCCGATGCGCTTCGCTTCCCGCTCGACAATCTCGAGTCCAATCAACTTAGAGAGAGACGCCAGCGCCTCGCGCCGATATGTCCTCAAGAACCACTGCCCTAGCTCGGCGGCGCGGATCTCTCGACCCTCGTACGATGCGACGACCGGGTTCCCCGGCAGGCGAGCCTTCGGCGGAGCCGGATGGTTCGACCGCCCATCGCCCTTGAGATCAGGTTCGGAGACGGAGGGATCGCGGACCGGGCGTTCCGCCGCGGGATCGCGCGCACCCAGGGGAGGCGCCTGATGGTGCGTCGCGCAGGACGCCAGCAGGATCGCGACGACGAGGAAGCGCCCCATCTCTACTTGTAGGCGACGCCCTTGTCGTGGCGGTGCCCCTGGCAACGCGGGCAGGTAACGGGGACCGTCTCACCCTGCGAACCGGCAAACTTGATGCTCCCCGTGCCGCCGCATCGCGAACACGAGTTCTTGCGTTCCCCGACGACCTCGAGCTTCTTCCCGTTCTCCGCGTAGTAGCACTTCAACCACTGTGCGCGCATGCTGCTGTCAGCGAGCTTGTCCCACCAGTCGTCCTTGGTCGGCGGCTTGGGGGGCTGGAACGTCTGCTGCTGCTGCTGTTGCTGTTGGTTGCCACCGCGGCGCCCGTTCCTGTTCCGCTGCTGCTGCGCCTGGCGCTGCTGCATGCGCTGCATCTGCTGCATGCGCTGCTCAGCCCCCTTCGCCTTCCCGAGGACGATGAAGGTGCCGGAACCGTAGGAGGCACGACGGGGCTGGTGCACGACCCGCTCCTCCCACATCTTCTCGACCTCCTTCTTGACGTCGAGGCCGTACTTGGTGGCGAGGTCGGCGACGATCTCCTTGTGGAGCTCACGCCGGATCTGGTTCTGGGCCTCCTTGAGCTTCAGCTTCCGATCGCGAGACATCTTGCCGATCTTGTTGTTCATCATGTCGAAGTAGCCACGAGTGACCAGCTTCGCGAAGTAGTCCCAGCGCCGCTTGAGGACGCCTTCCTTGGTGAGCTCGGCGTCGGCTTTGAGGTTCGGATCGAGGTTTTCAAGAGAGAGGATCTGGTCAAGCTGCTCCACCGACTGGTCGAAGCGCTTGTGATAGGACTCCCGCTTCGCGCCGCGCATCGCGTCGACGATCTTCTGGTTGCGCGCGAGCATCTCGAGGCGCCCCAGCTGATTCGAGACGAAGTCAGCGCGGTACGCGGGATCGATGCTCTTGACCCTCAGCATGTGCTCGACGGCGCGAGCATAGAGCTCTATGTCCATAGAGAAGCGGGCCAGGTCCCAGTGACCCTCCAGGTCTTCCTCCCCCGGCTTGATGCGCGCGAGCTCCTGGTCGTAGAGCTGCTCCTTTGTATAGGCCTCGAGGGCGGGCACGTCCTGCCAGTCGATCGACCGGATCATGCTCTTCTTGAACGGCCACTTGCGGCCCTTGTAGATGATGACGACCTCGTCAGGCACGCTCTGGGCGTCGAACTGTTTCTCCGGGACTCCGAAGAACTCCTCCCCGGACTTGGTGACAAGTCGAATGCCGGCGCGGGTGATCTCCCCGCGCTCCTCTTCCTTGTAGCCGAACTGGACCATGAGCCGGTCCCGGTCGGACTCGCGGATGAGGTCCCACGGAATCCACAACTCACCTCCGGTGTCGAGCAGCTTGACGTGGAGCTTCTTCTCGGTCGCGCCCAGCACCTTCACCTGGAGATAGCGGCCATCAACGAGAACGATGTCGTCCGCCCGCGCGAACGCGGACAGGAGAAACACGATCAGGCAGCCGAGGATCTTCGTCTTCATCTCGTTCTATCTCCCTTTCAGCAAGCGCCGGATGCGGACGTCGTTATCCGCCTCCGGGACGATCGGCCGATATCCCATATCGTAGACCCGCTCCTCACCACGGTACCGTGCGATGATCTCGACACGACAGAAGAATCCGCGTCCGGAGAGGTCATCCGGGATCGGCTCAAGCGTGATCCGGTAACTGTAACCTTCGTTCCCAGGAACGGGAAATGTCTGTCCTGACAGGGTCGAGGTCCCCGTCCCCTTGCCCTCGACGCGCTCCGTCAGGTCCGCCTGGACCTGGGACATCACGGCCGAGAGGTTCAACGCCACGTCCATCCGCTCGGTGGCTTCCTTTTGCAGGCTCAGCGAAGAGGCGAACAGCGCGAACACACCCACCATGCCCACGAGCAGGACCATCATGGCCGCCAGGACCTCGATGAGCGTAAACCCGCCTTGTTTCGCGAACCGCACGGTCATCGATCCTCGCCGCTCCACCAAGATCGGGCCGCTGGCAAGGAGAGGGTCTTGCGGAACACGCGACCGACAAAAACCGGATCGCCGATCCGGTGAACCGTCTTACTCGAGCCCGATTGCCGGCAACGCCGTTGAACCACGGCCTCTCCCTTGTCGTGATTGCCGACCAGCATCCACTCGCTTCCGACCTTTACGTATCGGTCGATCACTCTGTCCTCGCCGGGAAACTGCTCAGTCGAGTTCACCTCGATAATCTTACGATCGGCCCGTACCACGCGGCGCAGCATCGCCTCCGGCCGTTGACCGCGCGCGACATGCAAGACGATGCGCAACGCCCTGGGATAGACATCGTCGCGCGAGTCGGCGAGGGACGCGCCACCGAGGGCGAGCGGGAACTTGTCGCTCGAGAGGATCCCGCGCGTGCTATCCCAGGTCATGAGCGAGTCACCCTGACCACCGGACCCCTCGATCACGATCTCCTCCTGCCAGTCCTCCGTCTCTTGTCCCTGGCAAAGCAACCAGAGCCCCAGGATGCCGGTAGCGACAGGCTGGAGATTCTTGCGCACCCAGCCGTCGTCGCCTCCCTGAGAACCGAAGAACGAGCCCGGGCCATGGGCGGGCGCGCGCTCACCCCGGTACAGGGTCAGCACTCCGACGGGGTCGCTCGGCTCCTGCACGAGGGCATAGGCGACCTCGATCAGACCGCTGGGCGGCGCGATCTGAACGCGCTCCTCGAGACCGGGATCCCGCCCGGAATACGAACCCCCCGCCCCGACAGTCGTCCCGGCACGACGGAGCACCCCGTGTTGCTGCTCGCCACCGGGCATGCTCCGCACGAGCCGGATGAAGATGCCCTCCCCCGCAACTCCGAATGCATCGGGCAACACCAGGAGACGGCCATCCGGACCGGGATCGACGGACCGCAGGTCGTCCTCGAGCATCTCCAACAGCGGGATCGCCGTCGAGTACAGGTCTCCGCGCCGATCGCCGTCGCGATACAGCACGAAGCTGCCACGTACGAGCTGCAACAGCAGCGCCCCGATCGCGGACAAGAGCGTCAACGCGACCAAGAGCTCGACCATGGTGAAACCGAGGCGTCGGTCCGGACGACGGGTCACCTCTTCTCCTCCCGGGTGAGCACCCGCGTCTGGTCGAGATAGGTCAGCTGCATGGAGCGCAGCTCCGGAGTCGACTTCCAGCCGTGCGCCCGCATGTTGATCGGATCAAACGCGCCGGACATGTACTTGAACATCACCCTGACACCGAGGCCGTCACCGGCGGTGTCGATCAAGTTCGGCTCACCTTCCTCGCTGTCGGTGAACAGGTAGAGCCCCGTCGTCTTCTGGGGATCCGCCCCCCACGAGACGTCGGCGTCGGTCCGCACCAGCACCTCGATGTCCGTGTACTCGTCACGCCGGTATTTCTCGAAGACCAATTCGTGGAAGAACGCCCCAGGAAGGTCGAGTCCAAAGCCGTACCACGACTGGTCCGCCGCGTCCTGCTTGGGCACGTAGCGATCCCAGTAGCGGAATGGCATATCGAGGACGATGGCCTGAGAATCGTGCGACGAGACCTGGGTCCCGAAGCGGCCGCGGAACAATCCACCTTCCGTGTCGCCGTCCTCGTCCATCAACCAGGGCATGACGAGCGCGGTCCGCTCTCCCGTCGTGTAGTGGAGCAGCTCATCGTTGACGAGCACGGTGCCTCCGTTGCGCAGGAAACCTGACGCGTCGGCGACCTCCAGTCGATTGCTCGACGCTTCGAGTCCGTTCTGCAGCATGGTCACGTTGACGAAGTCGAGGATGACCACATTGGCACCGAATCCATGGGCGCTGGCGATCGTGTTCATGTACCCGCGCTCGCAATCGAGAAGCGCCGGCCCCCCGCCGCTCGAGGTGCCGATGGAACGAAACGCGATCACCTCGTCGTCAATCATCACGAGGCCAGCGTCGTTGTTCGATAGACCCCGGCTCTGAAGCTCCTCCTCAAAGAGGATCTGGCGGCCATCCGGGAGGATGTAGAAGCGCGGGTTCGGCCCGAAGCTGCGCGGGTTGGAGATCAACCACTCCACGGCGGCGATGGGGATCTCGTCCGTTGTCTCATCGATACCGCCGGCGCTGGCGCCACCGCTGATCGTGCCGCTAGGCGGCGGCGCGGTGGGGTTGTTCGGGTCTGCAGGGAGGGGGCCGACGAGGTCCATCTCGGTGTGGTTCCACAGCACGAAACGCTCTGGCTCGAAGGACGCGACGCGGATCTCGTCGATGTACCCGTCCGAATCCGCCACCTCCTTGTCGGCCGAGCCGCCGACGAACGCCCGCCCGCCCTGGGCGATGTCAGGCATCTCTCCGCTCGGGAACTTCAGCAGACGTACATACCGATTGCGCTGCTCCGTCTGACCGTTGCCGGGCAACGAGCGCTGTCTATATTCGGTTCCCGGACTGGTGGTGAACGCGAGCCAGCCGTGCCCCTCGTAGTTACGCCGGATGCGCACGGAGACGGCGTTCTCCCCGATGCCGAAGGTGACGACCTCGGGCTCGTCAACCCCGGCCCAAGCCACCGTCGCCTGCTTCCTGTTGTCGCCCCTCGGACCCTCGATGGTGACGTTGTCTCCCCACCCGGCCGCGGACCACCGCCCGCCGGTGACGGGCGCGGCCGGCATGGTGCCCCAGCTCTCGACGTTGATAGCCTCGCGCCGGCTGTGGGACACCGTGCGGATGCACGGGACGACCTCCCCGCCCGACGAGGCACGGCCGTCCGTGAACATCTCCGTGCCACATTGCATACGGAACGGAAGGAACAGGTTCGTCCCGAGGTGAGCATCGGTGATGTTCTGGCCGGGCCCGAGGTGCCGTGAACGGATCCACTGCGCCGCCGCCTGGATGAACCGCGCCTCGTCGCAGAGGATGTTCCCTTCGCCATCGATATGGTGGTAGCGAATCCACTCGATGTCGTTCGCGTCGAGGGAGTCCGTGTTGGGATTACCGATCTGGACGAACTCCGGGTCCGTATCCCAGTTGGGGAGCTGGGCATTCAAGAAGGTGTTCCCGTTACCGTCATCCCCGGACCCGCCGCGCGGGCTCTGCGGCTCCATGAGCCCGCTGGTGTCTCCGACGTTGATGCTCACGGGGAACACCGCAGCCATCTGCTGAATCGCCGCCACGGGCCCCGTACCGACGAGCTGGATCGGGTGTATCAAGCGGTTCAAGCTGATCGCAAACTGCCCGGTCGCGGCGCCCTGTCCCAGCGTCTCGTTGGGCGGATTCAAGACACCTTGCAGACCGACGAGGGTGCTGCCGCTGCGGCTCGTGTAGCGCGCGAACTCCACACCACCGACGGGGGCGTTGGGCAGGCCGGAACCGACTGAACAGATGACGACGTAACCTCCCGAAGCAGGGAAGCAATCGAAGTCGAGGGTGCCCTCGGAATCGCCGATGAGCTCCAGTTCGTTGCCAGACGGGGCCGCCGGGTCGTGCACGCGGAGTTGGATTGGGATCGTCAGCCCTCCGCCGGCGGGCACCTGCAACGTCATGGTCGCGTTGTGGGCGAACGTCGCGACGACTGGTGGCCCAAGGGCATCAGCCAGCGTAGCGCCGCCCCGTGGGATCACCACGCTGCTCCGCGTCGAGGCACCCCGCGGCGCCGTCGAGTATCCGAACAGGGTCACGGTGGTACCGGACTCGTGCCCGAGGGCCTTGGTTCCCCGACGGCCGCGGCCCCACGGGAGCCCCTGATGCTGAACGACTTCAAAGCTCTCGCCGGACCGCTCGAACGCGATGACCTCGCTACCCACGAGCGCCACACCGCGAAGCGGCCAGCCTTCAGCATCCTCGACGTCGAACGAGTTGTCGTCCACCGACAGCGAGGACGACAGCTGGGTCTGGTAGCGGGGCGATCCGCGCTTGAAGCCGTCCACGAACAGCATCAGGTCGTCAGGCTTGGTGCCCCTATAAGCGAAGCCGAGGTGGTACCAAGTCCGAGCCTTCCAGAAACCGGCCCCGTCCTCAGGCATCCAGCGGGTCTGGGCGACCTCCTCCATGGCGTCGAGTTCGTCGTCGAAGGTGCGTCCGGCGACCCGACCCACGAGCGAGCCATCAGACTCAATCGCCAGGGAGATCTCGTCTTCCTCACTGGACTCGGTGCCGTAGTGGAAGACCACCTGGCGCCCTCCACCCGAGCCAGCACCGGTGCGATACCACACGTCAAACCGAATCGGATTGACCGTGGATCGCCCCTGGAGCGAACCCGACGCTTGTCCGCGGCCGCCAGAAGAGCGACCGCCACCCCCGCGCCCCCCGCGACCCCGGCCGGACCTGTTGCCGCCGCCGATCAACATCGACTGACCGCCCACGCCGGGCCCCCGCGAATCACGTGGGTTCATCTCGAACGGCCCGCTGGCCAATCGCATGCCCTCCGCGTCGAGGTCCTTGATCTTGACGGTCTTGTCCGCGAGCAGGTAGCCGGGAGGATCGAAGTGGTGGCTGTAGCCGCGGCCCTCCATCCGAGCCGGGAGCAGCCGCACATCACCCTCCTCTTGGTGGGGGAAGACCCCGCCCTCGAAGGTGAGGTCCTGATCGTCCTCCTCCTCGTTTTGAGAGTTCACCGACATCTGCCCGAGCGTGCCGAAGCGGTACATCATCATCGGCAGCCGCCCGTGGGGCTGGCTCGTCGCGGTCTCCCAACGCGCCGTCGGATACGGGTGGGTGGCCGTCCACGGCCCATAGCGCACCCGGAAGAACGGCCCCTCGAAATCACGCTGCGACTGGAGCGTGCGCGTGATCACACCGAGCGGCGCGACGTGGACCCGCTCACGGACCCCGTGGCGGGCGAGCTCGCGGCCGCTACGGTCGTTGACGACGGCCACCGAGTCGATGGTGTAGTAATCGAATGAGCGGAAACAGAACGGAACGGTGCCCGTCGCGACCGAGGAGTCGGTCGAGTCAACCGCGTTGCGAAACACCGCCGCGGACTGAAACTCGTCGAAGATGAACTCCGCGCCGTCCGCCAGCTCCGCGAGCAACTCGCGAAACCGCTTCAACCCCTGAATCGGCCGGTTGCTGATGATGCCCTCTACCACCAACGCCGCCGCGTCTTCGTCGACGCGTCCATTGGTGCCGCGCGCCGCGCCCCCCTGGCCCATCTGGAGACCCTCGATCAGCCGATAGAGGACCGCACGTGGGGCGCTGTTGATGTTGACGGGGTGCCGCAGCAGGGGCGCGACAGACGAGCGATCCTTCACAAAGTGACCCCGAGGTGGATCGTGCAGGACGATGCGCCCGAAGTCGCGACCGCGAACGCTGCACACCATTCCATACTCGGTCTGCTGTCCATCCGTGATCCGCACGACCGTTCCGGGCGGGAAGCCGCTCACGGAACGGACGGTGACGGCGAATCCGTTGCCGTCGTAACTGGCGGGATTGATATCCGCCAGCAGAGGGACCTTGCGCCCGAAGTGCCCGGACGCGAATCGCTGGCCGAGGATGGCAAAGTCGCGTATGAGGCGGTCGACCTCGTTCGACGTCAGGGCCGATTCACCGAGGAGCGCGATCTCCTTCACGAACGTGGGGTGATGGGGTTCGCGCCAACGCCCCGATGCGCGGGGCGACTTATAGGGGAGCATGGCGATCTCGCGGGCGCGGTCGTCGATCACCCAAGCATCCGCCCGGTGACGGGCGGCCTTGAGGCCGCCTTCGAGGCCGCGCTGGCAACCCATGAAGGTGCTGCCATCCTTCGAGGAGTAAGAGATCACCTCACCATCCATGAGGATCTTCCCGTTCGCGGTCGGGAAGTTCTCGGCGTTGTTCACCGAGATCTCGGTGTCCGTATCGGTGATGTCCTGCGCCAGCGTCGTCCTGCCAAGCGTCGCCGCGATCAGAAAGGGAGGCGACGAGAGGATGTTGGGGAAGGCCTGCTCATCGCGAACCTTCACGTCCCCGGTGACGCCGCGAGGGTCGAGCGGATGCATGAGTGGCAGGTTGCCCTCCCCTGTCATCGGCTCACCCTTGGAGTTCAGCAGGTCAATGGCGACCCGCGCCTCCTCCGCCACGTCCCAATCTGGCGACGAACGTACGGCGCCCTCGCCTGACGTCACCCCCACCTCTGCGCGGAGCGCCTCCTCCTCCCGGTGGCCCAGAGTCAACATGTACCGCGCATAAGACTGGATCGCCGCGGCGCGGTCGCGGGCCTGGGCGCGGGCATACGGGGCGACGCTGGCCTTGTTCTCGTTGGTAGAGATCGACAGGAATGGCACAGCCAGGACCATCAAGGCCATCAGGACCGCCAGCACCATGATCAAGGCCACCCCGCGCGAAGCCTGGCGGCGCGTCTGGCCAACGCATCGACGCTGCCCTTGCGAGGGATTCGTTACGGCCTGCGCTGCGCTCATCCGTGTCATCGCATCAACCCCGTCAAGTCCACGCGAACGCTGCGCGTGGCACCCTCTATGTCCTTCAACTTGACGACGACCTCCGCATCGTGGACGCGCGGATCGAGGCGGCCCTCGGCGTCGAAACGAACGCGAACAGGGGTCTTGTGGTCAAAGAACACAGGCTGCCCCTCGGCCAACATCGTGACCTCCTCATCCTCGACAGTGCGATAGATCACCTCGTCGATGAGCCCGTCCCAGGTCTTGCTGCCGAACGTCAGGCGATCGCCGGTCTCTGGGCTAGCGAGACGGCGCGGGCCCGGAGACTGCTGCTTGACGATGCGCTTCTCCGCTTCCAGGACCTGATGTGCAAACAACCGGATGTCGATACCGTCGAATGTCAGCCGCACGCGGCACCAAGCATCCTTCTCCACGACGTCCTTAGAGGTCTTGACCGTGACGGAGTCCCCCTCTCCTTCAATGGTCACCACCGCCATCAGCTCTCCGTCCTCGCCGAGCTCGAACGAGAACAGATCGCCAAACGACGCCAGACCTCCGCCGTCCCCCTTCGGCGATGGGCGGATATCCATGGAGATGTCGAACCCGCGCATGGGCTCGTAAGCAGCGAGTCGCCCGCACTTGACCGAGTCGCCGCCGCCGAATTCGAGACACGCCCGGACCGTCCCCTCGTCCACCATCTTCGCGCCTGAGATCCGAGCGACGTTGTTGCGCCCCCCTAGCCCTCGGTCCTTGTCGTTCACATCGAAGTGCCAGGAACCCGCATCCCGCGTCATCCGTGTACGGATGAGCGAGGGCTCGCCAGGCTCGAATATGACCTCCGCGAGGGCTGACTGTTCGCGAGCCGCGAGACGGACTCGGGCGAGCGCCCCCCGCGCCTGCCGTTCGGCGATATCCATGGCAGGGCCGGAGGACAGGCGATGGAAGGATGCGACCGAAACGCCGAAGAGGACCGAGACGATGAACATCACGACCATCATCTCGATGAGCGTGAACCCCCTCGTCCGTACGCGTGCTTCGGCGTGCTGCATCATCGTTCGAAATTCGTGATGTCGTCGCCCGTGTTGAAAACGCCGTCAGGGCCAGCGCTGATGAGTTGGAAGCCGTTTCGTCGGTACCAGAAACCCTTCGGGCTCTTCCATGGCTTGGCCTTCACGATGCCATCCAGGCCATTGATCCGCCCCATGTTCTTCACCGCGGCGCTGTCGTAATCCCGGTGATGGAAGTAAGCGAACGGAGTGCCCCACCAATCTAGAAGCTCGTAGAGGTTCCGATTGTCTCGGCCGAAATCCGTCAACGTGACCCGAGTTCGATCCTGGTCGAGGTTATCCATGGCGTCGGGCCATGGCACGTCCTCGATATCGAAGCTCGTCGTCATGTTGGGCCGGTGCAGGCACAGCATCACCGACTCGATACCCGTGTTCTTGTCGTTGCGGGAAACGCCGAAACCGGGCATGGCATCGTTGCTGAGGGCGGTCGGTGGGAAGTCGCCGTTCTTGGGATTACTGGAGTAAGCCTCCAGCGCCGCGGCGATCTGTGTCACCACCGTCTTCACCGCTTCTGCCTCGCTAGAACGCAACATGGCGGGGATGCCCAGCAAGCCGATACCGGCGAGCAACGCGACGATCGCCATCACGACGAGCAGCTCGATGAGGGTGAATCCGTGGTCTCTTGGCATGGATCGGCTCATGGGTTCTTGCGGGTGATGATGGTCGCGTTGTCAGCGCTGAATTCCAGTTCCCGATCAAGGGACGCCTGCCCGAAGATCTGCATCTCCAGCGTACGGGCCCAGCGGCCCAGGCCGGGGATCTCCACCTGCGCGACCGTGGCGCCATCAACGTTCACGCGGTATCGGTTCTTTCGCGGGTCGACGGCCTCGATCTCGATAGTCACGGAATCGCGCTGCATGGCCGCGCCCGGCAAATCCGCCCACTCACTCATGCGGCCCTTGTTCAGGTAGCGGAACTGGATCTTGCCATCCGGTGACAGGCCGACCTGAGCACCGTAGTAGGGGTACTGGCCCCCTTCCCGCACCTGGACGCCGTCATACGGTTCGGGTGGACGCGACATACGCTGGAACGCCAGAACGCCCATGCCCTTGTACGTCCCGACGCTGGGCTTCATGTACAGGTCCACGGAGAACGACTGGAACAGCCGCCCGGGACGCTCCTGGCGGAGCACCGTGGGTTCGCCAGATTGGCGCCGCTGCTTGCCGCTGAACAGCACCATCTCCTTGCTCAACGACACGTTCGGTCCCGCCCCGACCTCCTTCTTCCAGCCGAGCAGGATCTGCGACCCGGAGCGGTTGAAGTCATCACGCCAACGCTCCTTGTTCAGGTTCTCACTCACCTGGGCGATGATTTGGCTGGCATACGAGAGCAGCTCAGGGTATCCCGCCTTCTTATCCACGAGGCGCTTCAACAACTGCAGCGTCTCCTGCGCCTTGCCGCGGTCGTAGTGGTAGTACGCCATCGCCGCCTGGACGAACGGCTCCCGAAGCAACGCGGCATCGATGCGGCGGACGTGATCGTCCGCCGCGCTCCGCGCCCGCCGCCGAACGTCGCAAACCAGCCGGCGTGCGAGCAGGTCTGGGAACCCAGGGTCTGCCATGAACGCACGTGAGTAGTACCGGGAAGCGTCGACGCTGTCCCCCCCGAGGAACGACGCGTCGCCCAGGGCCACCAGGACATCGACGCGCCCGGGATCGGCCGACAGGACACGGAGGTACTCGTCCTTCGCCGCCGCGTAGTCCCCGACATTCAGCAAGCACCGAGCGCGCTGGAGGCGCGCCCCGACGCTGAGCGGATCCGCCACCAGAGCTTGGTCGGCCTCGCCGAGCGCCGCCTCGTCCTGCCCCGCCTTCTCATGGAGATAGGACAGCCCCGTGCGGGCATGCGCGGAGAGCAGGGGGTCGAGGTCCATGGTCAGGGTCAGAACCTCCATGGCCTTCGCATACTCGCCCGTGCGTAGCAAGCAGACGCCGTCGAGATAGGCGAGCGTCCCATCGAGAGGATGCGCCTCTCGCCCGCGAGCGACCACCGCCTTTGCCGCAGCGGGACCGGCCTCGAGGAACGTGACGACGACGAGCCCGGCCGTCGCGCGGCGATCGTCCGGGGTCATGGTGAGCGCCGTCTGGAAGCTCTGCCGCGCGGGCTTCAGATTGCCCTTCCCGAGATACGCCTCACCGAGCAGCACCCACACACGACGCTTCTGGTCGACGTCAAGGCCGACCCCGGTTTGGGCCTGCCGCAGATGCACGAGAGCCTCGGTCGCCTTGCCTTGCTGCAGGAGGGCCTCGCCACGTCCAAGTCGCGCGAGCGCGTTGCCCGCCTCCGCCGCGAGGGCCTTGGCGAACGCCCTCTCCGCGTTCGTGCGCAGCTTCAGTCGCAGACAGACTTGACCGTATCGGGCGAGGAGCGCCACCGAGCTCATCAACGGCTGCTTTCCGAGGGCCTCCTCGAGGATCTTCAGCTCCTTCTCATAGTGGTAGAGGCGTCGATAGCAGTCGGCGAGCATGCCGTAGACCTGCTCATCCGCCATCTCCCCACCGATCATCTCCTCGAGGTGCCCGGCCACGACGTCGAGCTGCTCAGGCGTGATGTCGTCCCGGTTGTAAACGAGGGTCGCCAGGGACCACCAGCCATCCCTGTCGTCCTTGGCCGTCTGCAGCTTGCTCAGATGGAACTTGTTCAGGATGTCGGATTGGGCGAAGCGGATCTGCTGGATGTTCGCCCCGGTGAGGGGTATCCGGCTCTTCTTCTTCTCTCGCCCGCTGTCTTCGAAGAAGACAATACGGATCTTGTCCAGCTGCTTCTTCCTGTCGTCCTCGGTCAGGCTCGTGTCGCCGCGGATGCGGTCGATCGTGAGCTTGATGCCGAACCGGTCGTCCTCCCTCGCGAGGGTCTTGACGAGCCCGTAACTCACATCCCCGCTCGGCCAGTGGATCTGATCGAGCGTCTTCTTGCGCTCACGCTCCTCTTGCTTCGCGGCCTCAGCCCGACGCTCAGCCTCGATGCGCTCGGACGTTGACTGCTTGAGCTTATCCGCGAGGGACATCTCCCCCGCGAACCCGCCGGTCAGCCGGTCGAGGGGATCATCCTCGATCACCGCGTCCGGATCGGCACCCACATCGTCCCCCGCGTCGGCGGCGGCGAACGCACCCGCGCCCGACCCCGAGAGATCGACAGCCTCCGGGATGAGCGCGTGACGCAAGCTCGCCCGGACGTCACCGCCGACCTCCAACACCAGGGGCAAACCTGGGGTTGGCAACCGCGGCGGAGGCGGCGGGAGCAGCGGCGCGAGGGGAAGATCCGCGGTCTCGCGCGGGGCGAGGAAGAAGTTTCGGCCGGCGCCGGACCCATCCCACGCGTAGTCCTCCACTCCCAGGAAGTGACCCGCAGACGTGAGAGCGTCCTGCTGCTCGATCTCCCTGTCGCGAACCCGTCGGCCGCGACGACGACGCCCTTCCTCGCTGCCGCCACCGAGGTACATCAAGGCCAGCAGCGCCAGCGCGATCACGAAAGCGACCTGCTCCTTATTCATCGGATCGCCCCCTTGGCCTTCACCCGGCCCTTAGGGTCCACGTCGATCGTCTGGACGATCAAACGGGCCTCCACACGACCACGGTCCCTCGGGTCAGAGGCGACACGACGACCGCCCCGGCGCGGCCCGCGCGCCTGCATACCGGGAGGGAGGTCGAGGCTGTGGATCCGCGCCTCCTTGAGGACCAGGGCCGTTCCTTCCCGTGCCCGACTCAGCTCTTCAATGAGGAATGCCAGGGCCGTCGGATGCCCGACCACCGTCATATCTAGCTCGTGCCCAAGCACAAATGGCTTCGCCGAAGCCATGCGTCCCCTCCGCCGGACCGGCGGAACGATCGTTATGGGATCGATCCGCGCCAGCCCCTCCTCGAGGACCTCGTCGTGGGTCTTGATCGCGAGGCGGAGCACCTGATCCACGGCCTCGAGCCCGCGAATGTACCAGGCGAATTCACGCGGCGACGACGGGTACTTCCCGGGTCGCCCCAGGTCACCATCGATCTCGATATTGCGGCGCGCACACTGCTCGACCAGCTCCTCGTCGATGCGCTCCGACACCTCGTTGTACCAGAGGTCCGGATCCGGTTGACCTTCCAGCGTGAACCGCTGGTTCGGCTGTCGCTCGATGGCCCGACGCAGCGCCGAAACGTCATCCTCCTGATCCTTCAATCCGTCTTCGATGGAACGCAGGTTGACGCTGCTCGGCATCGCTTGGCTGGCGGTGCGCTTAGCCGTTCTGGTGCGGCTCTTGTTGCTGACGATGTCGCCCTCGAAGATGGCGCCCAGGATCAACCAGGCGATGAGAAACACGAGCGCACCCGCGACGTGAATGACGAGGAACCTCTTGTTCTCCTGGACGAAGTCACCCATCAGTTCTCCCCCTCGGAGGGCTGCTCTGCCCGCATACGTGCCTCACGTTCAGCGCGGAAGACGTCGATGGTCATGATGAAATCGACCTGCTTCGAACCCGGCACATCACGGGTACTCACCGACGTCAGGTCCACGGCGACCTCATTGTTCGCGGACTTCTGAATGGACCGCTGGAGCGCGCCGAGGGCCGTCTCGGCCTTGCTCTTGGCGGAGAGCACGATGCCCTTCACGTCGACGAGGATACGCACCTCTTTCTTCGACTTCGGATCGTCCGGGTCGATGAGCACCGCACGCCGCACGAGATCGATGTCCTCGATCCACGTCTCCGACGCGATGCTCCCCTGCAGCAGCGACAGGGCCCGACAGAGCGCCCAACCGGGGCGCGAGAGGTCGTCGAGCGCGGCGACCTCCTCGTTGTTGCGGTTGATCTCAGTCTGGAATTTCTCGTATTGCTTGCGCTTCCGGTTCGCTTGCGTCGCCGCGACCCGCGCCCTGCGCAGCTCCTTGCCCGTCGTCTCCGACTCCTCTGACAGCTCCATGTAGTGGAGGATCAGAACGATCACCGCAGCGGCGGCGGCGAGCCACGAGAAGACCGTACGCGTCATCATGTGACGCTTTTTCTTCACCGCCTCCGGCACGAGGTCGACGAGGAACGCTTCCTCCTTGGAGCCGGACACCGCCAGCCCAAGCGCCACCGCGAACCGCCCCGGGTCAGCGGCAAATCCGGCCTCCTCATCGGACGGCAGACTGGATGTGTCCAGCCCCGACTCCGGCTCGAAACGCTCGACCGGGCAGCCAAACGAGCTCTTCAGGTACTCGGGCAACCCACGGAGATTGGCGCCCCCGCCAGAGACCAGGATGCGGCTCGCGTTGAGGTTATGCAGACCGGTCTGCGCCCGCGCAAATGCGAGGCTTGACTGGATGATGGACGCCAGTTGCCCGACGGGTCCGATGAGCGCGTTCGCGACCCGCTCCTCCTGCCCGGAGGTGTACGAGGCCAGCCCCTTGGGGGTCACATTGCCGTACTGCTCCTTGATCCGCTCGGCCTCGTCCAGGTCAACACCGAACGCCTGGCCCACCGCTTCCGTGAGCATGTGGCCACCGGTCGCCATGTTGCGTGCGAAGAGCAACTCGCCGTCCCTCTGTAGGACAATCTCCACGCTCCGGTGCCCGATGTCGACGAGGAACACGTACTCGCCTTCGTACAGCGCCCCCGCCTGCAAATAAGCATTGAACAGCGCCAGCGACGCCGGCGTGCCCGCCTTCGGCTCACCAACGGCGGCGCTGATCGCCGCGTAGCGGGCGTCGAGGAAGGGCTCCTTCACGACAGCCACCAGCACCGTCTCGTCATCCGAATCCGCGCCGGGGATATGAACGAGGTTGTAGTCACAGGCGAGGGGCTCGCCCGCCTGCTCAGCCATCTCTCGCACCTCGAAATCCATCAGGAGCTTGAGACGCCACAACGGCACCGGAGGCACCTTCGTGTAGCGAATGATCAGCTCCTTGCCGGAGAGCCCGAAGCGCGCGCCAGGGGCCTTGCCGAGGTCCGCCAACCCCGGAATAGAAGCGAGGAGGCTCCGCTCCGGGTCACCAGCGAGCCCCACGGGCAATGAGAACGCCCGCTGCAGTTCGAAAATCGGCCCCTTCGACTTGCCCACGACCACCTTGATCGCGCGCGCGCCGAGGTCGATACCAAAGACCTGGGCCATCAGCTCACCTCCCCTCGCTCGGCTTGCGCTCGAGCCGCTGGATATAGGCGGCGGACTGGTCCGCCTCATCTGTGTTCGGGAATTCCGCCACGATCGTCTTGAAGAACAGGAGCGCGAGCTGCTTCTTCTCGCCGTCCATGTAGTCCTTGGCTCGCAAGAACGCTCGCTCCGCCTCGGCCTCACGAAGCGGCCGGTGCCACGCAGACCGGGTCTTCTCGTAATCACCGAGGACCTCGCGCAGCCCCGCCTCGAGTGACGTGCCCTTGTATCGAACAGCCTCCGCCGCCACCTCGATCCCGAGATCCGTGTCGTGCAGCAGGTCCCGGAAGAACCGCGCGTCATCGAGACGCTGGGCGAGGGCCGCCGTCTTCGCACGGCCGTCTTGCACCAGTCGCTTCAGGATCTCCGACGCGGCGGCCTCGGAGGCCTCCTCGAACGGATACTGGGCCATGACCTGCTCGCATAGCTGGATCGCCAGACCAAGTTCCTTCCGGTGCTCAGCGTTGCGAGCTTCCGTAACGAGAGAGCCGGCTTTCGCCTTCTCCTTCTCGAAATCGACCTGAAAACCGAGTGTCAGGGACTCCGTTCCATCAAGCGTGATCCGAACAACCGGCGACCCACGTCGCGGACGTTCGAACGCCGTCTTCATGCGACGAGCACCGTCAGGGCCCGAGAAGCTCAGCCGCACGCGATGCGACCCACCGCCCATGATCAGCGAATCAGCCGCCTGATCCTTGAAGGGTTGCACGTGCCGGGTCCCAAGGTCTCCAGACAAGACGGTCACCTGGATGGGTACATCGTCACGCGGCACCAAGGGGACACGTACGGACCGAGCCTTGGCGAGCGCGTCGCCGGAAAAAGTCACCTTCAAGGTGGAACCGTCGACCGCGTGGGCGACCGACAGGTCACCTCGGCCACCGGCCAGCGAACCGGAGACAGCAGCCTCCGGACCCAGCCCACTGACCACCAGGAGATCGTCCTGATCAAGGACCCGTCCACCGGATTCCACCTCGACGCCCATCGCCTCGATGATCCGGCGTCCAAAGCGTGAGACACGGACGGTGCCCTGCGCCCCGAGATCGGACTTGAACCCCCCGTGGGCGAGGGAGCGCCCGGGGGGCGTCTCGCTGAAGATCATCGACACGCCATCGAACGTCGCGCCCCCAGACTCGGCCACGCCGACGCCAATACGCGCACGGGCCGCGCCCTCTGGGGCGAAGACGTGACCTCCGATCTCGAACCAGTCATCACCCCCGGCGTCACGGCCGACCACGAAATCACGCGCGAACGGGAGGAAGACCTTGCTCCCCTCCTCATTCGTATCCTCGGCCAGCCACACCACCCCCACGACCGGCGCGGCGGACACGGAGGTGCACACTGCCGTCAGCTTGTAGGCCGTGAACGGAGTCACGATCAACTCCTGCTGCAGCGTCACGAGAGTCGGCGGGCCGTCGTCGGAGGACCGCTCCACACGACAGGCGTAGCTCCCATCACGAACCGGATCGCCCACCAGGGTCGGGACACAGTCGTCACCTCGCTCCGCGTCCCAGATAAACGCCGCCTCCTCTTCCTCCGTGATGTCCCCATCCGGCAGTTCGAAAGACCACGCGAGCTCGGGGACGAGGTTGCCCGATGGATACTGGGTAAGCGCCGCCGCGCCGCCGGCACCGGACGGGTCCCAGTTCATAAAGAACCAGACGCCGCCCCCCAACACGACGAGCATGATGACCGCAACGACGTTCCAGATGCCTTCCTTCTGCTTGGGAACGCTGCCCGAGAGCGCGAAGCCGGGATCATCCTCCTCGACGCCGTCAGCATCCATCACCCGCGTGAACGCGCCGCTGGACTGACCAGTCACCTCACGGGCCTCTTTCGGAGGCGCGAACGCGGCCGAATCCCCTACCCCAAAGGTGCAAGGTACAGAACCGAACCGAACCACATCACCCGACTGGAGCTCCGCCTCCGTCACCTTGCGACCATCTACGAAGGTGCCATTCGACGAGCCCAGGTCGCGCAAGGTGCATGTCGACCCGTCCCGCACGACCTCGGCGTGATCACCGGAGACGGACTTGTCCTTGAGAACCAGCATGTGCTTGGCATTCCGGCCGACACTCAGCCGCCCGTCGGGGATCTTGACCACGTCGCCATCGCGTCCAGCGCCACCGATCACGAGGAAATGCTCGTCTTCCAGCGAGATCTCGTCGTCACCCCATTCCACCTCGGGCTCGACGTCCTCCACATCCATGTCGAGGAAGCGAAGCTCCACCTTGCCGACCTGGATGACGTCTCCGTCCTGAAGCTCGAACTTGGTCACCTTGCGACCGTTGACCTGAGTTCCATTGCTGGAGCCGAGGTCCTCGACGAACCAGGAGGAATCCTCGTACGTGAACTTGCAGTGCTGACGCGACGCTTCAGCGACCTTGAGCGGGATTTCATTCTGGGCTGTGCGCCCGAGAACGTCCCCTGAATTCAAGACCACGTCCCGCGCCACGCCGTCCTGCGTGATGACGAGCTTGGGCATTGGTTGATCAGTCCTTGGTTGCCGGAGTGGGAAAAAGGCTCAGGCTCGTGGACGGGATCGGGGCCCCCGGCGTCCGTCCCGCTGTTTCGCAAACAGCATACCGATCGGGAGACATCGTCGCCAGGAACTCAAATCCTTGTTGGCAAGGATGTTAGAATCCACCCCGAAGACGGACAGGACGTCGATTCGTAAAATCTGGCCACCGGACCGGCAACTTGGTTGCCAGTAAGGATGCGGGCGGCTCCAAAAACGAAGCGGCGCATGGAAATTACGAGGCTGGGAAACCGTCCTGGAAGGCGAAGGCGCGTTCATGACTCCCCGATCACTACAGGCCGTCCTCCTCATCATCCTCGTCTGTGACTGCGTCTGCGCCCAACGCCGGTCGCCCCAGGACCGCATGACGCCCTACGAGCGTAAGAAGCTCGAGCGCTTCGCCGACCGGGACGATCCATACCGTCCTGCGTGGATGGCACGGACGCGGTTCTCCACGATCGAAACCTTGAAGCGTTGCGCGGCGCTCCCGGTGACGTCACTCGAGGTCGCCGAAGAGGCGCTTCGTGAATTCCGTGAGCGCTTCGCCGTCATGCAAGTCGCCGCTCGGGGGACGCTGTTCATCTACGACCGCGCGACCGAACGCCTCGCCGCGATCGCTGAGTACGGACGCCAGGGCAGGAGGGCCTCCTTGCGCCGATGGGTGCGGTACCACCCATCGTTCACCGAGTACACGATCACCGACCTGGAGACGAGCGACGAAGGCGAACCCACGCACGGCGCTACGCGCACCTACCTACGCACCTGGTTCCACGCCACGTCCAAGGGAGAGGTCGTCACCGGGACCGGGCCATTCCGCATGGAGGCGACCAACAACAAAGGAGCTTGGCTCCGTGACGGGGTCCTGGCGCAAGTGCTCAAGCTCCTGAACGTCCCTCGCGGTCCGACCCACGATGACCACGACCGCCATCCGTTCGGCGATGATCCGTACAAGCCGCTCTGGGCCGAGGATATCCCATTCGCGAGGCTCTCTCGCTGCGATCGGCGCCTGCCGTTCAAGGTCGAGAGCGTCCGCGGGACACCGCTCGACGAGACATACGAGGTGAAGATCGCACCTGAGCGTCACACCCTCCTGGCCTTCGACAAGAAGACCGATCTGCTGGCGTATGTGGTTGAAACCCGTGCGAACGGCGACGGCACCGCCCGCAGCCGGTGCATCGCCTATCACCCCTCATTCTCTGCATACACGGTGTACGACCTGTCCCTCGATGCCCTGCGTCGCCCGAACCTCCGCATCACGACGCGCTATGAACGCAGCGAATGGAAGGTCTCCGACAAGAACCGACGCAAGGTAGAGGGCAAGGGACCGTTCGTCCGTAAATGGCAGGTCGCCGCTGGGGATGCTGATTTCGGTTCGGTGCTATGGCAGCTGATGGCAATCAGCGCCGAACAATCGGAGCGAAGGTAGAGACGGGAACAACCCCGGCTACTTCAGGAGTCCGAGCAGACGCTCGCACTCCTTTTCTGCGGCGCGCGGCGCATCCGGATTGTGGAACGCCACCTCTTCACGCAGCGCCCGCTTGAACTCTTCCCGCGCCCGGCGGTACTCAGCGTGCAGCTGGTCCGCGGCAATGCCCCATCGCTCAGCGATGTCTCGAATCGGGAGGCCCTCCCCGAACCGTAGCTTCAGCAGGTCAATGCGACGCCGACCCTCCGCCCCGTCGGTCTCGGCCCAAAGGCGTTGGCGCTCACCCGCACGCTGGAGAATCGTACGCGCCCACGCCCGGTCCCAGACCCGCGACAGGGGATCGTCTGCCGCCTCAAGCACCTCCGCATCGAACCCGGACGCGGCCGCACGATCCCGGCTCTTGCCGACCCGTTCTTCGTGCCGGCGGGCGATGTTGCGGACGACGCCGTAGAGGAAAGTCCTGAATCCAATTCGCAAGTCACGATCCGCCCGACCAAGGGCCCCCTGAGCCCTGAAGCAGTCCATGAACACGTCCTGGACCGCATCGTCGAGGCGGTCCAGGAGCGGACTCCCCCGCCACCGGGCCCCGAGATAAGCCCGCACCAGGTCGAGATAGGTCCTGGAAAACACACTCCGGGCCCCGTGGTCCCCCTCGGCAGCGTCCTGGACCATGCTCCAGCAGGTTTCGTCGACCGAACTCATGTCCCTCCATTGTGACCTTCGTCCCGTCGAAAAAAACCCCCCGAAAACGCCGCCAATGCGGGATAACAGTTGAGAGGGGAGGCCGTCGGGCCCCTACCCTCCGAGACGAACAACAAAGGAGTTCCCTGATGAGAAGTGTTTGTATCGGCGCGCTGGCGGCGCTGGTCGTCATTGCCGGTGTCGCTCAGGCCCAAGGTCGTGAGGGCGGCGCCCGCCGCATCTCGCCTGAGATGCTGAAGAAGTACGACAAGAACGGCGACGGCAAGCTGGATCGGGCCGAGATCCGCCAGATGTTGGCAGATCGCCGTGGCGGCGAAGGCGAGGGCCGTGGACGCCGTGGTCGTGGCGGCGAAGGTGAGCGCGGCGAGGGCCGTGGACGCCGTGGTCGTGGCGGCGAAGGTGAGCGCGGCGAAGGCCGTGGACGCCGTGGTCGTGGCGGCGAAGGCGAGCGCCGTGGTCGTGGCGGCGAAGG
>NYSS01000128.1 GCA_002683135.1 Planctomycetota bacterium | reverse complement strand
TTGAACGGCGGCAACCGTTACGGCGACACCGCTAACTGCGCATCGACGTTCTCGGCGTTCCAGAACAACGAGTACGTCCCGGTGATCATGATCGACTACGTCCCCGCCGGGGGGCTGTTCGCCGGATTCTCCTGGACCGGCACCCAGGCCAACGAGATCATCACCTTCAGTGACAACAGCTACTCGAGCGCCGCCAGCGGCATCCTCGCGTGGAGCTGGGACTTCGGTGACGGCAACACCTCGAGCGCCCAGAACCCCCAGCACGCCTACACGTGCCAGGGCAACTACAGCGTCAGCCTCACGATTCAGGACGGCATCCACCCCGCCGCGACCTCGGTACAAACCGTCGGCATTGCACCCATGCCGTTCGCACTCACCACCACGCCGGGGACCGGCTCCCTGGTAATCTCGCCCCCGAGCTCCAGCTGCTATCCCTCCGTCACCGGTGGGTTCACCGCCTGGACCCTGGCCACGGTGCCAGGCTCGGTCGGTAATGGGCCCATGTTCGGCATCACTCCTGACGCCAACACCTGGGCAGTCATCACGGCGCCGCGGCTCGTAGGAAGCCCCTTGAACTACTTCACCGCCCCCGGTGTCTACCCGGACGTCCCGCTGAACCTCCCCGCGGGGACCCTCAGCGCATTGGTCGGCCAGACCATCGACGGGTTCGTGCTCTACCAGAACGCCGCAGGCGGCCTGGTGCACTGGAGCAACGTCGCTCAGATCACGCTGTAGAGGCGTTCAGACCTGCGGGACCGGGTAGCCGCCCGGTCCCGCGGCCACCTGCGCGAAGATCCCCATCGACTCGGGGCCGCGCTCCGCGCCAGATTCGCGGACGATGTCACCTCCGCCTCACACGACGACGGGGAGACGCAACACCGGGCAAAAGAGAAGGACGACCCTCCGCGCGAATCGCGCGAGGCGCCGTCCTACCTAGGCAAGAGAGCATCAGACAACCGCCGCTCAACCCCCCCGCCGAGCGGCAGCAGTCCAGAATTAGTCGAGGCCCCAGGTGATGGTCATGGCGTCGCTGAAACAACCGTACAGCGACGGGTTCGACATGTCCGGGAAGTACCACTGGTACGACCACTGCCAGCCCGCGGGAGCCAGCGTGTAGATCGACGAAGGAATCGCCACGTCGGCGTTGCCAAAGCCATCGGTCATCTCGGGACAGATGAGCACCGAGAGGGAGAGCGGCCAGATGTACAGGATGTCACCGGTGGGAAGGGGAACCCCCCCGTTCTGGATTGGGCAGTAGTCGAAGAGCACGCTGCACATGTGGTTGATAGGACCACCGGTCAACTGCAGCGTTGTCGGGCTCCCCACGATCGGGACGGTGGTGGTGCGAATAGACGCGAAGCCACCGCCGGCCGACGGGTTCCCGACCACCCCGCCGTTGAGCGGACAAGCGCTGCTCGCTAGAATCAACTGACCGTCGCTCGAATAAGCCAGGCCGTAAGCCGTCCCGTTCCCGTTGACCGGGATCCCGCCGTTCCCGTTGGCGAACGCGTCGTAGATGTACGCGCCATCGGTCACCATGATGTGGTAGCCCACAACCTGGAAGCTGCAGTTGGGTATCGGCATGGCGTTCAGGCCGTTCGTCGTGTTAACGGCGAGGCCACGGAGAGTCCCCACCGAGTTGACCACGCTCCACGGCTGTGGCCCGATGGGCTCACCACCGACGGTCATCTTGTAGATCTCCCCGTTCGTAGCGCAGGCCCACAGGGCCCCAGTCGAGCTCTCGTAGCCGAGCCCGCAGAGATGATCACTCAGATCCAGCCAGTAGAGGTAGTCGGCGGCTTGAAGAGGCACGAAGGTGTTCTTGTCGAAGGCGATAAGGAAGTGGTCGTCGACGCAGTAGAGGATGCCGTTGTCGGAATCCACAGCCATGCCGGTGACGGTGTTGCTGGGGAAGTACACACCTAGACCGACGGACGTCGTCAAACCCGGCTCGTTGTACAGCGGATGTGCTTCACGTTGCACGGTGAATCCGTTGCAGGAGTAGACCGCGCGCGTGTCCTGATCGATGCACGCACCGCCGACGGGTGCGTTCGGGTTGCTGATCGCGATGGGCGGCAGGTTGCCGAACTCCGTGAGGAACAGGGAGCCCAACGGCGCGTCCCCGGTGTTCGGGTAACCCGCGCTCGGGAGATACTTGGCCGCAGCGTTACCCGATCCTTGTTCAACGACGTACGCGACCTGAGCTGGCAGGCACATGGAAAGGACAGCAACCGTCAAAGCGAGTCGAAACAGCATGTGTGGATTCTCTTAACGGGTGATCGGGGTCACAAACCGCCGAGGATTGAAACACAACGCACGGATGTTGGCATGCAATTCCAGGCACCATGTGCGCGGGAACGGTCGACATATCGGAGCGCGCAATACGGGCGTGATCAAATACGGGCGTGATCAATATCGAACACCGTGTCTCAGAATGAGACAGCGAGGCGCCGCTTAGCTCAGCCTCGCCATCGCAGAACTTCACGTTTCGGCTGCGCACCAGTCCGAGAACGCGCTCCACATCACCCTTACAATCACGCCATGAACCGCCTACTCCTCCTCTTTGTCTGCGCAGCCCCGCACAGCAACGCCCAGGAAACGCCTGTCTTGAGGGTGTTCCTCCTCGCTGGCCAATCCAACATGGAAGGACAGGCGGTGGTCGATCTCGATCACGAACAGCACTACAACGGCGGGCGCGGCACGCTGGTGCACCTGCTGCAAGACCCCGCTCAGCGAGCACGTTACGGGCACCTTCGTGACAAGGACGGGGCGTGGGCGGCCCGAGACGATGTCTTCATGTGGTATCGCAACCACCACGGGGAGTTGAAGAAAGGGCCCCTCTCCATCGGCTTCGCCGTGTATCCAGGGCGTCATCATTTCGGCCCAGAGATGGAGTTCGGTCACGCCATGGGAGACCGGTTCAAGGGACCGGTGCTGCTGGTAAAGACCGCGTGGGGGGGAAAGAGCCTGTTCAAGGACTTCCGCCCACCGAGCGCTGGCGGCGACGTCGGCCCGTACTACGAGAAAATGATCGCCGGGTACAAGGAGATCGCGGGGACGATCGGCCAGCACTTCCCCGAACTCGCGAATCATCGGCCTGTGCTCACCGGGATGGTGTGGTTCCAAGGCTGGAACGACATGTACGACGACGCCGCGATCACCGGCTACAGCGATAACTTCGCCCACCTCGTTCGGGATGTGCGCAAGGCTCTGAACACCCCAAAGCTCCCGGTCGTCATCGGGGAAACGGGCAACGGCAAGGAGGTCCTGCGTGTCGAGCAGGCGAAAGCCGGCAGACGCGACGACATCCAGCCGGTCGCCTTTGTCCCGACCTATGCGTTCCGTCGCCCGAAGGAGCAGTCACCCAACGTCGGCCACGGACACCACTGGTTCGGAAACGCCGAGAGCTACCTGCTCATCGGTCGAGCCATGGGCGACGCCATGGCCAAGCTGCTCAGCTCAAAGCGCTGACCCACTCAGCTCGGCGACCGCCCCCGGCATCACGGAAGGATGCAGGCGCTCACCACGTTGGTCAGAGAGACCCCGCCGCCGGTAGAGAGCAGTCCGCACTGCAAGTACACCGGCAGGTAAGCAAGCCACGGGATGTTGGGCACATAGGCGTTGATCCCGGTCGCCGTCCCTGTCGCATCCGTGACCGAGAAGAAGTTCCCGAAGAAGGCGCTGGACGCGACGGGCCACGTGAGGTCGAAGAGCGCGTTGTTCATGTCGAGGCTGACCAGCTGTCCCGTCGGCAACGCGAAGCCCACGTTAGTGCTGTAGGACGCGGCCACTATGTACGGCGTCCCCGGGAGCGCGGGCGCGGCCAGGTCAACCGACCAGGTCTGGCCGACCTGCAGGTTGGTCTGCGCGGTCAGCGTGGGATCGCCCGTGACCTGGACGTCGAACGGCGCCCAGGTGAGGACCTCGGGGCCGCCCGCCGCGGGACGCGTCCCCACCTTGACGTAGTAGTGCCCGACCTGGAGCCCGGCGGTGAACGGAAAGACCTTGGTCACGCTCGCGTAAGGCGCCGCCGTGGTCCAGGGCCCGCAGAGACCGAGAGGTATGCCCGCCGCCGCCCCATTCGGGAAATCCTGATGAATCGAGCGCGCCACGCAGTTGTTCCAGTGCTGGAACCCAGCGCCCGTGGAGTCGGTCACCGTGACCGTGATGGAGCTCTGCCCAAGGATGACCGGATTCGGGCTGATAGATACGCAGACCGGCCCCTGAGCCAACAACATTCCAGTGCACATCAAAGCGGTCAGCAACACGCGAAGCACCATTGCACGACTCTCCAGCGGGATAAGGGGTTCCATTGACGGAGCGACAACACCGACCCAATCGACCGTACGCCTCGCCTGCGCGCACGTCAACGGATCCGTGGAATGCACCGCCAGCCGCTGAGATCCGCCCCGGCGAGAACCCGTACAACCACCCCTCACATCACTTGGCTCGCCCGTACTTCTTCAGGAGCTCGCGAACACGATCGTGGGGAAGCGCCTCGATCCGGTGGTCGTCGCGGCCGACCATGGTCTCGGCGGCGATGAGCGCGTTGACGACGGACTCCTCCGTCGCCTGCACGACGGCCGCGAACAGTGGGTCGATCCTGTCGTTGGACAGCATCTCGATCTTGGCCGAACCCGTCGCGTGCCACGCCTCGGCGTTGGCCGTGGAAAACGCTATGAAGATGTCGCCCGAGTAGTTGCTCGACGTGGCGCCGGTCCGGGCCAGTCCGAGGGGCACGCGTCGAACGAACCGCTCGAGCTGGTGGGGAAGCAACGGCGCGTCCGTCGCGACGACCACGATGATCGAACCCCGTCCGCCACCACCCCGCCGCCGCGAGCGCTGAATCTCGCGACCCATCGGAACCCCCGCGACGACCAGGCTCCGGCGCCCACCGAAGTTGGCCTGGACAAGCACGCCCACGTTCCACTCTTGCCCGCGCGACGAGACCCGGCGGGAAGCGGTGCCGATCCCCCCCTTGAAGGAGTAGCAGATCATGCCGGTGCCGCCGCCGACGTTGCCTTCCGCGACGGCTCCGGAACGCGCGCTGTCAATCGCCGCCAACGCGTGTTCGGCCTTCACGTGGAAGCCGTTGATGTCGTTGAGCCAGCCGTCGTAGGTCTCGGCCACCACCGGGAGCGACCACGGCTGCAGAGGCTTCGCCTGTTTGACCGACCACCCCACCACCGCGTCACGCACGACGCCCACGCTGTGGGTGTTGGTGATCATGACCGGCCCCTCGAGGAAGCCAGACTCCTTGACCCAGGTCGTCCCGGTCATCTCACCGTTGCCGTTGAGCGAGTACCACCCGGCAAAGACCGGGTCGTTGCTCCCGCGACCTCGCGGCATGACCGCCGTGACCCCGGTCCGAACCGGCCCCTGGCCCACGACGAGCTTCCCCTTCCCCTTGATGAGGGTCACGTGCCCCACCTCGACGCCGGGCACATCGGTGATCGCGTTGTACGGCCCGGGCTTGCCGTCGAAGGGCACGCCGAGATCGCGGGCGCGCGCCTTCTCCTGGGCTGGAACGAGGACCGCGACGAGGAGGACGAGAGCTGCAGCGACCGGGGCGCGGCCGAAGCCAGGGCGAGCTTGCTCGAGGGTCATGAGCGATGTCCGTACGGGGAATGGGCGACGCGAGAGAACGCTGGAGCCTACCCGCTTCCTCCCCGTCCGGTCGGAGCACGGTCACACGGCGCTCGGACACCCGGCTATGCTCCTACGGCGCCCCGATGCGCGAGAGCGCCACCGACATGACGACCTCCTCGCCACCGCTCCGCAACGAAGGCACCAGATTCGCCATCTGGTCCACGGCCGCGGCCTTCTCCACCTACTTCTGCATGTATGCGTTCCGCAAGCCCTTCACCGTGGGGACCTACGCGGATCTGGAGGTCTGGGGCATCGACTACAAGATCGTCCTCATCGTCACGCAAGTGCTCGGCTACACGATCTCGAAGTTCAGCGGCATCAAGATCATCTCCGAGATGACACCCGAGCGCCGCATCCTAGCGGTCGCCCTGCTCATCGCCGTCGCGGAGTCGGCCCTGGTCCTGTTCGGCCTCATCCCTGCGCCGTTCAACTTCGTCTGCTTGTTCCTCAACGGCCTGCCCCTCGGACTCGTATGGGGCATCGTCTTCTCGTTCCTCGAGGGACGTCGGGCCACGGAGATGCTCGGGGCCGGGCTCTGCTGCAGCTTCATCCTCGCCTCCGGCGCCGTGAAGTCCGTGGGCGCCTGGCTCATGTCCGATTTTGGGGTCAGCGAATTCTGGATGCCCGCGGCGACCGGCGGCGTGTTCGTCGTGCCGCTCGTCGTCTCCCTGTGGATGCTCTCTCGGGTCCCGCCACCATCCGATGCGGACATGGGGCAACGCAGCCGCCGCGACACGATGGACCGCTCCCAGCGGCGCGCCTTCTCCACGGACATCGCCCTTGGCCTGATCCTCCTGGTCGCCGTCTACACCGTGCTGAACGCCTATCGCGACTTCCGCGACAACTTCGCCAAGGAGCTGTGGGCCGGACTCGGCTACGCAGACACGCCGAGCATCTTCACCCTGTCGGAGATCCCCATAGCCGCGACCGTGCTCGTCGCCGCCGCGGTCATGATCCTGGTCCGCGACAACGGCCGCGCCTTCCGCATCAGCCTGGGCTCTATCCTGCTGGGCAGCGCCGCGGTCGCCGCGTCCACCTTCGGTTTCACCCATGGGGCCATCGGACCGGCGGCGTGGATCATCCTGGTGGGCGTCGGCATGTACGTGCCCTATATCGCCTTCCACGTCATGGTCTTCGAGCGCCTCATCGCCGCCCTCGGCCGCCAAGCTAACGTCGGCTACCTCATGTACCTGTGTGATGCGTTCGGCTACCTGGCCAGCGTCGCGGTCATGCTATACAAGAACTTCTGCGCCCCGGACCTCGACTGGGTCGAGTTCTTCGTCGGCGCGAGCTACGTCACCGCGGGCGTGTCCGCGGCCCTGGGCATCGGCGCGATGGCGTTTTTCAGAAACCGCATCCGGAAGGCTCCATGACCACAGCATCCAACGCACGGGCTCTGGTCTTCAACGCTCCGGGTGACCCGCTCCGACTCGAGTCCCACCCCTACCCCGTCCCCGAAGCGGGCGAAGTCCTGGTCCGCGTGCGCTGCTGCACCGTCTGCGGCAGCGATCTCCATTCCATGGCAGCCAAGCGACCCGTGGAGACACCCACCGTTCTCGGTCATGAGATCCTCGGCGAGGTCATCGCCACCGGCGGGGTGGTCCGCTTCTGGGGGTCGGATCATCCCATCGTCGTCGGCGACCGGGTCACATGGTCCGTCTCGGTCTCATGCGGTACCTGTCGCCTCTGCGAACGCGGCCTCCCACAGAAATGCGACGCCCTGTTCAAGTACGGTCACGCGCCCATGCTCACCGCCGGACCCTTCAGCGGTGGCCTGGCCGATGTGTGCCTGTTGCGCCCGCGCACGGCTATCCTCCCTGTACCCGAACGACTGAGCGATGAGGTGGCCGCGCCAGCCAACTGCGCGACGGCGACGGCCGTCGCGGCGCTGCGGGCTGCCGGCGACGTCGCATCACGAAACGTACTCGTCCAGGGCGCCGGGCTCTTGGGGCTCACCGCTGCCGCCATGGCGACCCACGCCGGCGCACGCGTGCTCGTCGCTGAGCCGGACCCCGGACGCCGCGCCACCGCCCAGCATTGGGGTGCGGCGGCCACCGCAGACCCCACCCAACCGGACTTTGACGACCACGTCCGCGCCTTCACCGACGCGCGAGGCTTCGACATTGCCCTCGAGGTCTCAGGTGCGCCCGCGGCGCTGGCGCAGGGCCTGGCGTCCCTCGGAATCGGCGGCGCCTTCGTGCTCGTCGGCGCCGTACTGCCGTCCGCCCCCTGGCCCATTGACCCGGAGCACATCGTCCGTCGACTGCTCCGCATCCAGGGCGTCCACAACTACGCGCCCCTCGATCTGCGAGACGCGCTGCGATTCTTGGAGGAGGCCCAGGAGCGCTACCCGTTCAGCGAAGCGGTCGTCTCGCGCCACGGGCTCGAGGACCACGAACCCGCGCTGGAACGCGCCCGGCAGTCTGACGCGTTGCGCGTGGCCTTCGTACCCGAAGCCTGAGGCCCGGATTCGCCGCGGCAGGAGTCGGTTAACATTCCCCGACCAAGACGACCCGTCACCGCGCGGCTCATGGCGTACCGCCACGCTCTTCCACCGGATCGACACCCATGCAACGCACATCCATCGTCAGCGTCCTCGTCCTTCTCCTCACCGTCGGCTGCCGCGATCTGCGCCTTGACGATCGCAAGCCCCCTGAGAGCGTCGCCACGGAGCTGGCGTCGGACGCGCTGGAGGTCCCCCCCATCGGCGCCTATAGCCGCAAGATCAGCGGCGCGTCCCCCGAAGCCCAGACGTGGTTCGACCAGGGGCTGCGCTACACCTACGGCTTCAATCAGGACGCGGCCGCCGCGTGCTTCGGCCGCGCGGCCCTGGCCTCCCCCGAGTGCCCGATGGCGTGGTGGGGTATCGCCCACGTCCTCTCCGTGGACATCAACAATGGGAAGGTGAGCGAACAGGAAGCCGAGCGGGCGACCGTCGCCGTCGGCGAAGCCATGCGCCTCTTACCCCGGGCAACCGAGACCGAGCGGAAGCTCATCCGGGCGACTCGGCTGCGTACGGCCTCCCCAGCCCCCACCGACCGCAAGGAGCTGGACAAGGCCTACGCCGTCGCGATGCAGGAGGCGTGGGCCGCGGCGCCGGAGGACGCCGACCTGGGCGCCCTGTTCGCCGAGTCTCTGATGATCCTGCAGCCCTGGGACTACTGGAGCGCGGACCACGAGCCCGTCGGCCGCGCCCTGGAGATCGTCTCGACTCTGGAGAAGGTCATCGCCCTGAACCCTGATCACCCCGGCGCCCATCACTTCTACATCCACGCGATCGAGTCCTCGCCCAATCCGGCACGGGGAATTCCGTCGGCGGACCGGCTGGGGAAGCTCATGCCTGGAAGCGGCCATCTCGTGCACATGCCCTCGCACATCTACATCAACGTCGGCAGGTACGCAGACGCGGTGACCGTCAACGAGAGCGCGTCGACGCTGGACGCCGCGTACTTTCGCGCCTACGGCAAGCCGACCTTCTACCGGATCTACTTCCTCCACAACCTCCACTTCGCCGCGTACGCGGGCATGATGGAAGGCCGCAAGGAACTGGCGATCCGCTATGTCCAGCGTATGGAGGACGAGATACCAGACGGCCTGCTGCGTCAATACGCCGGCTTCATCGACGGACAGATCGGGTCGCGGATGCACGTGTACGTGCGCTTCGGAATGTGGCAGGAGATCCTCGCCGTCCCTGAATATCCGGAGTACCGCAAGGCGAGTCGGGCGCTCCGTCTCTACGCACGCACCGTGGCGCTGGCCAATCTGGGGCGGACCAAAGAGGCGCGCGCCGAGCTCGCGCGGTTCGACCAGGCAGCCGCCGCGACGCCGAAGGAGTGGACGGTGCATCAGAACCCCAGCGAGGACGTGTACCGGCTGGCTCGCCGCGTGGCGAGGGCGGAGATCCTGTGGCGCGAGGGGAAACCGAAGGAGTCGATCGCCCTGCTCCGCGAAGCCACCAAGCTGGAGCAGGACCTCGTCTACACCGAGCCCCCTGCCTGGATGCTGCCGGTACGCCACGCCCTCGGCGCCATCCAACTGGCCAGCGGCGACGCCGGCGGCGCCGCGGCGACGTATCGCGAAGACTTGAAGAAGAACAAGGAGAACGCCTGGAGCCTGCTCGGTCTGCACCAGGCGCTCGTAACGCTGGGCAAACCCACCGAGGCCGCAGCGCTGAAGCCACGTGTCGACAGCGCTTGGGCCCGCGCGGACATCGAGCCGCCAGCGAGCTGCTACTGCGGCGTCGTGCAGGGCGGGCGCTAAACGCGCGAGCGGCCAGCGAGGAGCGCGCGCCACGTGCGGCCGATCGCGCGGCCCGCGCGCGCCTGGCGACCGACGCACCCAGCGCCAGACACGCCAGCCGTCGGGTACGGACGGGGCGTGAAGAGATGCGTGGCCCCGTCTTCAGCGTCGTTGGGACGCACGAAGGAAACCCGGTAGGCCTCGTTCTCCGCCCGGAATCTGATCTCGCCACCGAACCACCACCAGGGGGAACGAAGGCCCGCGAGCTCGCCGATCTTGACGTCGAACATGGGGAGCGCCCCTGTCCCCAGCGCCACCCGGCCCCCCGCGACCTGTAGGGCGGCGGGCACCGAACGCGTCAGGCCGATCGCCAGCCACACCGGCGTACGGATCACGAGCGCACCCCGACCCGCGTCAACCGCCATCCCATCGAGCCAGGCCTCGAGGTCGAACAGCTCATCCAGGTCGATGTACTCCGTTACGGGAGTGATCTCGTTATTCATGGATGGCCCTCCGAACTACCCGCTGGCCGCTACCGCCACCCGAGAGAACAACCGCGCTGACTCCGGGCTCGCAGAGATACCTACGGATGGGCCCCAAATGGTTGAGGAACTTCTGCCCGACGTCGACAGATTTCGACCCGACCGGAAAAAACCGATCGGCTGGACCGCCAAGACCGGCGCCTGACGCCTACCCGGAGGCCTCTTGCTCCGTCGCCATCCGTGGATCCTGCGGTCCTTGCTCCGCCTGGACCACGACGCCGTGCGCCTCGAGGTACTGGACGCCATTCCGGCCCATATACCCACCGGCTACGACGAGGACGCGAGTGATGCCCGCGTGGTGGATGAGCTTCGCGCACATCAGGCATGGCTCACCGGTGACGATGAGCCAGGCGTCCCGAGTGCGCACGCCGTTCGCGGCGGCGTTGCAGATAACGTTCATCTCTGCGTGGTGGCAGCCGATCTCGAGCATCGTGCCAGAGAGGATGTCCTCGGTGTCGCGAAGACACACGGACCCGCCACACAGGTCGCCGCCGCCGCGCGGTCCCCCGTTGTATCCGTCCATCAGGACGACGTTGCGGGATGGGTCGAGCAGCAAGGCGCCGAAGGTGCGGCGCGGACAGTTGGAGGCCTTCGCCAGAGCGAGGCACTGCTCGATACGAACGCGAACGTGCTTCTCTTTCATCGCGTCCGCAGCATACATGAAAGCCCCCGGGGACCGGAGTCGCCCGGGGGCTCTAATTCGCGATCAAGATCGCAAAAGGTGCAAGACTCGCGGGAGCCTAACCGTCGCCGCCGCGGCCACGGCCACCGCGACCACCACGGCCGCCCGAGGAGTTCTCGGTGAACTTCTTGAACTGCTCCTCGGTGAGGACCTTCTTGACCGCGCTGTTCATGTTCTCCTGGAGCTCGGTCATGGCATCGCGGATCTCGCTGCGATCGATCTCGCCATTGCGCATGGCCTCGAAGAGCTCACGACGCTCCTCGTTCTGCTTCTCCTGGATCGCTTCGACCTTGGTCTTCTGCTCAGCCTTGAGCTCGATACCGTCGAACGGATCGCGTCCAAAGCCGCCGAAGCCGCCACGGCCGCCGCCACGCTCGGACCGGCCACCACGGCCGCCACGCTCGCCACCACGGCCGCCACGCTCGCCACCACGGCGACCGCGCGGGTTCTTGATCTGCTCGATCAAGCGCTTGGCGCGCTCACCGGTCTCGCCTTCGGCCTTGGAAGCCTTCTCGAGCGACGGGAGGGCCTTTTCGCCCATCGAGACGATGGCGCGGTCGACGCTGCGGACGACGGACTCGTCCGTCTCCGTCATCTTCGCGACGAGGGTGCTGATCCAGGCGCTGCCGGGATCTTCTTGCTTCTTCTTGTCTGCGGCCGTCTCGATCTGCGCCAGGGCGAGGCCCGGCACGATCAGGAGCGCCACGAGAACGAGGGCGATCTTGGTTTTCATCTGAGTGTCTACTCCGGGGTACCCGTTAGGCCGGGCGAACCAGGTTGGAAAAAGGGAAGCGAGCGCGCGATGCGCCCTGATCATCTACCAACTGGCAGTACCAGTCTTTCCACTGGAGCCACCCATTCGAACACGAGGTGACCCCGACGTGAACCCGTGCTGAGCGTGGTTTCCGCAGCTGTTCTGCCGAAAAACCTCCGGGATCGCCTCAAAAGACTGCGGATAAACACCTTACGAGCGGACAAACGATGCCCACTCGAGCAGATTTGCGGCTCCGTTCCTACTCCCCACCCCTCCGCATCGGCTTGGCATCGGGATCGAACTTCGGGTTGGCCTTGGTCGGGACAGGCGCGCCAGTCTCGAGCCGCCAGGTGGCCATCAGGGCATGCAGTTCACGGGTCACATCTGGATGAGTGGCCGCCACGTTGGCCTTCTCTCCACGATCCTGTGACAGGTCGTAGAGCTCGAGCCGCTTGTCCTCGAAGAACTCTATGAGCTTCCACTTGCCACGACGAACGACCGCGCCGGGACGCGTCCGGAACATGTCCTTCTCAAAACGCCCCTGCAGATACGCGGGGAAGTGCCAGAACAACGGCCGGTCCGCCAACGATACCTGTCCCTTGAACACCGGCGTGATGTCTTCCCCGTCGAGGGTGTAGCCCTCCGGACGCTTCGCCCCCGCGGCCGAGAGGAACGTCGGATACAGGTCAACGCCGATGACGGGCGTAGCCGAGCGAGAACCGGCCTTCACCTTGCCGGGCCACCGCACGATCATGGGGACACGGATGCCGCCTTCGTACAGCGTGCCCTTGGCACCCCGTAACGGCTTGCAAGACGTCGCCCCCATGTGGCCGCCGTTGTCGGAGAAGAACACGACGAGCGTGTCCTCCGCCTTCCCCGCTGCCTTCAACGCCTCGAGGACCCTGCCCATGCTGCGATCGAGGGCGTACACCATGCCCGCGTACTTCTTGTTCTTCTGACCCCGGTCCGGCTGCCGGTCCGCGAACCGGGCCATGTCATCCTGCTTCGCCTGGAGCGGGGTATGGACCGCGTAATGGGTCAGGTAAAGGAAGAACGGGCGATCGTCTTTCTCCCGAATGAAGGAGAGCGCGGCGTCGGTGAGTCGATCCGTCAGATACTCACCCTGCGCACCGTCCTGCAACTTCGGGTTCTTGTAGGGGCTAAAGTACGACTTCGGATGCCCCGCCTTGAAGCCCCCGACATTGAGATCGAAGCCCTGCGTCGTCGGATCGTCGCCCAGATGCCACTTGCCCATGGTCGCCGTGCGGTAACCCGCCCCCTTCAGCGACTCCGCCATCGTCACGAACCTCTGGTCCAGGACTGTCTTGTTCTCGACGGCGATCAGCCGCCTCAGCGCCGCGCGACCGCGGTTGGGGGCGCCGACGGTGAACACCCCATGGCGCGGGGTGTACTGCCCCGACATCAGGCACGCGCGGCTCGGTGCGCAATTGGGAGCGTTCGCATAGGCGTCGGTGAACAACATTCCCTCAGCGGCCAACCGATCGATATGTGGCGTGTCGTAGAACTTGCTGCCCATACACGCGAGGTCGCGCCATCCGAGGTCGTCAGCGTAGAAGAGAACGATGTTCGGCTGCGCCACACCAAGCTGCGCGACCAGCACCACAACGGCCAGCGTTCGCATCATCAACGATCCTCTTCTCATGCATCCGTCCAGGTGAACATCCAGTCCTTCTTCCCCATCTCAACGTTCTTACCGTCCGCCTCCGCGTAGGGGAACACGAAGTAGTTGAGCGGCGGTCCTTGTTGACGCGGCTCGAGGACGATGTCACGCCCCAGGGTCAGCGCCAGCCGATCTGGGTCGAGGCGGCCGAAGAACCGACCTGCCCCCAGCGAATCGTGCCCCACGATCTTGTCTGCCTCGGAAATATCCACGGGGCGCCAGGCCTCGCCGTCATGCCAGTGCGCCCAGCAATGGTAGCTGTCGTAGGCCCCGCGACCGGGCTTCATGGGAATGCCCATGGTGAACCGACATGGGATCCTGGCCGCCCGTCCGACACCGATGAAGCGCGCATGGAAATCGGTGCAGTTCCCCATGCAAATCGAGGTCGCGTGTTCGAAGCTACCGCGGCCCCACCCCTGGTGCTTCTTGTCGTAGGTCATCGACGCGAGGACGTCGTTGTAGATGTGCTCAGCGCGATCCCCGACGGGTGAACTCGGATCATCGGCCTTGAGGCGATGTGCCAGCGTCAGCGCGAGACCGTCCACCGGAATGAGGGCGTTCGAACGGAGGAACCGACCGGACGTGGGTAGTCGGCCCTGCCCCACGTCCTCGTATCGGGTGATGACCGCGGTCCATGAGACCCTCGTCGGCCCACCCGGGTCGTCAACGCGCACGTGAACCATGCGGTTCCCATACGCCGGCTCCGTCGTCTGCCGCACCGTCCCTCGGGATGTCCATATGCGGAGCTCGCTGAGCTCCTGGACGCCAGGGTCCGTCAGCGGCAGAGGCACCCAAACGTCCAGGCGACGCGTCCCCTCCGGGGGACAGGGCACGGTCGTCTCATACCTGAAATGGAAGCGCCGCCCCTCCAAACCTCCAGCAGTGCCCGGCTCTTCCGCGGTCTGACAGCCGGCGAAGACAAACAGCGCAAGTGCAACCCACACCCCCAACCTCAGCATCCTCTCCTCCAATCCAAGAAGACGAACCCGCGCATAGTATCCGCCCCTCTGCTCGGAGCCAAAGTCGCCGTAGAATCTGCGCATGCCAACCGACACCTTCAGGCAGGATCTTCACCGCATCGCCGACTGGGTCGCCGACTACCGGGCGAACACCGCATCCCGTCCGGTCCTCTCAAGCGCCCAACCGGGCGAGATAGCAAAGGCCTTACCTGACGCCGCGCCGGAGAGCCCCGAGCCCCTCGACGCGATCATCCGCGACCTGGCCGACATCCTCCTCCCCGGCATCACCCACTGGAACCACCCGCGGTTCTTCGCCTACTTCCCTGCCAACAACTCCGAACCATCGATCCTGGCCGAGCTGGTGACCGCGGCCATCGGCGCGCAGTGCATGAGCTGGCAGACCTCCCCCTCGGCGACGGAGCTGGAGCACGTGGTCCTCGGATGGCTCGGGGCTATCCTCGGGCTCCCGGACGGCTTCGAAGGGGTCATCCAGGACACGGCGTCCTCGGCGACCCTCGTCTCCATCTTGATGGCCCGAGAAAGGGCGACGGACGGCAAGTTCCGGACCCAGGGGGCCGCCGCGTCGGGCGCGGACAGGCTCCGTGTCTACGCATCGGAAGAGGCGCATTCCTCCGTCGAGAAGGCGGTGTTCCTCTCCGGGATCGGCTCCGAGAACCTGCGCCGCGTTCCCGTCAACGAAGAGCTCGCCATGGACCCCACCGCGCTCGACGAGGCCATCCGCACAGATCGGGACCGCGGGCTCATCCCCTGCGCGGTCGTGGCGACGGTGGGCACGACGAGCACCCTGGCGGTCGACTCGGTCAAACACATCGGTCAGGTCTGCAAGGAGCACGATGTGTTCCTGCACGTCGACGCGGCCTTCGCAGGCAGCCTCGCGGCCCTCCCCGAGATGCGGTGGCTGATCGACGGCTTGGAGCTCGCCGACAGCTTCGTCATGAACCCCCACAAGTGGATGTACGTCAACTTCGACTGCTCGGCCCACTGGGTCCGGGACGTGGACCTGTTGCTGCGCACCTGCGCCATCGACCCGGAGTACCTGAAGACGGCCCGTGACGAAGACGTCCGGAACTACCGCGACTGGGGCATCCCCCTGGGAAGGCGCTTCCGCGCGCTGAAGCTGTGGTGGGTGCTGCGGAGCTTCGGCGCCGACGGCATCCGCGCACGCCTGCGCAAGGCGCTGGCGCTCGCGGAGGGCCTCGAACAACGCATCCGGGAAGACGAGGACCTCAAGCTCGTCACCTCCGGACGCCTCGGCCTCGTCTGCTTCCGGCCAGTGAGAGAAGAACTCGGACCAGCGATCCTCGATCACGTCAACGGATCCGGCGAGGCGTACATGACGCACACGAAGGTCGGCGAGCACTTCACGCTGCGATGGCACACGGCGCAGGACCTCACCACCGAAGAGGACGTGGACGCCGGATGGTCGGCGCTACGCTCCGCGATCGACGCGGCGACCAAGGAGTAGGAAGCCCACGGACACGACCATGGTCCCCGCTCGGTTTACGAAACCGATCAGGGAGATGAGCCAGACCTCCCGCGGGAGTCGGGAGAAAACACCCCTGTAGAGCCTGAAGAGGGACGTAATGGACACCCCTAACTCAGCTGTCCCAGCCTTCGAACCGAGCGATCACGGTTCGAAAATCGTCGGGCACCCGAGTGGGCCGGAACGCGTCATCGATCGCCACGTGGGTCGTGTATCCGGTGGCGACGAGTCGGTTCTCCTGCTTATGGCGGATCGTGAAACCAAACGTGAAGCTCGTCTCCCCGATCTCGCGGACGCACACGTCGATCGTCAGGGGGTCGTCGAGCCGCGCCGGTGACCGGAAGTCCAGGTGCGCTGCCGCGACCACGTTCTCGAAGTCCTTGATCGGACGCACGCCCTCCGACAACCCCAGGTTGCGCAGGTAGTCGACCCGACCGACCTCTAAGTACGTGAAGAAGTTGCCATGGAACACGATGCCCATGGCGTCGGTCTCCGGCAGCCGTACCCTGACCTCGGTATGAAAGTGGTAGGGACGATCCTCGCTTGACATGGCGTCCCGATGCTACGTCAGCGAAGCGACGCTTCCAGCTTCCCAAACCGTTTGAACGGGCCCGTAGGGATCTTGAAGCGCACCAACTCGAGTCCGCTTTGGGGCTTCACCGAAGCCCCGGCCCCGCCGCCTCAGCCATACGCCAGACCACCCGCAGTGACGCGGTCGCCATCGATGAGCGCGTAGGTCGCCGGCACCCGGTCACCGCGACGAATCACGCTCAGCCCCATGCGCGAATCGCCGCTCACGGACACACCGACGCTGAGCTGGCCACGGCGCGCCGTGGCCCGGGGCTTCACATGAACCCGCTGGTCAAGCACGACCTCCGTCGCCTCCCCAGCGCGCACGGTGAGCTTCTGCCCCCCCCGGCCGGAACCCCAGATTTGCCAGGGTGTTCCGTCATCGGCGACGCGCTGGACCCGATAGCCACGGACCTCCCAATCACCGACAGGAACGGCGCGCGACGCGGCGGCCCCCTTCTCCCCACTCCAGACCAATCGGATCATGACGCTCCCGTCACCGACACCACCCGCGGGGCCGAGGAGCAGGCTCCCCTGGGCGATGTTCGAAGCCACCACACCCTCCCCTTCGGCCCGGGGACGGGCACGGCGCTCGACCCGCGGCCGCTCCCGCGCATCCGCCCTGAGCCACGCCATGAGCGCGCTCCGCTTCCCCGCGCTCTTGTCTCCCGCGGGCACGACGCAAGCGGTCGTCGCCACGCGATCGATCCACAGATCATCGCCCGGGACATCCACTTGCGGCATCCCGTGACAGGATTGGCAATTCGCGAACACGGAGGCAGGGCTCGGCGCCGACTCCTGAGCGGAGATCATCGCGCAGAGCAGAAAGACAACAGTCGCAAGACGCATGCTCATTCCTCCCGCCTCATTCCAGCAAGTCGCGGAAGAGGGAGACAAGTCCATTTGCTAAGGGTAAACGGGGCGGCCATCAGGGTCGATGCCCGTCGCCGTGGAACGGCATCACCGGAATCCGACCACCCAGGATCCCAGTTGAGCGATTTCTTGCCAATTCGGAGACCCGGGGCGACAATCGACGGGAATCGGCGTCGATTCCGCCGTCCCCTCCAAAGGAGTTACCCATGACCCGCACCTTGATCTGCGTTGCCATCCTCGCGTCAGCCATCTGCGGCCAATCCGTTTTGTTCCAGAGCCTGCCCAGTGACTGGAGCCACGTACACGCAACGCCCTACTGGACCGACGACGTCCCGACCAGCGAGTCGACCTACGGGTTCGTGGATCTCCTCAACTTCGTGTGGTGGCTCGAGTGGTTTTCGCCAACGATCAACCTCCCGGCCGGCACGTACGGGGCCAGGGTGCGCCTGAAGAAGTTGTCCAACATCTCCGGCCGATACGACCTGACCCTCTCCCAGAACGGGACGAGCAACCAGGTGGTGCTCGCGGCGGGTGCGCAAGCGGTCGACACGTGGGTGTGGACCCCTGACCTCGAGTTCACGGTCCCCGCGGGCGGCGGCTCCGTGGCCTTCCGCTTCCACAACCTGAACGGGAGTCAGAAGCAGAACTACTGGTTCGACATGTTCGAGATCCGCCAGGCAGATTTTCAGACGAACCGGCCGGAGGCGTCCTCCGACTGCGAGGGCGTGATCAGCAACGGGTTTGACCCTGCCATCAGCCAGGCCTGCACGGGCAACTCGGTGGACCTGAGCTTCTCGAGCACCGAGATCGGGCAGCCCTGGGACTTCGGATACGCGTTCGCGGCCGCGCAAGGCGGCTCGCAGACAGGAATGGCGCTCGGAAGCGGCCAGGTCATCAACATCGACATCCAGGACCCGACGTTCCAGTACTTCAACGGCGGCACCTTCACGACGCCCTTCGCGGCGGCCTTCACCCTCCCGGTGACGGTCCCTGCGGGCGGCACCGCGAGCATGCAATCCGCCCACATCGCGCCGGCTCACCCGGACGGATTCGGGCTGTCCCAGGCATCACAGCTCGACATCCTCGCGAGCGCAGCCCCGGTCACGCTCGCCATCGGTGACGACGTCGTGATCCTCGTCCAGCACCAGCTGGCTCCGTACTGCGGGACCATGCCGGCCATCAACTTCTACGGGACCTCGCACACCTACTTCTGGGTTTGCTCGAATGGCCAGGTCCAGTTCTCGTTCCCGGCGCCATCGCCACTGGTCAACCAGGGACAATTCACCACCTGGATGCCCCGTGCCTGCGGGATGTGGTCGGATCTCGCCCCCAACGTGGGCGGAAGCGTGACGCTCACCGCCAGCTCGGCGAATGTGAAGGTCTCGTTCACCAACGTCGCCACCGCCGGCATCATGAACACCGCCAGCAACGTCGATATCACGTTCACATCCGGTGGCTCCACCATCATCGACAACTACAACCCCGACCCAGGGCACACGTTCGAGACGCTCGTCGGGATCACCCGCGGGGGCGGGTCCACCAACCCCGGCCCGATGAGTGGGACCGCGGCGGGCACGATCCTCGGGAACATGGGCCTCGGATTGCAAACCGGGCTCGCCACCGACTGCGTCTTTGAGAGCGTGGTGGGCGGCACCCCGGCGGCCGGCTGGACCAGCCTGGAGTTCCCCAACTCCGACGGCTCCCAGTGGATCGTAAATTGACCCGCATGGACCCCACCCGCCGCACGTTTATGGGGCAGGCGATCGCCGGCGCGACGATCCTGACCTTCGCGCCTCCCCTGCGGTTGCGGGAGCGCCTGGCCCCCGTGCGATTCGGCGTCTGCGCGGACGTCCACAAGGACGTGATGCACGACGCGAACGAACGCCTGGGGACGTTCGTGAAGGCCATGACCAAGAAGAAGGCTGACTTCCTCGTCCAGATGGGCGACTTCTGCCAGCCCATAGAAAAGAACCGGTCGTTCCTCGAGGTGTGGCGGAGCTTCAAGGGCCCCACCTACGACGTCATCGGCAATCACGATATGGACGGGGCCAAGACCCGGGAGCAGACGCGCGCGTTCATGGGACTGAAGCGCGGCCACTACACCTTCGTCAAGGCCGGCTACCGGTTCATCGTCCTCGACGGCAACGATAAGCACAAAGGCGCGCCGGCTGGGTATGCGCGGCACGTGGGCGATGAGCAGCGCGGGTGGCTCAAGAAGCAGCTCGAGACCACCGACGAGCCGGTGGTCATTCTGTGCCACCAGAGCCTGGAGAACAGCAGCGGCGTCGACAACGGCGCCGCTGTGCGCGCGGTCCTCGAAGCCGAGAACGCGCGGGCTGGCTGGGGACGCATCATCGCGTGCTTCAGCGGCCATCACCACCTGGACGACCTGGTGCGGATCAAGGGAATTCCCTACGTCCAGGTGAACTCCATGTCCTACTACTGGGTCGGAGGATCTCGCAAGCACAAGAGCTACCCCCCCGAGGTGCACGCCGCCCATCCGTGGATCGAGTACACCTCCCCATACCAGGACCCGCTGTGGGCCTTCGTGACCATCGACCCCAAGGGCGTGCTCCGCATCGAGGGTGTCCGCTCCAAGTGGGTCGGACCGTCCCCCGAGAAGGTCGGATACAAGGCGAAACCCAACGAGAAGGGCATCGCGGCCACCATCACCGATCGCAGCTTCAAGATCGCTCGGCAAGATCGGGGGTGAGGCGCGCCCGCCATCGAATGTGACGCTGTTCGCGAGGCGCGCCTCGCGCGCGTCAGGCGGGGCCGGCCTGGTGGTACGCTATAGGCTCTCAGTCACACGCCTGGTCTCGCAGCGTGAGAGGCCGGGTCAGCCACGCCCCCCCCGACCCATGCGGAGCATCACCATGCTCAGGCTATCTGCCCTGGCGACAGCCCTCCTCCTGTCTCTGCTTCCAGCGATGGCGTCCGCGCAACTCGGACGCATCACGTTCGGTCCCCTGGACATGGCCGCGGCCACGGGCGCGCCCCTCGGGTCCGTCACCCCCAACACCGGGTTCATGGGCGTCACCGAGCTCAACGGTTTGCTGTATGTCAGCTGCAGAGGGCGCGTGGTCGGAGGCGCATGGGTGAACACCGGACCGCACACCGTCTTCGTCCTCGACGGAACCGGCGCGGTCATCAACAGCTACCCCCAGGATGTCCAGACGGCGACCTTGACGTGGGGATACCGCGACGGCGCCACCGACCAGATCACGGACACCTCCGGCAACATCACGGCGCCGGGGGCCGTGATGTTCTTCGGCACGACCACCATGGGGATCTTCTGTGTCGACCCCGCGACCGGCGCGCTGACCAACACGTATCAGGCGACGGCAGGCGCCCAGATCCTGGCCGCCAATCCCATCCCCATCAGCGCCAGCGCATCGGCGGCAGGCGTCCTGACCAACTACGGCGTCGCCTACGACCCGAACGGCAACGGCGGGCTCGGGAGCTGGTGGACCGGCGGGTTCGCCAGCAGCCTCGTCGAGATCGACAGCATGGGCAACGTGCTCACCCAGTATCCGAACCAGAACTGGAGCATCCGCGGCCTCGCCCTCGATCCCATGACCGGGAACCTGTGGCTGCAAAGCTCGGGCGGGAACCGCGGAGACATCGTCGAGGTCGACCTCGCCAGCGGCCTGGAGACCGGCAAGCGGATCATCCGTCACAAGCCAGGCAGCCTGCCCGGCGGGCTCTCCGAGGTCGTGGGGGGCATGGGGGGCAGCGGCAACGCGCTCGACCTCATCGGCGTCGATAATTCGGTGCCTGATTCCATCACCGCCTATCGAGCCCACCTGCACTCTTCGGTGCTCGGGACGACGGAGGCGCGGCTCGTGGCGCAGGTCGGCGGTTCCGTCTGCGGCGGGGCTCCGAGCGCCCTCGACACCGAGACGAAGACGTACCTGAACGGGGAAACCCTGACCTGGGGCTACGACGCCTCCGCCGATCCGACGCTCCCCGGACGCCCGGCCATCCTCCTCGCCAACGTCGACATCGCGGCGCTCGGGTTGGTGGACGCGAGCGCGACGGGGATCACCCTCGGGATCCCGGAGTTCGACGCGGTGAGCATGATGTCTGTGCCGGCCGGGCAGAGCCCGTTCATCCTCGGCGACGGCTTCGGCATCGGCGCCATGGCGGGCTCGGTGCTGGCGCTCGGGCCCCACGCCCTCGGCGCCCCCGACGTCTCCTTCAGCCCGCCGCTCGCCATGAGCCCCGGCGACGGTATCCGCCTTCAGGCCGTCTACTTCGACGCCGGAGCCCCCTCGACACCGGTCGTCGCCACCAACGCGGTCCGCTTCTTGCGCGCAGACATCCTGGTCGAGGCGGCCGGACACAACAGCTTCAACACCGACGTCACCCAGGGGTTCCTGAAGATCCGGCACCTGAACCCGTCCCTGCCGTCGATCGTCGAGGTCACCGTCGATCTCTCGCCGATCTCCCCCGTAGCCATGTTCGACGCGGATGAGCCCGGCTTCGGGCCCACCGCCAACGACCAGTTCTGGAACGGCAACACGACAGACCCAAACGGGGTCGGCTGCGCGGGCACGTACCGCAACGGCTGCGATGTCAGCACGGGGCTCATCTACGACAACCTCACGACCTACGGCCCGGACATCGCCGCTGGTCAGGTCCAGCTCATCTGCGATCAGGCGGCAAACTGCGGCTTCATCGCCTCCAATCCCGTCACCGGAATCCACCGCTGGCGGACCCTCACGTTCCGTTTCACGCCGGGCAGCTTCACCTGCGACACCTTCGAATTCGACGTGGACACGGACGGCGGACGCGGCGTCAGCGGGCGCTCCCAGGCGGGTATGGCGGTCAGCATCCTCCTCGACGACAACACGCTCCTGACCGGCACCCTCGAGACCGACCCTTCGAACCGCCTGCGTTCGATGCTGGTGTTCTGACGCCGCCCACGGGAGCGGCCCCGGTGAAGCTGGCGGCCGTCTGGGGCCAGGCCTATCTGAGCCGCGCGGCAAAAAAAACGACCCCGCAACGCAAAGCGTTACGGGGTCATCACTCGCAAGATGCGAGGCTGACGAGACTCGAACTCGCAACCCCCAGATCGACAGTCTGGTGCGCTAACCAATTGCGCCACAGCCCCTAAGTGCCTCGAGCCGAGGCTCAAGGCGGAGCGCATGATAGGCCCCGACGGAAGGCCAGACAAGGGGTCGCCGCAGGCCGGAAGCCCTACTCGATCCGGTACGCGGAGGGCGCCGGCCGCACCGCCCGCGCGAACCAGAGCGGTCGCCGCAGGTTGTCCGGACCCGGCGCCTGACGCGCGAGATCGCGCCACTCCTCGTAAACCCGATACGCGGCGCCGACGTCGACATGAACGTCGCCGTACGCGTCGTCCGGCTCGGCCCGGGAGACGGTCACCCCCTGGTGCCAGCAGTGCATCCCCGAGATCGGGTCCGGCTGCACGGGGAAAGTGAGGTTCTGGTGGACACCGCCGTCGGACCACCAGACCCGCTTGCTGTCCGCGTCATCCGACGAGAACGGCTCGATGTCGCCCGTACGGTGGATCTTCCACGCGCCATCCCCTTGCTCCTCGAGCTCGACGGGCACGGCGGCCCACTTGTCCGTGCCGCCGACGCCCGGAAGGCGCCAGCGGCCCAGGTGGTGGGAGCACGCGACGACGCCCGGTCGAACCCCCTCCGTCACCCACGCCTTGTTGACGAAGTACCCGCTGCGCGTGGTGACCCGGACCAGGTCCCCGGTCTCGACGCCGATGCGGGCCGCGTCGGAGGTGTGGATCCAGACGGGGTTGTTATTCGAGATCTCGTACAGCCACTTCGCGTTGCCCGACCGCGTGTGGATCAGGGTCGGCAAACGGAAGGTCGGCACCAGCGTGTACTCACCCTTCGCGCGATCCTGGCCCTTCCAGTACACGTGGCTCTTGATGTAGCCGGGCAGCGCCTGCTCACCGTAATCCCAGGTCTGCATCGTGTCCGACCAGAACTCGAGCCGCCGCGACGGTGTGCCGAAGCCGGACATGGGCTCCCCATCGATATCGACCGCGACGACCTTGCCGTCCTTGGTCCACGCGGCGCGCCGCTCGTCCTTGGTGGCGCCGGCCACATCCGCCGCCTTCTTGTGGACCGTGTAGGTCTCCGCCTCGACCTCGAACGCGCCGTAGGTGCGCATGTACTCCAGAGGTGACAGCCCGATCGCCGCCGCCGCCTCAGGCAACCCGGGGACCGAGTTCTCGAAGACCCAGCGGTAGTACTCCTCGATGGTGATGCGCTCACCGGGCCGGTAGGGCGACTCGAAGTTCTCGCGAATACCGAGGCTGCCGTCCTCGTCGATGGCCCACGACAGGGCGATCCAGAACTCGTCCTCCTCCCACACCTCCCCCGGGTTGGCCTGCCAGGTCCACTCCACCGGGTTGCCCTCGGCCTCCTGGTAGACGCGCATGACCGGCTGCCTGAAGGAGATCCAGCGCCCGGCGTGGGTCTCCTGACTCATGACGTCGTGGCGCTCGGTGGCGAGCCCCATGGGCAGCACGTAGTCAGCGAAGATGGCGGTCTCGCTCCACGTCGGCGTCAGGGCCACGTGGCAACCGACCGTCTCCTCGTCCTTGAGCATCTCGATCCACGAGAAGCCGTCGGGGTTGGTCCAGACCGGGTTGTAGACACGGGTGAAGTAGGTGTCGATCTTGCCGCCCTTGTCCTTGAGCAGGTGCGGCAGCAGGAAGCTCAACTCGTGGTGCGACAGGGGCCACTCACGCGGGTAGAGGAGCTCGCTCCACACCTCCTGCGGCCGCGGCTTCTTGAACGGCGCGGCCACGAACTTGTTGGTGCCGGCGAGAGCCGTGCCGCCCTTGGTGCCGACCGACCCCGTCAGCACTCCGATGAATTGCAGGCAACGCGCCACCTGCCATCCTCCGCGGTTGCCCGACGCCGCGTTACGCCAGACGTGCGACGCGAACGCTGAGCCCGCCTCGCCTATGGCGCGGCCGATATCGCGAACCGTTTCGGCGTCGAGGCCGCACTCCTCCGCCACCCACTCGGGCGTGTAGGAAGCGTAGGTCTCTTTGAGCACATCCACGAAGCCGTCGACCGTCCGCGGTCGATCCGGGTGGACCGCGTCCATGAACTCCCGCCAGTTGACCCAGCGCTCCAAGAAGCCGCGGTCCTCCAGGCCTTCGCTCAGGATCACATGCGCGAACCCGAGCAGCATGGCGGCCTCGGTGCCGGGATAGGGCGCCAGCCACCAGTCAGACATGGACGCGGTGTTGGAGAGCCGTACGTCGACGGTCGCGATCTTCGCGCCCGCCATCTTGGCCTCGATGATCCGCTGCGCGTGTGGATTGAAGTAGTGTCCGGTCTCCAGGTGGGCGGACAGCAACAGGATGAACTTCGCGTTGGCGTGATCCGGTGACGGCCGATCGCCGCCCGACCACAGCGCGTACCCGAGGCGGGCCGCGGCCGAGCACACGTTCGTGTGGCTGTTGTGTCCGTCTACCCCCCAGGACTGCAGGACCCGGTCCATGTAGCCGTCGGCGCCAGGTCGGCCCACGTGGTACATGACCTCGGTGAGGCGCTTCTCTTGCAGCGCCTTGCGGATGCGCGCCGCGAGGGTGGCGATGACCTCGTCCCAGGTCGTCCGCTCGAACTCCCCGGCGCCCCGGGCTCCGGTCCGCTTCATGGGGTAGAGGATCCGCTGGGGATCGTGGACCTGGTTCAGGGTCGCCGGCCCCTTGGCGCAGTTGCGCCCCCGTGAACCGGGGTGGTGTGGGTTCCCCTCGACCTTGCGGACCTCCCCGTTCGCCTTGTCTATGTAAGCGACCAGGCCACAGCCCGCCTCACAGTTGAAGCACGTCGTCGGCACGAGTCGGTACCGCTTCTCGACCTTCTTCGGCCACGCCTTACTGTCGTACTCGACCCAGTCATCCCAGCGCTCCATCGGCGGGAACGACGCGAGCTCGGTGACCTTCCAGGGCTCGCCCGAGGGCGCCAGGTCGTTGGCTCGCGTGGTGCTCATGACAGCGGCACCTCCTGCCCGGCACGGACCCAGGCGCGCTCGTAGAGGACGAGAGCGAACACGGAGAGCCCGCATGCGAGGACACGGAGGAGCCCGTCCAGCGCCTCGAGATGCGGGATCGCAAGGACCAGCAACGCCGACGCATACAGCAGCACGCTGGCGAGGGCCGGCTGTCGGGAACCGTACAGCAACGCGTGCGCCTTCTGCCCGTCACGCGTGGCGGGGCGATGCCCCTTCGCCCAGGTAAGCCATGCTCCGTTGAGCGCAGCGAGGATGACGAACAGGGTCTTGGGGCCGATGAGCGCGTCCGTGCCGCCACGCAACAACAGGGCCACCGACGACCCCATCATGGCCGCCATGACCAGCAGGTGGACCAACAAGTCCTTGCCCAACCAGAGGTCGCGACCGCGGCACTGCCAGAACAGGAAGGCCGTGTACCCGGACGCGAGCCCCGCCAACGGCAGGTTGATCCACCGCAGGAGATCGGAAGTCGCTTCGTCACCGAACATGCGCAGCACCAGCGACGCCGTCGTCACCAACCCGAACGCCGCCAACGCCCACGCGCCCTTGACGAGCCACGAACGTGGGTTGGGGGTGAGCAGGATCTTCAAGAACCGCGCCGGGCGCCCGAGGTCGTGTACGAGGAGAAAACCCGTGACCCCGACGAAGAACAACGCCACGAGTTCGGGCGCAACACCGGCCCACTGCGCCTGCGGAGTCGACACCCCGAGCATGGCCAGGAACGGCGCGAGCAGCATGACCCCGGCCGCGATGTTCTTGGTGACGAGATAGGACCAGATGTGCCAGCCCCAGACAGGCGGATGCCCGACGTCGAGGCTGTTGACCAGATCCGCCGGCGGCTCGAAACCCGCCGGGACGGTGGGTTGGGGTGTCGGACGGTCCGACCAGATGTACTGCGGCGGCTCGGTCGCGCTGCCCGGGATGAGGGCGTCCTCCAACGCATCGACGTACCACACACGCGGCTTGGTCCCCTTCTCGACCTTACGCTGGGACGTGGGCTGCTGGTCGATCAGCGTCGCGATCTCGGCCTCGGGGTCGCTGACGTCGCCCGCCACGATCGCGCGCTCGGGGCACACGACGACGCACGCCGGCTCGAGGCCCAGCTCGGTCCGGTGAGCGCAGTAGTGGCACTTCTCCGCGGTCCCCGTGTCCTCGTTGAGGTAGAGGGCGTCGTAGGGACACGCCTGCATGCAGGACCGGCAACCGATGCACCGATCCCGATCCAGGTCCACGATGGCATCCGGACGCTTGTGCAAGGCGACGGTCGGGCAGATCTCGACGCACGGGGCGGCGTCACAGTGGTTGCAGCGGAGCACGGTGAAGTGCCGTTTGACCTCGGGGAACGTCCCCTTGTCCACATACTTCACCCACGTGCGAAAATCCCCGACGGGGACCTCGTTCTCCGACTTGCACGCCACCGTGCAGGCATGACAGCCGATGCACTTGCGGTGGTCGATGACGAATCCGTACTGCATGCGTGGTTCCA